>JAHBVK010000045.1 GCA_019637555.1 Anaerolineae bacterium
AACTGGACTGGCTGTGGTTGGCGGGTAAGGTCAGCAGCCTTCCGGAGCGTATCTATTGCTACCGCCGGGCACTGTATATCGATCCAAATAGCGTGGTAGCGCGGCAAGGACTGGAATTGCTCACTAACCAGCATCACAAGTCATCGTTTTCGCTGCGCTTTTTGTCGGCAATTCTTGGCAAGACAGAATCACCAGTTCGGGCAGGCTAAGCAATTTACCGAGTCAGCAAAAGGCTGCTTGCAAGAAGCGGTCTTTTTTTGTTGTTCTGTTTGTTCGGTATTGACCGAACAAACAGAACAAGATAGAATTTACCACATGGATGAACAAAACAAATTTATCGACGACATCGGCTTCTACTTCGAGAACCTCGGCTTGCAGCGCACAGGTGGGCGGATCATGGCATATCTGATGATCTGCGAGCCGCCATATCAATCGATGCCTGAACTAGTGGAGGCACTGCAGGCCAGCAAAAGTACGATCAGTGTCGCGCTGTGGCAGTTGCAGACCTTCCATCTGGTCGAGCGGTTTCGTTTGCCCGGCAAACGACGCGAATACTTCCGTCTAGGTACCGAAATATGGGAACGCTCGTTACAGGCGCGCATGGATGAGATGGCAGGGTTTAAGCAGCTTGCTATGCGCGGACTGCATTTACTCGAAGGGAAGTCCCCCGAAGTGCGCCAGCGTCTTGAGCAAATGGACGAGTTTTTTGGTTTCTTTCAGCGCGAATTTCCAAAGCTAATGGAACAGTGGCGTGAACTTAGGCGCCAGAAGACAGAAAAGTCAGAATAAAAGGGGGACTAAGCTGATGAAAATCTTGATTTTGACCGCTGGTTCGCGCGGCGATGTACAGCCATTTGTGGCGCTGGGACGTGGTTTGCAGACTGCAGGACACGAGGTAACACTGGCAACCGCGGCACTGTTCGAGTCCTTTGTACAGGGATATGGGTTGAACTTTGCGCCCATGAATGATGAATTACTGCGGCTCAAGGACGATCCGAAACTGGCGATGGACGGTAAAGGCAGCAAGCTGGCGCTGATGAAAATGGTCGCGCCGATGCTGCGCAGGATGCTCGACGATGAATGGCACATCGCGCAGCAGGGTTTCGATTTGCTGATCTATCATCCCAAGACGCTTGGCGGCATCCATATTGCTGAAAAATTGGGCGTGCCAGCCTATCTAAGTTTGACTGCGCCACTGTACACACCGACCAGTGCTTTTACCTATCCGCTTCTGCCGCAGTTGAACTTCGGTGGTTGGTTCAACCGCCTCAGCTACAAGCTGTTAAATCTGATCATCGCGCCCTACGCCGGTATGATCAACAAGTGGCGTGCGGAAATGCTCGGTATGCCTAAACGTGCCAACATGAGTGAATTGGTGCGTGCAGATAATGGGCAACCGACGCCGATACTCTACAGCTACAGCGAACAGGTAATCCCGCGTCCGGCTGATTTTCCGCCGCATGTCCACGCAACGGGATTCTGGTTCCTCGACAATCACAGCGATTGGCAGCCATCAGCAGCGTTAACACGCTTTCTAGAAAGTGGCAAGCCACCCGTGTACGTCGGCTTTGGCAGCATGACCACCAGCGATCCGCGGGCGAAGGCAAAGCAGGTGATCGAGGCGTTGCGTCTCAGCGATCAACGTGGCATCCTCGCCAGCGGTTGGGGTGGCATGAAAGCTGACGATTTACCCGACAACGTATTCTTGTTGGACGAAGCGCCACACGAATGGCTGTTCCCGCGAATGGCAGCAGTAGTGCATCATGGTGGGGCGGGCACGACGGCGGCGGGGCTTCGTGCCGGAAAACCTGCGCTGATCACACCCTTTATCGGCGATCAGAGCTTTTGGGGCACGCGTCTGCACATGCTGGGCATCGCCGCCAAACCGATCCCACAGAAGCGCTTGACTGCAGAAAATTTAAGCGCAGCGCTGACGCAGATTACCAGCGATCCCTCACTGTGCCGTGAGGCGGAACGCATCGGCGCGTTGATCCGTGCTGAAGATGGTGTCGCCAATGCGATCCGCGTGATTGAATCACGGAACTAGCGGCAGCACCACTACAGCGCCAGTGACAATATTTCTTGCATCTCCGCCATCGTCAGTTTGATCGGGTTACCCTGCATCGAACTGCTGACGGCGGATTTTTCAATGATGAGGGGGAAATCAGATTCTTGTACTCCCAATTCGCGCAATCGCGGAATGTCCAGTTCTGCCGCCATATCAGTCAACCACGATAAGCAATCCTCTGGCGCAGCGGAGTCTCTCCCTGTAATCAGCCGTGCGATCTCAGCATACCGCTGTAACGATTCGCTTTCAGACTGCCGTTCACGCAAGGCGCGGATATTAAGTGCCGTCACGTTGGGCAATAGCGCCGCGCAGAGCGCGCCGTGCGGGGCAGAGAATAAGCCACCCATCGGTCCGGCGAAGCCGTGCACTGCGCCGAGTTTGGCGTTGGAGAGCGCGACCCCGCTGAACAGGCTGGTGATCGCCATGTCCTCGCGCGCCTGCGGATCGTTCGAGCTATATGCCTTGCGCAGTGATCGTGCCGCCCGCCTGATCCCGTCGCGGCACAGCGAGTCAGTGAGCGGGTTGGCGCGGTTTGAGGTAAACGCCTCGATCACCTGAGTTAGTGCGTCCATGCCGCTGGTGGCGGTAACCTGTGGCGGCGAAGTATAAGTCAGTTCAGGATCAACAACAGCAACGCGCGGCAGCATTAGCGGGCTGCGTAAACTCACCTTGACACGGTGTTCCGGCGAATAGATCACGGCATTGGAGGTCACTTCTGCGCCCGTACCTGCGGTGGTCGGGATGGCGATCATTGGAGTGGCGGGGTTGCTTAGCTTTTGCCCTCTACCGATCACCTCCAGATAGTCCAGCAAATCGCCCTCGTTTGTCAGCAAGCCGGAGATCGCTTTGGCGGTGTCAATCACACTGCCGCCACCGACGCCAACGATCACGTCGCACATGGTGAAACGGGCGAAGTTGACGCCGTCGATCACCATCTGCATAGTCGGTTCGCCCTCGGTCTTGAAGGTCAATACATTGAGTTCAGCCAACGTTTCTTTTAGTGGCGCGATGCGTTCGGGGTTACTGCCCGTGACGATCAACGGGCGCCTGCCGAATTGCTGCACAATCGGGGCAATCTCCTTCGCCGTACTTGCTCCGAAGATCACGCGGGAAGCGGTTGCAAACTCAAAGCGCATGGTTACGATTGCTCCTCGATACTGATGCGACAAGTAATCTCAGAACCATGAATTTGGTACTTCATCTCGTGGTTTGTAAGCAGAATACCATCCATCCGATCCTAACTTCCACTGCTCGGTGACGCGCCGATCTCCCTTGGGACTGTAAACGAGTGAACGGCTCATCAGTTCCACCGTGATCGTCTCTGCGTCGTCCTGCTTTAAGCTCACTTTTACGATGCGCGACATCAACTGATGGCGGTTGCTGGCTTTCGTACCCATTTCGCGGATCGCCGCGCAGCGCGATAACGCCGCCTCTACTGTCGTCTCCTGCAAGCCTGCGCCTTCATCGCTCCATACGGTGATCACCTGCTGCGGTTCAGGCAGCAAGGGCATCATATCCGTCTCTGGTTGCAGGCGAAACAGAAACAGATACGCTTTGCGCGCAGGGTTGGCGTAGCGCAGCATTAGCCGATTTAGGACGACGAGAAGGGGATCGATGTTGGTAGCGGTCATAGTGCAGTTTAGGAAACGTGCTTGGACACTAAAAGTTATAATCGCGACTCGTTTACACGCCAAGTGTAAGTGTACCTCCGCACGACGATTGCGCGTACATCCCAGTACAGGGAAGTGAGGTAACATTAGCGTCAACAGGATTACTTATACGCCATATACAGCAACGAGCAACAGCTTATGAGCAATAGCAGTCGAGATCGCATTCTGGCAACTTTACGCGCCAGCCATCCTCCCTTCCCCGATGCGCCAGCCCGCCCCGCCAACGAGGACTTTATTCCCGTCACCAAGATCGGATCGGACGATCTGATCGCACGTTTTAAGACCATGTTGGAAGGACTCACGGGCAAAGTTCACATCTGCGCGGACGAGGCAGAGGCAATAAGAACGATAAGAGATCTTATCGGAACTGATAGGCGGATCATGGCATGGGATCGGCTGCCGCTGCCTGAATTGGTAGACCAATTGCGCGCCGATGGCATCGACATTGTAGAGCCGCACGCGCGGGGCGATCAGCGCTTGCAGACGCTGCACGATGTTGAGCCGATCCGCGTGGGCGTGACAGGTGCAGATGCCGGACTGGCTACTACTGGATCGCTGGTCATGATCACCAGTGAGGGACAGGGACGCATCCCCTCACTGATGCCGCCCGTGCACGTCGCCATTCTGCGCAAAGAGCGCCTCTTTGCCAATCTGGAAGCGTGGATGAACGCGGAAGGTAAGCAAGCACTAGAGGGGTCAAACAGCATCACCCTGATCACAGGACCTAGCCGTACCGGTGACATCGAGATGATCCTCGTTCTCGGCGTTCACGGTCCCGGCGTAATTCATGTGGTGATCTGCTGATGTCTGACACAACTTCCAAGATCAAGCAACTAGGACGGGAATACGCAGAGCATGTTTACGCAGGCGTGCTCGGCAAAATGATCGGCGTTTATCTGGGACGCCCCTTCGAGCAGTGGACGCATCAGCGGATCATGAAGGAGCTGGGCGAAATCTGGTACTACGTCAACGAAAAACTGGGCAAGCCGCTAATCGTCACCGACGACGATCTGACGGGAACGTTCACTTTCCTCCGTGCGCTCGAAGATTACGACTACCGCCGCGATCTGGCATCCGCGCAAATCGGACAAGGCTGGCTCAACTACATTATCGAAGGCAAGACAATCCTGTGGTGGGGCGGACTCGGCTATTCAACAGAACATACAGCATATCTGCGGCTCAAACGCGGAACCACCGCGCCAGCCAGCGGATCGACGGAACTGAACGGCAAAATCCTCTCCGAGCAGATCGGCGCCCAGATTTTCATCGATGGATGGGCACTGGTCGCTCCCGGCGATCCAACATTAGCGGCTGATCTGGCGGGACGAGCGGGGCACGTTAGTCACGACGGCGAATCGGTCTACGCCGCACAGTTATGGGCAGCCATGGAAGCGGCTGCATTTGTTGAATCAGATGTTCAACGTCTGCTTGACATCGGCTTATCCTACATCCCCTCCGATTCGATCATCAGCCGCATGATCGCAGAACTGCGCCGGATGCGTACTACCGAATCGGATTGGTATAAGGCGCGGGCATGGCTGGAAGCGAACTACGGTTACGACAAATACGGCGGCGCGTGCCATGTCGTACCCAATCACGCCCTCATGATCATGAGTCTGCTCTACGGCGACGATGATTTCCAGAAAACGCTGATGATCATCAACACCAGTGGCTGCGATACCGATTGCAACTCTGGCAACGTCGGCTGCCTACTCGGCATCAAGAACGGCTTGGCAGCTATTGACGCCAGTAGCGTGGATTGGCGCACACCACTGGCGGATCGTTTGTACCTGCCCACTGCCGATGGAGGACGTGCGATCACTGATGCGGCGAGGGAGACCTTCCACATCGTCGATGCAGCCCGCGCATTGGCTGGTCTGCCTGCATGGCAGCCGAAAGATGGCGCACAGTTCCATTTCGAGCTGCCCGGTTCAGTGCAAGGATTCCATATCGAGAAGGCAGAAACCTCGACAGCGACGGCGACGCTTGAGAACGTACCTTGGGAGCATTCCGACGGCGAACGCGGTCTCGCGATTCACCTTGATCATCTGAGCGCGGCTGACTCGCTGCGCCTCGCTACGCCAACCTTCATCCCACCCGACGCGATCAACATGTCGGGCAGCTATTCTCTGCTTGCCTCACCAACACTGTATTCAGGCGAAACAGTGAGGGCACGCGTACAGTTCGATCCGGTGTACGGGACAACAATAGCTTGTCGGCTGTTCATCAGTGTTTATGACGCTCAGGATCACTTACAACGCCTATATGCCGATATAACAACGCTGCAATTGAATACTGCCGCAGAACTAAGTTGGCGAATTCCAGATACCAACGGTCAACCAATCGCAGAGGTCGGGATCGAGATTGTAGGTACGGATCAGGCGGCAGGCACGTTATATCTAGATTGGTTGGGTTGGGACAATAAACCGCAAGTGACCCTCAAGCGCGGCGCGGGCAAACTCTGGCAGCGGGCATGGGTGGAGGGCATCTTTCGGTTGCGGGCGACGGCGGATGCACCGTTCCACATCACACAGAATGAAGGCGTAGGGCTGCTGATTCACGGTTCCCGCGAGTGGCAGGATTATCAAGTCAGCGCCCTGATCACGCCGCACTTGGGCAAAAGCGCCGGGATCGCCGCCCGCGTACAGGGGATGCGCCGTTACTATGCGCTGATCCTGCGCGAGAATGGCACGGCGGCGTTGATCAGAGAATTAGATGGCACTACTACGTTGGCTGAAGTCCCCTTTGCATGGCAGTTCGATACCAGCTATCACTTGAAACTGAGCGTTCAAGGTGATCACATTCGTGGCGCGATTAACGATCACTGGCTGTTCGATCTGCGCGATGAGTCGAACGCGTTGCGCTCCGGCGGGATTGCGCTGGTCTTGGATGAAGGCTGTTTATCATCTGGGGATGTGCACATCGAAGCGCTGGAGAATGATCGCTAAGACCTGTTTGCCTCCTCAAACGGAAGGCACAGTAAATAACCTCGCACTGAGATTCCCCTTCTCCACGAAGTGGATGATGGGGTCAGAGGGCGAGGCTAATTAGCAGGGGAGACTAAGCTCCCCTGCTGCTATTCCATCGTGATCACTAAGTCGGGCTGATTGTCGGTGTTTCAGTGCGCAACGGCGTACTGCTCGGACGGGGTGTGCTCGTCGGTGCGGGCGTGCTCGTCCTTGTATTGGTGGGGATGGCGGTTGGGGTGTACGTTGGCGGCAGCGTTGGTGTTGCCGGGATCGGCGTTGCCGTCACGATGATCACTTCCGGTGTGCTAGTGGGCGGGATAGCCGTATTCGTCGGTGGTACTTCCGTTGCGGTAGGCGGCACCTCAGTCGGTGTGCGGCTCGGAGTCGCCGTGCGCGTCGCCGTCTTAGTAAAGGTTGGCGTACGGGTGATGAAGTCACGCAGACTGTCGATGCGTGCCTGTGCAGCAGCGGCGTAACGTCCATCTGGTACGGCGGAGAGGTAACGCTGATAGTCGCGGATCGCTTCTGCGTAGCGTTCCAATCCGCTGTACGCTTCCGCGCGATAGTAGTAAGCGTCAGCCACGTTTTCCGGCGAGTCCGCGCTCAATTGCAGCGCCTGCGACGCATCTAACACAGCCTCCACGAACATCCGCAGCTTCAAATAGACTTGCGCACGTCCCAGATAAGCGAAGGGGCTGCTCGGATCGTTGGTGATTGCGGCGGTATATTCGTTGACCGCATCCAGATCGCGCCCTTGCCGGAAGTAGATATCCCCGCGCAGGGTGCGTGAGTAGTCGTTATCAGGATTGATCGAGATCGCGCGATCCAGATCAGACAGCGAGTTGTCGTACAGTCCCAGCGCGTAGTAGATGTCAGCGCGCAGCAGATAAGGATATTCATCGCGGTCAGTGGTCAGCGTGATCGCCACGTTGATGTCGCGCAGCGCCAGATCAACCTCGCCGATGACTCGGTAAACCAACGCGCGGTTGATAAAGCCATCGGTGAAGCGTGGATCGATGCGGATAACTTCCGCCAGATTGTCTAAGCCTTCTTCATATTCACCAACTTGCGCCAGCAAGTAGCCGCGATTGTTCAATGCAAAGACGTTCTCTGGCTCCAATTCCAACGCGGCATCGTAATTGTCGATGGCATCATTCAACTCGGAGAGCCAGCGATACGCGGTTCCCATGTTGATGTACGCCATCGCAATGCCTTCATCCACGCTGATCGCTTGCTCCAACAAGCCGATCGCGTTGTCGTAGCCACCACGATTGATCGCCAGTGCACCCGCGTTGATGCGCGTCCATGCTGCTACCTGCGGGCGCTGCTCATCACTGCGGATCAGGGTATTGAAGCGCAGTAAGGCATTCTCAATGTCGCCCGTTTTCACGTCCAAATAGGATTGATAGAAGTTCAATTCACTGGTGACGGCTGCTGCCGCGACTTCATCCACCGTTTCGGGATCAGCTTCGGCATTCGCGGCAAGAACAGCGGCATTCGCGGCTTCAGCGGCGGTCAAACGTGCCTTAGCATTGGCATCGTCGGCAATGGCAAGCAAGATCTGTGCCTGTGCGAAGTTGGTCAGTACGGCGGGCGAGAATCCCGCTACGACGGGCAGTTCGGCAGTATCGGGGATGCCATACAAACCGCGCGTCGTCACGCGACGGCGGTTCAGTGCATCCAAGCCTTCAAACTGGTAACGCTGCAGCATCTCGAAACGGATTACCAACCGTTCATCCTCTGGCGCAGCCCAGATCACCATGGCGGCTCCGGCATCCTCACCCGCTTGTCGCGCGGCATCGGTATCCGCGAATGCCTGTGCACGGGTCAGACGGAAGGCGGGCAAACGCAGCGCCGTTAGCGCCTGCGAAATCGTATTGCTTGCGGCGTTCACGCCACGTAAACCGGTGAGCGTGAAATTCGCCAGAATGACGTTGATCGGAGGTGGGGGCGTCGGCGTGAAAGTGGGGGTAGGGTTGCCCTGCGCCAGCGTGGTTGTCGGCGCATTGCTGATCAAAGTCAGCATGAACACCAGCATTAGCGCCAGCGCAAACAGCGACATCTTTCTCATTATCCTGCTCCTGCCTTTCTATTCTCTGGGCGGCTAAGTCAGTAACGAGTAATGAGTGACGGGTAACGAGTAAAAGCACTAAGTCGCTAGTTCTGCTCGTCACGCGTCACTCATTACTTAGGCTGAATGGCTCGAAACATTGATCCTTCATACCTGCCGCTTGAGCAAGTATCTCCTCAAGGATCGCTGTAGAATATTCAGTCTTGCTCCTCCTTCTCTTCTTCTGCATCACCAAATATCTCGCTGATGCGCTGGTAAGCGATGTTGATCTGCTGCATTTTCGCCAGCGCATCCTCGCTCTTGTTCACATCAGGATGAAACTCGCGTGCCAATTGGCGGTACGCCTTACGGATCGTCTCCCAATCGGCATCCACGCCGACGCCGAGTACATGATAGTAAACCCACAGCGGGTTGCGCGTCTCGGAAAGCGGTGTCGAGTCATCGCTGTTATTGGCATCATTCGGCGGTTGAAACTGCTGCCGCGTGCTGGATTCGAAATCCGCGATGGTGTAGTAGCCCGTCAGATACTGCGAATCGAGACGTATTTTCTCTACGCGCAGCCGCGCCATGTCTACCCGATCCCCATAGCGCACGGAGCGATACAAGCCTACTTCCGTGCGGTCAAAATGTACCGGAAACACGTACAGATGTTGATCGTAGACTTCGTAAGCATAGATGCGATCATCGTACAGCGCCAGCAGCGCGTGCATCCAATCGTAGGGACGGTAACGTTCGCCGTGTTCCGGCAGCAGCATGGCACTCCACAAAATAAACAGCGTCGCCTGATTATGTGCGGCGTTATAGATCAGGGTGTTCTTGATCAAGCCCACGTCGATGTCGCGCTCGATCAGGTGCAGCGCAATCAACTCCTGCTGCGGAGTCTCAGCCACGATCACATCGAAGCCGTTTTGCTTTACCCGCGCAATCCCGCCGGAAAGTTCCAGTTGGTAGATCAGATGGGCGTTGACTAGATTCAGATTCAAGCGCATAGCATACGTCTATGAATTACGTCGTGAGCCGTCTTGTCTGAGCATCATCAGTACTTAAGTTCACTGTGCAGTGTACGCGGAGTATAGCATAGTCCCAAACATCGTCGCGCAACTTTCAGGGGGTGGTTCTGGTAGCGTGGATCTATCAGTGTGGGGTAGTGGACAGAAACTGAGCAGAAAATGATCTGTTGGATGAACATAACAATGTCATACTTTAAGCTCAGAGAAAGGCAGGCGCAAGATCATGATCATGCACAGTAATGCTATGCCAACCACGCAGGCTCCGATTCTCACGGATTTCTCAGCGGCGGCACTCGCCGCAGCCTTGGATTCCAATGCTCAAGCGTTTTTCGCTGCCCTCGCCGCTACGCCCGACGCCATCCACGATCATACGCAGCGCTACCACCGCTGGATCAATCCCGGTATTCTCAGCCCGATGTTCAACGGGGTTATTGGCGTGAACTTGGCGGCAAGTGCCGTCGATGACTTCATACAAGAGACTAAGGAATACTTCAAATCCAACCGCGTCCCGCTATCGTTCTGGTGGGTGACGCCGGGCAGCCAGCCTGCTGATCTAGGATCTCGCTTTGCCGCGCACGGCATGATCCCTTACGAGGTCGCTGCGCCGGGGATGGCTGTCGATCTCAACCATCTGGCGGTAGAACTGCCCACGCCCGATGGCTTCCAGATCGCTACCGTGAACGATGAAGAATCACTGCAAGTGTGGGCGCGTACTTTCGTCGAAACATTTGAAGCGCCGGAGTTCGCGGGGCAAGCATGGGTGCAGGCATCGCAGCGAATCGGTCTAGATCGCCTTCCTTGGCGACTGTACATCGGTTGGCTCGCTGATCAACCCGTCGGCATCTCGCTCAGTTTCTGCGGCGGTGGGGCGGCAAGCTTGTGGGCGCTGGGAGTTAAGCCCACCATGCGGCGATCCGGGATTGGCGCGGCGCTGACTATCAGACCAATGCTGGATGCGGCGCGTCAGGGATATCGCATCGGTGTGCTGTTCGCCACCGAGTTAGGCGTTCCCCTATATGAGCGTTTGGGCTACCGAACTTACTGCACTGTCAGCCGCTATCTCTGGCGCGATGAATGACTCAAACTGGCTCTGTCGGGGGATGTGATTGCTGCAATACATTAATGTATTCGTTCTTTTGCTGTAGTTCTGCCTCTAGCAAGCGGACATATTTTTCCAGATCAGCGTATGCCTGACTCACCTTCGCCACTTGCTCGGTTTGAACATGGAGTTCAGTCTGCAGCGTTCGTTGATAGCTAGTTAACTCCGCGATCTGCCCTTCCAGATTACGGGAATAGTCTGTTGCCGTCGCTAGCGATGCTTGTAACTGTTTTGTCCATACGTCCGCTTCCTGCATAAACTGGGAATAAGGACCGAATAATTCGGTGGTCGCTTTCGCTACCAGTTCGGGGAACTCGTGGATAATGGACAGGCGTTCCGCCTCCGCCAGTCGACTCATGCGTTCCTTATTCACCGATTTATTATTGTCATGACGGCGATAGTACGCCAGAAACTGGGGCACGCGGCGCATCTGGCAGCCACCCGCCGCCAAACGCAGCCACAACGCATGATCTTCAACGCCTTTCAACTTGGGATCGAAGCCACCGACGCGCTCGAACCAATCTCGGCGCAGCAGTGCGGCATGAACCGGAAATAGATTAGTCAGCCACAGGGCTGTAAACAGATCGCGTTCTGCCGGATAGAAATTGAGTAGATCGTCACGCTGCGGCTTCATTGTGCCATCAGGATAGGTGTTGTAGACATCGACATACGCCACGCCGATCTCCGGCTGTTGACGCATTACTTCCACTTGCAGCGCCAATTTCTCAGGTGCTAACCAGTCATCGGCATCCAGAAATTGCAGGAATTCGCCATGCGCTGCTACCACGCCATTATTGCGCGATGCAGCGGTTCCTACGTTTTCTTGATGCAGCAGTCGAATATTGCTGTGCGCAGCATAGGCAGTCATCGTCCCCGTCACGTTGTCAGGCGAGGCGTCATCAACCACAATGATCTCGTAATGCGGATAAGTCTGGGCAAGGATACTGTCTATCGCCTGAGACAAGTAGTGTGCCTGCCCGTAGCAGGGGATCACCACACTGACCAGACCCGCTTCAATGGGGGCTATGCTGCTCATGCTTTACCACTATCGCTATTTCTATCTCTGTCCGCGCGGCTGCATGAACCACTCGCAGAAATCGAGGCAGCGACCTTCGCTATCGAAGCGGATCACGAAGATGTTGTCGAACTGACGTAGGAACTTGCCGTCGCTATCAAAATACTGCGTGCGTCCTTGCGCCACTGCCACCTCGCCATCGACGGCAATTGGTGTGTACTCTGCCTTATAGGTGTTGGGATCATCGCGGTTTTCCAGCCAATTTTCGATGATCGCCTGTCGTCCGCGCACTGGTTCATCGTAAGGGTTATAACGATAACCCGCATTCTCACTGAACAACGCGCCAATTGCAGCCGGATCGTAACTTTCCCACGCGCTGATGTAATCGCGCAGCCACTTGCTGACGCTGGCATGATCGATCATGATGCTTCCCTTTCAATTCACGATGATCTAGAAGTTAGCAGAATGTACTGAGATCGCCTCGTGCTGCCGCATAATTACTAGCATTATGCACAGTTTACCACAGAGTTGTAATGCCAATTTTAAAATATGCTTGGCGGGTATTTGCCAAAAGTGCAAAGATCGTGCAGAAAAGATCAGGTTTGCCCGCCTGAGCAATATCAGTGCATCATCCGTGCATCATGAATGCACGGTCGCCGTGATTATCAGCCTTGTTCCGCCATTACAAGATGTGGATAACAACTTATGCATATCGGGGCATATATCGCCGAACGGATCATCGAGACCTATGAGAATCCGACGGGTACCAGCACCGTTCATCTAGCGCGGCATGAGAGTAGTGGTGAATCAGCGTTCGTCACTGTGTTCCAGCCTAAAGAGAACGCCAGAGCCACCCAGTGGGTCACGCGCTTACAGCAGATTCAGGCACTGGAACATCCTGCCATTGTGCAGATGATCGCGGGCGGCAAACTATCTGATGGGGCATATTACACCGCCAGCCGCGCCTACTCCCCTGTCCTGAAGCCAGAAGGACGCCTCAAGCTGCATTCCGTGGTCAAGTTATCCATGCAGATCAGTGCGGCATTGGACTATGCGCATGAGCATGGCTTGGTTCACGGCAACCTCAACCGTCAGCATATCGTGATCATCTCCGAGGGACACGCTGGTATTCGCGGTTTTGAAATCGCCGACGCCAGCGCCGATATTAGCTATGACGTGCGCGGCTTGGCACGTTTGGTGCATCGCGCGCTGACAGGTCACGAGTTGCAAAGCGTGGATGTAGATCAGCGCGTTCCGCCCGCTGTAGCCGATGTATTGCGCGCGGCGCTCACGTCGGGCAGTGGTTATGTAACGGCTGGCGAGTTTCACGCCGCGCTGGAAGATGCCGCCTCGCAGTTTATGGTCATGGATGCAGTCCGCACGGCGGAGCAAAAAACGGAAGCACAGGCACGCCGCCGTGCAGAACGCGTAGCTAGAGGCGATGCGATGCCCTCGCCACCGTCGCGACGTGGTTCACGACTGCTAATCCTGCTGCTGCTGATCGCGGTACTGGCAGTCGGCGGCGCAGCTATAGCCTTGTTTACGCGCGGACGCAGCGACTCGACTATTCCCACAGCGGCAGTCCTGCCAACGCTTGAGGCAAGCGCTACACAGCCACCTACCGAAGTGCCTGCGATCCTTCCCAGCGAAACCATGATCGCCACCGCGTCCCCGACGGCAGTGCCCACGGAAGAAGCAGCTCTAGCGCCGACCGTCGCGCCAACAGAAACACCCGCTGCTGCCGCTGTCCTACCAACAGAGCCAGCCAGTGCCACACCGATCCCGCCGACGGAAACCGCCACGGAACCACCGACCATCGCACCGACGGAAACGCCGTTGCCGACGAATACACCCGAACCGCCAACCGCCACCATCACACTGACCTTCACGGCAACCAGTCAGGGCTTAGTCACAGCGACGTCGTTACCTTCGCTGACGCCAAGCAGCACGCCCGTTACCCCAACCATCACGCCGACCTTCACCATCACCCCATTACCCACGATCACCTCCGCTGTACCGCCAACGCCGATCTTTCCTACGCTCTCGGTCGCGGAAACATTGACCAATCCTTGTGTTTCGATGGTCGGCGATTCGGTCACCGCGGGTACAGGCGTCTACGAAGTGCCGCTGATGGGCTACGCCTTCGTGCAAGCCGCACCGATGGCTCAAGTTGTGGAAGAAGCATTCGCGCGCGTAGGCATGGGCAACATCAAGGGCATCAATCGCGGTTCACCAAACACGGGCATCAGCACTAGCAACCATCCCTCTTACTTTGCCACGCCGCAGTATGCCGCGCTGCTCGAAGATCACTGCCGCTACACCGTGATCATGCCGTGGATCAACGACATAACGCCCGCGCAGTCACCCGATGCCGCTGCTGTGCGCCATGCCGCCGTGATCGGTGATCTGGTGACGACTATCGTGGCAAATAACCCCTTTGGTCGCGTGGTCGTACTCAATTACTACACGCCAGTCGTTTCACAGTTCGCGGCGAATTCTTGGGCGGCAGGGTTCAACCCCACTGGCATCTCGTTGTATAACGCGGCGATTGCCAATTCTTGCCAATCTGGAGCGTTGAGCACTTTCCGGCAAGTGACCTGCCTTAACATCCATGAATTGTTCGCAGACATGGGTGATAGCCATGTGATCCGTTACACCACGCGCGACGAGTTGAATTCGATCATCATCGAGCCAGTGCGTGCGGATATGCAGCAGTTCCTCGATGTTTATTTCCGTGATAATCCCGGTGGTGCGGTGCTAGGTGATGGTGTGCATCTGAGTCCGCGCGGCAAACAGCGTTTAGCCGAATATCTGGTTACCGCACTCAGTGCCTTACCGCCGCTGGAAGGGGTCAGCGTCAACCCGACGGGCTAACTCGACACCTTTTCGTTTCCAGCACATGATCAATTTCCGTCTAATTGGTGACATCTAACGCTCCAACGCAGCAGCGCGCCCGATTACAATCAGGGTTATTGTTCGACACTGCCGCCTTCACTATCGGGTATTCGCGAGATGCAAGCGAAACCAATCTGCTATCTTTGCATGGGATCAGCCTGTCATCAGTACGGCGTTTATGATGTGCTGCCCGCCTTGCAGCGCCTCATGGCTGGCTACGGGCTGACCGACAGCATCGACCTCAAAGGTGCGTTCTGCTTCGATCAATGCAAGCGTGGCATTACGCTAAAAGTCAAAGACATTTTGTTCTGCGATCTCAATCCCCAGAACATTGAACAGCGCTTTGAAGCAGACATCTTGCCCTGCTTAATTCGTATCACCGAGGAGAGCAATGACTGAGCCGCCGGTTAAAAGTCTGTGGGAATTGCTCTGGGACTACGATCCGAATGGGCTGATCGTCGTCGATTCGGAGATGAATGTGTATCTGGTCAATCCCGCATTCTGCAAGTTATTCGGCGTGGAAGCCAGCGCGATCATCGGGCAGCCAGCCGCCTCCATTCTAGGTGATGTCTCTGACTTCAGGGATTGTTGGCAGACCAATACTGTGATCCCCGCCAAGGAAGAAAACTACCCTAAGTACAATCTCTACGTCCGCAAAGTGATCTTCCCGATCATCGATCAACAGATCGTCGCCTGCATTATGGTCAATTTGACGCACGAATGGCAAAGTGAACAGGAACTGCGCCGCCTGCGAAGGGAAACCATCGAGAAGGTCAACGAAGTCGTGGATAACCAGATGAAGGTCGCGCAAGAGATCGCTAGTTTGCTCGGCGAAACGACGGCGGAAACGAAGGTTAGTTTGCTGCGCCTGATCTCCATCGTAGATCGCGGCGCGATGTAGCAGTAGTGCAGGTGCCGCGTGAACTACTTCTTGGACATCTACGATCAGAGTCTTAACAAAACTGGCGAAGAACTGTGTGGCGATACCGCCAAAGTGGTCAAGACCGACGATAAAACCATCGTTGTGCTGTCCGATGGCATGGGCAGTGGTGTCAAAGCGAGCATCCTTTCCACGCTGACCACCGAGATCATCGTGACCATGACCCGCGCTGATGTGCCGCTGCGGGAAGTGATCGCCACCGTGATCGGCACTCTGCCCGTCTGCAAAGTCCGCAAAGTCGCCTATGCCACCTTCACTATCGTCGAGATCGATCACACCACCAACCAATTTCAGATCATCAATTTCGACAATCCGCCGATCCTGTATTTCCAGCGCGGCAAACTGAGCCACCCTAAGAGTAAAGTCACCGATATTCTGGGCAAGCGCGTCAACATGTGCGAGGGGCAGCTAGCGAAAGGCGATTTCATCGGGTTGCTCAGCGATGGCGTACTCCATGCCGGATTAGGAACATCGTGGAATTTCGGTTGGGGCTGGGATAATGTCGCCGATCATATGGAAGGCTTGTTCACCCGTGCGCTGCGTGGCGCAAAACCAGTCGTCCGTGACGTGATCGGCAAGACGCTGAAGCTTTACGGCGCGAATGTTGGTGACGACGCGACTTTCGTCGGCATCTTCGCGCGGGAACGCCACAGCCTGATCGTGTTCACCGGACCACCGCTGGATGACGACTCCGACGATCTGTACATCCAGCGTCTGCTCGACTACGACGGACGCAAAGTGGTCTGCGGTGGCACGACGGGCAATATCGTGGCTAACTATCTATCGCAGACACTGGAGACCGACATCTCCACCATGCGCCGCGACGTACCACCCATCGGGAAGATCATGGGCATCGATCTGGTCACCGAAGGGATCGTCACTATGTCTAGGGCGTTGGAGTATATGAAAGATTGCGGGGGCGAGGTTGGCTTGCTGCCGCAAGATAACAACGGCGCGATCCTGCTGGCGCGGGAATTGCTCACAGCCGATGCTATCTTTTTCCTCGTCGGGCAGAAGATCAACGAGTTCTATCAGAATCCGCTGCTGCCTAAAAATCTCTCGATCCGCAAGAATCTAGTAGAGGAGATCGCCCAGTTTTTGCGCACCTGCAAGAAGGAAACACGGATCGAGTATTGTTAATCACAGGGGCATGAACGCTCAGGTGCGCTTACTTTGCCTTGACTCTGCCTGACCGCCTGCTATAATCCTTTCACCTGTTGCCCGGTGGAACGGCTCAGTTTAAAAGAGCGTGCCGGGTTCATTTGTGTATAGAACCAAGCACCAGTTACGAATAAGGAACGAGAATCATGGGTCCGCTGCCCAAGCGCAAACTTTCCAAGCGGCGCAAGTACAACCGCCGCAATCATGACAAGCTGACGCTGAACCATCTGGTACTGTGCTCCAACTGCGGCAAGTACAAGCCAGCGCATCAGGTCTGCCCGGAGTGCGGTTTCTACAACGGCACGCAGGTACTGAACACCGAAGAAGAAGAATAACTTTCATCTTCTGTGACATGGTTACAACAACGAAACAGGGCTGGCTCCTCATTTAATGGAGCGCAGCCCTGTTCGTTTTTCAGGTAATCGCCATCTCGGCGCGTTCCGGTTCACGGCTGGCGGCGGTGCGACTCTCGTAATTCTCCAGCCAGCGTACCGCCTGAGTCCACAGCAGCAGCACGATCACGCTGACCACGCCCGTACCAAAAACGACGGCGCGAACGCTTTCCTCGCCAAGTTGTTCCAGCAGAAAGCCAGTGATGATAATGCTGATCACCAGCGAGGCTTGCCAGCCGATCCAGTCCAGTGAGAAGATGCGCCCCAGATAGTCATCGGGTGACGATTTTTGCAGAATCACCGTGCTGTACGTCCAATACACATTGCCACCAATGGCACGTACAAACAAGCCCAAGCCCGCGATCCACAGCGATTGCGCCGCGCCGAAGATGAACCATCCGGCGGTTAGGAACCCATACGCAAGGATAATTAAGCGGCGCATGGTGCGGATACTGCCGTCTTTGTTCAGGCGGCTAAATAAGGGGAATCCTAGCACCGATCCCACGCCGAACAGCGCCCACAAGATCCCCAACGATCCCGCACCTTTGTCGCCCACCACAAACAGCGACGTGGCATAGATAATAATCAAGGTGTCCATACTGCCGACGACACCACCGGGTTTGATCAGCAGCGCGATCAGAACTGAAGGATGAGCGCGCACGTAGCGCAAGCCGTCCATGATATTTGGCTGCTTGCCATCGCTTTTCGCCTTCGAGTCCGATTCGTGATGATTAAGCTGTGCCGCAAAGCGTGGCTGCACCGATGCAATAAGCAGCGCAGAAACGGCGAAACTGGCGGCGTCGAAGATCAAGGCAGTGGAGGTACCGAACGCGCCAGCCACTACCGCACCGAGCGCACCACCAGCCGCCAGCATTGCCGACCACGTCATCGTACCGATCACGTTCGCCGCCGTGATGTCATCAGGATGAACGACGGCAGGCAGCAGCGCCGAACGTCCCGGCTCGAAAATGGTAGATACGGCGAATTGCAGCACCGTCAGCAGATAGAGCAGCCACAGCGAGTCGCGGGTGTGGATCAGCAAAAAACCTAGCACGATGAACACGCGCAGCACGTCGCTGAGGATCAATAAATTCTTGCGGTTGAAGCGATCAATCAGCACACCAGCGAACGGACCAACGATCAGCGGCGGGACGAAGCGGCACAGCAGCATCACGCTGATCGCCAAGCCCGATCCATCGGTCAAGTTGGAGACGAGCGCGGAAAGGACGAGCGTATTGAACCAATCACCGAGTAAGCTGACCGCCTGTGCGATCCATAGACGAAAATAATCTGGATTTGTGCGGAGTAGTTGAATATACGTCTTCACAAGCTCACTTTATGCTACTTTTAACGAGCGTGAGGGGAGTCAACGACTTATTATGGCATAATTGGAGACAATTGGTAGTTGGAGATGGCGCGATGGTAAACAGAATAGCTGAGAAAGCGGATATTGCTGTCTACGATCAAAATGACGATTTAGTCTTGATCGTGGAGGCGAAACTCCAACAAAAAACAGATGCGATTTGGGCGGCAAAGTTCCGCCGAAATCTCCTAGTACACGGGTTTCTGCCGAATGCACGATTTTTCCTGTTGGCAATGCCTGATCGCTTCTATCTGTGGAAAGATAGTCCTTTGCCTACAGAGGATGCACCGTCATACGTGCTTGATGCCTTACCCATAATCCAGCCTCACTTGGAAAGAGCTGGCGTTAACATTGATACAGTGACGGAGACTGGATTTCAGTTGCTACTTATGTCATGGCTTTTCAGCCTTACTACATTTGATCCTGATCGTGAGATGTTATCCCCTGAACTAACGTGGCTTGCTGAATCTGGGTTGTTAGCGGCGATTAAGCGCGGCAATGTTGTTCTGGGTGAATAATCGTGAGAGTCTACGTTGAGTCAAATTTCGTGCTGGAATTGGCATTAATGCAAGAAGAGTACGAAAGCTGCGAATAACTGCTGAAACTGAGTGAACAAAGGACAATTCAGCTAATTATCCCTGCCTATTCATTTCTTGAACCGTACGACACACTGATACGCCGTAACAAAAATCGCACAACGCTGGCAGAGACGATCAAAACAGAACTCAACCAGCTAATGAGGTCTGCCCCTTATCGCACGGAACGACAAACGCTTGAGACAGTAGCTAATATGCTGATCCAAAGCGGTGCGGATGATCTACGGCGATTTGCGGAAATTTACGAGCGACTACTGCCAATTGCTGAAGTCATTCCACTAGAAGTAACGATACTAACGCAGGCTCTTGGTTATTCGAGTATGCTTGCTCCACAAGACGCGATTATTTACACCTCCATTTTGCAGCATTTAATCTCTGCTCAAACGGAATCAAGTTGTTTCCTGAATAGAAACCGTCGTGATTTTGCCAATCCTGATATTGAAGAAACGCTGGCACATTATGCTTGCAAATTGCTTTATAGTTTCAATGATGGTTTAGGTTTTGTAAAAAGTCAGCACTAGCACGCTGATCACTAACGATACCGTTATCTCACCGCTGCTCGGCAGTATTCCGGCTGCGGATATTCTATTGGTGTCGGCTGCCTAAATGCTGAGAGGACGAGCACTTCATCCGCGCTCATCCTCCCATCATCGATTGGCTTAATTTAAGTTACGAACCGCCGCTACGCAATCACCACTCAACCCATTCGCCGTCGGGGTGTATCCAGATCGACACATCAGGCTGACCAACGAATAGCTCTGCAAACTTCGCCGCTGGTTCTGGATTATGCTAATGCTTGCCCATGCCGTGCGCTGAGTACGCGAATGAAGTTCAGCGAGATTGAACCAGTAAACGGCTTGAGTCCTGCAAGGGCTTCGTTTGTTCAGCCCGGCAATTCATCACCGGGGTCAGCTGTGGATCACCAAGGGGAAATGCAAACGAAAAGGGCGGATGTTGCGCTAGGGATAGTGAGCACCGCCCGATTAATCATAGATAATTAGTGACTGACCGTTACTCAACCCACACTTCGACGTATTCGTCGCCTTCTTGCATATCCACGATCTTGCCTGTCGCGCCGGAACGGATCGACTCCATCACGCTGTCGGCGTCGAAACCGGAATCGCTGGGCACAAAACGTGCGCCCATGCGGATGCCCACGTTGACGAGGCTCATCGGCAAATTGACGTTAACCTTCGCCTTGCCCGATCTCACGTCCGTCACGCGCACGCGCAACCACTTGGGATCGCGTCCTGAACCAGCGGGCTTCTTCACACTGGCATTCAGAGCACTGAGCAACCGCGCTCCCTCTTCGGCGGTCAATTTGCCCTCGCGGATCATCTCCAGAATCTTCAGTCTTTCTTCGGCGGTTGGCATTCTTACCCCTCTACGCACCGCATCCTGCGGCATCGTTGAATTACTGCATTGCCCGATCACTCAATCATTGACCAGTCACGTCAACTGCATTACAACTCCAGACGCATACTGACTGTCGTGTAGCGTCGTTCAAAATCGTAACGTTCCAGCACCTGCACCGTTGGCACATCATCCAACGGATGCTCTATTGTCACCGAATGGAAGCCACCATCCGCCTGCCGCAGCGCAAAGTTGATCAGTGGTTCTTCCAGCTTGCCCTTGTACAGCGGATGCACCAATAGCTCTAGGCGATCCAGACTGCCGAACTGACTTTCTACCCGCAGCGAAGCGGCGATCTCTCGCTGGTTATCTTGCCGCACTATCCAGCGCCGTTCGGTACGTCCTGAGAGCAGCGCGCCAACAGTGCGCCGCCACGACGGACGAAAGGTATCTGGATGTGTCGCCCGCTGCCAGCCCATTCCGCCCTGTTCATTCGGGCGCACAATCTGGGCGATGGCGTACTCACTGCGCCATTCATTCGCTTCCCGCAGCGTGATGTAGGGCATCTCCGGTAAGCGTGCTGGCGAACGCTGATGTGATGAGCGGTACCAGCGCGCGAATATCCGCTGCTCGGTAAACCCGAGTCCGCGGTAGAGTGCCCGCGCAGGTTCGTTACTGGCATCCGCTTGCAGGATAGCGTAGTCTGCGCCCCGCTTGCGGATCATCTCCAGTGATCGCTCCATCAGCACTTTGGCGATGCCCCGCCGCCGATAATCGGGATGAACGGCGACGTTAGCGATCACGAACCCTAGCCCCATCGAGCGCGGTAAATCCGCCAGCCCGACGGAAACATTACCAACGATCCGCCCATTCTCTGTCCACACATAACCGGACTCGATGTCTCCGAGTACGCGGTTTAATCCAGTCACGATCAGCATTAGTGGTCCGTAGCTGCTAATCATACGCAGATCGCGCACGGCAGCTCTGCCTGCCTCATCCATCGTCGGCGCGAACGCCAACTCGATCAAATCGGCGACCCCCGCCAAATCGGTGCGTATCTGCACCTGACGGGGACCGTTCTTGTCTTGTTCGTCGGAGGTTGAAGGTTGGCTAAGAGCTGTAGCAGCCATCATTCACACTAATCTTTCTGCTGATCCCTCCCCTCCAAGGCGGCGAACAAACGCTCCGCTTCTTCCACCGAGATCTGTTTGTTCTCGACCATTCTGAGGATCATCATGCGTTCCTCATCGGTCACCGGATCAACGGGTGGCGGCGGCGGCGCTCCTCTGAACGCGTAACCCGGTGCACGCGGCGGAGCCGGTGGTGCAGGTGGGTTCGGCGGCATCGGAGGGATCGGGCTTACTGGTATCCTGATTCTATTCTTGAATTTGTCCTTGCCGAAATCAAAGGAGAAATTGAATCCGCTGTTGCGCATTCTTTCCTTGGCACGTTCGGCAGCGCGTTCGGCTTCACGCTGGGCACGTTCAACTTGGCGCGAAATCCGCTCTGTCTCGCGTTCATGCTGCCGTTGCGCGCGCTCGTGGGCACGCTCGGCTTCACGCTGAGCACGTTCGCGTTCGCGTTCCCACTGCATCCGTGCTTCTTCGGCGGAGCGAACAGCTTCCTCGATCTCCTCGGAGTCGGGGATCATCTCTTCGAAGAATGTTTCAATTTCTTCGCCTTCGACGTTGGAACCGCGCAGCAGGATTGTGCCACCGACATTCTCGATTTTAACGGTGCCGTTGCCCTCTGCCAACATGATGACTTCTTCGTCATCTTCGGTTTGGATCGTAGCGTTACGCAGCTTGATCGAGCGATCCGCGTCTTTAGGTAAAATGAAGCGCACATCGGAATCTTCACCGACTTTGATCACTATATCGCCACCGATATCACCAAATGCGTGATCATTTTCAGCGTGTAGTTGCGTTTCCAGAATCAGGTCGCCGCCTACGTTCTCGATATGGGCATCCACGCTGATCCCGCGCAGCAGCACATCACCACCGACGCTGTCAATGTT
The DNA here is from genome assembly GCA_019637555.1 of Anaerolineae bacterium. Classification (GTDB taxonomy): domain Bacteria; phylum Chloroflexota; class Anaerolineae; order Aggregatilineales; family UBA2796; genus JAHBVK01. The sequence continues at coordinate 22,620 of JAHBVK010000045.1, forward strand.
AACGTCGCCCGCAACATTCTTGATCTCAGCATCACCGCCCACACTGTCGATCTGGACATCGCCCTCGATATTCTTGAGCTGAAGGTCACCACCCACGCTATCGACATGAAGCCCGTGAACGTTGCGAACCTGAAGACTGCCGCCAACGCTGTCGAGCTGAATTTCATTCTGGATGTCGCGCAATACGGCATCACCAGAGATATTACTCAGGGTCAACGTTGCGTCTAGTGGGATGCGGATCTTGCAGTCGCCCCCGATCTCTAAGACGACCTGCTCTTGGCTCTGACGTTCGATTTGCACATCTTCGCCGGTGATCAGGACTTCTTGCCCGTCATAGCCTTCGATCACAGCATCCGCACCGATGTTTTCAATCTCAATGTGTACATCGGGTAGGACGTTGAATAAGAGCCTACTTTCGCCCATGATACCTTTACCTATACCCCTATCCTGAATAGTATGCTTACCTGTGACTCTCGTGATGCTTGCTTCATTCCACGTAGATATGAACCCGGTCTTTGCCGTCTTCTACCTGCACCAGCGTCCACTGATCTTCGTCTTCCAGCGCATCGAGCATAGAATCCCATGCGTCCGGTGGGAAGCGGCGGGAAAACTTCGACCCCAGCCAGAAGCCAGCACGTAGCAGACCGACCGGGAGCACCACGTTCACCCGCGAGTGATCGTTATCCGTGACTTGGATGTGCAGCTTGCGCTTTGACTTACCACGGTAAATCGAAGCGCCCCCATCGGTCTGCCTGTCCGTGCCTTTGGCAGATAGGTCGGAATCGTCTTGTGAATTGGAGGTAAAAGCGTCTGCATCTACCTGATCCCTGATAGGATCGCTGTCACCACCATCAGGATCAGAAGCAGAATCGCTAGTTCCTCTACCTTCGAGCAGCGTGGTTGCTTCCGCTACATTGATCTCGCCCGCTGCCAATTTTGCCAAGATTTCTGATCGGTTCATGATGCCTCTGCTCCTTAAAACTCAAAAAGAAATACTGAGCACGCCGTGCCTACGCAGCTTAGTTGCCCCGTAGCAGTTCAATTGCCTCAGATGAGGAGATTTGACCCGTTGCCAGTTCATCGAGGATACGTTTGCGTTCCTCCTCGGAAATACTGTCATCCTCTTCTTCTGCCGCTTCGTAACCCATCGCGCGGATTACATCCTTAAGGCGGCTGCGCACCGTCGGATAGGAAATGTTGAGTTTTTCCTCCACACCTTTGATCTTGCCTTCGCACTGCAGGAAAATTTCAACGAACTGCAATTGCTCTGGCGACAGTTGCGACAATCTGCCCGCGTAAAAGCGTCCCTCAATGCTGGTATCGCAATTACCACAGTGCAGACGGGTGATTGTTAGCTGTTCACCGCAAACCGGACAAATGCCCAATACTGGATGCATACAAATTCAATCTCCAATTTCACCAGTTAAGGTAGATTGTAGATCGATTTTTGATTTTGTCAATCAAGACATTGATAATTTTAATATCTCACTAAATCACACTGATTTTTCGTAATCGTAAATCATGTTTGCGTAATTCGTTTTATGATTTCCAATTGTAATTTCTGGAACAAACTCCTATAATCTCATAATTCTGTAGTATCACATCGATTTCTGTAGATTTACTGAGGATCACGCATGGCAACCACGACCACTGCGGAGAGACTTCCTATTGATCCGTCTACGGCACCTGTCGTAGATGCGGAGTCACATGGAACAGAAAGTCACTCCGAGAACATCACGCTGTTGCGCAACATGAAACTAGGCTTGTTCCACGTTGGCTCGTCGCTGGCGGACATCCTGACCACGGGCGTATGGAATCGCATCGCCATCGCTGAACTGGGCTTGTCAGCGACACCAGTAGCAATTCTGGTCAGCCTCAAATACTTCATCACGCCGCTCTCAATCTGGGCGGGGCAGCGCTCCGACGTGACTCAGTGGCGTGGTTATCGCCGTTTGCCCTTCATCTGGGGCGGGCGCTTACTGATGGTACTGAGCTTTTTCCTGCTCGGTATGGCGACTGTGAATCTGGCGAGTGATAAATCCTCGCTGTTTGGCTGGCTCGGCATCACGGCAGCGTTTCTGATCTTCAGTGTCGGTGGGGCGCTGTCCGGCACGACCTTCCTCTCCTTGGTGCATGACATCACGCCGCAGTCGCAGCGCACCCGCGTGATCAGCGTAATCTGGTTCTTCCTGATCGTCGGCTTCGCGGGCGCGGGCATCCTATATAGTCAACTACTGCCACATTACAGCGAAGAAAGTTTCAAAGCATTGTTCATCATCGCCCCGTTGATCATGGGCGCGATCTGGGTATTCGCACTGATCGGTGAAGAAAAGCCCAACGCGGCTGCCGTTGCCACCAAGATCGAACAGGCGAAAGCGCGTTCCTTCGTAGAGGACTTGCGTACTGCATGGGGCAACACGCAAACGCGCTTGTTCTTCCTCTATCTCGGACTTTCGACGTTATTCTTCTACACGCAGGATGTGATCCTCGAACCATTCGGCGCACAGGTCTTTGGGATGGAGGCACGGATAACCAACCGCTTCTCCAGCTACTGGGGATCGATGGCGCTGCTCGGCATCATTGTCTGCTTGCTGGCAGGACGACGCTGGAAGAATCTGCTCAATAACATGAGCCTCTCCAAGTGGAGTCTGTGGGTTCTGGTCATAGGATTTGGCATCTTCTTGGCGTCAGCCCTGTTCCTGATCCGTCCGCTGGTGACCATCGGCTTGGTCGTCATGGGCTTTGGTTTGGGCATGTGGACGGTTGGCGGCTTGGGCTTGATGATGGACATGACGCGCACGCTCGGCGCGGGCTTGTATCTTTCGTTGTGGACGGTATCGGAGACGATTGCGCGCGGACTCGGTACCGTACTTGGCGGCGTGGTCAAAGATGCCACCTTCGCTTTTACTCATCAGCTCAACGTTGCTTACGGTACAGTCTTTCTGGTGCAGATCGTCGGCTTTATCATCAGCTATCTGGTGATCACCCGCGTCAATGTCGATCTGTTCCACCAGAGTGCCGCACCGGAACCACAAGTGGTCATGTCCGCAGGCATGGACTAGAAATTAGCCTCGTCCCATCCCCTTTCCGATTTGCAGTATGCACATTAGGATGGGGGAATCAACGGATGAGGTAACTTGCAAAGCCTACCGCGTGATTATTCAAAAAGTCGCTTTGCAGCGACTTCGAGTGAGATTGAACAACTACTAAAATATGATTTGAGTCCCGTAGGGACTTCGTTCGTTCAGCCCGGCAATTCATTGCCGGGGTCAGCGCCTCGCAACCTTACGCACTTGGCTCCCCCGCCGGAAAGGTCTGCTCAAATGTCGTCGCCAGCAGAGCATTATGGAATCCGACGCTGAGATGATCCTGACACAGCGCGATACCTTTATTCATTACTGCTTCATAGGGAGTGCCGTGCAGTGCTGTCAAACCGAGTTCACCCGCCGCGAGGGGCAAGATCGGGGCGAGACTGTTGACCGCAACGTAAACATCGGAGCCGCTCTCTACCTTTTCACGCCGAGCCACACCGCCGAAACCGACAAATAGTTCGACGTTCCCTTTGGTATGCAAATCGCTCATGCCATCTCCGATGAACAATTTGCGTCCCCACTGCTCGCCAGTTAGTTCCTTGACGATCTGTGGTTTACCAGCGGAGATCGTCAGCGGGCTGTCTTCATAGGCGAGGTAAGAGGTGGTCGTCTGCGCCGAGTGATCATAGTACTTCCACCATTCGCCGGAAAGCTCGTTAAATTCCAGTTCCACAGCGCGGACTCGTTCAGGTGGCACACCCAACTTCTTGCCGAAGCCGCGTACTGGTTCCGCTAATCCGCCGCTGATGATGAATACTTTCTTGCCCAGATAATGCAGTGCGGCAACCACCTCGGCGGCGTCGGGAACCATGCTGTCCCAATACATCTGCTCGATCTGCGTAAGCTGCCCGCGCGTGGGGCGGATCGCTTTCAGGCGTTTGCCGTACACCTCGCGCAGGTCAAGATCGCCGTTCATGGCTTTCTGCGTGAGTAAGCCCACGCGCCACTCTTTACCCTTCAGCCGCGCCAATTCGTCTACGCCTTCAATCGCGGAGAGGGTGCTGTCGCAGTCGAAAAAGATCAGATCAAAGCTCGTCCAGCGCGTGATCGCATTCACACGGGATTCCTTAATTTGTGATTGACAAATCGTTAATAGGACGTTCCAGATTATAACACAGGGGTATAAACGATTCACTCGTGCTTTCTCACAAATGCGCCCTTGTCACACACCTCTATCTCTGAAATAATGGGCGACGCCATTAGCTAAGGATTTAACAATTTACGGTATGCCTACCTCTCCGTTAAATGCCCCCACCATGATCGCCAAAGCGGACGCCCTCACGCGTCTGGTGGAACAGCTCTCACACGAACCCCTGATCGCCGTCGATACCGAATCCAACAGCTTATATGCCTACCGCGAACGGGTCTGCCTGATCCAGATTTCGACGCGGGAAAGTGACTTCCTGATCGATCCGTTAGCGATCAAAGATCTCAGCCCGCTAGCGCCACTCTTTGCCGACCCGCAGATTGAAAAAGTCTTTCACGCGGCTGAATACGACATCATGTGCCTGAAGCGCGATTACGGCTTTACCTTCGCCAACCTGTTCGATACGATGGTGGCGTCGCGCATCATCGGACGTAAGCAGATCGGGCTGGGCAACTTACTAGGCGAATATTTCGGCGTCGAGGTTAACAAGCGTTTCCAGCGTGCCGATTGGTCGCGCCGCCCTATCCCCCGCGATCAACTCAATTACGCTCAGCACGACACGCACTACTTACCCGCGCTGCGCGATATTCTTGGCGAACTCCTGCACCAGCAGCATCGTTATCAGGAAGCGCAGGAAGTCTTCGCTGATCTCTGCGCTATTCCCGCCGCGGTTCACACCTTCGATCCTGATGGCTTCTGGCGGATTCACGCCGCCCGCGAGTTATCTCCCCGCGAGATGGCGGTGCTCAAAGAGCTGTTCTTGCTGCGCGATAAGATCGCCCAACAGCGCAACTATCCGCCGTTCAAAGTGGTTAACGACGAGACGCTGATCACCGTCGTCAAAAAGATGCCCGGTAACGAAGCCGCCTTATACACGATTGAGGGCTTGAATGATCGCCTGATCGAACGACAGGGCGCGGCGATCTTGGAGGCGATCCAGCGCGGGATGCAGAGCAAACCGCCGCAGCGCCCCGATCTCTCCCCCCGCCTCGATCAAGAAACCACCGCTCGCTACGACACCCTACATCGCTGGCGCAAGATGCGTGCCGCTGAACGCGGCGTCGAATCAGACGTGATCATCCCCAAAGAAGCATTATGGGCGCTGGCGAAAAATCCTGCCCATACGCTGGAAGAACTCGAACATATCCCCGGACTCGGACCGTGGAAACGCGACCAATATGGTGAGGAATTGCTCAAACTGCTAGCCAACGGTTCGCTAGCCGATTCTGCCGCAGTCGATGCTGATGAGGACGACGTTATAGACGTGGATGAGGAAGCCAGCTAACTAGCGCTCTCAGCTTCCTTTTCGCACCGCTGCGATGCAGTCCTTTAGCCACTGGATATACATCTGCTCGTTCCGCTTTCCCAAATCCAGTGTCATGGCCTGAAACCTATAGATGCGCCGCCAAAACGCCGCCTCGTGGTTAGTCGGCAGGTCGATTTCCTGATACTGCCGCAGCTTCGCCTCGTGCTGCACCAATTGATCCTCCATCAGCGCGATAATCTCCTGATCCTCCAACTCGGCGGCGAAAAATAGCTGCACCAGAAATGCCTCTCGATGCGCAGGCAGGATTTGCTTGCTGTTCAGCCATTGGTGCAGTTCTCCCCGTCCTGCCTCCGTAATGGAGTAAACCTTGCGATTCGGGCGATCCGTCTGCACTTCTAAATGGCTTTCCGCAAACCCATCCTCTGCCAGCTTATCTAGCGTACGGTAAATCTGCGCCTGATCCGCCGACCAGAAATGTGCCACCGAGTCATCGAAGCAAGCTGTTTTCAGGTTGTAGCCCGTCATCGGCTCTAAGCTCAGAAATCCCAAAATGGCGTGTGCCAATGACATGGTGCGTTCACTCTCCTACTTTTGGATGATTGACGACTTTTGCAACCCATTGTAACATGCGTCGTATCTTATATATGATAAGTCATATATAAGCCGATTCGAAGGAGAGTGTCATGTCAGCCGTAATCAATGATCGCTACACAGCCAAAATGGATCAGCCGTTCGTCGTGTTCCTTGTCGGTGCACGCATCAATAAACCGCTGCAATTCCGCAAGTGGGGATTGGTGGTCAACGCCTTTCCTGAAATGCTGAAGTCGCTCTACGCGCATCCAGAGAAGGGCTTCCTCGGTGGTGAGAACTTTTTCCGTGCCTTCCCAATCGCTTCGGTGCTGATCTCGTACTGGCGTTCTTTCGAGGATTTGGAGCGTTTCGCCCGCGCTAAGGATGATGCCCATCTACCAGCGTGGCGGCGTTTCAACAAAGAGATCGGCTATGACGGCAGCGTTGGCGTCTGGCACGAAACGTATATGGTGCAGCCGCAGGCGCAGGAATCGCTCTACGCCAATATGCCTCTGTTCGGACTGGCAAAAGCGACCGGACAATCGATCCCTGTGCGTAGCGGTTATCGTAATGATGCGCGTGGTCGGATGAAGGGTGAGAACGTCGAGGCGCTGCCCGACTCCCTGCGCGTCGAGGAATACATCAGTCAGGCGCACTAGCCGCTAATCAACCTCACCCCAACGCTCCGCAGCGGATGGAAGAGCGGACAGGAGAACAATGCAGCGCTTGCCGGAGGCTGAAGCCTCCGGCTATAAGCACGAAGCACCGTAAACGGCGCTAAAACGGCAAGAACGAGTCACGGTTAGCACTACTGTTTCAGCCCGGAGCTTCAGCTCCGGGAATCTTGCCCACCTATCAACTCCCCTTGGAGAGAGGGTCACAGGGAATCAGGGGGTGAGGATCACTCCACCTCGAACGCGACGGGCCAGATCGGTCTACCGGGCTGGCGTCTGCCTGCTTGCACCTGTGCGTAATACTCGTCAAATGGCGTATCCACCAACAGCGGGCAGACCATCGCCGCCGACCACGCTTCGCAGTGGGTGGTCAGCCCTTGCCCGAAACTAGCGTAGGGATGCAGAGGCAGTGTCAACGTCGCTTCTGCCCTGCCCAGTTCCAGCGCCATATCGCCAGCGATGTCACCCGCGCACTCGGCATCCCGCGCCAGAAACACACGCGGATTTAGCAGATCGCCGCGCACGTAACCGATAATTTCGCCGTCTTTCAGGTACACGCGCGACTGTACCTCCGAGTTCGGGCTGATCCACGCCATCAGATCAGCATCCGGCTCGATGGCAAAATCGACATCGTGCTCCTGTCCTTGCCACAATGTCACCAGCGCCGACACATCCTCATCTCGCGGTGGGCGCACCATCAACGGTGATCCGACGTTGGCGGTCATCTGAAAGATTGCGGTTGACGCGCCAAACGCCTGTGTCTGGTAGCCGAAGCGCGGATAATAGCTGACGTGTCCCAGCAAAAAACTGAGCGCATAGCCCTTTTGCCGTGCCACCTCATGCCCCGCCTCGATCAAAGCGCTGCCGACTCCCTTCCGCTGGTACGCTGGATCAATCGCAATCGGCGCGAGGTTTACTGCCTCGACTCGCTCACCCATCAGCATGATCGTGCGTGGCGAGAACAACACATGCCCCACCATCCTGCCATCGTGCTCCGCCACCAGCGAAAGCTGCGGATCGAAGCGCCGTCGATGTCGATGCAGCGCCACGATGATCGCTTCCGCTGCACGGTTGAAGGCACGTGCGTTAATCGCTGCGATATCTGCGTAATCTGCCAATGTTTCGGCGCGAACAGTTAGTGTCACGATGCTTGCTTCTACTTCTTCTTGCCGAAGGAGAACAGCTTACCCAACGGACGCGCACCAGCGACCTCGCTGATTCCCTCATCGGGTAGCTGCACCCAATCGTTGTTGTGTCGCGCCTTATCCCATTTGGCGTAAGCGTTCGATGCCTCATCAAACGCTTCAGCAATCGCCAGCTCGTCGCCTGACTCCAACACCTCGCGCAGTTCGCGCATTACGTCCATTGCTTCATCCAGTCGGCGCAATAGCGGTTCGCGGCTCTGATGCAGCAGTTTGCCCATCGCCTCCGCATCCGCCTGCCCGATCTGGTACGTGCCTAAAAAGAACGCGGTGTTGCCCAACCAGCGCAGATCGTCCCATGACTTCGATTTGTTTAAACCTCTGAACAGCGCCAATTGCAGCAGCAGCGGCAGGCTCTCCATCGCGGCGGCGATGCCATCTAGTTCCGCTGGATCAGCGAAGTGCGCCTTAATTCCCAGCATCGCACACAGATCAGCCACCAGTTGCACCGCTTCTTCAGGACAGTCCGCCGCCGGAGCGATCACCATCACGCCACCACTGAACAGATCGGCGCTGGCAGCCTCAACATCGTCGCGGTGATCCCCGACCAGTGCGGGATTGAACAGCGGGCGCACACCCACTAGATAGGTTTCCGCCCCGCCCGACGATGCACGTCGAAAATGCTTCTTCGCCCACTGGATTGGCGGCATTTTCAACGGCGAGGCATCGATCACCACCGCGCCCGCTTTCAGCGAGTCCGCGATCTGCATCAGCGCTGTCTCCACCTGATGAAACGGCAGATCGATGAAGACCAGATCGGCTTTCTCTACGCTGTTCGCCAGATTCCGTTCCGTGCGATCCACCGCGCCGATCTTCTGTGCCTGATCCAGTAGCGATGGCGTGCCATCATGCCCTACGATGGTGAACTGATGCTCTGCGCCCGCCTGTTTGTTCAGCGCCTTCAACGCCAAGCCCATCGACGCGCCGACTTTGCCCAAACCAATAATAGTGACGTTTACCTGTGCCATATTCTTTATTCCTACCAACTACCGAAACGATCTTGCCTGCCTTATCGTCAACAGAGCCTAGAACTCCTGAGCAACGAACATCCCCTCTCCCATAAACGTGCTGAGAGGGCGACAGTAGCCTTCGAGAAACTCAACTACAGCGTTCACTAAGTTGCTGGCAAACCATTGGCTGTACGCTCACCAACACCTGTAGATCGCCTCTGTAGTCCCCTCTCTGTAAACGGAGAGGGGTGACGCGAAGCGTCGGGGTGAGGTAAATACTACCCGCCATCCTCCACCGACTGACTTCCGCTAATTCTAATCCAAACTGACCGCTTTATCTGTAAACAATGCAGCCTTCGCGCTCCAACCGTTCCAACCAACTCGGAATGGTTCGCAGCTTATTCCAGCGCAAATCCAATTTCTTCAGCTTCGGCAGTTCTCTAATCACATCCGGCAGCGCGGTTAGTCGATTGTTCCGCAGATCGAGATGTTCCAACCGCCCAAGTTCTCGCAAGGACTCTGGCAGCGCCACCAACTGATTGTTCCGCAGATCAAGCAGCGTCAGATTTTCCAGTTTACCAATCGACTGCGGCAGCGTCACCAACCGATTATTCATCAGATGCGCTTCCCGCAAATTCACCAACTCGCCAATCGACTCCGGCAGCGCCGCCAGCCGATTGTTGTATAACCTCAGTTCGCGCAGATCCTTTAGTCGTCCAATACTCTCCGGCAGTGCCGTCAACTGATTATCGGTCAGATTCAAATAACGTAACTGCGGCATCTGCTCGAACAACGACTTAGGAACGCTGCTCAAGCGGTTGTTACTGATGTACAGGAAATGCTTCAGGTTACGGAGTTTGCCCAACGCTTCCGGCAGCGCGATCAAGGCATTGTGTCCGATGTCCAGTGTCTGCAAACTCACCAGCTCACCAATCGATTCCGGCAGCGTGATCAACCCGCTGCTGTGGATGTACAGTTCTTCCAGCAGTCGCAGCGCTCCGATCTGATCCTGTAGCTTGCCCAACGGATTCTCGCCCACGTACAACTGCCGCAAGTTTGCCAACCGCCACAACGGCGCAGGCAATTCGCTCAACTTGTTCCGCATCACCCGCAGATCGCGCAGACTACCCAGTTCGCCAATCGCCTCCGGCAGCGCCTCAAGCTGATTGCTATCGGCGTACAGCGCGACCAACTTACCCAACTTGCCGATTGACTCCGGCAGTGCCTTTAGCTGATTGCTATCCAACCATATCGTTTCCAGTCTGACCAGTCCACCAAGCGACTCCGGTAACGCCTCTAGCCGATTCCCTGTCAAATCCAATTCTCGCAGATCGACCAACTGAGCAATCGACTGCGGCAGCGCTTCCAATCCACAGGATCGCAGCGATAGCGCCACCACGCGCCGATCCTCGACTACGATCCCGATCTCGCGTTCGCGCACCTGATCGTTCAGCGTCGCCAATACCCTGACGCCGATCCCCGACTCGCCGTGCTGGATCACCATCACCAACTCACGGATCGCCGCCGCCTGCGTTTCGTTAACCGCTGCTGGATCAAATGTTGCCATAGTCCCATTGCTCCCAACGATCACGCGGTAGTATCTGGTTTCAGCCCGGTGCTTTAGCGCCGGGAATCATCGCCCTACCCTTAAGCCTCCACCTGATCCACCGCCCTCACCCCGATCACCGCCGTCATCAATTCCAAGTCCAACTCAGGATACACCGGATATACCTTCAGCAAATTCTGTACCCGATCCGTGACTTCCTGCGAGATCGCCGCGTCCAGCCGATAATTCGCCCGACTTAGCTCGCCCGATTTCGTGGTTGTCGCTGTCGTATTCGCCAGCACGCGCTTGATCAGGCTGGCGATCTCCTTCATTTGATCTGCGCCCATGCCCAGCGTCGTCACCGCAGGCGTTCCTAACCGCAATCCACTTGTGTACCAGGGACCATTCGTATCAAACGGTAGCGAGTTGCGATTCAATGTGACGTGGCACGCTCGCAGCGCCGATTCCGCCTGCCGTCCAGTGATCCCATACGTCGCGTTGACATCCAGCAGCAGAAGATGGTTGTCCGTGCCACCCGTCAGCACTTGAATCCCCTCCTCAATGCACGCCTGCGCCAACGCCTGCGCGTTATCGACAATCGACTGCGCGTAGCTGCGGAATTCCGGCGATAACGCTTCTCGGAAAGCAACCGCCTTTGCCGCCATCACATGCGGTAACGGACCGCCGAGGATCGCGGGACAACCCTTATCCACGAACGAGGCGAACTCCTCTTTGCACAGCACCATACCGCCGCGAGGACCGCGCAGCGTCTTGTGCGTCGTGGTCGTGACCACATGCGCGAACGGCACCGGATTGTAATCGCCCGCGAACGCACCACCTGCCACCAATCCGGCGAAGTGCGCCATATCCACCATCAGCACCGCTCCAACCTCATCCGCCATCTCGCGCATCTTGGCGAAGTTGATCTTGCGCGGATAGGCGCTGTAGCCCGCCAGCAGGATCAGCGGCTTGACTTCCTGCACTTGTTTCCGCAGCGCATCCAAATCTAGCAGCTTGGTCTGCGGATCGACGCTGTAGGAATAAACGTCGAACAGCCGACTCGAAATATTGTGTCGATAGCCGTGCGTCAGATGCCCGCCGGAGTAGTAATCCAGCGCCAGCAAACGCTGGTTATGCAGCGCCTCGCGTACTTTTGCCCATTCTTCACGGCTCAGTTTCGAAGGATCGTCCTGTCCCAACTGCTCAAGTACAGGCGACTGCACCTTCGCCGCGAGGATCGCCAGAAACGCCACCAGATTAGCGTCCGCACCGGAATGTGGCTGCACGTAAGCATGATCCGCGCCGAACAGTTCCCGCGCCAACCGCGACGCTTCTGCCTCGATCACATCCACGTTGTCGCAGCCCGCATAAAAACGATGTCCAGCATACCCTTCCGCGTACTTATCAGTGAACAGATTGCCATGCGCCAATTGTGTCGGCAGCGAACTGTAATTCTCGCTGGCGATCAGCTTCAGATTGGTGCGCTGATCGTGTAGCTCTTGCACAATCGACTGCGCGATCAAGGGCGAGGCTTGATTGACGGCATCCAACGAAGCGTAATAAGCTGCTGCCCCCGCGTTGATCGGCTGCGTTCCTAGCGACTGTAAATAGCGGACGAGCAAAGTATCGGATGTGCTGGTCATTGTTTTCATCTCCTGTAGACAAAAGAAAAGGACACCAACCTTGATCAGGCGGTGTCCTAGCCCAGGCGAACGGCTGCGCCATTGCTGTACAGCGTTCTGAACTCCCTTGTGGTTACCCACTTAAATCGCCAGTCATTCAGAACGGTTCGTTAGTTATTGGTGAGGGGGTGAGTATAACAACGAACCTCGTTCTGCCAACTCCTTGTTCTAGTCTCTAGCGCGAGTTTCAGAGAGGCATCAGGGCACCGGAAGTGATGTCGCAGACTTAAGTGATCTAGCATCACTTTACGACAGGCACTTTCGGCACTCTGGTACTTTCTTCCTCAGCACTCAGCACTTCCCTACGGTCTGCTCTCTTCATGCTGGATGAGGGGTGGTATCCACATGTACGCCAGCAAACCGATCAAGCTGATCACGAAGAACGCGCCACCAGCGAGCAAGTAAAACCAGTTGAGTCCATCCGTAGACGCCAGTATCCCAAAATAGGCGCGAATATCTCGCAGTACCGCGCAGTTTTGAGGGATCACAACGGTGCTGCTGGATATGCTAGCAATGTCGAACACTGTATTCAACTGGCGATAAAGTTGCTGGTACAGTTCCGCCATTCCCATCAATGCCGCGCCGCTGAAAAAACCGATCCACACCCATAACACTTTTAGCCGCATATTGCTGACAGGTAAAAATGCTTGCAGGGAGCCGATCAATCCAGTGCAGCACAACACGAGCGCGATACCCATGTATAGCAGTCCGATGTCACTGTATGAGGCTAGGCTGACATCGCAAGTCATAAGAGGAGTCCTCCTGTATTGAATCGCTTTTCCTCCTACGCCTAAGATACGCCCAAAAGAGTCAAGAAATTATCAATGTTCAGTAACGAAGCGATCTCAGGGGTGTTATTACTTATTCCCCCTGAGATCGCGGTAAATCGGAATAGGATCGGCTTGGCTGGTACAGCGTAGCAGCGCTAGAGATAGCTATGATCTAGCTATGAAATAGCTAATGCTACAGCGGTGTTTTCGAGGGGATTCCGGGCTTGCGAGGGTAGCGGTTTGGCGTTGCGGCAACTTTATCGATCACGATCAGGTGATGCGTCTCCGCTACGTGTGGCAGTTCTATCGGCACGATCTGCGCCAACCGACCACCCAACAAACGCAGTGCATTTTCCGCTAACCGTGCTTCGTCTGCCGCATTCTCACCCTTCATGGCGATGCAGCGTCCACCCAATTTCGCCAGCGGCAGTAGATACTCCATCAAGATCGGCATGTGGGCAACGGATCGAGCCAGCACCAGATCGTATGCTTCGCGGTGAGCCGTATCGTGACCAGCGTCTTCGGCGCGGCTGTGGACAACCTTCACGTTGTTATACTTCAACGTCGTCGTCATGTGCTCAAGGAACTGCGTCTTTTTACCCGTCGCTTCCAGCAGCGTCAGCTTGATCGCAGGCGCGACGATCCGTAACGGCAGACCGGGAAAGCCCGCGCCCGTCCCCACATCGATCACCTTCAACCCCGCTGTCATCGGCACCACTTTGAGGATCGACAGCGAATCGAGGAAGTGCCGCATCTCCACTGCCAGCGGTTCGGTGATCGCCGTTAGGTTGGCGCGTTGTTCGTTCCACTCGACCATTTCGCTGGCATAGCGTTCAAATGCCGTTTGCTGATCAGCCGTCAGTTCTAGCCCCAACAGATCGCGGGTTGCCTGTGCAAGTTTGAGGAGAGCCATGATCCTAATTCTAGTTGTCGCCGCGCAGTCCTCATCTTAACACATTCCGCTTGATTAATCGCCCTAAACGAGTAACCGCCTGCCATCCGCCTTCTGGCTGACGCCTATTCTCCCGATGCTATAATGCGCGTTATGAAACGACTCTCACCGCTGATCACCCGTTTCCGCCGACTGCGCCGCTGGCAGCAAATCCTGATCGTCGCCTTCACCGCGCTGCTGATCACCTTCATCGGCATTTACCTGTGGGCGTTCTCCGATCTGCCCTCCATCAACGACATCTCCTCCGGCATGGCGCTGCCGAGCACGCGCATTCTGGATCGCAATGGACGCTTGCTCTACGAGGTGATCGATCCGCAGGGCGGGCGGCACACCGCGATTCCCCTCGATCAGATTCCGCAGTCGTGCAAAGATGCCACCATCGCTACCGAAGATCGCAACTTCTACAGCACGCAAGGGATCGATCTCGAAGGCATCCTCCGCGCCTTGTGGATCAATCTGCAAGGCGGCGAGATTCGTGCGGGTGGCAGCACCATCACACAGCAGGTCGTCCGCAATCTGCTGATCGATCCGCAGCAGCGTGCCGAACGCAGCCTGCGCCGCAAACTGCGCGAGATGGTCTTGGCTGTGCAACTGGCGAACAGCAAGACGCACGATGATATTCTGGCGCTCTACCTCAACCAGACCTACTACGGCAATCTCTCTTACGGTATCGACGCTGCCGCGCAGGTCTATTTCAACAAGAATGCGCCTGAACTCACCCTTGCCGAATGTGCTTTAATTGCCGGACTGCCGCAGACTCCTGCCCTCTATGATCCGATCACTGATCCGCAGGCGGCGAAAGATCGCCAGCGCGTCGTCCTCGATCTAATGGTGGTGGCGGGCTATCTGACGCAGGAACAGGCGGACGCCGCCTATAACGAGAAGTTACAGTACGGTAATGGTCAGTTCGAGTTCAACGCCCCACACTTCGTCCAGATGATCTGGTCGCAGTTGGAGCGCGATTATCCCGATGTGCTCTATCAGGGTGGCTTGGAAGTGGTCACCACCCTCGATCTGGATTGGCAGCGGGCAGCGGAAGCAGCGGCGCTGCGGCAGGTGATCGCGCTGAACAAGCCATCGGGCGGCAAGCCCTCGCACAACGTACACGGCGCGGCACTCGTCGCCCTCGATCCCAAAACCGGACAGGTGTTGGCGCTGCTCGGCAATATCGACTACGACGATGGATCGCAGGACAAAGCCGCAAGCGCGATCAACATGGCACTCGCGCCCCGCCAACCCGGATCGACGCTCAAGCCTTTCACCTACGCGCTGACCTTCGATCCGACTCAAGCCTCGCCGTGGACGCCCGCCACCATGATCCTCGATGTCTCCACGCCCTTCATCACGCGCCAGTTGGAGAGCTACACGCCCGCCAACTACGGACTCGTTGAGCATGGTCCCGTGCTGATCCGCGAGGCGTTGGCATCGTCCTACAACATTCCGGCGGTGGTCGCCTTGCAGCATGTCGGCGTCAATAATCTGGTCGAACTGCTGCATCGGCTTGGCGTCAGCACACTCACCGATCCCACCAAAGTTGATCTCTCGCTGACACTCGGCGGCGGTGATGTCCGTCTGCTCGATCTGACGACGGCATACGCGGCGCTGGCAAATGATGGACGCCCCGTGACTCCCTCGCTGATCCTGCGCGTTAGCGATAAATCCGGCAAAGTGCTCTACGATTGGCAGCCCGCGCCGATCTCGGATCGCGTCCTTGATCCTCGCGTCGTCTATCTGATCACTGACATCCTCAGCGATAACGAGGCGCGGCGACCAGCCTTCGGGGATCACAGCGCGCTCTCGATTGGGCGTCCGGCGGCGGCGAAAACAGGCACGACCACCGATTTCCGTGATAACTGGACTGTTGGCTACACACCTGATGTGGTTGTCGGCGTCTGGGCGGGCAATCCAGACAACACGCCGATGGTTGATGTCTCCGGCGTCACTGGCGCGGGTCCGATCTGGAACGAGTTCATGCGCGAGGTGCTCAAAAATAAGCCAGAAACCCCCTTCCAACAGCCAGAGGGCTTGGCTCAAGCGGAAATCTGCGCGGCGTCCGGTCAACTGCCCACTCAATATTGCCCGCAGAAAAAACTGGAATGGTTCATCGCCGGAACCGTCCCCACTGACTACGACACCATGTTCCAGCTATTCACCATTGATCGCCGCAGCGGACTGCTCGCCACCGAAGAAACGCCCGCCGAAGATCGCGTAGATCGGGTATTCAAGGTCTTGCCGCCGGAAGCGCGGTTGTGGGGCTTGCGGCACGGCGTCGAACCGCCGCCCGTCTCACCTGATCAAGTGGCGTCCTATCCTCAAACCGGATTCCGCCTACTTACTCCCGATCCCTACACCATCTTCCAACTCACGCCGCTGATCCCCTTCGAGGCGCAGCGCATCCGTTTCTCCGTCGCTGTCCCCGCAGGCACGCAGCGGATTGAGTATCGGCTCAACGGCGATCTGATCAGCGAAGTGACCGCCGATCCGTGGTGGGCGTGGTGGGCGATCCTCCCCGGCGATTACACGCTAACCGCCCGCGCCTATCTCAGCGACGGCACAACGCAGGATGCCGCGCCGCTATCTTTCACCGTTGTCTCCTTCGTCCCACCCGACTCCCGCCCCTCCTCCGGCACTCTGCCATAACGGGAATGCCACTGTTCTTACGCGAGTGGATCCGTGATAACAGTAAAAACCGATTGTCGATTATTTGTAATTGTAAAGAACAATCGCCACCTTCCCCTCTCCCACGCTGCGTGAGTACACTGCGGGGAGAGGGGTGGCGCAAAAGGGACACCGCAGGCTAAAAGGCTTGTCCGAAGTTAGCTTTTCTGCTCGTCGCCGACGCATGGGTTCAAAACACATGCTACAACGTTCTAGAAACCTTCTAAAGAGGGTTCACCAAAGGTCATGTTCTGCTTTTAACCCACTTCAGTGGGTTTACCAAGTGTTGTAGCCGGAGGTTTCAACCTCCGGTCTACTCACGTGACCACTTGAAAAACTCCGGACAAGCCTGAAACCCGGCTGAAGCTGGCTCTAAAATTTTGAATTTTGAATACTGCTGATACCTGAATGTTGAGCAGCAAAACGCGAGTCGGCTTCAGCCGACTTTTACTTGTTTTCTGTGTAGCCGGGTTGCTTTAGCGCCCGGCATCGCTGGGGTTAACTTACGTACTCGCCCACAACATCCCCCGCAGCACGATCTCCCGCACTTCCGGCACCTCGAAATCCTTGAGCACATGCCCGCACGAGCAGTAGAACACCCGACCCTTACCCCACATCCGCTTCCATACCACCGGCATCATCGTCCCCGCGATCCACGGCAGCACACGACTATCGAAGGTGGTCGTCGCCAACACCTCATTCGACGGATCGACGTGCATGTAATACTGCTCCGAGTGCATCTTGAAATCGGATAACCCCGCCACAATCGGATCATCGTGCTTGGTGATGTTCACCTCGTAGTCGATGATCCCGCCCGGATGCGCCACCCACTGCCCGCCGACCATAAACTGATATTCGGTGTTGTTGCGGAACGAATCGCCCATCGTGCCGTGCCATCCCGCCACACCTACACCCTCGCGGATCGCCGTCAGCAGCCCCTTCTCTTGCTCGTTGGTGATCTTGCCCATCGTCCATGTCGGCACGATCAGGTTTTTGGTCGCCAATTTCTCGGCATCTAGATAGGTATCCAGCGAATCCGAGAGTTCCACCACGTAATTCTTTGCTCGTAACTGCTCCGCCCAAAAGTTAGCGACCAGAGTCGGCTCATGCCCGTCCCAGCCGCCATACACGATCAATGCGGATTTTTCTTCTGTAGCCATTTTGTTCAAAGAGACTCCTGTTTATTTCTGCACGGTAGTGATGATTGGGATATGATTCGAATGATGAGCCAATCACCAGACGATCAATATTATCCTGTCCGTATCCTGATTGGAACGCTGCTCATCAGCGGCGGTACTTTGCTCTGGTATTGGCAGCGGGAGAGCACACTGCTTGGCGCTGTGATCGCCCTAATTGGCTGCTACTTTGTCTGGCGTGCCTGTGCCTTCTCTACCTTCAATCTGCCAGCACTTACACGTACACGCACGGCGACACCACAACGATCCGCGCAGACTACCGCAATTCTATTTGTTATCAGCATTGCCATCGGATTGCTAACGGCATGGCTAGGTAAAAGTGATGGTCAGCCGATCTTGCTGCTGCTTACCCTGTGGATTCTCTCGTATGCGCTCTGCTTCGCTGCCTTTCTGCCCATCGCCGCCGTCAGCACATGGTTCAGTTACCTCCAGCGCATCAACCGATCCGAACTGATCGCCGTCATTGTGCTGCTCACCTCGGCAATCGTACTTCGCACTATCGACCTCAACGGTCTGCCCAACATCATGCAAGAAGATGAAGCGCACTTTGCCTTGCGCTCCCTTCAGATCATGACCGTTCACGATTGGCGCATCTCGCCATTTCGCTATGAAGAAACAGGTCATCCGCTGCTCTTCCATTATCTTCAAGCGTTGGGGATGTTGATCGGCGGAACGACGATGGCGGGCGCTCGTCTGATTTCTGCCCTCATCGGAGCACTAGCGATTCCCGGTTTGTATCTGGCGGCTCGACTGCTATTCAATCGCCGGATCGCCTTCCTCGGTGCGCTGATCTTGCTCTGCCTCTCGGTGCACCTACACTTTTCCCGCTTAGCATTCAACGTGATCGTAGACGCCACCACCGCGATCTGGTCATTGGCACTGCTGATTTTGGCGCTCAGAACTGACCATCCCGTGAATTTCGCGCTTGCGGGCAGTATCTTGGGCTTGTCGCAGTTCGGCTATTCTTCTTCCCGCTTGATTCCCGCCCTGCTGCTGCTTTTCGTCTTACTGCTCTGGCTGTCTAATAACCGTAAGTCCATCGGGTCGCGCCGCTCGTGGCTGACATTTGCTGCTATGTTCCTGATTGTGGCGCTGCCCCATTTCCTCAACTTGGCACTCCATCAGGAAAGCCTATCACCGCGCCTACCGGATACCTTAGTCTGGCTCAATCACGATCCGGTTTATGGAATGCCCTCCACGTTTCCTGATGCACTCGGTTTCTGGCTCAAACAGCTTTCCAGATCGATCTTCGCCTACATTCAAATCCCTGATGCCGCCTACTTCTACGCCAGCAGCGATCCCTTCGCGGGCTGGTTCGGCGCAGTCCCCTTCATCATCGGTTTCGTGATCACCGTCCAGCAATACCGCGATCCGCGCTTCGGCATCCTAATACTCTGGGTGCTGATCACCACCGTACTCGGCAGCGTCATCCTGATCATCCCTCCGCAGTATCAACGCCTCGTGGTCGCCGCGCCCATTGTCGCCATTATGATCGCTATCGGAATCACCGCGCTTGCCGATGCCTTAGCTGCCATATCCCGCGCCGCCACGCCCGACTATCCCATGCCCCTTGCCTTCGAGCGCATCGGCATCCCCTTAGCCTTGTGCTCACTGATCTGCATCAGCGAACTACTCGGCTACTTCTGGACTTATCGCCTTGCCGAGCCGTACTTCCGTGATAATCGCACGCGCATGGTCAACGAACTTGCGGATCGCATCATTCCAGCATTGACGGGCTACGAAATCTGGATGCTTGTCTCACCCAACACCGATCTCTCGCAGTCTCCCGTGATCAACTTCAAAAACCCTACTGCCCGCCTTATTCCCTATCGCGGTACGTTTCAGGAGCTATTGGCGCAGATCCCCCAAGACACCGATAAGCAAGCAGTCATCATCGCGCCTGATGATCCAAGTATTGAGGTATTAGGTAGTATTCTCGCGCTGCAACTAGATTTCAGACGCCTTCCCACCGTGCGGGAAAACGAGCAGATCGAAAGATCGGCGGCAGTCTTTGTCCTGAATCGCTGACGAAATGTGTCACGTCCGTATCAAGGTTCTAGCGCGCTTCAGCGTGCTTCATGCTTATAGCCGGGTGCTTGAGCGCCCGGCGTTAGCATCTTCCAACATAACCCAACCAACAACCAACAAACTCCCTAAAACCGCCCTGTATTCCCTGCGAACTTCAGGCACAGAATCCATCACCGCCACCTTCCCCTCTCCCCGCAGTGTACTCACGCAGCGTGGGAGAGGGGTGGCGCGCCAGCGCCGGGGTGAGGGGTTACGACCCCACCTTCCACCTCTCCACATACGCCCGATCCAGCTCGATCCCCAATCCCGGCTTCTGCGACAACGTGTAATACCCGCCCTTGATTGGTCGCTCCTCCGTCTGTATCTCCCAGAAGAACGGATCGCGGTCACGGTGGAAGCATTCGATGAAGCTGCCGTGCGCCACGCTCGCCAGCAGATGCGATGCTACCTGTGCCTCCTCATGATGCGCCATCTTGACACCGAACGCCGCGCACATCGACGCCACCCGCCGCCAGATCGTCGGACCGCCGCCCCACGAGGCATCGTAGTTGCAGTAGTCGATGGAATCGCCCACGATCAAGTCGCGCACGCCGTCAATGCGATATTCGCTCTGCCCCGCCGCCACTGGTACGCCCGCCGCATAACGCACATCCCGCAGCCAGCGTTTATCGTTGTACCAGCGTACCGGCTCCTCGAACCATTCCAACGTGATCCCTGCGTCCTCCGCCAAACGCACGAAACGGATCGCCTGCTGCAAGTCGTAGCCTTGGTTGGCATCCACCACCAAGCGATAATCCTCGCCGCCGACCTCCCGCGCCACCTTCAACCGTTCCAGATCCATCTCCGGCGTCTTGCCG
The DNA here is from genome assembly GCA_019637555.1 of Anaerolineae bacterium. Classification (GTDB taxonomy): domain Bacteria; phylum Chloroflexota; class Anaerolineae; order Aggregatilineales; family UBA2796; genus JAHBVK01. The sequence goes on from JAHBVK010000045.1 coordinate 43,211, forward strand.
CCGATCTTGAACTTCATGCCCACCGTGTCGTAGCTGACGTAATCCGCGATCTCCTGCGCCAGTTCGTCGGGCGTCTGCCCGTAATAGCCGCCGATAGCGATGATCGGGATGCGATCCGCGTAACCGCCCCACAGCTTATATAGTGGCATCTCCAGCGCCTTGCCCACCGTATCCCAGATCGCCGTATCCACCGCCGCGATCGCCTGCATCACCACGCCGCGATCCCGCAGGATGTCATAAGTAGCTGGCTTCATCGCTTCCCAGCAGCCTTCGGTGTTGAACACATCCTTACCGATCAGCGCGGGGGCGAGTTCGTTGTTGATGATCTTGAGGATTTGCGCTTGCTCATCATCGGTGTCGCCCGTGTACACCTCGCCAACCACGCCTTGATGCGTCAGGATGCGGGTGATGATGGTGCAGCGGTTCTGCATCGAGTATTTACTGCCGCGATAGACCTTGTTCAGTGGACGGCGCAGCGCCACTGTCTCCACAGCTTGAATCGTCAGCGGACCGGGTTTCTGCCAGTTGTTCATCGGTGTTCCTTTGTGCAGACAATGGAAAGAGTGCAGTGTTTGTGTTTGGGCTGACGATTATAGCGTTATACCGTCTCACTGAGGCTGATCGCTTCGCGGCGTTGTTCTTCTTCCGCGATCACCATCTCAAGACTTGGAGGGAACAATCTCTTACGGTAGAAGAACGCTACGATACTGCCCACCATCACACCGAACCAGAATTGCACGAAGCGCATCAGCAGCGCCGCGAATCCCGCCTTTGCCGGATCGCCCGGAAAGACGAACGCCAGCAGCACCGCGCCAATCGTCAGATCGGATGCGCCGATGCCACCGGGCAGCCCCGACGCCGATCCCGCGATCACCGACAGACTGATCGCCAGCATACCGAGGAAGAACAGTTCTACCGTCGGTTGCAAGCCGAATCCGAGCAAGATCACGAATACGCCGATGCTGTCCAGAAAGTTAGCCACGAAGCCCAGCGAGGCCGTGAGGATCACGCTGCGCCACTGCACGATCTTGTAACTGCTCTCGTAGAAATGCTCGAAGTGCCGCGCATATTTACCAATCACGGGCAGCCGACTCAAGCGATCCAGCACCTTAATGCACAAACCGCGAAATTGCAGCAGCGTGATCGTCAGCACGAACGGGATCGCACTCAGCGGCACGACGATCCAGTACTGCCGCGCCCCCGGCAGATTGAGCAGCGCAATCGCCGTCAGGATGATCACCGCCACCCCGTCGGACATGCGCTCCGCCGCCACCACAGGTAACGTAGAAGCAATCGGCGCACCATATAGATTCTTGAGGATGAAACTCTTGAGGATTTCCGCCGCTTTGCCCGGACTCGCCGCTAGTGGCATCCCCGTCAGGAAGATCGCGGCACTATCGCGGTAGCTTACGCCCTTCACGCCCACCAGATCGAGGTAGAAGTGCCATTTCAGGAAGCGCAGCGTATAGTTGGCAAAGCGCAGCAGCAGCACCGGCAGCATGATCAGCCACGGATAGCTCTGTGCGTACTGCGCCATCTGTGAGGCATCTCCCAGCAGCGCGATCACGATGAACACCAGCACGCCGAACAGGATGCCGATGAGGATCAGACGATGGTATTTTTGCATGGTTGCCATTCTAGCAGTAGGATGGGAGCGCAATCATCTTAAGCTTATAATACACAGCAAGCATTAAGTTTCCGGGGCAACTGTCGATGGATGATACTCTAACCATAACCTTCTTCTTGGCTGGCGGTAAAACGCCACAGGGCAATCGCTTAACGCTGACCTTCGGCGGTTCACTGTGGCTAGAAGAAAAACAAATCTCCTTTGACCCCGGCAAGGAGGATATGGGTGTCGGCTTATTGCTCAATGATCCGCTGGTCGTCGCCGTCGATGTGGCGTGGGTTGATGATTACGATGACACTAAAGAACCCGTGCTCATGGCAACTGGACTATACTTCTCGCGTGATCCTCAGGCAGATGCCATGCTAGATGGTAAAGCTGCTGAATTCCGCTATCGTCGTGTCAACGCTCCCTACTATGAAAGTGGCATCCAGATCGTAGAGTGGATCGTCCAGTACATGCAGGAAAACGTCTACAATCAAGATGTGGACGCCGATAACCGCCCGGATGGCATCATCAACAGCCAGAATGAACCAACCTCATGACCAATCGTCTTTACTACGACGACGCCTATACCTTGCGTTTCTCTGCTTCCATCGTTGAGCGCACCGAACACAAAAGCCGTCCGGCAGTAATCCTTGACCGCAGCTACTTCTATCCCGAAGGTGGCGCGCAGCCACCCGACACCGGATCGCTCAACAGCATCCGCGTGATCGACGTACAGACCCGCGACTCGGATCGTGCGGTGCTGCACATTCTCGCATCGTCCCTCAACGGCGCGGATCAAGTCGAAGGCGAGATCGACGCCTCACGTCGCTTGGACCACATGCAGCATCACAGCGGACAGCACATCCTCTCGCGGGCGTTAGATGATGTCGCTAAAGCGGCAACAGTCAGCGTCCACATGAGCGCCGACAGTATGACCATCGATGTCAACCGCGCCGATATTCCGGCTGCTGAGTGGTCAGCGGTGGAACAGTTGGCGAACCGGATTGTTCAGGAAGATCGTCCCGTGCGTTGCTGGTTCCCAACTGCCGAGGAACTCGCCACCATTCAGGTACGCAAAATGCCCGACGTGATCGGCAAGGTGCGGATCGTGGACATCGGCGGATTCGATATCACCGCTTGCGGCGGTACGCATGTGGCGCGAACTGGCGAGATCGGTCTGATCAAGGTGATCAAGACCGAAAAGCGCGGCGATAGCACACGGCTAGAATTTCGCTGCGGGCTGCGTGCGCTTGCTGATTACAGCGCCAAGAACGAGGTGATCCAGCGGCTAGTCAGCGATCTCACCGTCGGTGCGAGCGAACTACCCGCCGCCATTGGACGCCTGCAAGCTGAGAACAAGCAACTACGTACCGATCTGAAAGTGGCCAAAGATTTGTTGGCGGAAGCCGAAGCTCAGTCATTGCTCGCTACAGCCGAACCTCACAACGGTCATCGTCTGATTATCCGCGCCTTCTCCGCTGATCGCACTACCGACGATGCCCGTCTGCTGCTGCAAAAGTTGACCGCACAAGCGGATGTGATCGTGCTGTTCGGCGTGGCGGGTGAAAGGGCACAACTTCTCTTTGGGCGTTCCGAGAATGTGTCGCTAGATGTCGTACCGCTGCTTAAATCGGCGCTGGCGCAGTTAGGCAGTGATCGCGGCGGTGGTCGTCCCAATTTCGCGCAAGGCGGCGGCATCCCCGCCATACTCGATCAAGTGCTGGCAGCGCTGCAAGCAACCGTCACAATGATCTAACGTAGCCTTGCGGGTTCGCCTTACCATATTTATTATTTTTGCAGGTTAAGTTAGTTGCGCCTCCCTGATCATCCTATCTTAATCTGACCATCAACCCCCGATTACGGCATTTTAATCTCCTCATACTGCACACCTTATACAATGGACTCGTTGTGCATTTGGCACAAAAATCTACACAGAAGATTGAGCAACTCGGCTACGACTTTTTTACAACCTCGGACTAGAATGACTCTCTGAATGTAGCGCGTTAACAAACAACGCGAGAAGTTTATGTACGTCTAAACGTGCAGGGGAGCCTTCTGATGGCTGATCAACTCGTCAATTACACTGCCATACGCTCACGCACGACGCTGCGCACCGGACGTTCCGAGTGGCTGCAAGCATGGCTGGATGGCGAAACACCCGATCCCAGCATCCTCGAACAGCAGGGCTTTCAGCCTCATCTGTTCTATGCCGTCGTGATCTACCGCCAGAGCAATGAAAACGTCAGTGGCGCTCAGTTCGCCGCTGTGCTGCATATGGAAGCGACCCGTCGCGGTGTCGTCGGACCGGTGATGTCGCATGGCAATATGGCTGTCTTGTTCCACCCCGTCGAAGACCCACAGCAAACAACCCGCTTGAAGCGCAAAACCGAAGAAATCCGCGAGCAGGTGATGAACCGCTTGGGCACCGAAGTCTGCTGCGGCGTCGGACGCCCCACGCGCGGCATGGATCATCTGCGCATGTCCTTCCGCGAAGCAGAACTAGCGCTGCGCACAGGCGCGGAATTGCAGCATCAGCCGCGTGCCACCTTCTTCGGCAATTCCAGCTTGTACGGGCTGCTGCTCTCCAATACTAGCCGTGCCGAACTGCATCACTTCTGCATGACGTGGCTTGCCGAACTGATCAGCTACGACAACCAGCAAAACAGTGATCTGCTGGATACGCTGCGTACCTATTTCTCCAATAACGGCAATACTGCGTTGACAGCGAAGGAACTGCGCATCCACCGCAATACACTGGCGTATCGCCTCAACCGCATCGCTGAGATCACCTGCCTCGATCTGGATGACGCCGATGTGCGCTTGAATCTGCACTTGGCGCTCAAGGCACGCGAAGTATTAGGCTTGGGTGGCAGCGCGGGCAACTTGCAGTGATGCCAGTGTGCTAATCACCTAACCCGCTCAGCGCAATTGCTTGCACTTCACAAATTTTCAGTAGAATTGATACAGGGAATGGCAATCACGCCTTCCCTGTTTTCGTCTCTGCTTAGTGAATGAGGCGCATAGTCACCTTGCGCAATCTGATCCGCCTCACCATCCTGACGTTGGCGCTGCTTACCACCGCCGTAGGCGGATCGCGCGCATTCGGGCAGCGGCATCAGGTCTTTACCTTGGCGGATTGGCTGCTCGACTCAGCGGGCAAGCCCTGTGCTGAGCCTTGTATTTTGGGCATCCGTCCCGGCGTCACCAGCTTCGATGAGGCGCTGCACCTCCTCCAAATCCACCCGCTTACGCACGATCTGACAATGTACACTGCCAACCGCGTCGAAGTGATGTTCTTAGGCGATGATGTGCGGATCGGTGTGGTGGAAGATAGTGATGGCTTGGTCTACAGTATCCACCTCGAACCACAGCGCCGCGATATTTCTAGCGTGCCAGCGGGCGCACCAACACTGCGGCTGACTCTCGGTGAGCTAGTCAACGTACTGGGTGCGCCGGATGCTTTCCAGTTGCGCCAGACGCGCACGGGTCCGGTCAACATCGCCACCTACTTCGCCCACAATCTGACCATCATCAACTATCGGCGTACAGGAGAAGTCTCCCCCTACGATCCCTTTATCTACATCTTCATGTATCGTCAGGATTCCGCCTCGGTCTATCAGCCAGATGTGGCAGCATCGTGGCGTGGGTTCGGCATGGCTCGGATGTATTTCAGGAACCGCTAACTAACCTGAGTTTCAGATAATTCCTGCTCAAGAACAAGCATGAAGACTATTCACCTCACCCTGACGCTTTTCGCCACCCTTCTCCGCTTGAAGCAAGGGAAATTAGGTTTAACCTGCGATCCCCTCTGTGAATGGAGTGGCGAAGCCGGAGTGAGGTGAATGAGGTTAAGTCGTGTAAAATTAAGCTTGCTGAAGTAAGCGGAGGATACTATGGAAGTTACGCTTAAACTACCCGACGAAACGTATCAGCTTGCTGAACAACTTGCACTAATTACAGGGCAGGATGTTGCCGAAGTGCTGATTGGTGCCCTTTCTAGTTCGTTGCAACCACTAAACAACTTCGCAGCTATCGAACAATCAGTCAATAAATTGAGCGACGAGGAGGTATTAGCACTCTCGGAGTCACAAATGGATGCAGAACTAGCAGAGGAGTTATCAGTACTGGCTGATAAACAACAACGGGGTTTGCTTGAAATTCGGGATCAACAGCGTCTTGATGCCCTAATGCAAGTACACAATGTTGGCTTACTGCGTAAAGCTCATGCCTTGCGCGAAGCGGTACTGCGTGGTTTGCGCCCTCCGTTAGAGCCGTGAGTATTTCACAGACGTTAAAGACACGCCTTCGTCTTCAGGCTGGTGATCGTTGTGGTTATGGTCTCAGTCATCAGCGATATGTGCTTGTGCCGCTAGAAATCGATCATCTCAAACCCCAGTCAGATGGTGGTACGGATGATGAAGAAAATCTCTGGCTAGCGTGCAGACTTTGCAACAACGCCAAAAGTACTCAAACGATTGCTAAAGACCCGGAAACGGGCGAAACTGTACAACTCTATAATCCTCGGTATCAAGATTGGCAAACACACTTTGCATGGAGTGAAGATGGCACCATGATTATTAGGTTAACACCTATTGGTCGTGCCACAGTTCTCGCCTTACAACTGAATAATATATTCGCAGTATCGGTTCGTAAGGAATGGGTTTCTGTGGGGTGGCATCCGCCTTTAGATTAAATTAATGCGCCTTATCATTCGTCTCGCCACCGCTTTGTGCACTATCTTCTCGCTCTGCGCGACGACGCTCGTCTGGGGCGGCAAGACCACTGAATCGTCGTTTGCGCGGCTGTTCACCTTCCCCGATGGCACCTCCTGTACTGACTGTCTGTTCGGCATCATGCCGGGACAAACTGACTTCAACGCCGCCGCCGATCTGCTGCTGCACCACCCGCTGACCAATACACTGGTCCCGCTCAACATTACCGATCCTAACGTGCGTTCGTTCGCGGGTAGTGACCTCCTGATTACGCTGCACGGACGGAAAAACGGCGTGATTACCGATGTGATGATCTTTTTTGCCAACAACGATTTGACACTCCCTGCTTCCAACATAGGCAGCATCAGGTTGGCGGATGTGTGGTTAGCCCTGCACGCCCCTACGAGGATCAGCATCGGCACCGATCCTCTGCGTGTTTCCAGCAGTCCGCGCAATTACGCTACATGGCGTTATGAATCCAGCAAACTACTGATCGTCGCGCGGCTGCGTACCGGTCGGATGAATGCCAGCGCCACGCTTTCCCACATTCACCTGAGCGTCGCCAGCGATCTGCTGGGCATTTATAACCCGCTGAATTATGCGGCGCGTGTCACCCTGAGCTACGATTCAGCCAACTGGTTTGGCTTCGTTAATGTCCGCGCCTACATGAATGACGCGATTTTGAGCAAAGGACGCGGTGTTGGTGTCAAGCAGGCGCTCAACTAAGGCAATTAGGGCTATCATCACGGGGGCAGAGGCTTAATGCGTCGGATCGCTGTTATTGCGCTGCTGTTGATCGCTGGCATTTCCAGCGGGCTGATCCTTGCCCGTTCACTCGGCACCACCGTGATCGATGGTCGCCGTTTCGTGACCCAACTCAGGCAAGACTCCATGCTCATAGATGGACAATGGCGCTGGCGCGAAATCTATCCGGGGCGCGATTCGATGGAATACGCCCGCCTGCTAATGGATAGGAACAATCAGGGGTTTTTCTCCTCGATCACGGGCAGCCCCGAAAATCGCATCGACTGGATCAGCGATTCAGGCTGGAGTGGTCAGGTATTCCGCGATAACGAAGTACCGCCACCTCATGTGTACAGCGTCGTCTTGCGCGCACCTTATGCCCTTCCTGCGGATGTGCAGCCACCGCTGATCTTCGGTGAAGCACTGCTCGCTTACGGATCACCGCGCTGGTCGTACTATGTTGATGGCAGCACGCGCTCGATCTGCTTTCGTTACGGTGTCTGTGCGACGGTGGAT
>JAHBVK010000046.1 GCA_019637555.1 Anaerolineae bacterium
GCTGGCAGCGATTCAGGATGGCAAAAACGGGAAGTGAACGGGGAAGCAATTCAAAAGGGCAGGTTTAGAAACCTGCCCCTACATCAACGGACTATAATGAACCAACGACTATATAGGGGTGGGAATTTAGCCCACCCACGAAAACTACCGTGCGACCAGACGCAGCGTGATAATCTGGTATGGCGTGACCTCTAGTTCAAGGCTGTGTTCCTGTACCGTTAGCGTGTTTTGATTTTCCTCTAGCAGATTGCAGTGATATGCCTCCGCCAGCGCGAAACTGGTGCTGATGGTGATCTTGCCGCGATTGCGCTGATGCTCGTACAGCCGCACAATGATGCCATTGCCATCTTCAGCGCGTTTGACCGTTTCGATGATCACGTTAGGCGCGTCTACGGAGACTAACGATCCAAGGGATGTAGATGTGCCAGTCTCCGTACCGCGCCGCAAGATCAGCGGATCGTTGAGATCGTAGGCGGCGGAGACCACGCCATCACGCCAATCGCCTTGATGTGGCAGCAAGCTGTAGGTCATCCGATGTTCGCCCTGATCCGCCTGCGGATCGGGATTGGTGGCGCTTTTCAGCAGCGTCAGACGCAGCACATTATCGTAAATATCGTGACCATATTTGCAGTCGTTGAGGATGGCAACGCCGTAGTTGCCTTCGCTCAGATCAGCCCACTTGTGAGCGCAAGTCTCGAAGCGCGCCCAATCCCATGAGGTGTTGCGGTGCGTAGGACGCTGCACATTGCCCCACTGCACATCAAAGGTCGCCAGCGGACTCATGATCTGGACGGGGAAGGCGACTTTAAGCAGGGTGTGATGCTCGTGCCAATCGATCCACGTCTCGAAATCGAGGCGATGGCTGTTGCGATAGAGATAGATTTTCTGGTGGATGCGACTATCGCGGTAGGTGCGTTTGATCTCGACGGCAACGCGGAGTGGTCCTTGCTCCACGATAGCAATGCTTTCCACGCCCTTGACCTTCTCGCTGCGATCCTCATAGAAAATGTCGATGTCCCAAGCGTCAAAGTCCATTGGACGATCTTCAAAAGCGAGGAGGGTATTCGCTGTTGCTTTCGGCGCTAAAACTTCTCGATTTGCCGTCTTGTCATAGACGCGTGTGAGTTCGCCGTTAGTATCGATATGTACGAGGATCAATTCATTTTCGAGGACGATCTGATCGCCGTTTTGGGCGACAGTTAGTGCCGATTCCGATGGCGCTGTGCCTTGCTTTTCGATCAGCGCGGTGACGGAATAAGGGGCGAGATCTGGAACTTCGACCAGTGTACCCGTTTCCACTTGCTGCGCGATCAGGCTGTTGCCATGTCCATCGACCAAATGTGTATCGGCGCTGAGTGTGCCGTCGAGCAAGCCGATGCGCGTGCCAGCGAAGGACAGCGCATTGATCGCCGTTACGGTGCTTGCAGGCAGCAGCATTTGCAATGCAGTGATCGCCGAGTCGCGTACACCAGTCGCCAATTCGCGGATCGTTTGATAGTCACGTGCACTATCGACGTAGACCTCCCCAATTGATGATCCGGGCAGGATGTCGTGGAACTGGTTGAGGCAAACCAGTTCCCATGCCTTGGTCAGCGTCTCTTGCGGATATTGATAATCTGCCAACAAGGCTGCCCACGCCGCCAGAAACTCCGCATCGTGCAGCAGTACCTCGCTCTTGCGGTTATGCCATTTGTTGCGGCTCTGGCTGGTGTACGTACCGCGATGGTACTCGAAATACAGTTCGCCGTTCCAGACTGGCAGTTCCGGCGAGATTTCGGTTTCAAGACGTTCCATAAACTCGTTAACCGTACCCGGACGGACGCGCGGCGCACCGGGATGGTCGCCGAGTTGCTGCACAGTCTCCAGCATTTCGCGCGTCGGACCGCCGCCACCGTCACCGTGCCCATACACGATGATCAGTTCGTTGTGAACTTCCTTCTGGCGGAAGTTCTTCCACGTGCCGAATAGCTGCGGACCGGTCATTTCGCTGTTGTAAGTCGTGGCGTTGAGCAGCCAGCCGCCTTCGGGCGTGGTCAGGAAGTAGGTCAGGATGCGCGTGCCATCTAAGCCCTGCCACCAGAGCATCTGGTGAGGCATGGAGTTGTACTGATTCCAACTCATCTTGTGGGTGACAAAGTATTTCATGCCCGCCTGCTTGATCAGTTGTGGCAGCGCCCAACTGTAGCCGAAGGTATCAGGCAGCCACAGCACGGGGGTATCGGCATCACCGAAGTGCTGGCGGAAGTAGCGACGCCCCAAGAGGAACTGCCGCGCCAGTGACTCCGCGCCGATGGCGTTGCAGTCGGGTTCAACCCACGTGCCACCCATCGGTTCCCAGCGTCCTTCCTGCACACGAGCTTTGATCTGCTCGAAAATCTCAGGATAATGCTGTTCGACATACTGGTACAACTGCGGCTGACTCTGCGAAAAGCGATAATCGGGGAACTGCTCCATCAAGCGGAGCACATTGCTGAACGTCCGCCCCGATTTGCGTACTGTTTGTCCCAGCGTCCACAGCCACGCCACATCAATGTGTGCGTGACCGATGCCCACAATGTCCACATCCATCGGTGCGCCCGCTTTGAGCAAGCCTGCTTTGAGCGCCGCCAATGCCGCTGGAACGCTGGAGTAGAACGCTTCCGTCCCCAACGGATCGCGGGTATCGAGCAGCTTAAAGCTATCGTCAAGCGCGTTGAAGATATGACCCTTAATCGGGTCGTTATCGTCCAACTGCTTCACTACCTGCAGCGATGCCCGCGCAGCGGCGATCAATTCGCGGGTTGGCGTGTCGATCTGTACGACGAAGCATTCCCGCAGGTACAGCCGCGTATGGGGATCGATGTTGGGAGCGTCGTAGCCGCCTAAGCCAGTCCAGCCATGCAGCGCGAGAGCGTGAGTCTTGCCATCGTGGTAACGCTGCGGCAGCAAAATCTCGTGATGGTGTCGATCTGCGGAGGCATACGGTTGACCGTCAATGTATGCTAATGCCTCCGGATGGCTGAAATCTCCAGAATTGCCAAGCGGCAGAAACAAGGCTAACTGCGATTCGGCATCCCATTCGGCGGGAACGCGGAAATCCGTGCGGATGATGAAATCGGTGACCCATGTACCCCAGTAGGTGTTAGGAGGGATGATCGTCCATGTGCTGTCGTCCACGTCTGCGCCGATGGGAGGCGGCTCTAACGGTCCAGAAAGCGTCTTGTAGCGGAACGCTCCGATGGGCGCACGCCGCTTATAAACATATGGCTCGATCAGAGCGAGGCGCTTGGTAATCTTGTTCAGAGTCCAGCGAACAGTATGAAGCACGATGCCACTCCTTAAAAGTTGACTGAGGTCGCGTAGCTGAAATAAGCTCGCATTAGTTTGGTTCGTTCTCTAGCAACCAGCGGCGGACGACGCGCATCGCCTCCACGTCATCGCTCTGGTAGGCGCAGGCAGATGCCAGCAAACCACGATCACCGGAGCGCCGCCAGCGCAGGTAATCCGAATAGGCAGCGAACCAGTCATCGTAGCCGTGCCAGTTGAAGCCGAAGTAGCGTGCGACGACCTTCAACGAGACGCCCTTGACGGGAAGCTTGACGGCGCGATCAAATAGCGCACACAGATCATCCACACGGGGGTTGAGTTGCTCGACCACTTCAGCGGGTGCGGATTTGCGCATCACGCCCGCATCGTAGCCTGTCCATGCGAAGATCGGTTGATCACCAGCACCAACGAAGCGGGCAAAGACGCGCCATGCGGAAGGCGCATCATCGACCAGCGTGACACGCTGCCCGTCCGCTAGTTCCAAATCGCCAGCGGGATACTCCGGCGCGACGAGGATTACGCCCACAGCGCCACGGCTATCAGACCAGCCAATCGACCAGACTTCGGTGCCGCCCCACTCGTTTTGCAATGTTTCGATGTCGAAGAAGTAGGCATCATCAACGCGGCAGGTATCGCGCAACTGCCCGTACCATACAGCGCGTTCCTCGACCCATGCTCTGGCGCTGGCGTGGATGGCGTGGGCTTTGGTCTTGATGCCGCGAAACTGGCGCAGATCATCCGGCTGCATCGCCACGATCTGATCGAGGTGCTGGATGCCAGCGAGGCGCAAATCATCGAGTGTCTGGCGGTTGAGCTTGGAGAGCAGCGAGACATGCTTGACTCTCGCCGCATCGGGATAGCAGTTAGAGCGCCAATGACACTCCTTACAGGCGGAGATCAAATGCGCAGGGGGCTGCGGCTCGAACAGCAGTTGGAGGATGTCTGCAAGCTGCTGCTGGAAGCGGAACTGATCGTAGGCATGGTCGATCACGCTGATGGGGAAGCCGTCGTCATCCGCACCTAACCAGAAGATCGCGGGAAGCCAATCTATGCCTTGCATGAGGCACAACAACCACGTGTAGAAGTCTAATTGCAGCGCATCCCCTTCGCGCAGCACTGGATCACGCTTCATTTCGATGGCGGCGTATAAGCCATCAGGCTGGCGGACTAGACGATCTATCCGCCCGCCGAAGCGGATCGGCTCAGTCGTGCCTTCGACGGTCAGCGTGGCTTCGACACAAGCGCCGAGGATCGCCTCTACTTGCTGCTGCATCAATTGGCGGGTCAGTTCAACGCCGTGTGCCCATGTGGGCATGGTGAAGGCGCGCTGTATCTCGCGTTGATCGGCACTGCGGATGACGGCAATCAGGCGCGTGGGCTGTGACTGCTGCGGGGTCTGATCGAGGTGCAGATCGCGCCAGAGGCGACGCTGGCACAATTGCAGCCAGCGTAGAGTGGATGCGGTGAACATTGGCATGAGTTGGTAGGTGGATTGGTAGGCTCTATGGCGCGTCGTTGAGAGTTGCGCGCAAGTAATCGTTTACATTCGCTAAGTATACGCGATCTAGGTCACGGGTACATCTATGAATTGCTATAGTCGGCAAACTGGTGGGTTAGAAACCCACCCCTACGATGACCTAAATCGTGAGGGATGGGTGGGTGGAATCGGGGTGAAAAAGCCCGCCTGAAATGTTGCAGGGAATACAGGGCGTTTTCAGGCACATTGTTGGTGGAAAATTTGATTGCCACCAACGGAAGGCAAGTAACGGTTTGTGATTGCAGGGCACAGATCGGGTCAGGCGAGCGTGAAGAAGAAGGCAGCGCCTTGATCCACTGCCGCCTCGACCCAGATGCGACCACCATGACGGGTGATGATGCGGCGTACAATCGCCAAACCAACGCCCGTACCTTCAAATTCCTCAGCGCGGTGCAAGCGTTGAAAGACGCCAAACAATTTATCGGCGTACTGCATGTCGAAGCCCGCGCCGTTATCACGCACGAAGTAGGTAACGGGGTTATTTTTGCTAGCTGGCTGCGTGCCGATCTCGATGATCGCTGGTTCGCGTTTGCGGCTGTATTTGAGCGCGTTGGAGATCAGGTTGACGAACACTTGTTTGAGCAGCACCGCATCGGCTTCGGTGGTGGGCAATTCACCAATGCGAATATCGACCTGCCGTCCCTTGATCTCGCCCTGCAAATCCTGCAACGAGTCGCGCACCAGATCGGCAGTAGAGACGGTAGTTTTGGACAGCGACTGCCTGCCCAGCCGTGCCAACGCTAGCAGTTCGTTGATCATGGTCTGCATATTGGCGACGTTGTGACGGATGCGCTTGAGATCGAACTCGGCTTCTTCAGGCAGGTTTTCACCTAAATCTTCGCCTAGCAATGCCGCGAAGCCATCAATCGCCCGCAGTGGCGCACGGAGATCGTGGGAGACAGAGTAGGAGAAAGCATCCAACTCCTGATTGACGGCATCAAGCTCGGCGTTGATACGGCTGAGATGATCGTTGCGTTCGACAAGCTGTTCACGCGCCCGCTTCAGCGCTACCAGATTGTGAACCCGCGCCCGCAATTCCTCCGCCGCGAAGGGCTTGAGCAGATAATCTTGTGCTCCTTGACGCAGCAACCGGATGCGCGATTCGTCATCGGCTTTGGCGGTCAACATCAGGATCGGAACGTCCGATAACTCGGCATGAGACCTGATCTCGGTGACCATACTGTCGCCGCTGCCACCGGGCATCATCATATCACTCATGATCAGGTCGGGGCGCAGTTCCAGCGCTTTGCGTAAACCTTCCGGTCCGTTGACGGCGCTGACGGTGCGGTAGTCCCGCGCTAAGGTGTCTTGAATGTGGCGGCTCATCTCGGCGTGATCTTCGACCACCAGCACCAATGGCGCGGAAGCATCGGCAGCGGGTTGAGACCCTACAGCTTCTTCATCCGCCGCAACGATATCTGACGAGCTGACCGTGCGTGCGAACTCCTTACTATACTGCGTCGGTTCGGTGGCAGACCGCACTGTTGATCCTGTAGGTGCGTGCAGCGGGAGTGTAATGGTAATCAACGCGCCACCTTCGGCAGCTTCCCCGATGCTGATCGCGCCGCCGTGCAGTTCGACAAAATCTTTGGCGATTGCCAGCCCCAAGCCCGTACCGCCAAAGCGCCGCGAAGACGTGCCCTCTACCTGAAAGAAACGTTCAAAGACATTTGCGCGCAGTTCCGCCGGAATGCCGGGACCGCTATCGGCAATAGTGAGGTGAAGCTGTGGATCGTGCTGATCGGGAGCGCTTTCGACGCGCATGGTGCAGCTTACCGTCCCGCTGGCGGGCGTGAATTTGAAGGCGTTGGAGAGCAGATTCATGAGCACGCGCTGGATTTTATCGGGATCGATCTGAGCGTCGAGTTTATCCGGCACGTCAATGCTGTAATTGATCGAATGTTCCAGCGCCATCGAGGTGAAGTGTCCGGCGGTATGACGCACCAAGTGGGCTACATCGGTATCGGCGTAGTTGGCTGACATCTTGCCCGACTCGAGTTTCGCCACATCGAGCAGATCGTTGACGTGTTTGAGCAGGATGCGGGCATTACGATCTACACCTTCGAGATCGCGGTGCTGCTGCCCGGTGATCGAACCGCTGTCACCCGCCAGCATTTTCTCGGTCAGTCCAAGGATCAGTGACAGCGGTGTGCGCAGTTCATGGCTGACGTTGGCAAATAACTGTGTCTTGAGTTGATCTAGTTGAAAGAGACGGTCATAAAGCTGAGTGATCTCTAGCTCGCGGCGTCCTACTTCCTCGTTGAGCGTCCGCAACTGGCGGTTGGTTTCCTGCAATTCCTGAGCGCGGCGGAAGATTTCCGATTCCATCTGCTCGGTACGCGATTGCAGCGAATCCGCCCGTTTCTGCTGTTCACTGCCCGTTTGCCGCAGCTTGATGAACTCGGTGACATCTTCGACATGATGGATGATGTAGGCGACCTGCCCGTCGGCAGCAAAAACGGGGGTGTTGATGGGACTCCAGAAGCGTTCCTCGAAGCCGCTGCCATCGGGGCGCTGCACGTCGTACTTCTGCACCGCCATCGTATCTGGCGCACGACTGGAAAGCACACGTTCAAGCGATGACCGCAGATTGCCCACACCGGTAGCCGCTGGATCGTCGGGATTATCAGGGAAGACCTCGAAAATGCCGCGCCCTAGAATCTCCTCGCGTTTGGTCATGGTGGCGCGAAGATACGCCTCACTGACCGCCGCGATGGTGAGATCAGGAAGAAGTACCAGATACGGTGCCGGTGCAGATTCAAAGAGGGCGCGGAAGTCCGGCTGAAATTGGGGTTCTGCGGATGAGGTTGGTCGAGATGTCATAGCCGTAAATCTCTGTGCGACGCTCTAGCCCTTAAGCTGCTCGTGCCGTGCTGACACGCATGCATATAACTTAGAACTATAGCGGGCAATACGGCATTCCTAACCGCCAGCATCATAACAATTTTGCAACTATGATTGCGATGTTTGGAGCTAAAGGAAAACTTACGCTTGACAGGCGGCATAGGGCGGCACAGGGACTCCTGATACGCGATAGTCCTGTGAGATCAGGTTACGATCGTAGAAGTAGTTCTTGAAACTGGTGAAGCCCATCCAGCGGTGGACGATGAAACCGAAGATGCCTTCACGCTTGGAGCAAGTACGGCTAATATGCAACATGAGCAAACTGAGATTCGTGCGCGGCAGAAAATGCGTCTGGAAGGAGTTGGGGCGGGCTGAGGCAGCGACCACTCCCGCGTCAGGATAGTTCATCACGAAGTATTCGCTGCCGGGAAGCCCCACATCAGGGATACCGAGCAGCGCGACAATATCGCCGAGCGAGATGGAATCGACTAGCGAGTCGGGGATGGCGATACCGCTATCTTGCAGATTATCGGCAAGCGTGATGCTATCGATCAATCCGTCGGCGGTGACGCTAAAGGCAACGTAAGCATCGGGTCCGCGCAGTTTGAGCGTGTGATCGTCCGACCATGTAGCGTCGCCCGTCAGAGAATGGGAACGGAGTATCGCGTCTGCTTCTGCGATGCTGGTTTGACCCGGTACGATGCCGAACAGACAAAGCTGCTGGCAGAGGGTGCCATCTGGTGAGGTCATTACGGTGGTGAGCGCTGCTGAAATGCGTCGTTCCCCAATCAGGCGCGCGGCGAGCAGAGATGCGGTGATGATCAGGAGGAGTAAGAGCAGGGATCGGAAGAAACGCGGCATAGTTGCTTAGGATCGTTAGTATGCGAGTTCAGATGGGATGGTCGGGAGCAATTATATACTAGAGTCTGGTTGGCTGGCGCGGGGGTAGAAAGGATAAGGTTTTGAACCCGTATATCAATGGCAAGCAGAAACCTAAACAACACTCAGCTATGGATTGTTTAGTTTCGGCAACTGGCGTACGGAGGTACAGGCACTCCCGAAGTTCTGTGCAAAACCCTAGCTAGTCGAAAATCCGCAAAGTAGCGCTTGATAGAGGTGAATCCCATCCAAGTATGGACTTGTAAGACGGCACCTTGTTTGGGGCAAGGGAGGTTCGTAGAAATCATTACCATACTTAGCGAGGTACGCGGCTGAAAGTGAAAATTGAAATCACGCGGACGCACCGAAGCAGCCATTATCCCTACGGACGGGAAAGAGACTACAAAATATTCGCTACCGGGAATCATCACCTGTGGAACGCCGAACGCGTCGATGAGGTCACCGATCACGATAGAAGCCACTAGTGAACCCGGGACGGCTATTCCGCTGTCGTCCAGATTATCGCTAAGGGCAATGCTATCCACTAGCCCGTCACGTTTATAACTGAAAGCAATATAAGTGTCTGGACCGGACAACTTGAGGGTGCGGTTATCAAACCATAAGGCGTCGCGCGTCAATGGATGAGAATGCAGTATCGTCGCTGCCTGCTCGATGCTCGTCTCGCCGGGTACGATGCCAAACAAACAGAGTCGAGCGCAGGCAACACCATCGGGACCCGTCATCACGATGCTAATTGGTGATGAGGTGCGTCGATCACCAATCAAACGCGGGGTGAGCAGCGACACAAGAGCGATCAGCATGACGAAAAAGAAAGTTCGAAAAAAACGCATGGTATCAGCCTATGAGGTTCCCAGAATACAGTATTTTTCATCGTATACTATAAGGAATTTAGGGTTGTTTGTATATAACCGTCAACTTAACAAACAAAACCACGCTTGAACATAGTCAAGCGTGGTTTCATTTTGAAGTAAATCTTTCCTCTGATTGCACAGTGTCAAACGAGGAACGGCGTTAGAACAATTAGAGCAGCAGTCGCATCGGCGCTTCTAGTGAGGTACGGAGTTCCTTGAGGAACTGCGCGCCTTCAGCACCGTCGCTGACGCGGTGATCGACGCTGAGGGTCACCTTCATGCGGTTGGCGATCTTGATCTCGCCGTTGATCACGACGGGAATCTCTTTGGATGCGCCGACGGCGAGGATGCCCGCTTCCGGCGGATTGATGATCGCCATGAAGTGCTCGATGTCATAAGCACCGAGATTGCTGACGGTAAAGGTGCTGCCTTCAATGTAATCGGGCTTGACCTTGTTGTTGCGTACCGCTGTAATCATCTCTTTGTTGCGCTTCGCCAGCGCGGAGATGGAGACGCTATCGGCATCTTTGGATACCACGTTGATCAGACCGCCACCTTCCAGCGCCACCGCGATGCCGATGTTGATGTGCTTGTGGCGCACGATCTTATCGCCATAGAAGTGACTGTTGAGGTTGGGGAACTTGCGCAGCGTGAGCGCCACCGCCTTGACTACCACATCGTTGACCGTAACCTTGGAGTCTTCCGGCAAGCTGCTGTTGATCTGTTTACGCAGATCGAGCGCCGCTGCCATGTCGATCTCGGTGGTCAGGTAGAAGTGCGGGATGGTGGTCTTGCTCTCGACCATACGGACGGCGATACGCTCGCGCATCCGCGATAGTGGTTCTTCGGTGATGTCCAAACCTGTAGGCACGGGGCGCGGCGCGAAGGCATTGGCGTTGAAAGTAGGCGCTGCACTTGGCGTAGCGGCAGGGGCTGCTGCTGGTGCGGCAGGAGCCGCAGGAACTGCGCCGGGCTGGAAGCCTTCCACATCGGATTTAGTGATTCGTCCGTTGGGTCCGCTACCCTGTACCTCACGCAGATCGATGCCCTTCTCCTCAGCCATGCGGCGGGCGATGGGGCTTGCCTTGATGCCACCGGGGAACTCAGCGCCGAGGCTGGCTCCGTTGGTGGGCGCGGACTTGCCGTTTCCGTTGCCATTAGTAGGTGTCGTGGCAGGTGCTGGTGCTGGTGCTGGCGCAGCCACCGCCGCGGGAGCAGGAGCCGCCGCAGGTGCTGGCGCGGACGACGCAGCAGCTTGCGTTTGTGCAGGAGCAGCAGCAGATCCCTCGCCCGCAGCGCCGACCTTAGCGATGGGCGAACCGACTTGCACCGTCGCGCCGGGCTGCACTAAGGTTTCCAATAAGACACCGCCAGCGCTACTCTCGATCTCGATAGTCGCTTTGTCGCTCTCGATCTCAGCAATGACATCGCCAGCTTTGACGCTATCGCCGACATTTTTAACCCAATTGACGAATGTTCCCTCGGTCATGCCAGAGCCGAGATTCGGCAGCGTTACTACCTCTGACATCAGAGCACCTCTTTCACCGCTGAAATTACTTTTTGTGTATCGGGCAGCGCCATCAATTCGATGTCGTGGGCGAAGGGCAGCGGCACATCCATCGCGCTAACGCGCTTGACAGGCGCATCCATGTAATCGAACATGTGCTCCTGAATTTGCGCGCTGATCTCGCTGCCGACGCTGTAGAAGGGCATCGCCTCTTCAACTACGACGGCGCGGTTGGTCTTTTTGAAACTCTCGAAGACCAGATCAAGATCGAGCGGACGCAGCCAGCGCAGATCGACCACTTCGCACTCGACACCCTCTTTCGCCAGTGCATCGGCGGCTTCCAGCGACCATTCGACGCCGCGCCCGTAGCTAATGATGGTTACATCATCGCCACGACGCTTGTAATCGCTTTTGCCAATGGGGACCAAGAAATCGGGATCATCGGGAACCATCGTCGGTTTGGGATAGAGCGCGATACTCTCGCAGAACAGCACCGGATTGTTATCACGGATGCTTGATTTCAACATGCCTTTCGCATCGCGGGCATTCGACGGGATACCGACGTATAAGCCGGGGAAGTGCGCGAAAATATGCTCAGGGCTGTGCGAGTGCGTAGCAGTTGCTTGATTGCCCCAGCCCGTCGCGCAGCGGATCACCAGTGGAGCATTGAACTGCCCGTTGAACATGTAATGCACTTTGGCGGCGTGGTTGATGATGGCATCCAGCGAGAGGAAGGCGAAGTTGATGGTCATGATCTCCGCAACGGGGCGTAGACCTGCCATCGCCGCGCCGACGGCTGCTCCGGCAATCGCCATTTCGCTGATAGGGGTATCGCGCACACGGCGTTCGCCAAATTCCGCGAAGAAGCCGCGTGTGACTTTGTGGGTTCCGTCCCAACGCCCGACTTCTTCACCCATAATAAAGACATTTTCATCACGAACCATTTCTTCGTGAAGGGCGGCGCGTAATGCTTCGCGCATCGCCTGCATCTTCTCAGACATTCGTATACCCCTTCATCAGAGCGCCTAAACTCACTGCTTAGGCGTAAACGTTGGCAATCAGATCGTTATAGTCGGGAGCCGGACTCTCTTCAGCAAATTTGACAGCTTCTTCAACTTTTGCCTCAGCCTGAGATTCCAAGTCTTCGAGAGTCTTTGCCTGGTTGGCGTCAGTTTCGAGAATACGCGCCTTAAGCAAAATAATGGGGTCTTTAGTCTCCCAGAACGCCATCTCTTCGGTGCGCGTGGAGAAGAGACGGTCAGAGACGCCGTGACCCTCGTAGCGGTAGGTCATCGCTTCGATCAGGCAGGGACCATTCTTGACGGCATAGTCGCGCGCTTTGACGCACAACTTATAGACCGCTTCCACATCCTGACCGTCAACGCGCCCGAAATCTTTCATACCGTAAGATTCGGCACGCTTATGCAGTTCTACCTGACCACTGGCATGTTCAACGGCAGTGCCCATGCCATAGAGGTTGTTCTCGATCAGCCAGATCACGGGCAAATCCCAGACGGCGCTGAGATTGAGCGATTCGTGGAAATAACCGTTGTTGGTTGCGCCATCACCGATGAAGGAGAGCGTTACTTCATCCTCACCTCTGTATTTGCTTTTCAGCGCAATGCCCGCCGCCAGCGGTAAATGTCCGCCGACAATGGCGTAGCCACCCCAGAAATTATGGGTGCGATCCGCGATGTGCATGGAACCACCTTTACCGCCGCTGGTTCCGGTGCGTTTGCCGAACATTTCTGCCATGACGCGGTTGGGATCGACGCCTTTGGAGATAGCGACACCGTGGTCACGGTAAGCGGTGATGACGTGATCTTGCGGCTTGAGCGCACGGATCGAGCCGACGCCCGTCGCTTCCTGTCCGTTATAGAGGTGCAGGTAAACGCCGCCAATCTTCTTTTCTTTGTACAGGTCCAGCGAGCGTTCCTCGAAGCGCCGGATCAGCACCATCTCATAATAGACATCCAGCAATTCTTGTTTGCTGAAGCCAGCCATGTATGCCATCCTTCGGAAACTTGCCAATATGTGCCTGAGCTGCCTGCGTGTTGTTGTTAGGGTAGCATTCAGGGTGCAATGACAGAATAGATAGGTGAACCATACAAGATTACCACAATCGGGAGATGCGCGGCAACGGTAGGAATCGCTGTACGCTCAGGTAGGCTGAGACATTGTGCAGGAATAACAGGACGATAGGAATAACAATGGTCACACCAATGGCATATTACGATCTGATCGATCGCTTCGCGCTGACGGGCTGCGCGGTCTGCCGACTGTTGAAACGCGACGCCCAGCGGCATCTCGATGGCGTGGTCTATGAGTACACGCTGGATCGGGAACTGCACCGGATCATCCGGGCGGCGCGGGGCTTGTGCAATGAGCATGGCTGGCAGTTGCTAGAAGTCGCTGGCGCGGCGGTGGGGATTTCCGTCGTCTACCGCGCAGTAGTCGATGAGGTGATCGAGCAGACGGAGGCGCAGGGCGGCAGTAATGCCAATCCGCAGAAGCTAGCGCAAAAGCTGGAAGCAACGGAACAGTGCGTCACCTGCAAGCTGCTGAACAAGGCAGAGCAAGCATATATCACAACTTTCACTCAATATCTGACGGATGTGCGCTTCAAGGACGCGTATCAACAATCGGCGGGCTTGTGCCTGCCCCATGTGCGGATGGCGCTGCGACAAAAGCTGGATAAAGCGCAGGTACGCTTGCTGCTGGATAGTCAGCAGCAGATGTGGGTGCGACTGCGTGCCGATCTGGAGTTGTTTCAGGACAAGAACCAGCATGATCGGCACGGTGAGGAGTTGGGCGCGGAGGCGGATAGCTGGCGGCGGGCAGTGGCGCAGATGGCGGGTGAGCGCGGCGTGTTCGGGTTGAGTCGGCGGGGGGAGAAGTGAATTAGCCTCACCCCTTGAACCCCCTCTCCAATGCGAGTACACATTAGGAGAGGGGGAACCAAGAGGCGGCGTGAGTTGTAGCGACTAGTGAACGTTCAAGACTGCTGATTAGGAATTTCGGGAGAAGTCCCGTATCATCATACATCGTAGTGTAAGCTGATTATTGAGGAGAGTTGCGCGGTCATGGACAATGCGTTTTCGTCGCTCAATTTAGGATTGTTCATCCCCGCCGCCATCGCCTTGATCCTCACACCCGGTCCGGTGGTGCTATACATCATCACCCGCAGCGTGGATCAGGGACGTAAGGCGGGCTTGGTGTCGGTATTGGGGTTAGAACTGGGCAACATGGTTCACGTGATGGCGGCGGCGTTGGGACTTTCTGCTCTGCTGCTGTCGTCTTCGCTAGCGTTCGAGCTGGTCAAATATCTGGGCGCGGCGTACCTGATTTATCTGGGCATCCGCACACTGCGTACACCGATTCGCCTCGCGGAGCAGGAAGTTAAGCGCGATAGTCTACTGAGAATCTTCCTACAGGGGATCGTGGTGGCGGTGCTGAATCCGAAAACGGCGCTGTTTTTCTTCGCCTTCCTGCCACAGTTCGTGGATGGTGCCAGCCCACACGTTACGCTGCAAATTGTGCTTCTCGGCATGATCATGGTCACCATTGCGATCATCAGCGATACGATGTACGCGCTGCTGGCAGGCACGGCGGGAAGATGGCTGCGCGGTAGTTTGCGCTGGCTGCGTTTCCAACGTTATCTCAGTGGCACGGTATACATCGGCTTGGGCATCACGACAGCATTAGCGGGTGGCAACAAGAAGTAACCACGCCGGTTTAGCTCAACTTGCGCTTCATCGGCGGGACGGAGTCCACGTCGATGAGCGTCCGCAGTTCCTCGATCTCCTGCTCGTTCAGGGCGTTGACCAGCCGTTCGACATGATCTGACGGACGGCGCTTTTGCTTTTCCACTGGTGCTTGCGACAGCCGATCCGCTTCTTGGGACAACAGTGCCGAAGGTGATCTCCATGCACGCCACCAGACAGAAGTTGCCGCTAGCGCACTAGCTAGCAATACGCCCGCCAGTAAGAGCAGCATAGTGCCGATATGTCGATAGTAGGGATACAGTGGACTCTGCGCCAGATCGCTAGGCACAAGTGGTGCGATGATTAGGGGACTGTTGAGCAAGGTGATGATCAGCAGGTAGGCGGCGATCCAGTTAGCAATAACAACGGCAAGTAACAGACGCTTGGCGGTCATCATCTCCTCCAGATTTTGAGGTTCTTTTAACGTTAGCTCACCCTACAATAGCGGAGAATGGAAATGGTGCGCCGTGGTTGGAGAACTATACGCATCTCTGGCGGGCAGGTTGTGATAGCTTTGTAGAATACCAATCTGGTTGCTTACGCGGATTACACGAATAATGCTCGTATACTAGACTATGAGAGTATGCGGTGGAATGCACAATTTTCCCGAATTGCGTAAAATAGAGATGAGAAACAGTTGAGGCGGGAGTAAAACAATTAACAGGGGCGGGGACAGCTAGGGGCGACTACAAGCAAGCACAGCAGCAATCATAAAATTACTGCGGAGGTAAAGACATGGCTGAGTTCATCACCGATAATGTAGAGATCACCATCAAGGATGGATTCTGGAAAGCCTTCAACATGACCGGCAAGCACACGCTGTCGCCATTCTTCACGGCAGTGCGTGGTCAAGGGGTGATCAATTACACGGTGGCATTTGGTGAGCAGCGCGATTTACCCGGCAACGTCTTAGGTGTGGAGTTTATTCCTTCGGTAGTGGTTGGTTTTGACGAGAATCGCCGCCGCTGGATACTTGGCATTCAGGTGCTGATGAAGGGTGACGAGAAGCCCCGTTTTGTCGGACTGGCACAGTGGCCCGAAGGTGATAATCCGCAGTTCGGCATTGATGGACAAACGGCAGGACGTGCTCTCGCCGAATACATTGGCAAACCACTGAAGCTGTTCGGCGTCAAAAAAGTGATGCCCGCCTTCGATCCGCGCCGTACGGTGACGGGACCAGCGGTCTCGCATAAGCGGCAGGACATCGAAGCAAGCACCGTGCAGTTCCGCGCTAATCAGATCAAATTGCCAGTCGGCACAGGCGAGATCGGCTTGGAGCGGTTGAAGAACAACAACACACTGGTGCTGCGTAATCCCAAGCAGACCAAAGAGAATGCCAAACCCGGCGAAGAAGCACCCGCCTATGTGCAAGTGCAGTTTGATGTGGATGCCCGCGTGATCAAGCTGGTGCCGCCGACTGGTTTGCTCGGCGCCTTCTTCGGTCCCGGTGGACGGCAGGTCAAGTTCTCGCAAGTACGCAACGTGGAGATGCGCCACATCATGAACTATGAGCCTGCCTCCGAACGCGATGTTGACGGCACGATGATCGATGTGTCGCGCTTGCATCATGAGTTCTCGGTGTACCTGACGATTCAGGACGAGTCGATGCTGCTGACTAAAATGGAGCACGTGGTCGATCCTAAAACGAGCAGTATCACTATGCGCGCGGTGACGCCCAATGTCGAACTCGGTCCGCGAGAGGTGGAGGAACAGGTAAGGCGCTTGAAGCAGTTGGAGCGCGATGCCGGATCGATTGAGAACAAGACCGAGGTAGCCGAGGCGATCACGCTGACCATCGCCGCCGCGATTGGCTGCCCGGTGGTCAAGACGACAGTGGGTGAGCTGGACGACTAGCCATGTCGGACATCTTGCAACAGCAGATCGACTATTACAACGCCCGCGCCGCCGAATACGATGCCTCGATCCTTCAGCCAGCGGCAGACGGGGATAACGAGGAACAGAAAGAACTGGCGACTTTGATCGCCTCGATGCGCTTGCTTGATCCAGTTGAGTCGGCGCTGGAGTTGGCATGTGGAACGGGTATCTGGACGCGCCGTCTCGCCCACATCGCCCAGCAGATCGTGGCGCTGGATGCCTCGGCGGAGATGCTAGCGCTTAACAAGCGTAAGGTGAATAGTGAGCGCGTCGAATATCGGCAGGTCGATCTGTTCAAGTGGCAGCCGGATCGAGAGTACGATCTGGTGTTCGCCGCCTTCTGGCTGTCGCACATCCCCGCCGATTTGATGGATGATTTCTTGCGCAAGGTAGCAAGCGCCACGAACCCTGAAGGTCGCGCGATCTTCATTGATGAGCCACAAAGCACCGTTGCTGCACTCGCTGTTGAAGATGGTGATCGGCAAACGCGCTCGCTCGCGGATGGTCGTACCTTTCAGATTATTAAAATCTACTATGATCCTGAAGTGCTGCGTGAAAAGCTGATCGCGGCAGGCTTCGCTGACGCCGATGTGCAGATCAGCGATTATTTCTTCCGGCTGGAAGCGTGGCGTTAAGCAAAACTAGACGAAGAAAAAAGGATAATCAGAGATGCGAATTGCAGTGATTTCTGACGTTCACGGCAATGATATTGGATTCGAGGCGGTGCTGAACGATCTGCGTGGCGAGACGATAGATCAGTACGTCTATCTGGGCGATATGATTCAAGGCGGTCCGCAGCCCAAGCAGGTCGTGGATCGACTGCGCGATCTCGGTGCTCCGGTAGTGCTGGGCAACGCTGATGATTTTCTGCTCAAGGGATACTCGGCGGAAGATGCCGACACCGCGCCGGAACGCTTGCTGCGGCTGCGAACCATCCGCGAGTGGTCTATCGCGCAGCTAGACGAGGCAGATCGCGCTTACATCGGAACATTTCAGCCGACGGTGACGATTCCGCTGAACGCGGACAAGCAATTGCTGTGCTTTCATGGATCGCCCGCTTCGTTTGATGAATTGATCTTTCCGCACACGCCAGAAGAAGAATTCGAGCGAATGCTCGGCGCGTATTCACAGCACATCCTGACTGGCGGTCACACGCACATGCAGCAAATTCGGCGGATCGGGGATAGCTTTTTCTTCAATCCGGGCAGTGCGGGCTATGCGTGGAGTCACAACCAGCCTGCTGATCAATTCCGCGCTGATCCTTGGGCGGAATATGCCCTGCTGTCGGTTGACGGTGGGCGGATCGCGGTGGAGTTCCGCAAAGTGCCGTTCGATGTCGCCGCGTTGAGAGAAGTCTATCGCCGCAGCGGGCGTCCTTACGTCGACGAAGCGATCACGCAGTATTCGCCGCGCCTGTGAGGATCGATCAGCCGGAGGATGCTGCTACTGCGGTAGTCGGTAGGGATTCGCCCGCATACGCCAGCACGATGTGATCGCGGGTAATGCCTGCTTGCACCAGCGCATCGACCAGCGGCTTGTCGTTGTTGTCGTGATCGATAATCACCAGATCATCGACTAGGCGAACGACCAGCGTAACTGTCGTTATCTGTTTCTTCTGCACTCTGGCAATGGCAATGGTTGTCCAAATGCTCTGATCGGGCGTTGAGGTCAAGTAAATCTTGCCGTTGCCGATTTCCCCGGCATAGCCTTTTAACACTTGTGCGAGGGTATCTTTCAGGGTATCCATTGCACGATCTCCTCAGTGAACGGATCGAAAACGATAAGCCTCAGTTCGTAACGTTGAATAACATCTTGTCCAATGTCCTCAGTCATGATTCGATTATACGACGAGATTGGAAGCGCCATGTACAGCGGAGTTGGATCATCCGTGAGTATTAGAGCTGAACGATAGAGCAAGTATTGACCAAGCGCGTTCGCTAGGTAATGTACAGGAGAACCAGTACGGTCAAAATCCTTGACCTCTACGAGGATGACTAAATTCTCTTGCTCTTTCTGTGCGCGCAGATCGATCCAGATCGTGCGGGATTCCAGCGCAATGCCGAATTGTTCGCGGACGATCTTCCAATCGGCTTTTTCTAGCGCATGTACAACGTTATCGTGCAATCGGTCTTTCGCAGGCATGTGGTGTAACAATCCGTTTGGCAAGCTCGCTTCCCACTTCTATAATACTGCCCATTCTTTCCCAACCTGATCCAGTTTCTTGAGCTAATTGGCGCGCACACAGCAGCCAGCACAGCACTAAGGAGTCCCCATGCCAGATCGCGTTGCCCTTTATTTGCAGGATGCCCACAGCCTTCAGGATGCCATTCGTTACGTGCAATATGCGGAGGACTGCGGTTTTGAAGCAGTCTGGCAGGCGGAAAGCCGCTTAGTGCGCGATGCCGTCGTGCCGATGGCTGCCTTCGCCGCGACCACGCGCAAGATCAAAGTGGGCAGCGGCGTGATCAACAACTGGACGCGCAATGCCGCGCTGATCGCTGCTACGTTCCTGACGCTGGACGATCTCGCGCCGAACCGTATTTTGTTGGGCATTGGCGCGTGGTGGGACCCGCTGGCGGCGAATGTGGGCATCAAGCGCGAGAAGCCGCTGCTGGCGATGCGCGAGGTGGTCAGTGTGGTGCGCGATCTACTGGCGATGAAGAATGTCACCTTCAAGGGTGAGTTCGTCAACGTCAGCGGCATCGAGTTGGACATCGTGCATGGTCGCCGTGAACCACGCAACGTGCCGATCTACATCGGCGCGACGGGCATGAAGATGATGGCGCTGACGGGCGAGATCGCGGACGGGGCGCTGCTCAACTATCTGGTGTCGCCCGCCTATAACTCGGAAGCGTTGGATGCGCTGGAAAAGGGCGCGAAGCTCTCCGGCAAGCGGATTGAAGATATTGACCGTCCGCAGTTGGTGGTTGCCAGCGTGGATCGAGATCGCAAGAAGGCATTGGATGGCGCACGCAAGCTAGTGACGCAGTATCTCGGTCAACAGCCGCACATCATGAAGGCAAGCGGCGTCAGTCAGGAATTGCTGGACGAAATCTCGCAGGTGCTGACATGGCCCGCCACTGAGGAGCAGATCGAGAAGGCGATGGCGCTCGTCCCCGATGACGTGGTGCAGTTGATCACGGCGTCGGGTACGCCAGAGGAAGTGCGCGCCAAAGTCCGCGAATATGTGGCGAACGGCTGCACCTGTCCGGTGCTCTACCCGCTGGGCGACGATGTGAATTTGATGATCGAGACGTTCAAGAACGGGTACTCGAATTAGCCTCACCCCCTGACCCCCTCTCCAATCCGAGTACAGATTAGGAGAGGGGGAACCAGTAGACCAACTAGAGATAGAATTCAGCCAATGAGTGAGCATAACCACGATCATCAGCAGCCGAGTTCGTTCATGTGCTTCGTCTGCGGAGTCAACAATCACGATGGCTTGCAGGTGCGCTTCTTTAACGATGGCGAGAATGCCGTCCGCGCCGAAGTCAGCATTGATGATCGCTTTCAGGGCTTTCCGGGCATCGCGCACGGCGGAGTCGTTGCCGCGCTGCTGGATGAGATCGTCGGGCGGGCGGGATTATCGGGCAATCCAAATCGGCTGATGTACACGGGCAAGCTGGAAGTCAAATATCGTCAGCATGTGCCGCTGCATACCGCGCTGACGCTCAAGGGCAGGATCGATAAAGATCGCGGACGGATCGTGCAGGCGTCGGGCGAGCTGTACACCGCTGATGGCGCGATCTTGGCGGAGGCGACGGCGACGCTGATGGAACTGCCTGACGAAGTGCTCAAGGCGATTGATATTGATAAGGTGGGGTGGAAGGTCGTGCCGTGACTCCGCGCCCAATCAGCGGTAGCGCAGGAATACCGGGGGTTCAAAACCCCCGGCTACAACGCTTTGGAAACCCACTGAAGTGGGTTAGGAATAATGCCGAGATCAAGCGATCCTCTGAGGAGCGCACAGGCAACCCTACAGTTGGGGATGGCGAATCTCCGACATGGTTAAGGCTGCTGTTCCCGCTGTGCTTAGTAATTCTCGCGCTGTTGTTGATCGGTAGTTATCTCCGCGCGAATGTGCAAGCCAGCAGCAAAAATATCCCCGTAATGCCGTTGGACGATGCGTATATCCATTTCCAGTATGCCCGCGCGATTGCCGAAGGGCATCCTTTCCGCTACAACACTGACCAGCCGCCAAGCTCCGGCGCGACCAGTCTGCTTTATCCCTTCTTATTGGCAATTGGCTACAAACTCGGCTTCACGGGATTATTGCTTGGCTGGTGGGCGCTTGGCATCGGCGTGATCAGTTGGATCGCGGCGACGCTGCTGCTGTATCTGATGCTGGTGCGCCATGATCGGCGGATCGCGCTGCTGCTGGCTGGTGCGTTCCTGTTCACCGGATCACTGTCGTGGGCGTTCATGTCCGGCATGGAGACGGGGCTGCTGATCGCGGCGATCTTCCTGACGCTGTACTGCGTGATCGCGGAATGGCAGCGAGCGGCGTTGATCGCAGCGGCGGTCACGGCGCTGATCAGACCGGAGGGGTTGCCTATCGCGCTGCTGACGGTGGGGTATGTGATGGGGAAGGTCGCCCTCACCCCCCAACCCCCTCTCCCGCAAGCGGATAGAGGGGGAGTCAGCAATTCGCCCTTCTCCCGCTTGCGGGAGAGGGGTTGGGGTGAGGGTTTGCTCTACCTTCTCCCGATCTTTGCCGGACTGGTGCAGCCGATCCTCAACTACGCGATCACTGGATCGATCTCGGCGTCGGGCTTGCAGGCGAAGTCGTATCTGTACAACGTGCCCTTCGATCTTGGTACGGCGATCTCGCAGATCGTCAGCACCTTCGCGCGATCTTGGGCGCACCTGATCTGGAATAGCGATCAGCCGATGACGGCGTATTCGTTCTTACTGCTGCCGATTGGATTGATCGGGCTGGTGGCGAGTTTGCGCCAGCGCAAGATCACGTCGTCACTGTTGATCATTGGCTGGATGCTGGCGATCACTGGCATGGCGGCGACGTTGGAGACGGCGTTCTGGCAGATGGAACGCTATCAACAGCCTGCTGTCGCGCTGCTGTATCCGCTGGCGGGGTTGGCGCTGCCGCGTTACGCCAAACAGATGTGGTTGCGCTACGCGGTCTACTTGATCTGCGGCGTGATCGTGCTTCAGGCGGCATCGTCGGAGATCAAGTTCCGCGATTACTACGCCGAGAATGTGCGTGAAGTGGCGTCGAGTCAGATTCCGATGGCGCAGTGGACGGCCGCGAATGTGCCAGCCGACGCGGTGATCGGCGTGCATGACATCGGTGTGATGCGCTATTTAGGCACGCACACGACTTACGATGTGGTGGGACTGACGACGGCGGGCGCGGCGCGGGCGTGGCGATCCGGTCCCGGCGCAACGTATGAATTCATGGCGAAAAGCACGCTCCGACCGGATTACTTCGCTATTTATCCTGATGCGCGGGGGCTGACCTATTTTCAGGATACGGGCTTGTTCCGCGAAAAATTACGAGAGTTCCCCTCGGTCTATCCCGATCCGCATAACGTCGCCTCTGCTACGTGGGCGGGGCAGAACGTGTACAAAGCCGATTGGACGTATGCCCAGTACGCCGATCAGCCGCATCAGCCGTACTCGCTGGAGGCGATCAAGGGCATGACGCTGATCGATTCGGTGAATGTGGGCGACTTGGAGGATGAGGACGCACATCATTATCGCTGGGCTGCTAGTGATGCACCCGGATTTGCCACTGAAGTGCGCGAGATGGCGTATGTGTCCTGTCAGCCGGTACAGGATAATCCGAGTTGCAGAGTATTGGATGGTGGACGTACCCTTAGAGATGAGGAGATGTTTATCACAGTGACGCCGGGGCAGGATGTGCTCTGGATCATGCGTGTCCATCCCTATCAGGAACAGCCACTAGACTTTCAACTCATCCCTTATGATTACAATTCTTTCACATTGCTTGAGCCGCTTGGAGTTTTTGAATGGCTCCCTGCGCGCATTATTCCTCAACAAGCAGGTCAATGGATCGAAGTTGCTATCCTTATCCCTCATAATCTGGTGGATCGTTTCGCCAAACTAACCGACGGAAATCAATATAAGCTGCGGATCAGGAGCTATGCACTACAGGGTACGTATCAGCCGTACTATCATTGGTTCTACAGCGGTAACTACCAAGCGAACGCGGTAACGCCGCAAAATCCTGCCATCTTTGGAGTAAGACAGACGAAGATTCAACTCTCGCAGCATTCGCTGGTTTACGATGCAGTCACGAAACGATTGACTCTTACTGCTACTTGGGAAACCTTACAGAGTAGCGGCACCGCGCCATTTGCTGACTCAAAATTGTTCATTCACCTGTATGATGAGCGGGGGAAACTGGTAGAATTGCCGGGAGCGCAGTTTGATCGCCGTCCGGGTGATGGCGCGCTGCCGTTGGTCAACTTGCTGCCCGGATCATTTACCGAATCGTACACGCTCGATCTCAGCAACGTGCCAGCGGGAACATACAGAGTAGCGATGGGTTTGTATCAGCCGACGGGGACGATGGAACGGCTACCAGTGGAAGGCGAAGGCGCGGATCAAGATCGGCGGCTGTTCATTGGCACAATTGAGGTGAAGTGAGATGGCGGATCAAAAACTGAGCAAGGAACAACGCGCCGCTATCGTCCGCGATTTCGAGATGGCGTTACGTGCAGCGCTGGCGGAAGCCGATCAGCAGACGGCGGTGATCAGCAAGCATATGTTCGGCGGCGCGGGATTCTATGGCGATGGTGAGTTCTTCGCAGCGTGGTTCGGTGATGATTCGCTGCACCTGGAGACTGAGCGAAGCGGATCGGATCGCGTTGGCGAAACTGACAGGTGTAAATCACAAGCCGGAAGATGGACAATATATCCTGCTGCCGCGCACATGGTTGGATGATCCGCAGCGATCAGGGGAGTGGATCGCCAAGAGCGTGCAGTACGCGCACAGTCTGAGCAAAGGCAAGGGAAGCGCAAAGCAAAATAGGGAAACGGAGGATCATGATGCAGCCTTATTACGCCCACGTCGAATTTGATGAGAACACGCGCATGTATTTCGGCGTCATCCTCGATATTCCCGGCGCACAAGTGGTCGCGGAAACCGTTGAAGAAGTGGGCGTGAAACTGCACGCTATCGTGATGGCGATGAACAACGACGGCTTGTTCCCTGTTCCACAGGTTGACGAGAGCATTGAGCTAATCATTGAAGCGGATAACGGCGAACCAGTCAAACTTGAGCCGTATGATCCGTTGGAGGATGAGTTGGGGATATAGGAAGGCAAATATGCGGACGTTTACAGCATTTGTCGAGTACGATCCTGAAACTCAGTTAACGCCATCAGGGATGATCCCAGATTTCGAGCGTTCATACGCAGGGTGCTACATTGGATGAATTGCGCTTCAATTTGCAGGAAGTGTTGGAGTTGTGCTGGGAAGAAGGTCTACTGCAAGTTGAGAGGCAATTCGACTTGCCGGAATAGGGCTTTAGATGAGGATTCCTGAGTGATAATTTTCAGATTATTAGGAGTTCTAAGCCTAATAGGACTGTCGAGTTTAAGCGCTCACGTAGACATTCCACCAGCGCATCAACTAACTAGCCTACAACGCAGCATCCAGCCATCCAGATTGATCTTTGGCTCTTTGCAGAATAAAAATTGCTTGAATGGTGAGTCGCTTTGCCGAGTAGACATTGACATTATAAATATTGATGAAAGCCAGCGGCATCAGTTGCTATCTGACGCTCCTGATCCCCACTCCACATCAGTATCTCCAGACGGAAAGTATTTTTTGTACGTCTCTCCGTGGAATGGCGGACGGCATATTTTTCTCGTAGAGATTGAAAGCGGAAATGGATTCCAGCTAACACATGATACGAACATGACTATAGAGAGTCCGGTTTGGTCGCCTGATAGCAAAAATATCGTTTTCTCAATGGAACCTGTTCGCAGCGGAAATACTACACATAGGTCAGGACTTTCAGAAATTTTTGTCATAAACGTTGATGGTTCAATACTGACGAAATTAACTGATAATAGTTCTTCTGATGTTGCGCCTAAATGGTCGCCAGATGGTAGACATATCGCGTTCATCTCTGATCGAGATGGAAATGATGAACTCTATTTGATGAATGTAGATGGTTCGCAGCAGCGCCGTTTAACCTATGACCAATCAGTCGCTCAACTTGTCGATTGGTCACCAAAAAGTCAAGTTATTTTGTTTACAGGATATAGATCAGGTAAGTCCACAATTTTTACGCTGGATATAACGAATGGCGATCAACGCGCTTTGACCAACGGTATGTATGACAGTTACTTGCCATCTTGGTCGCCGGATGGCTCAAAAATTGTTTTTACTTCACGTCAAGCTGAACATAGTCAAATATTTGCCATAAATGCCGATGGAAGTGAGCAGAAAGCTTTGTCAGACGCGCAAACATTGGACTTCCGCGAACCATCTTGGTCGCCTAACGGTGAATACGTTGCCTTCACAACAATCAAAAATGGGATAACCGAATTATATGTGGTGCAATCCGATGGAGTTAACCTTCGACGGCTACCGACTGGCGGCATTAGGTTCTATTTATGGTTTACATGATCCGTCACATGCTGTTGCTATATTCTTTCATTTTATTTAGGCTGCAACTTAGTTTTAGCATTCGACAGAATCAGTGAAATGTTGAAAAACACGGGCTATTCATGGACGATCAGGATGTATTTCGCGCCATAGTAAGCGCACAGGAGCAGGGCATCAGCGCGGCGGTGGCGACGGTGATCCGCACCATCGGATCGATCCCGCGTCACGTGGGCAGCAAGATGCTGATCTACACGGACGGCAAGATCGTCGGTACGGTGGGCGGCGGCGCAATGGAATCCCGCGTGATCGCGGAAGCGCAGCAGGTGATCCAATCCGGCGAGCCGCGCATCGTCAGCTACACGCTGAACGATCTGAGCGTGGGCGATGCAGGCGTGTGCGGCGGTACGGCGGAGATTTACATCGAGGCGATCCTGACGCGCGATACATTGCTGGTGATCGGCTGCGGACATGTGGGCAAAGCGCTGGCGGAGTTAGCGAAGTGGATGCAGTATCGCGTAGTCGTCAGCGATGATCGCGCCGAGTTGTGCAATCCGCAGCACATTCCGGGCATGGATGAATACGTCGTTGGCGCCAGCACAAGTTGCCGATAAGGTGGCGCTGGATAATCGCACTTATGTCTGCTGCGTGACGCGCGGTTTGCCTGTCGATACGCAGTTATTTCCACCGCTGCTGAATGCCAATGTGCCCTACATTGGCTTGATCGGGAGTCGCCGCCGCTGGTCGCTGACGATCAAAGCGCTGCGCGAACGCGGTGTTACCGATGAACAGATCGCCCGTGTGCGTGCGCCGATTGGTTTGGAACTGAACGCCGAGACTCCACAGGAGATCGCCATCAGCATCATGGCGGAGATCGTGATGCTCAAGCGCGGCGGCACTGGCGCGCCGATGCAGTGGATCGGAACAGTATCGGAAACGGATAACGCCAATCAGAACGAGCCGCGTTAAAATCAGGTTCATGTGATCACAAAACTCTCACGCGAATTTTTTCACGATTGTTAATGAAAATTCTGACTGTTAGTGATAATGTACTGGGACAGCTTGAGAACGCCACTAACTTGCTGCGCATATACGGCGATTCAAGGGCGATCATTAGCTGTGGGGATATGCCCGCGCACTATCTAGAATACATCACGTCGGTGTTAAGTGTGCCGTTGTTCTTTGTTCGCGGAAATCACGACGAAGCCTACACGGAAGGCAGTCCCGGCGGTGATAATCTGCACCAGCGTTTGGTCTACTTTAGAGGGCTGTCGATTGCCGGGTTGGAAGGCTCGATCCGCTATAACCGGGGCATTATCCAATACACCGACTCGCAAATGTTCCGCATGGTGCTGGGGCTAGGTCCCAAGGTGTTGATCCACCGCTTGCGACACGGCACCAATCTCGACCTTATGGTGACCCATGCACCGCCGTTTGGCATCCACGATCAAACGGATCGCCCTCATATTGGTTTTAAGAGTTTCAATTTGTTGATTCGGCTGTATAGTCCACGTTATCTGATTCACGGTCACGTTGATGTTTTAGATCGACGTAAGCCAACGCAAACACTAGTCAAAAACACGCAAGTCATCAACATCAACCCGGTCAAGGCTCTGGACATCGAAAAGGTGGAGAGGAGTGCACGCTGATGGACTCCGAAAATGCACTTTCAATCGCGGAAGCGCAGCGCAATTTTAATAAGGCGCGAATGGGTGCGTTCTGGCAGGAAGTGTGGGCGTTTTTGCGACGCAAGAACATCGATCTGCTGCGCTTCGAGGAAGTTAAGCAGCGCTTGCGCTTGCGAGACGAGCGTTACCTCGGCTTGCAGGACGTACCCGTAAACAAGATTGTGGGATCGGTGGGGCGCTACAAGGACTTCACGCGCTCCTTCCTGCCACGCACGAATTCGGTGCGTTCGCGCTGGCAGCGGCTGGATGCGATGGCACGCGGTGCTGAGGGATTCCCGCCCATTGAGGCATACAAAGTGGGCGATGTCTACTTTGTGGTGGATGGTAATCACCGCGTCTCGGTGGCTCGGCAGCTCGGCATGGAAACTATCGAGGCGTATGTTACCGAGTTCCCGACACCGATCCGCTTGGACGAGAACACGACAGTGGACGATCTAGCGGTGAAAGAGGGCTACGCTGAATTCTTGCGGCAGACGCGGCTGGATGTGCTGCGTCCGGGCAGCGAGGTGATCCTCACTCAGCCGGATCGTTACCGCTTGCTGCTGGAACATATCAGTGTGCATCGCTACTTCATGGGTATCGACCAAAATCGTCCGATCACGTGGGACGAGGCGGTGGCGAGCTGGTACGACAACGTGTATATGCCGTTGGTCGAGTTGATCCGCAAGTACGATATGCTGGAATTCTTCCCCGGACGCACAGAAGCCGATCTCTATGCGTGGTTGGTCAAACATCAGGAGGCGATGCGCTTGCAGCACGGCGGTGAGTCGGTGACGGCGGACGAAACCGTCGATGACTTCCTCGAAAAATTGGAACCAACGTTGAAGTGAAACTAGCGGGGGATTTACCTCACCCCGCCGCTTCGCGTCACCCCTCTCCGGCAATTGAGAGGGGACTCGCTAATCAACGGTCATTCTCTTTCTACCAGTGGGCGTTGCTTCATTTCACCTGTCGTTCTATTAGTCCAGCTTACTTAAAACAAACAGGGAGTGGTAAGTGCCACTCCCTGCTGCTTTTAGTTGCGCGCGGTTGCTGTTAGTTCGGGAAGACGCGCTCGATCTCGCGCACGAAGGCAGTCGAGTCGAGGGGCTTGGGGAAGTATGCTTCAAAGCCTGCTTGCACCGCTTTTACCGCCAATTCCGATGAATGGAAGGCTGTCATCGCCACACAGGGTAAGCCAGCAGTGTTCGCCTCGCCGTGAATGGTGTTGAGCAGTGTCCAGCCATCCATGCCGGGCAGCGCCAGATCGATGATCGCGCCGGTGAGTGCCGTGCCCTGATGCAGCACGCTTAGCGCTTCCTCCGCACTGCGCACGGAGACGTGGGGGATGCGGTGATGATTGAGAATGCGGCTGACCACTTCCTGACCGTCGGGGTCATCTTCGACTACGAGAATTCTACGTTCGCTCATGATTGCTGCCTCACTTCCGGGTTGAATGATTCATGATTGCTGCTGATAGCGACGATCACCATTTAGGCGATTTGTAGGTTGAGTTCCGGTATTTCCGTGATGATGTTGAGTAGATCGCGGATGAACGTGGCGGGCGTCAGCGGCTTGGTCAGGTAATTGTGGAAGCCCGCCGAGATCGCGCGCTCCCGATCACCTGCCATCGCGTGTGCCGTCAACGCGATGATGGGAATATCCATCGTGCGGCGCTCTCGCTTCAGTTCGTGAAGCAGCGCCCAACCATCCATTTCTGGCATGGAGAGATCGGAGATGATGAACTTGGGCTTCGTCTCTTTGATTAGTTCCAGAGCCTGCTGCCCGTTGGTGGCGCTGAGTACATTAGCGCCGTAAAACTTGAGGATGCGTTCTGCGACTTCCAGATTGTCTGGCTCGTCTTCAGCGATCAACACATCCCATCCTTTGAGCAAATCGCGGGGGATCGTGTTTGGTTTGGCTGGATTCATTGTTGACAACACTTTCCACAATAACTGTTGAGTTGAAGATTCGGTTGCAAACGCATTAGGCGGCGACTACTGCTGAGTCGGTGAGCACCATTGCTGGTTCTGGCTCGTCAGCGTAAGCGGGATCGACGGGTTTCAAGGGCATGTTAACGATGAAGTTGCTGCCTTTGCCCAGTTCGCTGGTCACACGGATGTTGCCTTCCATCATGCGGCAAAGGTTACGCACAATCGCCAGACCGAGACCCGTACCACCGTAGGCGCGTCGTGTCGAACCATCGACCTGCCGGAACTCCTCGAAAATGAAGTTGAGCGCATGGGGCGGGATGCCGATGCCAGTATCGATCACACTGATCAGATATTGATCTTCACTGCGCTTCAGTTCCAATGTGACGCCGCCACTCTCAGTGAACTTGAGGGCGTTGGAGAGCAAATTGATGACCACCTGCGTGAGGCGTTCCGTATCACCGTAGATTTGATCGGGCAGGGCGGGATCGATGATGGTATTCAGCGTCAAGCCCTTCTTTTGCGCCAAGGCGCTCACCTGTGCCATCCACGTTGAAGATAGATCGCGCAGATTCATCGGTGTGCTGACCAGTTCCAAACGCCCGGCTTCGATCTTCGCCAGATCGAGGATGTCGTTGATCAGGCGCAGCAGACGCTGACCGTTAAGATCGATGCGCTGCACCATGTGCCGTGCTTCGTCATCAATCTCACCACCCATACCATCGAGCATGATGCCGCAGAAGCCAGTGATGGCGTTGAGCGGTGTGCGTAATTCGTGCGACATGGTTGCCATAAATTCAGACTTCAGGCGGGTGGTTTCCCGCGCCAGCGCATTCGCCTTGGCGAGGTCGGCATTTGCCAGCTCGGTACGGCGCAGCGCTAGCAGCGTTTGCGTGCGGCGCTCATCCTCGATGCGCAGGTGATGCTGCGTCAGCGCATACAAAACAGCAGAAACGAAAAGCAGAGGCAACAAATACGAGGTGATCATTGACGCTTGAATTCTGCCCTGTTCAAGCAAGGCAAGTTCCGTCGCCCCTGCGGCGAGCAGCGTCAGTCCGACATAGACCAAACCGGATCGGGTTGGGAGCATCAGTACGGCGATCAGGATAGGTAGGAAGAAGTAAGCGGGCGAATTGGCGTTTTGCGTGGTGCTGGTCACTGGTGTGTATGCCGAACCAAGCCAGATTGCCACGATCAGAGTGAGCAGCACGCCATGCAAGCCTAGCTGATAGCGCTGTGTGCGGCTTAACAAGTAGCAGGCAGCAACCAGCCCTACACCGCCGAACAATACAGCACTCGGGGTGACCGTTAGCAGTAAGGCGAAGCCGAGGATAACTACCAGCAATGTAAAGTTAGCGATAAGGCGGGCGTCACGACGTTCACCGAACCCTTTGATCGAAGGATGCGGTTCAGTAAGAAAATCCCAGACGCGTCGTAAGCGTCCGACAAACGTTCCAGCAGCCGAATTTGGGAGAGAGTCGGGCCGTTTAGGTAATGTCTGCATTGATGTTCGTTAACCCTCCGGTGGAGCTTAATCGTTGTTACTATATTCTTTTCTTATGGTGTACATTGTTTCAAGCGCATATCGAAAAGCGCTGGCTTGTTAAGAGATTTCATGAAGAATGTGAATCGGGAATCGGCGCTGCCATGTTACACTTATAGATAACATCGGTGGATTACATACATGCGGTAGTTCCTCTCATGCACACACTTTGGGATTCCTATCACTCCGTCGCCAGCATTGCCGAAGCGCTCGATCTGCTGGCGCAGCATGGCTCACGGGCGCGCATCGTGGCAGGCGGAACCGACATCATCATCGAATTGGAGCGCGGACAGCGTAAGGGCATCGATACACTTATCGACATTTCGCGCGTGGATGGCTTGGCGGCGATCAGCAGCAACGGCGACCAAATACGGCTCGGCGCGTTGGTCACACATAATCAAGTGGTGGGCAGCGAACTGCTGCAACAGAAAGCACTACCACTGGCACAAGCCTCGTGGGAGGTGGGCGCGCCGCAGATTCGCAATCGTGGAACGGTGGCGGGCAATTTGATCACCGCCAGCCCTGCCAATGACACGATCACGCCGCTGTGGGCGCTGAATGCCAGCGTCAGATTATCCTCCAAGCGCGGAGATCGGGTTGTGCCGCTGCGCCAGTTCTATACGGGTGTGCGGCGTAATGTGATGGCTGCCGACGAATTGCTAACCGAGATCAGCTTCCCGGCAATGGCGGCAGATCAGTGCGGCATATTTATCAAGCTGGGCTTGCGCCGCGCACAGGCGATCTCGGTGGTTAATATCGCGGCGATCCTGCGCTTTGATGGAGAGACGATCACCGAGGCAGCGTTATGCTTCGGCAGTGTCGCCCCGACGATTATCAATGCGGCTGAAGCGGAAGCATATCTGGTCGGTAAGCAGTTGAACGAGGCGGTGATCGCAGAGGCGGCGACGCTGGCAATGAATGCTGCCAAGCCGATTGACGATATACGCAGCACGGGCGAGTATCGCTCCGCGATGATCAAGGTGCTGACGACGCGGGCGCTCAAAGCACTGCGCGAGGGTCAGGAACGGGCGGGCTACCCGAGCGATCCGGCGATGCTGTGGGGTGAGGATCATGCCACACTTGACCACGCGCTGCTGCATCAGGAGTCTGCGCCGATTGAAACAACGATCAACGGTCGGCGCATGACCATCACAGGTGGTCAGCATAAGACGCTGCTGCGCCTGCTGCGCGAAGATGCCGGATTACCCGGCACCAAAGAAGGCTGTGCCGAAGGCGAGTGTGGCGCTTGCACGGTCTTTCTGGATGGCGCGGCAGTGATGGCGTGCATGGTTCCAGCGCCACGCGCACAGGGAGCGGAGATCGTCACGGTGGAAGGGTTGCAGTCGCCAGAAGGCACGCTGCACCCGATCCAGAAGGCATTTGTGGAAGCGGGTGCGGTGCAGTGCGGTTACTGTACGCCGGGATTCCTGATGGCGGGCGCGAAGCTGCTGGAAGAACATCCGCAGCCGACCCATGAGCAGATCGAGCAGAGCATCACGGGCAATTTATGCCGCTGCACTGGATATTACAAAATCGTTCAGGCGTTCCACAACGCGGGGCAAATGCAGCGCGAGGAGTAAGGATCAGGTATAGAATACGCGCATACCAGTGATTTTGGGGAGAAGTGCGGCAATGGTCAAGCAAGCGGAAAAGCTTAAGAAGGTCAGTCCGCTGCTGCCAATTTACGGATTGGTAGTGGCGGTGGGGTTGGCGGTAGTAGCGCGGTTGCTCGTTGATCCGGTGCTGAAAGTGCTGCCAGAATTGAACTCGGCGCTGCTTTCGTCAGGGTATCCTTACGAGACGATGAAGTGGGTAGTTGCTGGCGCGATGTGGATTGTGTTCATCGGCTTGGCGTATTTCCTTGTGGCACTGATCTCCGGCAAAGATCCAACTAGTCCAAAGTATCTGCCGCCGCTGCCGGAGCGCGATCCCAAGAAGCGACGGGATTAGGGATAGGGCGACGGTGAGTATCGTTGTACGTTCGGAGAAGCCAGTGACCCGGCAATTCATTGCCGGGCTGAACGAACGAAGTCCCTGCGGGACTCAAGAGCCGGATCAACGGGTTAGGTCATTGTGGTGGTGCTGACAGCAGCACCACCGGCATTTCCAGAAAATCCCCGAAGCGATGTACGGCGGCGTGGAAAGCTGCTGTTTCCTCGGTTGTAAGGGAGCGGAAGAATTCCGCCTCGATAACCGCTGATTTCTTGTTGAAGCTGCGGCGCCATGTGCCGACTCCCCGTCCAGCGATCACGATCAAACCGTGAAACGGTGAAGCTTTAGCCTGCTCAAGGTGCGTGGGATCGAAGATGCCGCTGTGATCACGGTAGGAGACAGCGTATTCATCAAATGGCGGCAGCAGCAGTACCTGCGGCGCGTTACCGTTGGTTGCCGGAAATTCGGCGGTAGAACGCCAATAGGTTTTGCCGTTGATCTGCTCGGAGACGAGTCGCGGTTTTGCCAGTGCCAGACCAGCTTTCGCATCCGTGACCGTTAAGCCCGACCACCAGACGAAATCCGCGATCATGGCAGGTCCGTGACTGCTGAAATAGCGTATGACCAGTTCAGTTAGTGCTTGATCGCGCGGTAGATCCTGCACGGACGGTACGCGCTCCTCTAGCAGAGTGTAAGTGAACTGCTTGCCCTGTCGCGCTCCGCTGCAAATCAAGCCCTCAAGTTCGTGATACATCAATAGATAGCTGAAGCGCAGTTCACCTCTTGTGGCGATCCCCGCCTGCTGCAACTGTGCGGCGATCTCGGTGCGCGTTAGCTGCTTGCCATCGCGTAAGACGCGAATCAGGATGTCGGCGGTGCGCTTGAACAGATCGGCGTCTAATTCCACCTTGCGATAGTAGAAGTCGTTCAGGGCATGGACGCGCGGCGCGGTCAGCTTTAGCAACCAGCGAATATCGGCGGGGGCGATGAAGTGCCACGTCGGGCGCATTGCATGGGTACGCAAGATGCTGCCAGTTGCGAATGCCTGATCGATAGCTGAGTCGGAAACGTCTTGCTTCAACCTCAGCGCTAATGCCCACTTCGCCAGCAGATATTCCTGTGATTGCACCGCCCCCAACCACGCGACTACTTCCTGCGGTTTGCTGAACGGTGACGCAACTAAGCGCTGATTGTGCAGACGTTGATCCGCGATAGTGTGCATCGGCATTAGTCCTTCACTACCTGCATCGTTGTGGGCATGCCCATGAACTCGCCATAACGTTTGACCGCGCTATCTAGCGCTTCGGCTTCATCATCATTCAGGTGGCGCAGCAAGTTCGCCACTACGATCAGCGTGCCTTTACTGATGCTGCGCTTCCATTTGCCGACTACCTGACCATCAATCACGAGAATCGGGCTAAAGATGCCGTTGCCAGTCAGCCCCGCGTGGGCGGGATCGAGCGCCGCACTGCGATCCCGATAGGCGACGAGGTATTCATCGTAGGGCGGCAGCAAGAAGGCACGCGGTGAGGCAGCGTCGGTGCTGCGCGGCGCTGCTGATAACCAGTAGGGTTGCTCTGCGATTACCTGCTGCTGTAGTTCAGTTTTATTCAATTCGAGGGCAATCTTTGCCTCGCTGATGGTCAACCCCGTCCACCAACAAAAATCTTGAATAGTTGCTGGACCATGACTGCGAAAGTAGCGCAGTGCCAACTCCGCCCATGCCGCGTCGCCCTGCAGATCCCGAGAGTGCGGCACGAACTCATCGAGCAGCGCGACTGTCGGTTGCTTGCCCTGATGCGGACCAACACAGATCAACGCCTCCTGCGCCCAATGCCCGATGATATGCGATCCGCGCTCTTTGGTGTTGCTGATGCCGCCTGCTTCCAGCGCTGCGTAGACTTGCTTGCGGGGAAGCAGCTTGCCACCTTGCAGTGTTTTGATTAGCAGATCGCGGCAGCGCGTTAAGGTGTCGGCATCAAGTCCCAGTTCGCGGTAACGCGCTGCACTGCGGGCAATCACGCGGGGAGTCAGCGTTCGCAGCATCCATTTGGCATCGGCAGCGGGGACGAGGTGTACCGTGCCACGCATGGGCCATGTGCGCAGGATCGTGCGGGCGGCAATCGCCTTTTCCACCGCCCTGACGCTGCTGTTGCCCAGCCGTAAGCCGACGCCAAGTAAACAGCCTGCGTAATCCTGCGCTTGCACCGCCCCGAACCACTCCACCACTTGCGCCGCATCGCTCAACGGATCCCCAATCAGAATCTGGTTGCTGAGACGCTGCTGCGTGATCAGTGCTTTTGCGTTGTTATCCATTACTCACCTTTCGCCCTGTCGCTGCACCTTATTTTGAATATATAGGAGGTTTAGGACAGAATCTGCCCTAATCAGAAATTAGGAGGGGTGATGTATTCCCCAACCACACGATTGCTGACTATTTTGGAACTGCTGCAATCGTACCAGCAGATGAGCGGATCAGAGCTAGCGCAGCGCTTAGAGGTGGATGGTCGCACGGTGCGTCGCTATATCACCATGCTGCAGGATATGGGTATCCCCGTCGAGGCGGAACGCGGTCCTTATGGCGCGTATCAGTTGCGGCGGGGTTACAAACTGCCGCCGCTGATGTTTAATGACGCGGAGGCAATCGCACTGACAATGGGGCTGCTGACTATCCGCGAGTTCCGGTTTCCCGTCGATGTGGCGGCGGTGGAAGGAGCGCTGGCAAAGACCGAGCGCGTGATGCCGGAGAATCTGTTGCGGCAGGTACGCGGCTTACAGGAGGCGATCACCTTCAACGTCGCGCCACCGCCAGTGCAGTTCCACAACGATTATGTGTCGATTCTGAGTCTGGCGGTCAAGCAGCAGCAGCGCGTTTTTCTGCGCTATCAGGCGTGGGGAGGTGAGGAGTCGGAGCGCGAGTTTGATCCCTACGGCATCGTATTCAATGAGGGATTCTGGTACACGGCGGGCTACTGCCATCTGCGGCGCGATCTACGGACGTTTCGTCTGGATCGCATTGTGGCGCTAGAGCCGCGTGAAGGATCGTTCGAGCGCCCTGCTGATTTTGATGCGCTGGCACATGTACTGCAATCTATCTTCACCATGCCGGGAACGAATCAGGTGGAAGTATTGTTCAAGACCACATTGGATCAGGCGCGTGAAGTGATACGACCAGAATTAGGGATATT
Source organism: Anaerolineae bacterium (assembly GCA_019637555.1). GTDB lineage: Bacteria > Chloroflexota > Anaerolineae > Aggregatilineales > UBA2796 > JAHBVK01. Next base: position 35,444 of record JAHBVK010000046.1, read on the forward strand.
GGAGGAAGTAGAGGACGGTGTGATCTTCCGCCGCGCGGCTAATCAGTTGATGTGGACAGCGATCTTGTTGCTGACGCTAGAGTTTCCGATGGTGGTGATCAAGCCGCCGGAACTGCGCGAGATGCTGCGGGAGATGGCGGGCAGGGCAATGCGGATGGTAGAGAGTACGTAGCGGCTAATTCACGAATCAGCGGAGTGCGCTAGCACAGGCTTGATGTCTACGACAGGTGTGCCGTCAATCGCTTCCAGTGGATCAACGCGAAGGCGCGTGCCGTCGATCTCCAGCACAGTCACACGGTGCAAGCCAAGCGGATTCGGTCTATCGGGGGAGCGCGTGGCAAAGACACCTGTTAGCGGATTATTCGGATCGTTGCGGGGATGCGTTTTCAGTACGTCGCGCTGCGCTTGATGCAGCCACGTGATCAGGATCAGGTGGTCGCCAACCGCCAGACCATGTAACGCTTCGGCATATGCCTCCTCTACGTCTAGCCATGCATCGGGTGCGCCTTCGCTGCCTTGACGTGGTGCGTCGCTGCGCTGCTTGAGCGAGGATCGGATGGTGCCGATGGGGTAGAGCATGAATTCGGAATCGGACATGAGCGTAAGTCCTCAACAATTTCAGCGCGAAGGCTGGCTTCACAACTCCGCTGCGGCTTCGACTGCCTCTACAGCATTATACGTCGATTTGCGGCGCTCCTCCCGACTGGCTACCACCAGCGCCACCAAGATCAGGATGCCGCCAACGATTTGCAGTGGTTTAGGCTGCTCGTTGAGGAAGAATACGGCAAGGATGGTGCTACCAATCGGCTCGAAGAGGACGCACAGGCTGACGAAGGCGGCGCTGAGATAACCAAGCGCATAATTGTACGACGAATGCCCGATCAACTGTGGGAACAACATCACCAGCGTCATCCATAGATAGGCACTAGCTGGCAAGCCGATCAATCCCTGCGCCTGTCCACTGATCAACATCAGCAGGATCAAGCCGATTGCGCCCGCGCCGTAAGTGAGCCAGATATAAGGAATGATGGTGATCGTCGCCCGCAACCGTCTCCCAATGATGAAATAGAGCGCCACCGAGATCGAGCCAAGCATAGCGAGGGCAGCACCAAGCAGCGGTTGGTCTTGTTTCGGTGCGGAGCCAGCATCACCCGCTGCTGTAATTACGATGCCGCCGATCATGGCGAGAAAGACCGCAACTAAGGTGAAGGCACTGATCCGTTCGCGCAGTAGCAATGGCGAAAGCAGCGCCACGAACAGCGGATTGGTGGTAACCAGCACCACACTGATCAGCACAGAAGTGTATTCCAGTGAGGTGATCCAACTGGCGAAATGGATCACCAGCATGATGCCTGCGAGGGCAGCCAGCAAAATCTGCTGGCGATTCAGTTGGGCAATCTCGGTACGATGGCGCAATAGCACGATGGGAGTTAGTACCAGCGTCGCTAATCCCAACCGCCAAGCCGAGATGACCAGTGAAGGCGCACCGTCGTTCTGCGCGAAGCGGATCAAAATGGCGGCAGCGGATGTGGCTAACAATCCGCAAGCAAGGATGAAATAGGGCTGCCATGCCGGTGGACGATTGGCAGTGGCGGAGGGCGTGGTCGTCATGCGAATTGTCGTTTCTATTGAAAGCTTAACGTAAGGAAGGTTGAGCTAATGCAGTCGAATATGCTAACATTGATAAAGGTCTTAGGGCAATCAATCACATAAGGAGTGAATAGTTATGGCAAAGTTTGAACTGCCAGCCCTCCCCTACGCTGAGGACGCACTCGAACCTCACATCGACGCACAGACAATGAACATTCACCGCACCAAGCATCATCAGGCATACGTCACTAATCTCAACGCGGCACTCGAAAAGTATCCCGATCTGCAAAACAAGTCGCTCGAAGAACTGCTCGCCAACAACCTCGCCGTCGTCCCCGATGACATCAAGGGCGCGGTACGCAATAACGGTGGCGGTCACTGGAATCATACGGAATTCTGGAAGTGGTTGAAGCCAAACGGCGGTGGTGAACCGACGGGCAAGCTGGCTGACGCGATCAAGGCGGCATTCGGTGACTTCGCCACCTTCAAGGCGCAGTTCAAGGATGCGGGCGTGAAGCGATTCGGCTCCGGTTGGGCATGGCTGATCAAGGGTGCGGATGGCAAGCTATCCATCGTCTCCACCCCGAATCAGGATAACCCCGCCATGGAAGGCAAGACGGCGATCCTCGGTGTGGATGTGTGGGAACACGCTTACTACCTGAAGTATCAGAACCGCCGTCCGGATTATCTGGAAGCCTTCTGGAACGTGGTCAATTGGGATCGCGTAGCGGAACTGTACGGCTAACCCGATAAGGCGTAACTACGTCTGAAATTTCATCATGAATCTGCCGAACCCCCTTTAGCATCGCTGAGGGGGTTTCTTCTTATATTACTTGGTGGCAATCCTGATATATTCTAGATAGTAGATAATTTATTAGTTATTGACACGCAAAAAATGCTGAGGACATCATGATCAACATTGCAGTTCAGCGATTGCGTTGGTTAGCTAGTCCGCCGAGACTTGAAGATGAAGATAAGCGCCGCGTCAGCGTGCTTTATCATTATTTGCTGCTGTTGTTGATCAGTCTTTACATTGCGATTGGCATTGTGGCTGCACTGACCGCGCGGATCACGGTGTCGTTTGCCATCGCTATCGCTCTGTATATCACACTATTTCTGCTGAACCGCTGGCAGCGCCTTGACATCAATCTGAATGCCCTCATTTTTTGTATCGGCAACTGCCTGTACACTGGCATTGAAGGACCACGCGCGGGCGTTCCTCACCATATCGTCCTGCTGTCACTATCCATCGTGATCCTGATGTCCGGAATCCTGTTGAATTGGCGCAGTGTGCTGCTGGTCTCCCTGTTGAGCCTGACCTTCATGGTGATCAATTATGCGTTGTATCCGCAGCTATATGGCGGGGTGGGCACGGAAGGCAACAGCGTTGGCTTGCTGCCGCGCACACTGCTGCAAGACATCTTCGTGCTGCTGGTAACGATGGTGGTCGTAGGCATCGGTTCGTTCAGCACCTCGAATGCACTGCAAACCGCCAAGAAAAGTCGCCTATTGCTGGAACAACGTAACCGCGAATTAGAAGCGGAGATCGCGCGGCGCAAGCAGGTTCAGTTCAACAGTGACCGTTTTGCCGAAATTCTGGACATTACACCGGACTTTGTGGGCATCACCACTCCCAACGGCAATTGGACCTACGTCAACCGTGCCGCACAGGAATTCCTCGACTCACGGGTGGATATGCTGCAGTCTTCCGACCATCTGCTAGAGCGTGTCGCCAAGTTACTGTCGCCGGATGAGTTCAAACGATTCACCGAAGAGATCGTACCCCTCGCCCTGCAAAAAGGAATCTGGACGGGTGAACTGACGCTGAAACGCCATGATGGGCGAGAAATAGCAGTTTCCAGCGTGATCATCGCGCATCGGGACGCGAGCGGTGAAGTGGACTACATTGCCAGTTTGCAACATGATGTCAGCGCGATCAAGCACGAGCAATCGACGCGGGAACGCTTCGGTGAAATCCTCGATCTGACGAGCGACTACATCAGCATATACACGCTTGAAGGCAAGTGGCTGTACCTCAACCGCGCCACACAGGAATTCTTCGGCTCCCGCCTCGACATCAATGGCAATCTATTCGACCAGATCGATAAACTGGTTCCTCCGTGGGCAGTCAAGAACTTCACGGAGAACGTGCTGCCTGCCGTGCTCAAGACGGGGAGTTGGAGAGGCGAGATCGCCTTTCTGGATGATCAGGGACAAGAAGTGCCTATCTCGCAGGTGTTGATCGCGCATCGTGACGCTAATGGAGAGGTGGAATATCTCGCCGCGATCTTGCGTAACATCAGCGAGATCAAAGCAGAACAGCAAGCGCGGGAACGCCTAGCACGGGTGTTGGATGCAACTACCGACTTCGTCCACGTCTTCACGCCGGATGGTCGCTGGCTGTACGTTAACCGCGCCAAACGCGAGTTCTTCGGATCGCGGTTGAACGTTGAGGAAAACTTGTTCGGGCAACTGCCACGCCTTGTGCCTGAATGGGTAATCAAGCAGTTTGAAACAGAGATCTTGCCGACAGCACAGCAGTTTGGAGTGTGGCAGGGCGAGACGGCATTTCTGAATGATGATGGCAGTGAACTGCCTGTGTCGCTGGTACTGATTACGGAATATAGCAGTACGGGCGTAGTCGATTATTACGCCGCTGTTCTGCGCGACATCACAGCGCTGCGGCAAGCGGAGAAAGAGCGCGTCGAGCTGGTGTTAACACAGGCACGTATGCAGATGCTGCGTGACTTCATGAGTGGCATATCGCACGATATTAAATCGCCGCTGGCGACGCTCAAAACTTCGCTGTATGTACTGGATCGGCGGCTGGATGACAGCGCGATGCGCAGCGCCAAGCTAGAGCGGATGCACGAGCAGATCGACAAGATCAACCGCATGGTGCAAGACGTACTAACGATTTCCCGTTTGGAGCAGCAGCCGGAATTGCGTTTGCAGGATTGCGACCTGCACGCTGTGACCGCCAAAGTTGTGGAGTCATTGAGAATACAGGCAGCAGAACGGCAGTTGAGCCTGCGCTTGGAGTTAGCGCCAGCTAGCGACTTGATCAGCGCGGATGTAAACGAGTTGGAACGGGCGATCATCAATCTCGTGGAGAATGCAATTAACTACACCCCTGTGGGCGGTTCGGTGACGGTGCGGACAGCCAGCGAGAGGGAAGGTGTAACTCTAGACGTGCAAGACACCGGAATCGGGATTACGACGACGGACATCGAACACATTTTCGACAGCTTCTACCGCAGCGATAAGGCGCGCACGATGCGCGGCAACGGATCGGGCTTGGGCTTAGCAATTGTGCGACGGGTGATCACGCTGCACAAGGGCAAAATCACCGTTCACAGCGAAATCGGCAAGGGTACCACGTTCCATGTATGGCTGCCGAAACTCAGCGAGGAATCTTCAGCCTAGCCATGTTTCGATGATTTTTAGGCTATCTGCTCAACAATAGGATCGTCAGTTGTAATTGTTAGTTGAGATAGCTAGGAGTGGAACATGGCAAACTATTCGCTAGATAAGAAGACTACGCCGACTGTGGCGCAGGATAGTGTGCTGCGGAACATCCGCGAGGACATGGAGATCAAGGACGCGGAAGGCAAACACATCGGCAAGGTGCGTACGGTGGTGTTCGGAGAAGCGACACCCACCGAAAATGTAACCGGCACAGGCGCTGCCACCGCACCTGATCGCAAGACCAAAACCGATGTGGTAGTGGACACCGTAGCTGATGCACTGGTCGGTGATGACGACATCCCCGAAGTGTATAAGGCGCGGATGCGGCACGATGGCTATATCCGCATCGACTCGGCGGGCTTATTCAAGTCGGATCGCTATGCGCTGATGGAGCAAATCAGCCGCGTAGATGAGCATGTGCATCTGAAGGTGCGCGCAGACGAGCTGATCCATCGTTAAGCAGCCTAAGATAGGCAGTGCGATTGATAGTGTGGAATTGGCTGATCGCCAATCCACTCAGCAATGTTGAGTGGCATCCCATAAGGATGCCACTCTCGTACCTGCCTATTCAGTTGTTAGAAACTCCATGGGCACCCCCGCCATAATGATTCGTTAACGACCTTGATTCGAGTAGTTATCGCCGTACTCATCCTGCTGCAAGTTGAGGTCTCGCCAGAGCACGCCATCCATATAAATCTGACCGTCCGGCGATCCATTGCGGCAGCTACCTTCCACAAAATCATTCGGAGCAGTCAGCAGATGGATCAGACACCAGCGGACATCGTTGGTGTTGGCAAACTGCGAGACGTGGAATTCGAGTACGTGGTTGGCAGCAGATTTCTGCTCAAATACGGTAACGCGACCTTGTAGACCACCCCAGCCCAAGTCGCGCGAGACATCCAAACCATCGGGGTCTTCACCGAGTACGGCGGTGGCGTTTATGGCACGTCCATCGCAGTTTTCATAGATGACCTGAACAAGGGTCTGGCGCACTTTGCCATCTACATGTTTGGTAGCGGAAACCTCCAGATTGTCGCAAGGGTATCTACTCATGAAGGTAATGCCCTCGTAGTAGGATTTCGGGGCGCTGGCATTGTCGCTGGCGGTGACTACCGTTGTGGGGGTGACTAACAACATCAATAAGCACAAGACAAGTAGCAAGGCTAATTTACGTTGCAGCATATATTCTCCCGGCGGCAGTGAAACGGGGCACAGAATAGCCGGTTGAGTTCAGGCGGACGGAACACAAGTCGCCTGTGCAACTCACTACCGCCATGATCATTGTAAAGCTGATCGAGTGCGCCATTGGCGATAGATTGAGTTGAGAGATAGTTGTTGATGTCTTACCTGCCAGCGTACAGCGTTCTCAGTGGGGCAGACAACCCAACCGCATTCAACGCTGGAATACCCCTAAAAAGTGGTACTACTCTCTGCTCAGTAAGGCTCCGCGTTTAGGAAAAATTTAGACGCGGAGTGAAAAATAGCGATTGTTCGTTGGAAAAACCGATTAGTGCATAGGGAGGAATAGAAGTATGGTTACCTACATGACTGATCGGAGAATTGAAACTGCTGCCCTAGATTTCGTGCTGGAAGGTATGGATGTCTACGACGAAAATGAAAAGCGCGTAGGCATCGTTCGGACCGTCTTCTATGGTCTCGATGACATGACGTCAAGTTCGAGCGGGGCAGATGCTGGAGAAGCTTTCGACGGCGAGAAGCGGCTGCCTGCCGCACTGGCTTCACGCCTGCGCCGCGAAGGGTTTATCCAGATTAATTGGTCGGGTTTGTTCGCGCCGGATCGCTATGCGACGCCGGAGCAAATTGCCTACGTGGATCAGCATGTGCATTTAAGTGTACGCGGCGACGAATTACCGCGTCGGTAAGCGAACCCTTACAGAGACCAATTGAATATCTATTTTATTGGAACAGGCGGATCAGACGATCTGCCTGTTTCGATTCTAACTTAGCTGACTCAATCGCTGATGATGGCTCTGCTCAGATTGCAGGCAAGTATCAGGCAAAAACAGGCAAAATCGTTTGTGAAAAGTTGGAAAGGTGACGATTCTGGTTTGTTTGTGCAAGTGCATCCAGAAGTGCTTGACCTTGCCGGAAAATTGGATATGATCGGTAACAGACTGATCGGTTTGTTTCCTTAAGGTTATGCGCAAAGGCGAACGTACGCGTAGTTCTATCCTTGCTCACGCGATTGATCTCTTCAATACGCGTGGTTACGCTGCCTCGTCGCTGAGTGATGTGATGCGGGTGACGGGCTTACAGAAGGGAGGCATCTACAACCACTTCGAGAGCAAGGAGGCACTGGCGTTGGAGGCGTTCGACTACGCTTTCGGTACGATCAGTAAGATGATGTGGGCAGAAGTTCGCCATCGGCGCGATCCGCTGGAGCGACTTCGCGGCATCTTAGCCTTCTTCCACGATTATTTCGAGTCGTCGCCATTCAAGGGTGGCTGCGTACTGCTGAATGCCGCCATCGAAAGTGATGACGCTTTCCCCGCACTACGCAAACAGGTACAAACCGCGATGGACTTATGGCGCAAATTGATCCGGCAGACCGTACAGCGCGGGATCGATCAAGGCGTGCTGCGATCCACACTGGCAGCGGACGCTGTAGCAACGATCATGGTGAGCACGCTGGAAGGAGCGTACATGATGACACGCTTATATGGCGACAGCAGTTATCTTGACCGTGCCTTTGAGCACCTTAATGCGCTAATTGAGGATACGTTGAAAGCCTAATTCAAGAGGCTTTTCTTTTGCCTGAAAAACAGACCGATTGGTCGGAAATGTACATTTGGGAGGAATGATCATGACTGGTGCAGCTAACACGCTGGTGCGCGAACCCGAATCAACACTGGTGATCCGCTTTCAGGACTGCGATCCGTTCGGACACCTGAACAACGCGCGCTACATCGATTATTTCATGGACGCGCGGATGGATCACTTGATGGAGCATTACGCCTTCAACATGTTCGAGCATGGCAAGACAGCAGGCGCATCGTGGGTGGTGACCAAGACGCAGATCGCCTATCTGCTGCCCGCCGTTCCGGGCGAGACTGTACGTATTGGCACGCGGCTAATCTACATGGATGAAAGCCGGATCGTGATCGAGGGGGTGATGAGTGACAGCAACGGCAAGCGGCTAAAGGCGATCTCGTGGGTGGAGTTTGTTTACGTGAGCATGACCTCAGGTAGACCGACACGGCATGATGTTGATCTGCTTACTCTTTTCCAGCAGGTTCTGGTCGAGGTGGAGTATCAGCCGGACTCGTTCAATGCACGTGTGGAGACACTCAAGCAGCTACAGCGAACGAGAACAACGGCTAGTCACCCATAATTTGAGATAATCTGTTGATCGCCATCTGAACCGTTCCGCAGTATAGTCACGATATTTCGTGCTGATCGGCGAGGCGTATGAGATGACGGTGATACAGGAATTTATACAGAAAATGCCAAAGGTGGAACTGCACGTCCACCTTGAAGGTTCAATACAACCATCGACGCTGCTAACCTTGGCGCAACGTCATCAGATACCACTGCCCGCTAATACCGTTGAAGACTTGCGGCAGTGGTTCACTTTCACAGATTTCCCACATTTCGTGGAAGTGTACAAGCTCCTTTCGCAGTGTGTGCGGACTCCAGATGACATCGAGTTGATCGCCCGCGAATTCTTGCTCGGACAATCGGCGCAGAACATCATCTACAGCGAAGCGACGTACACGCCATACACGCACTACCTACAGAAAGGCATCTCGTTCGCCGATCAGTTGGCGGCGATCAACCGTGCGCGGGTGTGGGCTAAGCAAGAGTTAGGTGTCGAGATGCGCCTGATTATCGATATGGATCGCTCACTCTCAGTGGATGAAGCGATGACCGTCGCGCAGTGGGCGATCTCCGGTAAGGACAATGGCGTGGTGGCGCTCGGCTTGGGTGGCTACGAGGCAGGCAATCCGCCAGAGAAATTCAAGCGGGCATTTGATCTGGCACACGAGAATGACCTGCCGGCTGTACCACATGCGGGCGAGACTGCCGGAGCCGCCAGTATCTGGGGGGCGCTGAATGAACTGCGCGCGGTGCGGATCGGTCATGGCGTGCGCTGTATGGAAGATCCGGCGCTGGTGGAAGAATTGCAAAGACGCCATGTATTACTGGAAGTATCACCGACCAGTAATGTGTGTCTGGGCGTATTTCCAAGTCTGGAGGAGCACAACTTGCCGCGTCTGCTGGAATGCGGTTTGAACGTAAGCCTAAATTCTGACGATCCGGCGATTTTCAACACCTCGTTGACCGGGGAATATCAGAAGTGCGTCGAGACGTTCGCTCTGAATGCCGATCATGTGCAGCAATTGATCCTGAACGGCGTCCATGCGGCGCTGCTGCCTGTTGATGAAAAGTCGGCGCTGCGCGAACGCGTGATCGGAGGATTCGCACGGCTGCGGAACACCCTGAAATTGCCGCCACTGCAAGAAGCTAACTATGGCAGCCGCAGTATCGAGCCGACATTCGAGCCAGCGCAAGTGATCGTGGAGACGCCAATATTCAGCATCAAGCGTCTAAAAGATGATCTCTTCCTAATTACGTGGCTGGCGATGCCTTCGCCCGCCGTTTCAGACGAGTTCATCAAGACGCTGGCTGGCGTGCTGGATGCCGCTGATCAGCGCATCTCGGTCATTTCCGATCTGCGGCGCGGATACATTAAAGAGGTGAGCTTGATCCAGAAGCTGGCGGCGCTGACGCGGCATCCGCGTTTCAGGGCAGCGACGGCGTTCGGCTCGATTGGCGCACAGGTTTATACCGGTGTTTATCAGCGCATCTCGGAGCGTAAAGGTCATATTGAAGATACATGGCTGACGCTGGAACAGGCGATTGCCTATCTTGAGACTCAGCAGCCGGGGTTGACGGCGGGCATCGATTGGGGTGCGGTGGCGATGGTGGAGTAGCAAAGGGAAGTGCTGAGTGCTGAGTACTGGGTGCTGAGAGAAGAAAGTGCCAGAGTGCCAGCGCTGACGTTGTGATCGGATGTAGGGAAGTAAGTGAGGGATGACGCAGCTTTCGGGAAGAAGGCTGCGTTTTTTTGTTTGGTGGGTGTGAGATCACTGAGCGCGGCGCTTCAAGGCTTGTCCGGCGTTCTTCATGTAGTCACGTAAGTAGACCGAAGGTTGAAACCTCCTTAGAGGATTTCTGGAGCGTAAAAGCATGGAGTTTTGAACCTCATGCGTCGGCGGCAAGCAGAAAATTAACTCCGAACAAGCCTTGAAGCTCCGGGCTGAAACCAGAGGCGGAATAATAGATAGTTGGGCACGAGGTAGCGAGACGGATGTATAGGCGTGATCGTTGAAGGGGAAGTGCTTGACATAAAAATAGATCATTTCTATACTGTGGATAGTTATTTTTGTGAGCGAAAAAAGTATGAGTACGTTAGTTCGTGGCAACAGAGATTTGATCAAAGCCATGAACCGCAGCTTGATCCTCAACACGCTGCGGCGTGAAGGCGTACTCTCGCGTACTCAGTTGGCGGAAATCTCCGGCTTGAGCATCGCTACGATCTCCCAAATCACCACTGACTTACTGCAAAACCACTGGATCAGCGAAATCGGTGAAGGCGAATACACAGGCGGGCGTCGTCAGACATTGATGCGCCTGAACCCTGATGCCGGAAGTGCCATCGGTTTGAAGCTGATGGAGAACCGAGTCGCCTGTACCGTCACTAATCTGGAAGGTAAGAGCCTGCGCTATCGAGATTATGCCTACGATGCGGGCAGCGATCCGGTGGCGGTGAGTAATAAGCTAGCGGAGATCGCGCTGGATACATTGAACAGCACCAGTGCCCCACACGGACGGCTGCTCGGCGTCGGGATCGGTGTGGCGGGTATCATCCACCCGCATCCACAAGGCGGGATCGTCCACTATTCGCCGTACTTCGGCTGGCAAGATGTGCCGCTGGCGCAGATGGTACAGTCGCAATTGAATGTCCCCGTTTACATTGAAAATGACGTGAACACGCTAACGATCAGCGAACAGCTTTTCGGATCAGGACGGCATGTCGATAACTTCGTGGTGATCACCATCGGACGCGGCATCGGCATGGGTATCGTGATCAACCAGCGCTTACATCAAGGCGCACAAGGCGGCGCCGGTGAACTCGGTCACATCACCGTGATGCTCGACGGTCCGCAATGCAGCTGCGGCAAACAGGGCTGTCTGGAAGCGATTGCGGCTGATCCGGCGATCATCGCCTACGTGAAAGAGAAAATCCCCAACAAGCAGCATGTGTTCAACTCGTTGGCGAGTATCGTGGACGCGGCGGAAGCGGGCAACGCGATCTGCCGTGCAGCGTTAAACCGCAGCGGTGAATACATCGGCATGGCGGTGGCGACGGTGATCAATCTGCTGGCACCACAGACGATTATCCTCAGCGGCGAGGGCGTGGTGGCAGGCGATCAGCGTTTGGCAGCGATGCGAGAAGCGATGCGAACGCACAGCTTCAACGATCTGTTGGACGATGTGCGGATCGTGATCGAGCCGACGGATGATCGGATGTGGGCGCGCGGCGCGGCAAGTCTGGTGATCAGCAAGGTGTTTGAGTCGCCATTGGTGGATGCGAATGTGAGTGGGTGAGAAAGTAACGAGTGATGAATGATGAGGTAGTGAGGTGAGGATCAGGGTTCCCGGCAATGAATTGCCGGGCTGAGCGAACGAAATCCCTGCGGGACTCAAGCTGCGTGATCGTAAATGTTTAGGTGGCTAGGAATTAGTTGTAGTTTTTTTGCCAAAGATTTTTTACTGACTGAAGGATGTTTGAGGATCGGACGATGGCAGGCAATCACGGTTGGCAAAAGTGGAAGTGGATCGGGTTTTTCCTGCTGCCGGGATTGCTCGGAATGCTGCTGTTCGTGGTTTATCCGATCATCAGTTCGGGATGGATCGCGCTAAACGATTGGAATCTGCTCTCGCCACCTGTTTACGTTGGCTTGGAGAACTTTCAGAAGCTGTTGGCGGACTCGGCGTTCTGGCGGGCGCTCGGCTATACGGTGGTGTTCATCATCATCTATGTGCCGCTGGTTTTCGTGCTGGGGTTGCTGCTGGCATTGTTCCTGAACCAGCGGCTGCCGGGGATGTTATTGGTGCGGACGAGTACCTTTGTGCCTGTGGTAGCGTCGTGGGTGGTCGTCTCGCTGATCTGGAAGTGGATTTTCAATCCGCAGTTCGGCTTGGTCAACTACGCGCTCGGCTGGTTCGGGATTCAAGGTCCGGCGTGGTTGTTCCAGCCCGCGACGGCGGTGGTCGCTATGGTGATCACCAGTGTGTGGAAGGATGTCGGCTATATCGCGCTGCTCTATCTCGGCGGCTTGCAGGGCATCTCTGAAACTTACTATGAAGCGGCAAAGATCGACGGGGCGAACCGCTGGCGCGTGTTCCGGCATATCACCATCCCGCTGTTGACGCCGACCATGTTCTTCGTGGCGATCACGCTGCTGATCAATTACTTCCAGATGTTCGAGCAGGTGTGGCTGATGCCGCAGCGAGACAGCGCCGCTGATCGGCAAGTGGAGGTGATCGTGACCGAGGTAGTGCGTAACGCCTTCAGCTACAACCGCATGGGCTACGCCTCCGCGATGTCGTGGGTGCTGTTCATCCTGATCTTCATCATCACGGCGGTACAACTGCGCTTGCAGCGTCGTTGGGTGTACTACGAGACCGAGTGATCCTATGACGACGAAAGCAACGACCTCTCAGTTAACTTCTGCGCCGACGCTGCCGCGCCTGCAATGGTGGAATGTGATCGGCAGGATAGCCACCTACGCGCTGATGGTGATCCTCGTGCTGGTGATGATCGTGCCGTTCGTGTGGATGCTGAGTACCTCGCTGAAGCCGCAAGAGTACATTCTCAAGACGCCACCGCAGTTCATCCCTAATCCGGCGTCGTTGGAGAGCTATACCAAGCTGGCGGAGCGCGTCGATCTGACGCGGACGTTTTTCAACAGCATGTTCGTGGCGGTGGTCGGCACACTGGGACAGGTGCTCGTCTCGGCGATGGCGGCGTTCGCCTTCGCGCGGATGGAGTGGAAAGGGCGCGAGATCATCTTCGTGCTCTACCTCGCCACTATGATGATCCCGTCAGTGGTGCTGATCATCCCGCAGTTCGTACTGATCCGCGCGCTGAATTGGGTGAACACCTACGCGGCGTTGATCGTGCCGGGGATGTTCAGCGCGTTCGGTACGTTCCTGCTCAGGCAGTCGTTCAAGACTCTGCCGCGCGATTTCGAGGAAGCCGCCTTCATCGACGGCGCGAATTACTTCACCATTTTCTGGCGCATCATCCTGCCGCTGTCGCAGCCCGCGCTGGCGACGCTGGCGGTGTTCAGCTTTATGGGCTTGTGGAACGCTTATCTGTGGCCTCTGTTCGTCGCCCGTGAAGCCAGCGTGATGACACTGCCTGTTGCACTCGCTGTTTTGCAGGGCGGTCCGCGTGCCCTGACCGAATGGAATATGGTCATGGCAGGCGCGGTGATCGCCGTGCTTCCGATCCTCGTTGTGTACATGCTGGCGCAGAAATGGTTCGTGCGCGGCGTGGTCTCTAGCGGGATCAAAGGTTGATCGAGCTTATCGCCGTCGCCTAGATGGCATAAGAAAGCATTACTAGATTTCAAGCTATTCAAACTAAGAAGGGACACGAAAGGATTTGATCATGTTCAAGAAACTCTTAGCCGCCGTCGTCGTGCTGACGCTGCTAGTGACTACGTTTAGCGCAGTCACCGCGCAAGATCAGACCGTCACCTACTTCACTTTCTCCGCCGCGCCCGATTATCTGGACGAACTGGATCAGATCATCGCCGCGTTCAAAGCAGCCAACGCGGGCATTAACGTAGAAGTGAAGAACGCGCCGTTCGCTGATTACTTCACGCTGCTGCAGACCGACATCGGCAGCAACGCCGCGCCTGACGTATTCGAGCTGAACTACGAAAACTTCGTCACTTACGCCGCCAATAACACACTGATGGATCTGAGTGGTAAGGTTGGCGCTGAAGCACCGTATTATCCTGCCGCGTTAGCCGCCTTCTCGTATCAGGGCAAGCAGTTAGCACTGCCGGAGTCGTTCTCGACGGTGCTGCTGTTCTACAACGCTGACCTGTTCAAGCAGGCGGGTATCGATGCTCCCAGCGATACGTGGACATGGGCGGACGCACTGGACGCTGCCAAGAAGATTCGCGCTCTCGGTGCGGACTACTGGGGTATCTACAGCCCGATCCAGTTCTGGGAGTTCTACAAGAAAGCCGCACAACAGGGCGAGTGCTCGTTCTTCAATGCCGAGATGACCGAATCCACGATCAACAGCGCGGGCTGTGTACAGGCGTTGGAGACGATGAAGAGTCTGCTCGATGAAGACGTGATGCCCAGCAACGAGGAAATGAGCGGCGTCTCTG
>JAHBVK010000047.1 GCA_019637555.1 Anaerolineae bacterium
TCCTTGTACCGCGACTAGACAGGCACACATTTCAACCGTTTGGGCGGTTTGCCAGCGTTCATCCAGTTCACGCAACGTGGTCAAACTCTCTATTAGATGTGTTTTCGCCCGTTCATAATTACCTTGCTCCAGTGCACCTGTCGCCACGTGAGCAAGGACCATTGCCGTGCGCCAAGGGTCATTCTCTGCGCGCATCCGCATCAGGCTCTCCTCCCACAGCGCACTTGCCGGTTGGATATCGCCCCGCCTGTAGGTCACTGTTCCGAGGAAGTCTAAGGACGCAGCGATTCCGCGTGTATGCCCAATTTCGCGGCGCAGGGACAAGCTCTCTTCTATAAGGGTAGATGCTAGTTCATAATCGCCACGGATCTGGAAGAAGATGCCAAAATCGGCTAATACTTCTGCCAAGCCAGACTTATCTCCAAGTTCTCGAAATAGTGCCACGCTTTCCGCATAATAGGATTCTGTCATGTCCGAGGCACTTATCATGTGGTTAGAGGCTGCCAGCCAATTTAGCGTCTCCGCCCGATGCGCACGCTCCTCCGCGCTGAGTTGACGATTGGCTGTGTTCTGCTCTTGTCGGGCTAGTTGGGCGGCAATCCAACTACGCCCCTCGCGCAAATAGCCGCGCCGCGCCCAGAATTCGCCAAGTGCCACCGCCATACGTTTCCCTTCTTCACGGATGTTGCCAGTTTCACTCCACCCCAAAACGGCTCGGAAATTAGCAAGGTCAGCTTCCACCCGATCCCACCACAGCTTTTGCTGCGGACCCATCATTCCCTTGTCGGCGGTGTCTGCCAGCCTAATGAAGTAATCCGCATGTTGCCGCTGTAGCGCCTTCAGTTCTCCGCTAGCAGTCAGTTGTTCCAGCGCATATTCGCGGATCGTTTCCAGCATCATGTAGCGCGGCTCACCATCTGATCGGGTATCTTGCTTCACCAGATTTTTATCCAGCAGTGATGTCATACCATCCAATAGATTCAAGTTCAAGTCTTTCCCACAAACGGCGTCAGCAGCTTCTAGCGTCCATCCGCCCACGAATATTCCTAAATGTCGGAACAGAGCCTGTTCTTCTGCGGCGAGCAGTTGATAACTCCAATCAATCGCAGCATTCAACGTCCGATGACGCGGCTCAAAGTCATGCAAGCCATCAGATTGCAGCATCAGCCGCCCGTGTAAGCGTTCCAACAGGGCAGCCGGGGGCAGCACTTTGATCCGTGCCGAGATCAATTCAATTGCCAGCGGCAGTCCGTCAAGCCGCGTACAGATCGCGGCGACGACAGGGGCATTTTCTGAGGTGAGCAAGAAGTCTGGCTGAACCGTTTGTGCCCGTTCTAGAAACAGGGTCACGGCTGAATAATCGGGGAGCTTATCTACATCAGGCAAATGGGTGAGATCAGGCATAGCGAGTGGGGATACCGGAATTTGTTGCTCGTGGCGAAGACGTAGCGGTGCGCGACTCGTCGCTAGGATTTTGAGCCAAGGGCAGGCAGCTAGGAGATCAGCAATGATCGCCGCTGCCGCCAGAATCTGCTCAAAGTTGTCCAATACCAGAAGGGTTTGCTTACCACGTAGAAATGCTTTCAAACGTTCTAGCGGCGTTTGCGGACCGACATCCAGGATGCCCAGTAAATTGGCAATCACTGAAGATACAAGGTTCGCATCCGTGATCGCAGCAAGAGCGACGAAGAACACGCCATCAGAGAAGTCATCCAGCGCGTCAGCGGCTACTTGCTGCGCCAGTCGCGTTTTGCCAATTCCGGGCGCTCCTATGAGCGTGAGCAAACGCGACTCTCGTTGTAGCAGCCGCTTGCGTAAGCTAGATACCTCCGGATCTCGCCCAATCAGCGGCGTCGGCTGGAGAGGCAGATTCGTTGAGGCATGAAATGGCGTTCCCCAAGGCGCAGCAGATTCCGCGGATCCGGTTCTAGCGAACTGGACAAATAAGGCACGTTCAGCAGCAGGAATATTGACGTGTTTAGCAATGAGTTCGGCGATCTGTTTCGATGGTCGTCGCTCGTGGGCTTCGATTTTATAGAGCGTGCTTACAGCACAGCCGATTCGTACTGCCAAGTCTTCCTGCGTGAGGTCGAGCGTTTTGCGGCGCTGCTTAAGCCACTGACCGAATGAGGATTTGGCAGTCATTCCAGCCTCGACATTGAAGAAGGCGTTAACAGTTAATCCTAGCTCAAAATTCATTCCGTCCATACGTAATGCGGGCTTTTGTCCACTATTTGTCCAAAAATTCACTCATGAAAGGGAAGCGATAGGCTTCAATAAGCCTAGGGCTAACAATCTCGTGAGGGAATCGCGGCATGACAAACCCGATATATCGGCTGCACACCGAAGCACAGGATCGAAGTCGCCTCAGCTTTCCTCAAGCATTCGTGCCAATCCCTTATCTTCTGGCTGTGTTCGTTATGTGGGTTAGCTTAAGCGTGGTCATCGTTGGCGCACTGGCGTTTGGAAAATACACCTTACCATTAGCCAACCCATTTTCGATTTATGCTGATATTTTCCCCGGACAGTCCACCAGTTCCATCTCGGCGTGGGGATTTTTGTGCGACACTACCGATGCTTCCTCCTACTCGATTTCGCTAGAAAAAGAGTGCCGATTTAGTCCGACTACAGGGATATTCTCTCGTGTCGATGTGACAATTTCTGACGACACTATCAACCAGATTTCCTTCATCGTGCGTGAAAACATATTGAGAATGGGCGACTTCGCACAACTCTCGGAAACAACGGATTTTCGTGTGCTTCACAGCGCGTTGTTTTTCTCTTGGCATGGGAACCTAGGGATGGCTTCCATCACCTCGACAATCGGGCGTTCTCTGCCGTTTCGGTTTGTCTGGAAGGTGGCCTTCACCGATATGAACTATCCTCCAAAAGCATCGGATAGATGAAATATTTCTGTTGCAGCCACAATTGACGACACCTGTTGAGCAGTGCTATACTGCTCACAATCAAAAAATCCAATGACTCCGACGGAGAGGAGTAAGCGGATCGCACGCTGCGCCAGAGAGGTTGACCCACAGGCTGAAAGGTCACCACGAGCTTGCACCGCCGAACGTCGCTCCTGAGTCGATGCACCGAATAAGTACCAGTAAGTGCGTCCGGGTCAGCCCGTTACAGCGTCGAGGGTCAGCATGATCACAAATGTCGTGCTGGAAACCGGGTGGTACCGCGAAAGATGAACGCCTTTCGTCCCAGTGTTGGAGACGAGAGGCGTTTTTGTTTGTCAAGTTGGGCTTGGCACGGCACAGCAAGGTTAAGGTAGGCAATGCCTGCAAACGAAACGATGGATTACTACAACGCCGTCGCTGAGGAATACGAGTATTTTTACCGCGATTGGGAAGCGGCGATGCAGCGCGACGGTGCTGATCTGCGGCGACTGTTTAAGGATCGTCAGGTGGCGATCAAGCGCGTGCTAGATGCTTCCTGCGGCACAGGTACGCAGTCTATCGCACTGGCAAAGCTCGGCTACGAAGTTACCGCGATGGACCCGAGCCGCAACATGCTGCACAAAGCACGGCAGAACGCTCTCAAGTACAACGTGGGCGACAAGATCTCCATCGGACGGGCGAACTTCTTGAACCTGCCGCGTGCCGTCACAGGACCATTCGACGCGGTGATTACTAAAGGGAATTCGCTGCCGCATCTACTTCAGGACGATCAGCTACAGGCGGCGATCAGCAACTTCTATAACCTGCTACGCCCCGGCGGATTAGTGGTGATCGGGATACGTGACTACGACTTCATGATGGAGGATCGCGCCCGCTTCGTACCACGCCAGTACCATGAGGGCGATGGTGACGAGAAGGACTACATTCTGTTCGATGTCTGGGACTGGGATGACGGACCGCCAGTAACCGTCACCTTCAATACCTTCATCGTTAGCGGCAAGGACAAGCAGTATCAAGTGAACAAGCAGTCGGTCAAGTACCGCGCACTTAAGCAGGAAGAACTGGAAAAGATGATGAAGCAAGCGGGCTTCATCGATCTCAAAGTTGAGACACAGCATTGGGAACTCGTAGCGACGGCAATTAAACCAGCAGCCGAAGGCTAAGGTAAGAGTAAGGGAGCAACAGGAGACTCATGACCACAACGCCAACACAGGAAATGCCCAAGAACTTCAACTTCGCGGAAGCGGAAACCCGCCTTTATGCGGCGTGGGAGAAGCAAGGTTACTTCAAACCGGAAGTCGCGCCAGCGGATGCCAAACCCTTCGTGATCGCTATCCCGCCGCCTAACGTGACGGGGGAGCTGCATCTCGGACACGCCATGTTCGTCAGCCTCGAAGATTTGATGATCCGCTACGAACGGATGCGCGGCAAGGCAGCGCTGTGGATTCCCGGCACCGATCACGCAGGTATCGCTACGCAGTTGCAGGTGGAACGCTTACTCCGCAGCGAGGGAACAAGTCGCGAGGAAGTGGGACGCGAGGAATTTCTGCACCGCACATGGGAGTGGAAAGAGAAGTACGGCGGCGCGATCATCAACCAGCTACGGCGTATGGGCGCAAGCTGCGATTGGGATCGGCTGCGCTTCACGCTGGACGAAACGCTCTCCAAAGCGGTGCGCGAGGCATTCATCACCTTGTGGGATCAAGGGCTGCTGTATCGCGGTCCGCGCTTGATCAACTGGAGTCCGGGGCTGCAAACCGCCGTTAGCGATCTGGAAGTGGAGCGCGAGGAAGAAACGGTCACGCTGTACTACTTCAAGTACATGATCGACGGCACGGATGAGTACATCCCCGTCGCCACGATTCGCCCTGAGACGATCCTCGGTGATACGGCAGTGGCGGTGCATCCCGAAGATCCACGCTACGAGCGATTTATCGGCAAGCGGGCGCGTGTTCCCATGACGGATCGTACAGTGCCAGTGATCGCTGACGACTACGTGGAGCGTGAGTTCGGCACGGGCGGCTTGAAGGTGACTCCCGCCCACGACTTCAACGACTACGAACTGGCGCAGCGCCACAACCTACCAGTCATCAACATCATGAACAAAGATGCCAGCCTCAACGAGAACGGCGGCAAGTATGCAGGCATGGATCGCTACGAAGCGCGCAAGCAACTGTGGGCGGATATGGAAGCGGCGGGGCTGACCATCAAGACCGAGCCGTACACCACCACCATCCCCCGTACTCAGCGTGGTGGCGAAGTGGTTGAGCCGATGATCAGCACGCAGTGGTTCGTCAAGATGGAACCGTTGGCGGCGAAGGGATTGGAAGCAGTACGCGACGGGCGGATCAAGATCGTGCCGGATCGCTTCGAGAAGGTCTACTTCGGCTGGCTGGAGAACATCAAAGACTGGTGTATCAGCCGCCAATTGTGGTGGGGGCATCGGATTCCAGCGTTCTACTGTCCCAATGGACATATCACTGTGGAGCGCGATAGTCCAGTCAAGTGCGCCACCTGCGGCAGCACGGAACTGGTGCAAGATGATGACGTGCTGGATACGTGGTTCAGCAGCGGCTTGTGGCCCTTCAGCACGCTTGGCTGGCCCCAGCAGACGCCCGATCTGCTGCGCTACTATCCGACGGATGTGCTGGAAACAGGCTACGACATCTTGTTCTTCTGGGTGGCACGCATGATCATGCAGGGGTTGTGGCTGACCGACAAAATCCCCTTCCACACCGTCTATCTGCACGGTCTGGTGCGCGATAAGAACGGCGAGAAGATGAGCAAGACCAAAGGTAACGTCATCGATCCGCTGATCATGATGGATAAGTTCGGCACGGACTCGCTGCGCTATACGTTGATCACGGGCGGCACACCGGGCAATGATCAGAACATTTCGGAGGAGCGCATCGAGTACGGGCGCAACTTCGGCAACAAGCTGTGGCAGATGTCCCGCTTCGTGATCACCAATCTAGGCGAGAGCTACAGCTTCACAGCGCCCGATCCTGCCAAGCTAGATGTGCCGTCACGCTGGATCCTGAGCCGACTCAACGGCTTGATCGCCAGTGTGCAGCGGTTGTTTGATACTTACCAGTACGGCGAGGCGGGGCGGCAAATCAAGGACTTCTTGTGGGAGGAGTTTGCCGACTGGTACGTGGAGATCAGCAAGGATGCGCTGTACGGCAAGGATGAGGACGCCAAGAAGCGGACACGCGATGTACTGGTGCAGGTGATCGATACCGCGCTGCGCTTGCTGCATCCGTTCATCCCCTTCATCACCGAGGAAATCTGGCAGTATGTGCCCGCTACCGAGAGCGAACGCAAGCCGTTGATCCTGAGCCAGTGGGCGACGAGCAATGCCGCGTTCCTCAATCCGGCAGCAGAGGCGGAGATGGACACGATCCGTGATCTGGTGGTCAAGGTGCGGCAGGTGCGGCTCGATTACAACGTGGAGCCGAGCAAGCGGATCGAGGCGCTGGTTGGTGGTAGTGGGTTGGCAGCGACAGTGGCGGCGAATCCGCAGATCTTCGCGCGGTTGTGCAATGTCGAGCGCATGGACGGCATCAGTAACGGCGGCACGCCCGATAACGCGGCGGTGATCGCTTCCGGTGAGGTGACGCTGTACCTGCCGCTGGCGGGCATGGTGGACTTGGGGGCAGAGCGCGAACGCTTGCTCAAGGAGTTGGAATCGGTCAAGGCGCAGATCGACCAGAAGGAGAAGTTGCTCGGCAATGAGGGCTTCACCAGCCGCGCCAAGCCCGATGTGGTGCAGCGCGAACGGGATAAGCTGGCTGAATTGGCGGCAACGAGGGCAAGTGTGGAGGCGCGGCTAGAGGCGCTGCCGAGCTAACTGGATAGCCGATAGTGGGGCAAAAAAGCGCCTGAAGTTGGCAGGGAATACAGGGCGGTTTCAGGCGCTTTGTTGGTGAGTGTTGGGAATCGGGTAGTAGATTCCAACGGGCGAAAGACCCTCATCCCCTGCCCTCATCCTGCAAGCGGGAGAGGATGATCTGGATCGGGAAAATGTCAGCCCAAATTCTGATTGGAAAATATGAGGTGCAATAAAAGGGAGGCTTGGAGAAATTCCACATCTTCAAGACTCGTCTTTTACCGACTATTTCATATCAAAATTGACACAAACGTAGTTTTGGTATCGAGAATCAGATGGATGATGAAAAGGAGCAGCAGGTGGTGCAATTGGAATCTACCAACATGCCGAGTCGGGAGTTAGTGTATTTATGCTGGCTCTCAGCCTCCGAACATAATTGCGTTGAAAGTAAAGTTTTCATTAGGCAAGAGTAGATTTGCATTATCAATCTTGCCAACACTGGGATTACAGCAGCTTAAGGAGCTGCATGACCGCAAGCCTGTTCATATTGGTAACGCATGTCTGCTACCCATGACAGGTGGGAAATGCTAGGGAGTTCATCGACGATCTTAAAAGCTTGACGCCAATAGTTGCAACTAATCTCATTTGTGGAGTGTCCCATATACAATTTCGCAAGCCCTACCAGAGAATAGATTTCCCCAATACGTTCGCCAGCACTTTGAAAAAGTGATAATGCCAAATTAAACTGTTCAAATGCCTTCTCATGTTCGTTTCGCATTCTATATGTCTCACCTATACCACGAAGACAGTTCCCTTCACCAACCATATCATTTGTTATTCGATAGATTGGTATCGCCGTTTGGTAATATTCCATAGCTAGAGAGTACTGATTGCATAGCCTAGAAACTTCCGCCATATGTCGGAAGCAGTCGGCTTCACCTTGACGAATCTCAAGTTCGCGATAGATGTTAAGTGCTGCATCGTATAATTCAGTGGCGGCACGATACTCATATCTGAGTCGCTGAATGTGCGCTAGACCGTAAAGACAATTAGCTTCGCCTCGTCGCACGCTAAGATCATAGTAAATTGCCAAGGCAGTTTCATACCGCTGTACAGCAGATTCATAATCTTCACGCAAACGATAAATGTCCCCTAAATTGCGAAGGCAGTTAGCTTTGCTTAACAGAGCATGCACGCTATCGAAGATGACTAAGGCAGCCTCATATTGAAAAATAGCAGTTTCATAATCATCTTGAGTTTCATAGACTACTCCTATGCTATTCATACAATCCGCTTTGCCTTGAGCATCGCCAATATCTTGATAGATGAGTTGTGCTTCGTTATACCGCTCTATTGCTTGTGAATATTCGTTGCGCCAATAGTGGACATCGCCTAAATTTCGCAGAGAATTGGCTTGACCTTGACCATCATTTATGGTTTTGAAGAGCACTAATGCCTTGCTATATAGATCAAATGCTTCAACGTAGGCATTTCGCATGTACAATATATCACCTAGGTTTATTAGGCAATTAGCTTCGCCTTGATAGGCGTTGGCATCACGGAATATTGCTAGTGCAGTTTGATAGTATTCTGTTGCCTTATCATACTCATCGCGTACCTTATGTATGTTCCCCAAACTACGTAAACACTCAGCCTCACCCTCACGTGCTTGAATCGCTTGAAAAAGCGTTAAAGCCGCTTGGTAATGATCTGTTGCCTTAGGGTAATCATCACGCGCATAATAAAGTGTTCCCATGCTAAACAGGCAATTTGCTTCGCCAAGCGTGTAAGACGAATTGCGCGCAGCTTTTAAGCCGACTTCATATAAGTTCATCCGAACTAGGTGAGACTGTCTCAATACTAAGTACTTGTCTATATTTGCTAAAAGGTCACATGACCGTGCGGTTTCATGTAGAAAGCCCCAAAGTAGTGCTTCTTCGATATTGAGGAAATCGGCATGGATAACCGGATGATTAGTTTCATTTCGATTGGCGCCTGAATTACCGTAGATCGTCGCATAGTGATCGAAATGTCGTTGTGCAGCAGCGGAGAATTCATTGTTCCGAACTAGCAAGGCATAAGCATAGGCGTGCAGTGAATTATGCAAATAATAACGATCCTTAGTTGTATCGTGCGTTAATAAGCTAGCATGCTCAAGCAACACAAGGTCATCATCATCTTCGTTTTCGCCCCAGAGATGCATAGCAGCATCTCGTGAAAATGTCGCTTCCCGTGCAAATTTTCCCAACAGGCGAAAACGACGACGCAGTTCATCAGAGTTGAGGGCATAGTAACTTTCGCCTAATGATAGTTCTAGGTTAAGATTTTTGTCATTTTCAATTAGATTAAGATCATGTAATGGATTATCACCGTCCCAACCTCTTTGCAACCGATTCAAATAGGCACTTGGTGTCTTAGCAGGATGCTCTGCAAGCCATGCAGCGGCAATGCTTATAGCAAGAGTATGACCTCCAAGTAGCTCAATAATCGCACGTAGACTAGCTATGTCGGGTAATTGATGTACCTCCAGACTAAGCTTGTGTGCAAATAACGCAAGCGCTTCGTCATCATCTAGCTTGGCGAGGGAGAGTGCGGTACCACCTATACGTTTTTGTAGGCTAATTGATCGTGTAGTAACCAGTATTCGGCAACGATCTCCTAAGACGCGGAAAGGCTCAACGTGGGCGTGATCCCAAACGTCATCAAGTATTATTAGTACTGCCTTATCTTTTAAAAGACGACTTAGTGCTATACGCGCTCGTTCTACATCTGGATACTCACTAAGTTTATCTCCCAAAGATACAGCTACATCTGCAATACGAGTGGCTATATCCGGTTGCAAGCCCATTGGAATCCAGATCAGTCCATCTGGAAAATAGCTACGGACTTCGCAATCATAACTAAGTCCTTTCACTAAGGTGCTTTTGCCAATTCCAGCCATTCCATATACAGTAACTAATTTGTTGGCATTATCCTTTTGGGAAATAGTTGTGGCAAGAGGCGGTAGTAGAGGATTAACTAAGTTAGCCAGTAGCGTTTTTGTGACGGTTCTTAGGGCTTCTTTTCGCTCAACGTAGAATGGCGGTAAATCCCCAACACCGTACAATGCGCCGCCTATACGAATCTCATCATTTAATTTTTTGATGAGAAGCCGGAGTTTCTCTTCATATCTTCCACGTTCACGAAAATCTAGTACATCAATCTGACCGATAAAATTAGCGCTATCCTCGTAACTGCCACTACGAAGAATGGGGATAATAGGTATACAGTTGGAATGTGCGTATCGATATTCAGCATCTACATATGCTGATCTAAGAGCCGCGGGACCAATAACGAGAATCATTTTCTCACAGCTACCAATTGCTTCACGAATTTCGTGACCAAAAGTGAATCCACGAGAAGGCATGTCTTCACGATCCCACCAGACATCAAACTCTGTACTAAGATCGGCGTGCAACCGACGAGTAAAAGACCGATTTAAGTCCAAGTAATAATTAGGATCGGTATCGTCTGGAATAAGATGATCATCATCTCGCGCATAGGAGAGAAAGATGCGTGGCTTCGGAATTAAATGGTTCAAGGTTATGTGTTAAATACCCAACTAGGTATTAAGGTTGGCAGTTGATCATACATTCTAGCAAAGATATTTTATACACCTACAATCTAAGTATGTGAAGCTAGAAAGGAAAGTACGGAGTCTTTGTATGTCTGTAGCGTTGCGTTCTGACTACTCAAGCAACTGTGCAACGAGTTCCAGCGCATCGTGCTGATCGGGTAGGGCGTGCAGTTCATCGCGCAGTGCGGCGGCGGTTTGTCGGTAGGCGGGTGTGGTCAGCACCTTGTTCACTGCGGTTAGAATGTTTTCCGGCGATAGGGCATCGAGAAACACAGTTTCACCAAGTGATAGGCGCTGTGTGACGTGAGCGTTGAAGAACTGATCAGCGATCAGCGGCACGATGACCAGCGGCAAGCCGACATCCAAAGCTGCTAGTAGGCTGTTGCTGCCGCCGTGCATGACCATCAGATCGCAGTGAGGGAGCAGCAAACTCTGCGGGATGTACTGTTCAATATGGACATTTGCTGGCTGCACGCCGAAATCGGCGGGGTCTTTGCCACGCCCTAACGTCACGATCAGGTTGATCGGCGCATCACGCAGCCCTCTGATGATGCTTTGTAAGACGCCGGGATAGATCGTCGGCTCTTTGTTCGCCTCTGTACCGAGCGTGAGATAAATGGTAGGCTGCGCTGGTAAGTGCGCGAACCACGCGGGCAGCGATTCGCCTTCGATGTTATCGGCAATCTGCGGACGAAGGTAGCGGGTGGTGGTCGGGATCGGCGCTAGTGCCGTCGCCGAGTCCGCGATCACGTCTTGTGTGGCGAAGGTCGGCGGTGAGTACGCCAGATAGAGATAACGGTAGAGCGATTGCAACGTTGGATCGGGCGGCAATCCCCAACGCTGCCGGATCGGATCGAGTTGTGAGGCGGCATCACGCTCAAATACGGACATCGTTTGCAGCGCGGCAGCGAAAGCGACGGTGACATGCGGTTTACCGATCAGCTCGGAGGCGATCACGGCGGCATACTCGCCTGCTTCGCGCACAATTAGATCAGGCTCCCACTGCTGCGCGGCTTCGATCAGTGCGGGGAGCGCGAGTCGTGGTCTGATCCCGCAGAACTGCCGATGGTAGTTATACAGCTCTGTCTCTAATCCGAGTGGCGGATAGTGCTGCCGCTGGTACGCGCGGAACTCCTGATACTCCTCATCAGCATTACGGTCAAAATCTACTGGAAAGAAGTGAAATCCGAGTGCTTCGACGCGCGAACGGAGCGAAGACGCAGAAGCGAAACAGATTTCGTGTCCGCGTGCTTGCAATCCCTGCGCCAGCGGCACCAGGGGATGAAAGTGACCATAGCCGGAAAGGGTGCTGAAGAGAAGGCGGCGGGAGGCAGGGAGTCGAGTCAATGGCATGCGTACGGTGTCCATAAGTTAGCAAAGAAAAAGGGCGAGGCAGCGCCCCGCCCCTACGTATTTGACTGTGAGACGGTGGTTATTGTAGCGTGATCGCTAGTTTTTGTTGGTATCCGCTGCGGCAGCTTTATCGCGGTTGTCGTAGTTCAGCGCCCGTTCTTCCCAATGATTTTGCTCAGCAAGGGCAAACCATGCAGGGGTTGCCGCCTTTGTCGTCTCGTAAAACTGCTGGTAGGAAGTGTTGAGGGCGCGTTTGGGTCCCTGCCCACGAAAGGCGAGATACTTGATGTAATCCGCCATCGATTCGGTGTCCAACTGTCCTGATAGCTTTGAAGTTTTACTCATTCCCACCTGTACACAAATAGTTGAGTGAGAATTTAAGTATAGCACAGCGGGGCTTTGCTGTAAATCCGATCTTAATATTTGTTATGGCAATGGGATGACTCGTAATGCAGCAATAGGGGACATAAGCAAGAATAAGGGCAGGTTTCCAAACCTGCCCCTACATTAACATTAGGTTGATGGGTTAGGCGAGGATTATTCCGCCTTTTTGCCTGTTAAGCGGCGCTGCAACCCGTCGATCAGGCTGTAGATGACGGGAACGACCAACAGCGTCAGGATGGTGCTGCTGAACAGACCGCCGATCACTACCGTGCCTAGCTCAGAGGCGATGATCGCGCCTTCAGACAGACCAATCGCCAGCGGCAGCAGCGCGAAGATCGTCGCGATTGCCGTCATCAGGATCGGGCGCAAACGGGTGCGCGCCCCTTCCACCAATGCCTCACGCATGGGCAGATGGCGCTCTTTGCGGTTCGCCTGCACGCGGTCAATCATGACGATGGCGTTGGTGACCACGATACCGATCAGCATGAGCATACCGATCATGGCGGACAAGCCCAGCACGCGGTTGGTCAGCGTCAGACCGAGCGCCGCGCCGACAATCGCCAACGGCAAGCTGAACAGGATGGTGAACGGATGCACGAACGATCCGAAGGTGATCACCATGACGAAGTAGACGATCACGATGGCGATACCCATCGAGCTGAAGGTCTGGGCAAAACCAGCGGTCTGCTGTTCGCTCTGGAAGCCCTGTCCGACGGTGACGCCTTCCGGTAAGTCCGGCATGGCGCGGATCGCCTCAAGCGCATCCTGTGTGACGCCGAGTGTGTTCTGCGTCTCTAGCTCGGCGCTAAACTGCACTGCTGCGGTGCGCCCGACGCGCAGGAATGCCGCCGTGCCGCCAACCTGATCGAGGGTACTAGTGACGTTCGCTAGTCCGGGAACCTTAGACAGTTCTTCCTTGACGCGCGGATAGATCGCCAGCAGCTTATCCTCCGGTCCGCTGATCACCAGCGCGAAGCCACCGAAGCCTTGTTCACTAAGGGTAGCGCTGGAGACTTTGACTGCCTTGTTACCGAAGATCTCCTGTGCTTTGGTGCGGAGTTCGCCCGTGAGCGCATCCAGTTCTGCCTCGGAGTGGACTTCCGGCGCAATGCTGATGGTGGCACTGCCTTCATCGACACCGCCGCCCGCACCCAAGAGCGCTTGCAGATCGCCACCACCGCCGATTTGAACCTGATAGCGGCTGACCTTATCAGTATCTGCCAGAGTCTTGAGGTAAGTTTCCAGTTCGCGCACGCGCACATCAGTTTGAGCGATCTTAGCTCCAGAGGGCATGGTCACTGCCACGCTGATCTGCGGTTCGCCGAGCGCGGGCAGGAAGTTCGCCGGACGGGTGCTGAACAGGTAAAGACCGAAGACCAGCGTCAGGAAAGCGATCCCCAGCACGACGACGCGGTGACTGAGCGCCCATTCGAGCAGATTGTGATAGCCCGCTTCGAGCCGACCTTCTTTTTCTTCTGGAATGTTATCGCGGCGGATGAACACGAACGCCAGCAGCGGCACCAACGTGATCGCCACGAGGAAGGATGCCGCCAGCGAATAGGTCACCGCCAGACCGAAGGGCAGGAAGAATTCACCAACGATGCCGCCCGTCAGACCGATGGGCAGGAAGACGACGACCGTGGTTAGCGTGGCAGCGAAGATGGCGACACTAACATCGCGCGTGCCCTGAATGACCACCTGACGGCGATCCGCAGTAGCGGACTGCGTTTGCAACTGGCGGTAGATGTTCTCCAGCACTACGATGGAGTCATCGACCACGCGCCCGACAGCAACGGTCAAACCGGAAAGGGTCATGATATTAAGGGTGATCGATGATGGGAAGAGTCGCAGCGCAAAGGTACGGATGGCATCGGGCAGTGCGTTATAGATGCTGTCTTGCATCAGGAAGCCGTGTACTGCGCCGGGTAGGTACTTCATCACTACCATCGCAATGGCTACCGAGGTGGGGATACTGACCGCTGTGACCAGCGTACTACGCACGCTGAAGTTGAGGAACAGCAGGATCACGATGACCGCCATGATCGCGCCGAGACCACCTTCACGTGCCACACCGGAGATCGATTCCTTGATGAACTCCGCCTGCCCGAAAACCTCGGTGATTACGATGTCGGGACGCTTCGACTTCAGTTCCGCGAAGAAGTGATCGATGCCATCGGCGACGTTGACGGTATTCGCCTCGCTCTCCTTCTGCACGGAGATGCTGAGACTTTCCAGACCATTGGCGCGGGTGATGGTCGTGGTCGGTGTGAAGGACTTCTGCGCACGCGCCTGCACTTCCGGCGGCAACTGTGCTAGCACCGCTGGATTCAGCGCGTTGAGCGTTGCCGAGGTCAGTTGATCGTAGAAGTTGGGATCGTGGTCAGCTAGATAGATCAACACGTCGGCGCTAAGTTCACCTAGAGAGGCTGGATTAGACGAGCCAGACAAGTTGATGAACTCACCAGCGGAGAGTCCGAACGGCTTCTTCAGCAGATCGTCCGCCTGAGTAGCGTTGATGCCGAAGCCCTTCAACCCCTTAGTCCAGCTTTCGGGCAGCGGCGGGGCGTTAGGATCGAGATCGCCAGTATTCGAGGCTGGTACTTCACTTGCTTTGCCGGGGGCGAGGCTAGGATCAGCAATGATCGCCTGCAAATCGGATTTGAGCTGGGCGTCGCTGAGTCCGTCGATGAATCCGGCGGGCAGCGCGGCTAAGGTGTTGGCGGAGAGATAGCGCAGGACATCGGGCTTCAGCGCGGAGACGAAGTCGGGTTCCTGACGGCGCAGCAGTTCAAACGATTCGGGCGTCAGGCTGTAGACCAGACGGATGGCGAAATCGCGCAGTTCGGCGGGCGCACTAGCTACGATGTCATTGAGCGTGGCTGAGGGCGTACCCTTGATCTTGCCAAGATCAGCAATAGAGGTGACGCCAAGTTTGGCGATGCCAGACTGACCGAGCAGTTGCGACCACGCGCCGGACGCGGTGATGCCGCTAGTCATGGCGGTGAGTGCTTTGTCGCTCAAGTTTGCCATGAAGTCTGGCTCGTTAGCGCGTAGATATGTTAGCAGTTCGGGGCTGAGATCGCGCAGTAGCGGGATATAGGTTTCGCTATCGGCGATAGTGTTGAATAGACTCGCTACCGTCGTGTCTTCTCCGCTGAAGGTCTTAGCGTTAAGCAGATCGTCCGCATTGGTGAACGTGGCGTTGACTTGCAGCACTCCACGCAGCGGGATAGCGATCAGCGGGGAAGACCACGTTGAGGAAAGCGTTGGTACAGCCGGATCACCCGTCGGCGCGGTTTCAGTTGGCGCTGCCGTCGGTTCAGCGGTTGGTTCAGGAGTAGCAGTAGCAGTGGCGGCTTCGGCTTCTTGCTTACGCGCTTCCGCTACCGCGATCACTGCCGCGTCAATCACATCTTGCGGGATCTGCTGTCCGCCGGAAACGCTGATTTCCGCTACGCCGGGCACTGCCCCTGCTTCCAGTGGCTTGACGATCTCATCTTCAACGAACTGGCGCAAGTCCTCCGCCTTGACATTGGGATCGGTGCTGGAAATGCTGGAGGAGACCACTGGAATCGCACCGAGATCGAAGGAGAGTAGACGCGGAAGTTGATCTTCGGTTAGTTTCCACGCATCAGGCAGTGTCACTGGCTCACGGACGATAGTTTCACCACTGACGGCAGTGTCGATGCGCGCTGCCGCCAGTTGATCGCGGGTGAGGGGATCAAGCTGATCGAACAGGTTAGGCGCGGCAGCAAGAGCAGCGTTGAGAACTTCCGGAGACATCGCCAGCAACTGCTCGGCATCGAACTGCTTGAACATGGTGGGTGCACGGGAGATCACGCGGGTGACGATCTCCGGAGTGAGATCGGCAGTGGTAAGCAATCCGACGGGTACCCCTTCGGCATTCACCTTGTCGATAGCAGCCTTAATAGCGTCACGAATCTGCTGCTGGCTGACACCGTATTCGTTGCGGATAGTCACCAGTGCGAGCGGCGCGGTGGTAGTTGATTCCAAACCCTGAAGGACGACGCCGGGAATCTTGGCGACTTCTTCTTCGAGGGGAAGCGTAATCAGATCGCGCAGGTCTTCGCTGGATGCGCCCGGACGCAGCGTGATCACGAACGTTTGCGGGAATTCCAGATTGGGCAGCAGTTCTTGATTTAGCGACAGCGCTGACTGGACGCCAAGCACGAGAAATAACACGGTTAGTGCGACGGTGACCCACCAAAATCGCAGCGAAAACCGCGTGATCGCGGCAAAAAATGATTTAAGCATACCTACTCCTGATGAACGTGGAGGTAACTTAGCGACGTGAGTATTCGATTGCCAAAAACTTCACAATCAGTTGATTGGTAACTGTATCACAGGTTTATACGAGATAACCATAACATCAGTGCAACAGGCAGAGAAGCTGAACAGGTGTCTAGGAGGGAGAGGAAGTGATGAGTGTTGGGTGCTGAGTGCCTGAGTAACGAGTAACGAGTGATGAGTGATGAGGAAGAAAGGGGTTGGAGAACCTGAGGCTAAAGCCAGCAGGCTAGATGTGATGGATGAAGTTTGTTGCCGTTGAAACGGGGTCGAAGGATGTTTGCCGTATGTGGATGAATCAAGAACGCCGCGCTGGTGAGGGCGCGGCGTGTGAATGATAGTAGGGTGTTGGCGGCGGATGGTTATTTGGCGACGCCGATGCCTGCGAAGTAGGACTTGAACGCCCACGCTTCGATGGCGAATGTGCCGTCGATAACTGCCATGTTGATCGGACGCCACCAGCTCACATCGTAGACCCAGACTGTGCCGCCGTGCGTAGCGACGGAGGCTTCGGTATTGCCCCACGGATTACGCAGCAGGATGTACTTCTTATTGTTGTAGTAATCCCAACCGAGCACCGTGTAGCAGTGAGAGCCGACGATATTGCCCGTCGAGTAATCGACTTTCTTGGGCGCGGCATCACCGGAGGGGTACGTCCACGCGGTCATCGGTTCGATGGTGCGCTTGCCGGAAGAATGGGCGCGCACTAAATCCCATAGTTGATCGGCGGACAGGCTGGGCGTGCCATAGTAGTAGCGTCTACCGCCAGTTAGCTGCGCTGTCGCCCAGACACAATCACCCCATGCGGTAGCGAGAATGTTGGGATAGTCGTGGCTGACGCCTGTGAGCAGCTTGGCATATGCCTTTTCGTAAACAGCGGGCCAGATTTCGCCGGATTCGCTGGAACGGGCATAAATGAAGTTTCCGGAGCTATTGACGGGCACGCGATCCGAGACCTCGATCTCTTTGTCCACTACTCCACCGCTATCGGGCTTGTAGAAGCGGATCAGGTTGGTGAAGGAGTCTTGTGGCTGACCGATGGCGCGAGTCAGGTGGCGAATCTGGTAGGGTTTCGCCCACGCGACGGCTGATAACGCGGCGATGAAGTAGCAGTTGGCAACTGCGCCCTGAACTGGATCGAAGAATTCGGTAGCTTCGTTGAAGAAACGTCCCTTGTCGTCCCATGTGCCGAGTGCCAGCGCGAACGCCTGCTTGATCAGGCTGACGTTCTGCGGATCGAGGGTGATCGCTTCGACGATTTCCGGCGTAAAGACGCGCGCCAGACTCTTGAGCAGTTTGTCCTGTGGCAGACGGAGCGTTAGCTGTAGATAGCGGCTGCCAAGCAGTTCTGATTTGTGGACTTCGATGCTGCCGATGTCATCGGTCTTGAAGCGAGGGGCAAGTTCCGCCAGTTTATGAATATCGAAGGTCATCAGCACGGTGGTGTCATCGAGGTCGCTGGTGTAGCGTTCCTCTTTGTAGTCCAGCAGCGCCGGACGCACGCGCTCCAGTTCGTTTTTGTCGTTGAGACGGAAGCCCATGTAAAGCGGTCCGCCATACTTGGGATCGAACAGTTCTTCGTAGGGCGTTTGGAGGATGTCTTCGAGGACGCGCGGGGCGTCAGGGAGTTCTTTCCAGTTGATCTTGTGCCCGACAATCAGTTCAGCGAGGGCGTAAGGATTGATGACGGCGTTGTTCTGCCCAACAGGCGCGGTATCAGCGACTGGTTGGGGTGCTGCTGGAGTAACGACAGGATCGAACATTGCGACTCTCCTTTACCTTCTTCAGGTAATCCTAAGATAGGAGCGAAATGAGTCGGAAGCAATCCAAATCGGCTAAAATTGACGTAAATTCATATATAAATTACGGAATTGCAAAAGAATTATTAAAGTGTTGTAGAAAAGGAGTAAACGGGGACAGAAACCGCGGGACGTTAGAGAGGAGGATAAACAAAAAGGGCGAGGCAGCGCCCCGCCCCTACGTACTGTGGGCTATTTTTCGGCGTCCAGATCATCGTCATCGAGGAGTTCTTCCTCTTCATCAACGTCGAGATCGTCTTCGATGGCTTCAGCGTCATCAAGTTCGGCTTCGGCGGGATCGACGGCATATTCCCCGATGATGGATTCATCGACTGCAAGAATCGCCGTACCATCTCCTTCGATACCAACTTCACCTTCGGCAGGCTTTTCCTCCGTAGAACCTTCGACCACGGCGACGCTGACGACTTGATCGCGACGTGGCAGCTTGATCAGGCGGACGCCCTGTGTCGAACGCCCTGCCAGACGCACATTGTTCGTGCCTGTACGGAGGGCAATCCCCTCGGCGGTGATCAGCGTGAGGTCTTCGTTGGCGTGGAGGGCATGGGCGCTGACGATGCTGCCTGTTTTCTCCAGCGCGGATCGGGCAATGGTGAGTACACCCACCCCGCGACGACTACGCAGCGGGTAATCCTCGACGGGCGTTTGCTTGCCAAAGCCGCGCTCGGTGACGACGAGGATGGTGGAAACGGTCTGGTCGATGACATCAACACCCGCGATGAAATCACCTTCGTACAAGCGGATCGCGCCGACGCCACCAGCCGTGCGTCCCATCACGCGGACTTCATCCTCATGGAAGCGGATTGCTCGCCCGCGTCCGGTGACGATCAGAATGTGATCTTCGCCGGACGAGCGACGCACCCAACGCAGCGTATCATCCTCACCAAGACTCATGGCGATTAGACCGTTGGAGCGCACCGAGGCGAAGTCTGAGATTTCCACGCGCTTGATGCGTCCATTTTGCGTGCAGAGGACGAAGTAGCCGCTTTCAAAGTTATTGACGCAAGCGATCGCCGTAACGCGCTCGGTGGGATCTAGTGCCAGCAAGCTGTTGATGATCGTGCCTTTGGCGTTGCGATCCGCTTCGGGGATGGCAAACGTGCGCTCGGCGAAGACCTTGCCGCGATTGGTGAAGAACAGAATGTGACTGAGCGAGTTGGCACTGACAAGATGCTCAACTGTATCCTCGTCACGCGTCGCCATGCCCATAAAGCCACGTCCGCCGCGATGTTGAGCGCGATAGAGGGCGGAGGGCGTGCGCTTGATGTAGCCGCGCTGAGTTAGCGAGATCAGCACTTCTTCCTCGCGAATCAGATCGGCTTCGTCGAAGTTGCCACCACTGACATAATCCAGCACTGTTCTACGCTTGTCGCCATACTTCTCAGCGATCTCCAACACATCGGCGCGAATAACAGCCAACAATTTAGGCTCGTGCGTGAGCAAATCTTCGAGGTAGGCGATGCGGTTGGTGACTTCAGTGAATTCTTCTTCGATCTTGAGACGTTCGAGGCTGGCGATACGGCGCAATTGTAGATCGAGGATGGCGCGTGCCTGCGCTTCGCTGAGATCGAAATTTGCCATCAGCGCATCGCGGGCGACATCGCTATCGGCTGCACGGCGGATCGTTTCGATGATCTTGTCGATGTTGGAAAGCGCCTTGAGATAGCCTTCAAGGATGTGTTGGCGTGCTTTCGCTTGCTTCAGTTCAAACTTGGAACGGCGCGTGATCACTTCGCGACGGTGTTCGATGTAGATTTGCAGCGCACGCTTGAGACTAATGGTACGCGGTTCGCCATCAACCAGCGCCAGCATTTGCACGCCGTAGGTGGTTTGCAACTGCGTGTACTTGAATAGCTGGTTGAGGACTTTCTTGGGCTGCGCGTTCTTCTTCAGCTCGATGACGATACGCATCCCATGACGGTCCGACTCGTCGCGCAGATCGCTGATCGCTTCCAGCTTGCCTTCTTTGACCAGTTGGGCGATGCGCTCGATGACGCTGACTTTGTTCAACTGGTAAGGAATTTCGGTGATGACGATGCGGTGACGTTCGCCGCCCTTCATCTCCTCGATCTCGGAAGCCGCGCGGACTAGCAATCTGCCGCGTCCGGTGGCGTAGACTTCGCGGAGATCGTTTGCCAGCACAATCGCGCCTGTGGGGAAATCGGGACCGGTGACGAACTTCATTAGTTCGTCTACGGTGATATCATCGAGGCGGCTGTAGTTATCGATCACGTAGGCAATTGCCTGTGCGAGTTCGATCAGATTGTGAGGCGGGATATTGGTCGCCATACCAACGGCAATACCGCTGGAGCCGTTGAGCAGCAGATTGGGCAAACGGGCAGGCAGTACGAGAGGTTCTTCCAACGATCCGTCGAAGTTATCGCCCCAATCGACGGTATCCATATTGAGATCGACGAGCAGTTCGTCGGCAATTCGCGCTAAACGTGCTTCGGTGTAACGCATAGCGGCAGGGCTATCGCCATCGACACTACCGAAGTTACCCTGACCATCGACCAGTTCATAGCGCATGGAGAAATCTTGTGCCATGCGCGCCATCGCTTCGTAGACCGCCACATCACCATGCGGGTGATACTTACCGAGCACCTCACCGACAATACGGGCGCTCTTTTTGTAAGCGGAGTTAGAGCGAATACCCATATCCTGCATGGCGTAAAGAATGCGCCGATGCACTGGTTTCAATCCGTCGCGGGCATCGGGCAGCGCACGTGCCACGATCACGCTCATCGCGTAGTCGAGGTAACTACCCCTCATTTCTTCGTCAATGCTGACCGGGCGAATTGTGCCAATTGCCATGTTTGATTAATCCAAGAATACAGTCATAAGGATGTGTTCTATTATAGCTCATGAAAGGGATAATAGCGAGAGGGTGAATCACCCGTCGTTATCGAGGTGTTTGTTGTTTGATCTGAGTCTAGAACAAAGTATCTGTAAGGGTCAGCAGGGAGCAGGTTTACAACGCTGTTAATCCCACAGAATCCCGATAAATCCAACCATTTCCAACGCGGGATTTTGTGGGATTGTGGGAATACGGTGGAGAAGTAGGAACGATGAGCAATGAGTGCTAATGGAGTGAGTGAGCAGAATTAGCCTCACCCCCTGCCCCCTCATCCACTTCGTGGAGAGGGGAACCATGAGGGAGCAATAGTTTGTGATCTGGGAAAGTGGGATAAGAACTAGCGGGCGCTTATTTCGCGCTTCAGGCGTTGATAAGCGCCTTCCCATGCATCAGATTTGCGGGTGAACTTGTTGATCGTGATATCGGAGAAATGTGGGAAAAGGGACACTAACTGCGCGGGTAAATTATCCCACGCATCGTCCGCGATCAGTTTTTCCAACTTGGCGGCGGCTAATCCGACCCACGTCCATTGGCTGCGGAACTGCTCGACTTTGTTCCAGTAGTTGCGCTTTTCCCACGCGATCATGGATTCCTCGATGCCATCCTCGATCTCGCGGAAGCAGTAGACCAGTGATGCCGCCATATCTTTGGCGTCGTCATCAAGTTCTTGTTTCTGGCTGAGATGCCGCAGCACTTCAGCCGCCATCCGCATATGCTGTGTACGCAGTTTCCCTGCATTATCTGGATTGACTACACGACTCATGCACTGTTGTCCTGTAAATAAATTGCTTAAGCTACTAACACGCGAAGTTAGTCGCCATGAACGAACGATAGCTAAACAACCGCAAAAGCCTACATGCGACAGCTTCAGATGTCAACTGCGATCCATAGGTGCTATGACTGCGCTGCTGTCACTTCAAAGTCGTAGAAGGCGCGGGCAGGCGCCCGGTTTAGATACCACGTAACGTATAGTGGGATCGCTATATTGAGCGCGAATAGGCAGACGTAATAGGCGGCAGGAAGCTGGATGCTAGTACCTACGCTGGCTACAGTGCCGCTGTCGGGAGGTGGATTTAGCGCGGGAATCTGTGTGGCTATTTGGGCGGCGGTTGCCAACCAAACCAAGACGATGAAGATCAGGCGGACACCGCGCGGACGTCCTAGCCAAGCGAAGACACTAGCGACGACGATAAACGCTCCTAACATCACCGATACCGTGCCCCATGTGCCGCCAATGAAATCAACTCCTGCCAACCGTTGGGTGAGTGCCGACCAGATGACAGGCACGACTAACAGCAGTGGTCGAATCCCATAGAACAAGAAGGCGAAGAGGATGGCGAGGGAAACGCCTAGTGGACGGTAACGCTTGGGAGTAGTGGCGGTGGCGGCAGTTCGGACTCGTGTGCGCGTCATGTGGGATTTCGCTACCGTCGTGCGGATGCTGTGCTGAGATCACTGTCTTCGTAGGCGAGTTCACCATCATCGGTGAGGCGGGCGAAGGCATCTGCTTCGCGTTTGCGTTTCTCGATCTCGCCGTAGTAACCAGCGCGACGAAGTTCGCGTTCCATCTCCGACTGGCGCGTGCGCTCTGCCATGTGATTTAACCAGCGCAGAAGTGTGTGCGCTGAAAGGGTGAAACCGAAGAATAGGACCACTTGAAAGGGAGCGAGAACGCGACTCCAGCCATACACACTACCGTAACCAGTGAAGAAGCTGATGAAGATACTGAGCATCGCCAGCGTCGAGCAGATGAAGGCGATTCCAAGATGAAGATAGTACAGTACTTTGCCACGTACTCGACGCTCAACACGCTGCTGCATTCGTTTCAGTTCTGCCGGATCCGCATACATCATCAATTCCTCTACACTTAGTTATAACTACTTGCTGCCGATGTCTGTTGTTGATCGTCATCCGCATAGATAAGCTCACCATCATCACTGAGGTGGGCAACCATCGCTGCTTCGCGCTTACGCTTTTCGATCTCGCCGTAGTAACCAGCACGCTGTAGCTCACGCTGCATTTCTCGTTCGCGCAGTTCATCGGCAGTGCGGTTGAAGCGGCGAAGCATTGTATGAACGCCCAAGGTAAAGGCAAATAGGACAAAAATCGCCACGACTGGACCAACTAAATAGTGGCGATTGGGATCAGACAGTAAAGCGACCACCGCAATTGCGCTGCAAAAGATGGCGAAGGCACGATGTGCGCGGAAGATAAGCTCTCCACGCACGCGGCGTTCGACCCGCCGATGTATCCGCTGCATCTCCTCCCAATCAGCAACCATCGCGCTCTCCTTAGTTCAAGTTGCTAACATTGCGCTTGCGATCTTCGTCTTCGTCGTAGACCAATTCCCCATCATCACTCAGCGTGACATCACCACGCTTGGGTTTGGCGTACTCGTCCTGATAGATGCGTTCGCGCTCGCGCTCTATCTCGCGCTGATATTCGCGTTCGCGCATGTTGTCAAAGTACTCGTTGCTGTTGAAGTAGACTTCGGAGACTTCTTTGATCAAATTGACCACGCTGACAATGGTAACAATGGCGGGCCAAGCGAAGGAGCCGGGCATGACAATCAGCCAGATTGTCCAACAGATGAGATTAGCACCGATGGTTTCGCCAACCGTTTTGATAAGTTTCTGCCGCTTCTGAATACGTTTTTCTACGCGCTTACGGATCGCGTCGTAATCAAGATCACTCATTAGCGTGTGCCTTTCCGAGCGGTCACTCGCTCAGAATTCTCAACTTCGTCTGTGGCTACCAGTTCGCCGTCATCGCTCAACTGCATATCACGGTCTTCGGGGCGGCGTTTGGGTTTTCCCAAGTAGCCGTCATTGTAATCAGGATCGCCGTAGAGGCGCATTTTCTCGCGCCGGATCTCGCGTTCGATCAATTCGTCGCGGCGCTGCTCCATCGCCGTTCCAACCACGAAGTTTGCCGTATGGACGAGGAGACCAATCCCCCACAGAAACATGACAATGAGAGGCCATGGCGCACCACCGCCAGAAAAGAGCCAGATCATCCATAAGCCAAAGTTGACGCCGACATAGGCGGCGAGATGGCTGAAGTATTCCTGACGTTCTTTTATGCGCCGCTCCACTCGCTGGTGGATGGCATCGTAGTCAATATCGCCTCTCATCACGCACTACCCCTTCTTTCGAGCTACCTGTTTGTAGGCGGGATCAGCTTCTTCAGAGGCAATGATCTCACCATCGTCAGTCAGGCGCAAGGCGGGATCGCTTTCGCCGCGTTTGGGTTTGGAGAGAAGTCCCTCATCATAATCGGGATCGCCATAAACCCGCATTTTCTCACGGCGGATCTCGCGGTCAATCATGCTCTCTCGGCGCTGATCAGTGGTGGTCTCAAAGAAGTAATAGAGAAGGTGCATGGCAAGACCGATTCCCCAACCAAACGTTATCAACACTGGTACAAATACGGGGATGAAGCTCATGAACATCCAAACCACCCAAACGCCGATGTTGACAAGTACATAAGCAGATAGATGGATAATCGCTTCCTGGCGCTGTTTGAACCGTTTTTCTACGCGCTTGCGGATGGCTTGGTAGTCAATTTGATCAGTCATTTTGCATCCACCTGAGTCCTACAGACTCGTTGGTTATTAGTCCATTTTACCATTGTATGTACGTATCGAGCGCGGTTTGGGGTGCAAGATCAGTGATTTTCCTAAAAACAAAACTCCATGCTGAACATGGAGTTTGACGACTGCTGAATTGTTGTTCTAACTGGATAGTTAGCTGCTGACTTTGCTCGTGGAAAGCAACGGACGCGGCGCGCGGTAGAACATGCCCCGAAGTTCGGGCCAGAGAGTCCACAAGCCAATCCACAAGGCACCTGCGCAAGAGATCAACGTGTAGGCGGTGATGAAGATATGCCCACTGCCGATAGAGACGATGACAAGCAGCAAGCACAGCAAACCCCAGACCAGATCGGTAAGGACACCGACATCAGCGCGAACACGGTAAGCCGCCGCTTCAGAGGAGGACGCTTTACGCTGGGATGGTTGTGCTGTCGCGCCCCATTTAGGAGTACGCAGAAATTCTCCACGCTGATTGAACAATGCCTTGAGTGTGGCACGCATGGTATTCATCGCCAAGCCTGCGCTGATCACCTGAAACAGCAAAACCGACAGCACACTTCTAAAGCCGCGACTCAACATCATCTGCGAGACGATAAAGAAGATGGTAGGTGCAAGTGTCAACGGTCCCAGTGAACTGAACAACGCGAACATCTCATCTGCCGGAGGATAAGCCTTCATCAGCAGTAATATCAGCGGATAGCAGATGACCAAGATCGCCATGATCGGATTGACTAGATAGCCGAGTAGATGGATGGTTGCCTGTAACTTGACGAACAGCGGATAGTCGCTGCGCCAGATCGGAACGAGGAGCAGACGAGCACTCTCAATGCTGCCCTGTGCCCAACGCGCTTGCTGACGGCGGAAGGCAGTCATGGTAGGAGGTAGTTCGGCAGGCGCGGCGACCTGCGTCTGATACAGTCCGCGCCAGTTCTTCAACCAAGCACGATAACTGAGATCGAGGTCTTCCGTTAGTGTGGTATCCTGCCAACCTCCGGCATCCTCAATAGCAGCGCGACGCCAGACACCTGCTGTGCCGTTGAAGTTGAAGGCAAAGTTACCGAAGCAGCGAGCTTGCTGCTCAATGGCGAAGTGTCCATCGATGGCAATTGCTTGAATTTCGGTGAGCCATGAAGTGCCGCGATTGAGATGTTCCCACCGTGCCTGTACGAAGGCAGCGCCCGGATCATTAATCAGTGCAGGAACCATATCCATAAGGAAGTTCGGCGCTGGCACGAAATCGGCGTCGAAGATGGCGATGTATTCGCCATGAGCGTGCTGTAAACCGTAGGCAAGCGCACCTGCTTTGAAGCCCTTGCGATCCGGTCGG
The DNA here is from genome assembly GCA_019637555.1 of Anaerolineae bacterium. Taxonomy (GTDB): domain Bacteria; phylum Chloroflexota; class Anaerolineae; order Aggregatilineales; family UBA2796; genus JAHBVK01. The sequence continues at coordinate 25,990 of JAHBVK010000047.1, forward strand.
CGGATGTGCTCGATGTTAACGCCCTGCGACTTTAGACGTTTAACTGCTTCGGCAACAATTTGTACGGTGTCGTCCGTCGAGTCGTCAAGCACTTGAATTTCCAGCTTATCAGGAGACCAGTTCAGCCGTGCCACCGCATCAATGATGCGCTGCCCGACAAAACGTTCGTTGTAAAGGGGTAATTGCACCGTTACTTTGGGCAACAGAGTAGTCTCGATCTGCGTGTGATGAGGACGGCGGCGACGATTGATCAAGGCAAGGGCAGTCATGTAATAGAGGTTGGCGCTGTAGATGAAGAGCAGAGCCAAAGCAGGCAGATAGACCATTACAATAAGAACTGTCAAAACAATGGGTAGGAGTACTGCCATAGATTCGTCACTGACTTTCGCATAGGTTCGATGCGGAACTGGAACACAGCCAGCTAAATTTGTGCTTCCGGCATCAAACGAATTAAGGAAAAATATCACAAGTGAGGATCAACGTCTAGCCCCAAAAGATGGGTTTTTAATCACCCTAACGACCTACTTTCCTCCTTATTTTGAAGTTTTTTTGTTGCATGTAGCGCGATTTTCGGATAATTGCGCCTTCAACTGCAACTGATCCAGACGGGTGATTTGTGGGGTAAGACGGCAGTAGCGATGATCACGATAATCGCGCCATTGACCGCTATGATCCCTTTGCTATAATACGTGAGATCGAAGGGAGAGGTAGCATAGCTGGCCTAATGCGCTCGCCTGGAAAGCGGGTACGGGTTAAAACCCCGTCATGGGTTCGAATCCCATCCTCTCCGCTATCATTTTAGCAGCAGGACGCCGTTTAGCGTCCTGTTGTCGTTTATTCTAAGCAGCCATTAACGCAGGTTGCGCCCTAACGACGCCCCAACAAGCCCCACGTCGCAATCAAACCACAAGCGAAGAATAAGACCAAGATGCAGCCCAGCCGCAGGATACAGCCTGCCGCGTGACCGAATATGCGGTACAAGATAGTAATCCCGATCAGGGCGAGGATGAACAGCCCGATCACGGTGAGATGTCCCATACTCAGACCGGTGATGGGCGAAGGTGTCTGAAAAAGCTGGTTTAGGACATCCATTGCACACGTCTTTCACGCCGCCGATGAAGTACGGTTCTGGCGTCTCATTCCTAAATTATTATCTTTACCATATGTCCCTGATCCGCCGCCGTACAGCCGGAGAAGGAATTCGGATTGGTGAGTTAAAACTGCATGTTGCGGCGGCTGCTCAACCATTCCACCCGACGCACAGTTAGATGTTGTACATCGAGCGTGAGTTTTCCACCGCTCGCTGGAACAAGCCCTCGATCTTGTTGATTGAACCATCCATGCTCAGACGCAGTTCCAGATGGAGGTGTGCGCCCGTTGAGTTTCCCGTATTGCCGCTAAGACCGATGACAGTCCCCTTACTGACGAGCTGATTGTTGGCTACGCTGATATCGCTGAGGTGGGCATGAATGGCGTAGACGAAGCCGTTGGATAGACCCCGTTGAGTCATCACCGAGCGCATAGCATCGGGCAGTGACTCCCATGCGTAGCGCACAATCACCAGATTACCGAAACCATAGCCCCACGCGGGATCGTTTAGCGCACCACGATCATTATCGGACACATTCTGACTGCGGAAGTTGGGGGCATCCGAGCGGCAGCGCTGACAGCGCAAAGTGAATGCCGTACCGTTACCGGATGCGCTCACCGTTGATCCGACACGCAGACCGAAATCGGTACCGCGATGGTTATTGACGCCAAATTCCTGCGTGATGATATAACCAGCAACGGGCGAATCGAACTTGGCGGAGTTGAGTGTAATCGGTGGGATGGTGACCGGTTTCGGTGCACCCACAACGGGCTTGGGTAACCCTAACACGTTACATTCATCTTGATACGTCAACAAATCTTCGCGCACATAGCCAAGTAAGCCTTTGTATTCGACCTTCACCCAGCGAAACAAGTCTCCGTCACGACTCATCTCGACGCCGTAAATAGAAACGGGATCGTTGGGCTGGATGCGTCCGACGGGTGTAGCAGTGATTGACGGTCCAGCACGGAGATTCGGCTGCACGTCGGGGCGCGCATTACCCTTACAGATGGGAGTCTGAACTGGCTCGACGGGTACGGGCTGCGTCTGTTTTTTCGGAGTGGGAGGAACAACGGGCTGCACTGGCTGCGACGGCACTGGCGCAGCCGCTGATGCTGGCTTCTTGATCTGATTGGCGGGGACGCTCTGTGCTGCGACGAAGGCGAAGGTGCGGCGGGGATAATTGCTGTAGCCGAATTCAGTTAGATCGCCCTGAATATCCAGCAGATCGTCGCGCACCCATCCGCTGCGTTTGTCAGCGAAGGTGAGGTGAAACCAACGATAGACTTGTCCCTGAATACTCGCGGACTGCGGATCGAGCACGATCTCATCTGCAGTCGCAGGGGTATTGATCAGGGAGCGGAATAAGACTACCCCGTCAACACCAGGCGTCAGCCGAACACGCACATCAATGACGCTGGGATTATCAGGAATCCCCCGAATAAATACCGTGTGAGCCATGATGCCGCCTACTCCCTTTGACGACGTTAACCGCCTAACCTAACCTCAACCACCGCCAGATTGTGGCTGGAGTATGGTACTGTAACCAGATTGACACCAATCGGCGTGACGCAGTTCGGTACCCCTTCCACCGGACAATAGAGCCAGACAAAATCGACGCGAACGGCGGTTTTGCTGCCCTGACGATCTAGCAATCGCAGTGTATTGGCACGCTCAACAGGGTAGCCAGCGAAGGGGTCTTTGAAGCCGCGCTGACCGAGTACCTGATAAATCTTGGTGCCCGCCTCGTGGTTGAATGTTCCGCCCATTACCAACCTGCCAGCGGTAGAACGGTTGGCGTCAACGTAAGCGAGAATCTCGCTCATCTGCGCTTCTTGATCCTGTGCCTGTTCCTCAACGCTGAGTGTACTGGTGACGAACAACAGGCTGAGCTGGACGTTGTAGACATCCAAAAGACTGCCATCGTTAGCACGCAACTGTGCGTACTGGACACCTGTTTGCTTACTGCGACTGGTGAGCAGCGCCCCTTCTGCCCGCGTGATCGGCAGCTTGGAGAGGATCGCCAGCCCTTGTAAGCCTTCGTTAGTGGGATAGTAGGCAAGCTGCATGTTGAGCGTCCGAGCCAACCACGCTGCTTGATCGACGCTGCCATTGATCAGCCGTCCGGCGTCTACTTCCTGAAGCAGTACCACATCGGCACCGCTGGTTTGGATCTGGGTAGCCAGTTCGGAGAGGTTCGTGCCGTAATAGAGACTAAAGCCACCATGTAAATTGAGCGTAGCAACACGTAACTGACCGACATTGGTTGAGGATGCCACCCCAAGCCCCATAGTCGGCAGCGACATGGTGTAGGCGAAAACACCTGCCATCACCACTGCGATGATCGCCAGCGCGGTAGCGGGGAGCATCCCGCCGCCTTTCCACGGCAGACGCTTGCGCGCCAGAATCGCGGGCAGACTGCCGAGCAGCAGCGCAAAGATAATCACCGCTATCCCGAGACCCCTGAACGCCCGCAGCAGCGATCCGAAGGGTTCTTGAATGCCGCGCACGAAAGCATACTCAAAGGTGAAGAAATCTGCACCGCTGAGCAGCAGAAAAATGGCGATCCCGAACAGCACGCCGATAAAGGTGAAGTTAAAACGTCCTGTCGCTGGTTGGATGATCCACCACCACGAGAGGCACAGCAGGAACTGACCAATTACCAGTGCTACGCCCGCTACCGTGCCGGAGAGACGGAAACCGATGACCAAGAGCAAACAGATTAATAAGAACCAAATCCAGCCGCGATATTGGGTATCAAACATCCCTAGAAATTGACGGGCAAAAGAACGCACTTCAGGGATCAACGGGAGCATGGTCGCGATTACCAAATAAGGCGCGATGACGTGATATTCCAAGCCGATGCGGTGCGAGAGGGTATTGGGCAGACCAAAAACGGCAAACTGCAAGTAGAGTAAGCCTCCAAGTGCGAACGCATTCCAGCCCGCAATCTCGCCGCGTGGTTCTGCGGAGGGCGTCAGGCGATCAAAGATTGCCGCCAATACTGCCGCTAGAAACAGCAGCAGCGCCGCAATCGTAATTTCGACAAGAAACGTCGATTCCCACGTGAAATCCATCGTGTAGCCGTACAAGCGGATCAGTTGATCACCCGCGAAGCCACCGATCAGCATGACGGGAACCATACCGGGGCGTCTCACGGCGATGCAAGCGAGGTAGAGCACTGCCGCACCAACCGTCAACGCCGCGCCAAAGACGCCGAGCGTGGTACCACCATTGGCGGTCATGAATACGCGCCCGACTGCAGCGACAATAGCGACCAGTGCCGGTCCAAACCAGAGACGGGAGAAGATCACCGATAGCAGGGGCAGCAGTAAGGCAGCACCGACAGCCAGTAGTTCGGTTTGTGCATCCAGGATGGAGATGACACCGGGTTCAGCAGACAGCGCGGCGGCGTTGGAGGTAACACTGACCAGACTGGCACTGCTGAAGTGCGCGAACAGGGTGGTGTATAGAAAGCGCGCTGACTGCACGAAAAACAGTCCGATTAGCACAGCTTCAATTACACGAAACAAATCGCGGCGATATTGAGCCATAGAATATCCCGAAGCGAACAGGATGAGTGATGTTCGCAGTCCGTTGAGACGGTTGCGTGAAATCTCCTCCATTTTACGCTATCCGGCTGAACAAGCCACTGCTGATCCATTTTTGGCTGTCAGAGACAGCGATTTGAGCAGGGAATTGAGGTAAGAAAGTAGGTCGAGGTAACGTCTATGGATTCCACCAATTGACCAGTTACCTCGAACGCAACGGCAGGTTCTACACAGCAATCGCTTTATTTTGTTTTTAACGACCTTTAGCCCCAAGTTTTAGGGTTTGTTCTAGTCAAATGCGAACATATGTGCTAAAATTATCAATGTAGGGCGAGGTGATAACAAGCGATGAAACCTACTCAACTCAAATCACTACAATCCAAAAGCAAACAGTTGGAAGTTCGCATGATCTACCCTGAACGGCAGGGTGAGCCGTTCCGCGCGGTGGTGGAAAGCAATGAACCACTCAGTCACACGGTAACGATCCGCTTTCATCCTGATGGGGGGATAGAGACGGAGTGCACGTGCGCGTGGGCACAACATGGCGGTGTGGGATGCAGCCACGTAATGGCGGTGCTGAATCGGTTGGCGGCACGGAAACATTCGAGCCTCAGCTTCTGGGCAACCCCGGAGGAAGCGCGTAAGCAAAAGCGTCGCGTCTTTAAGTTGACGCGTGCGCGGGGGCGCGAAAGTCTGTGGGTGACCAGCCGACGCCCTGTATAAAAGCCACTTAATGGCGCAGCGAAAAGCGGTGATTGAAGGAACATCTTTCAATCACCGCTTTCTATTTAGCACTCGCTTAACAGTGGAAGGTTACGCTAGATGGAACAGACATGAGGCGAAGGGTGATCTATGGACAAGCAACGGGTGCTGATCTTGTGTACAGGAAATTCGGCGCGCAGCCAGATGGCAGAAGGTTGGCTGCGGGCACATGCCGGAGATCGTTTCGAGGTGTTCAGTGCGGGAAGTCAGCCTACTGGTGTAGTGCATCCGCTGGCGATTAAGGCGATGGCGGAGATCGGAATCGATATTAGTAAGCACACCTCGAAGCCGATGTCGCAGTTTTTGGGACAGTCGTTCGACTATGTGCTAACGGTCTGTAGTGACGCGAATGAGGTATGTCCGGTATTTCCGGGCAAGGCGCAGCGCGTGCATCACAGCTTTTCCGATCCTGCTAAGGATGCGCCCGAATTGCAGCTAGATGCTTTTCGTTCCGTGCGCGATGGAATCGGCAGTTGGCTGAGCAGCCTGCTCAATATCTCCGAGCGTAACGCACAACCCTGATCCGGGTAGTGATCAGGGTTTGACGGTGGGTACGAATACGACGCGGAAACCGATATAGTCATCGCGCGAGGTAGGACCATCATAACGACGGGCGCTGCCACGCGCGTGGGCAATCTCTTGCCGCCACGAGCCACCACGCAGGACTTTACCTTTACCCTCGCTCGGACCCGTTGGATCGGTTTGACCTTCCGGCTGATAGTACGTCTCGCTGTACCAATCAGCACACCACTCCCACACGTTACCAACCAGATCGTATGCTTTGACCCAACTGGCACTCTCTGGAAAGGCGGTCACCGAGACGGTGCGCTTGCTGCGAACGTTGGAGCGACCTTCTTGCCAATCGTTGCCCCACGGATAACGGAGCGACTGCGGTCCGCGTACTACATATTCCCATTCGGCTTCGGTAGGCAATCTGCCGCCGCGCCAGTGGGCATAAGCATCAGCTTCATGCCACGATACCCCCACACGCGGCTGATCCGGCGCGGTGAAATTGGGGTAGTTGCCCGGTCCTTTGATGCTGTTGACGGTGAGCCAGCGCCACCCTTCCGTCGTCCAGTATTCGCGCTTAAGATAGCCGCCATCATCGCAGAATGCTTGAAACGCAGCATTGGTGATGGGATACTGATCGATCCAGAACGATTGGCTGATGCTAACGACATGCTCCGGCTGTTCGTCGGGACGCGCCTCGGGATCACCAACTGCCCCCATGCGGAAGACGCCAGCAGGAACCCAAACTTGCGGAATGCCTTTAGCATCGACTCGACGCATCCCCGGTGAGAGCGTTAGTTTACGTACATTGGGCACCGAGGAATTTGAGGGTGGAGTCTGTTTGGTGATCTGGTTGGGGATGCTAGACGCCATGACATTGCCAGAAACAGCGGGAACACTTGCTGTCTGTCGCGCGGCGGCGGAAACAGCGGGCGCATTCTGCGTGGGAACACTGGGCAGCATCCCCGTCATGCCAGCGACACCACGCGGCGGCAGCATACTGGTCCCCAGTGGTCCAGTGTAGCGGGCGGCGTTATCCGACAGTGAGCGCTTGAAGGCAGCGGCTAGTTTGCCCGCCGATGAGAAACGTGCTGATGGCTCTTTGGCTAATGCTTGCTCCAGCACCACACCGATAATGGGTGGCAAATCGGGGCGCAGCGACAGAATCGACGGTGGCGTGGCATTGATGTGCAGATACATCATGCGGTGCGGTGTATCGGCGGTGAAGGGCAGTTTGCCACTTAGCATCTCGAATAGGATCACGCCCAGCGAGTAGATATCGGCGCGGTGATCGATGGTTTCGTTTTTCCACTGTTCGGGAGCCATGTAAGCAGGCGTGCCGACAACCAATCCGGTGCGCGTGAGTTCACCGGACGCCACTTCGTCTAGAAGTTTGGCAAGCCCGAAATCGGTGAGGAAGATATTGCGGGAATCATCGAACAGCAGGTTATGCGGCTTGAGATCGCGGTGAACAATGCTGCGGGCATGGGCGTAATCTAGCGCAGACGATACTTGATCCAGCAGCCAACTGATGATATTCAGGGGAATGCGCCCGCGCTTAAGTACGTGGGATAGACTGCCGCCGCGCAGTAGCTCCATCACCAGAAAAACGTTGTTGTTCTGCTGACCGTAGTCGAAGACTTTGAGGATATGGGCGTGACTTAACCCCGCGATAGTGCGGGCTTCGCGTTCAAAACGCTTAAGAAAATCAGCGTTTCGAGCCAGCGTGGGATCAATCACTTTGAGGGCGACGTCACGTCCGATGGAGATCTGTCGTGCCCGGTAAACCGTAGCCATGCCGCCTTTGCCGAGCATCGCATTGATTTCGTATTGCCCAAGCTGCTGACCAATAAGCTCTGACATGAACCGATAATGTCCTGCTAGATAAAACTTATGAAGCCATAGATATTGATGGCGATGTGGCGTTGGTGAGCTAATAATGGATCGCAGGCTTATTGTACGTTTAACCGAGCGGCTATCGTGTTACATGATCATATAAATGCTGAAGATGAACTGGTGTTCGTATAAGTTAGCTCTCGATCCACGCCACCAATAATGCCACTATGCTCCCCAGAAGGGTACACGAACTATCAGCTATAAGCGAGAAAGGAAAAGAGATTCAGACAAATCCGAAATAGAATTGTTAGTTGTTGGGGATCAGTGACGGGTGATGGATGCAGAAACTTAACCGTTCAACATTTAGATTTTTTGCGGAAAGTTTTTATGTGCGCATAGCACAGCAGGAGAATTGAAGGATCAGCTATGGAGATCAAGCATATCGCCGTCATTGGCGCAGGCACGATGGGTAACGGCATCGCGCAGGTATGCGCCACCAGCGGCTATCAGGTGACGATGATCGATGTGAACGCCAACGCCTTGCAGAAGGCATTAGGCACAATCAATAGCAGCGTGGAAAAACTGCACAGCAAAGGTAAGTTGACGGACGAAGCGAAGCGCAACGCACAGGAAGGTATCAACACCAAGACTGAAATGAGCGCCGCCAGCAGTGCCGATTTGATCATCGAAGCGGCAACTGAGAATAAAGGATTGAAGCTCAAGATCTTCAGCGATCTGGATCAAATAGCTCGCCCCGAGGTGATCCTCGCCAGCAACACCTCCTCGATCTCGATCACGGAGATCGCCGCTGCCACCAAGCGATCCGCGCAGGTGGTCGGACTGCACTTCTTCAACCCCGTCCCGATCATGACGCTGGTGGAAATCATTCGCGGGTACGATACCGACCAAGCAACTATCGACACAGTGATGAGCGTAACGCAGGCAATGGGAAAGACGCCTATCGAAGCGGCTGATTATCCGGGTTTCATCAGTAACCGGATCCTTTGCCCGATGATCAATGAGGCGATCTTCTGCGTGATGGAAGGTGTCGGCACACCGGAAGCTATCGATCAGGTGATGAAGTTGGGCATGAATCACCCGATGGGACCGCTAACGCTGGCGGATTTCATCGGCTTGGATGTAGTGCTGGCGATCATGGATGTGCTGTATGATGGCTTGGGCGATCCGAAGTATCGCGCCTGTCCGCTGCTGCGGAAGATGGTAGCGGCTGGTCATTTGGGGCGCAAAAGTGGAAAAGGGTTCTATACGTATTCGTAGAGTTACCTCCCCCTCTCCCCTCAACCGTTCCCGAAGAGGGGAGTAACTGCCGATCAGGAAGTGTCGTTGCTGGCTGAACCTAGTCCTCTAAATGCGTACAATACAGGAATTTTTGGAGGCTCATGCTCGCCTTATACTACGCAGGTAACGTTGTTATGAATTAGGATGTGAGGGTTATGCCGCTGTCAGAGCGCGATCAACTGGAACAGATTTTTGCCCTCATCCGCGCCCAAAAGATCGAGGAGGCGCGGGCGCGACTCGGCGCAGTGTTGAAGGCAAATCCCAACAGCACCGATGGCTTGTATCTGGCGACCTACATCGTTTCCAGCAACGAGCAAAAGATCAAGCTCTGCGAACGCATCCTCGCTATCGATCCAACGCATAGCTCCGCCAAGATGCTGCTGAAAGAACTGCGACCAGATCCGCAAGAATCGGGTTTCGATCTGGATGCCTTCGTAGATGATTTACCAGTAAGCGGCGATCCAACGCATACCATGACAAGTAAGCCCGTCGCTGAAGCCTTCAAAGACGATCTCCCGCTGACGCCGCGGAGTACTCGCAATATTGAGCGCGTCGATCCGCGTTCGGTATTGATTCTGGTAGTAGTCGTGGCACTGATCGGACTTTTACTGGTTGCGTCAACGCTGTTACGGCAAACAGGAAGTCAAGTGCAGCCGACTACTGTCCTGCTGGTCGTCTCATTGACGCCGCGCCCAACGGACACTGCTTCGCCAACTTATACGCCGTCGATGACCTACACCCCGCGTCCGACGTTTACCCCACTACCATCCTCAACTCCCTACCAGTGGTGGCTAACACTCACAGCAGTCGCCCAGACGCGCCGCGCTCCGAAAACTGCGGTTGCCGTCGTGCCTGCCGCCACGAACACGCCGAATGCAGCGCCGACGCGTGTGCCCATACCGACGGAGACGCCATTGGGCTTACCTCCAACAGTCACGCCGCCGTTTATGGCAGTGGAGGTGCTGCCCGGTCAGGCAAGTATGCTGGATTTTCGCGTGATTGATGCCGAGTACAGCGAAACACTGGATCGGATAGTGGCGATCAGCAGCGAACCCAACGCTGTACATATCTTCGATCCAGAAACGTTGCGTGATCAGGCGATTGGGCTTGATCGCGCCGCCTTGTGCATTGGCATCAGCCCTGATGGTAGTCGGGCGGCAGTCGGGCATGACGCGCAAGTGACAATCATCGATCTACAAACTGCTTCGCTAGTCAACACTTTCAGTATTTCAACTACTGCGTCAGATGTAGTACTGACCAATGATGGTTGGGTATACGTGATGCCAGCAGTCGATCAGTGGGTGAACCTGCACGCGCTCAACACCACAACAGGAGAGGAAATCACGGTACAAAATGGACTTGTGCGGGCGGGTGGCGTGATCAAGCTGCATCCCGATGGCAACCGCATGTACTATCTGGAGCGGGGAATCTCACCAGCCCACATGCATCGCTACGATGTTTCAGATCGGGCAAATCCGCATGAGACACGCGACTGGTCCTATCACGGCGATTATTATCCCTGCGGCGCAATGTGGATTTCGGGTGACGGCAATCGAATTTTTGGTGGCTGCGCTAATGCGTTCCGGCTGTCCACCGATGACGATCTCGAACTAACGTATAACGGCACATTGGAAAAAACACAGATGTTAAGTGCGCTGACTCATTCGACACAGTATGGGCTACTGCTGGGAATCGTCGGGCTTTACGATATACAAGCCAAATCAACGACGGAAATATTCTCCTCATACTTTGGCTCGCCGAACCCAACGAATCTGCTAGCAGTCTATAACTACGATTCGCTGACGCGCGTTGGCGTGTATCGGCTGCCGAATTTGCCGGGAGATAAGCGCGGCGCGACCTCGTTCGGCTATTACGTATTCAGCAACGCGGCGGGCACACGCTTCTACGTGATCGCTCAAGCTGACCTTGAATCGGGGTTGGTCGATGATTTCGGGATCATTCGGGGCGATATTCCGATCAGTGGCGGGCAGAGTTAGCCGATGCCGGAGATCGTATTTCGGATCAGCCCTGCGCTTAGTAATGAACAATTGAACGCGCTATTTATAACCGCGTGGGAAGATCATCAAGCGCGTGATTTTCAGCCTGTGCTGCGTCATAGTTTGCTGTACGTCTGCGCTTACGATGGTGAGCAGATGGTGGGATTCGTGAACGTGGCGTGGGATGGTGGTATTCACGGTTTTCTGCTGGATACGACGGTTCACGCGGATTTTCAGCATCGCGGGATCGGTGCGAAGTTGGTGCAGAAAGCTATCGAGGCAGCAAGGGAGCGCGGTTTAGAGTGGCTGCATGTCGATTTCGAGCCACACTTATCCGAGTTTTATCGACGCTGCGGATTTAGAGCTACGGACGCGGGACTGATTAAACTGATAGCCGATCAACCTGAGTAAGTTATCTGCCAGCAAACTCAAATTCCGAATTTCCAATATTCGATCCCAATTGACCACAATTTAGTGGATCTAGTTCTTGACTCGCGGAAAAGTCGTGGTATATTACTCATTCGCGGGTTTCCAGAGTTGATGATTCCACATTACCATAACCCTCATTTTACCGCATTCGGTGTACAGGCAAGCCTCCCGGTTTGTCTTGCTTCATTGCCCGCGCCTCGTCAATGGTGTGTTGCAGGGAGTTGAAATGTATGTTGCAGCGACTTGATACCAAGAACTATGCTCGCACCTCCGACGTTCAAGCTCTGCCTTCTCTGATCGAAGTGCAGTTGGATTCGTTCAACTGGTTCCGAGATACGGGGTTAGGTGAGCTGTTCGACGAGATCAGCCCGATTGAGAGCTATAACGGCAGTCTCAAACTGTACTTCCCCGGCTTCAGTGAGGAGTCGCAGGCTTACGGCTTGAAGTACTGGTTCGGAGAACCCAAGTATTCTGAGGATATTTGCCTCGAACGCGATATGACTTTTGCCGCGCCGCTATACGCAAAGGTGGCATTGGTCAATATGGAAGCGGGCGGGCAAGTCATCACCAATGATATTTTCATGGGTGATTTCCCCCTCATGACCAGCAATGGTACGTTCATCATCAACGGCTCTGAGCGCGTGGTGGTGAGCCAGTTGATCCGTTCCCCCGGCGTTTATTTCGGCGCTGAGGAAGATCGCACCACCGGACGGGTGATGGCAACCGCCAAACTGATCCCGGATCGCGGTGCGTGGATGGAGTTCGAGACGCGCAAGAGCGATGTCTTGAGCATCAAATTCAACCGCAAACGCACGATTCCGGTGACGGTGTTGCTGCGTGCGCTTGCTTCTGTTCGTGACGGGTTCGATAACCAGTCGCCAATTCAGTATGGTACGGATGAAGAACTGCTGGAAGTCTTCAAGCAGGTCGATAACAATCCCGACCATCATTACATTGAGGCGACGCTCAAGGCTGAACCACAGTGGGACATCCGCGAAGGCTCGAACATCGCGGAATCGGCGCTGCTAGAATTCCTCAAACGGATGCGTCCGGGTGATCCCCCAACGCTAGATACGGCACGCACCTATCTGGAACAGCAGTTGTTCGATCAACGCCGCTACGATCTGGAGCGCGTGGGTCGCTACAAGCTGAATCAGCGCCTCAGCCTCGATAAGGACATCTCGCGCAGCACGCGCATCGTGACCAAACTCGATCTGGTCAAGCTGATCGAGCGCATGATCAACATCAACAACGGTCACGCGCAGCCGGATGACATCGACCACTTGGGCAATCGCCGCGTCAAGACGGTGGGCGAACTGATCCAGAACAAGCTGCGTATCGGTTTGCGCCGTACTGAGCGCGTTGTCCGTGAGCGTATGACCATCCGCGAGGCGGAGAACATTACGCCAGTTACGCTGATCAACATCCGTCCGATTGTGGCGGCGATCCGTGAATTCTTCGGCAGCAGCCAGCTCAGTCAGTTCATGGAACAGACCAATCCGCTGGCAGAACTGCGCCACAAGCGTACGCTCTCCGCGTTGGGTCCCGGTGGTCTGCGCCGTGAACGCGCGGGCTTCGATGTCCGCGACGTTCATCACAGCCACTACGGACGCATCTGCCCGATTGAGACGCCGGAAGGTCCGAACATCGGTCTGATTGGTCGTCTGGCGACCTATGGTCGCGTCAATGAGTATGGTTTCATCGAAACGCCATACCGCAAGGTGATCAAGACGCTGGACATCAGCGATCCGTCACTGGCTGGTCGCAGCGTGCGCGAGGATGTGACCAACGCCGATGGCGATACGGTACTTGAAGAAGGCACCAAGCTAGAAAAGCGTGCCCTCGACAAGTTGAAGAAGGCGAGCATCACTGAAGTGCCGGTGACGCCATTCGTCAGTGATGAGACAGTCTACCTCTCCGCCGACGAAGAAGATCAGTTTACAATCGCGCAGGCGAACGCCACGTTGGACGAACACAATCAGTTCACGGGCGAGCGTATCTCGGCGCGTTATAAGCAGAAGTTCCTAGACACGATCCCCGACAAGATCGACTACATGGACGTAGCGCCGCGTCAGATCGTGGGCATCTCCGCCGCGTTGATCCCCTTCCTTGAGCACGATGACGCTAACCGTGCGCTGATGGGATCGAACATGCAGAGCCAAGCCGTGCCGCTGCTGAAGCCCGATGTACCTATCGTCAGCACAGGTATGGAAGATCAGGCGGCTTACGACTCCGGTCAGGTGATTCTGGCGGAGGGTGATGGCGAAGTGACCAGCGTACAGGGACACGAAGTCCATGTGCGTGAGACGAACGGCGACGAGCGCATCTATCGTATGCGTAAGTATCAGCGTTCGAATCAGTCCACCTGCATCGATCAGCGTCCCGTGGTGATCAAAGGTCAGCGCATTCGTCGCGGTGAGGTGATCGCCGACAGCTCTAGCACCGTCAACGGCAAACTGGCGCTCGGTCATGATGTGTTGTGCGCGTTCCTTTCGTGGGAAGGCGGCAACTACGAAGATGCTTTGCTGATCAGCGAACAATTGCTGCGCGATGACAAATTCACCTCGATCCATATCGAGAAGCACGAAGTGGAAGCGCGCGACACCAAGTTGGGACCGGAAGAAATCACTTACGACATCCCCAACGTCGGTGAAGATGCGCTGAAGGACTTGGACGAGTTCGGTATCGTCCGCATCGGTGCGGAAGTTGGTCCGAACGATATTCTGGTCGGTAAGATCACGCCGAAGGGCGAGAAAGAACTCAGCCCTGAGGAGAAATTGCTGCGCGCGATCTTCGGTGAGAAGGCGCGTGAAGTGAAGGACTCCTCGCTGCGTCTGCCGCACGGTGAGAAGGGCAAAGTGGTTGATGTGAAAATCTTCAACCGCGAAGATCACCACGATCTGCCTGCTGGTGTGGAGCAGATGGTGCGCGTGAGCGTCGCCCAGAAGCGTAAGCTGACTCAGGGCGATAAGATGGCAGGTCGTCACGGTAACAAGGGTGTTATCTCGAAGGTTGTCGCCATCGAAGATATGCCTTATCTGGAAGATGGTCGCGCTGTTGACATCATCCTGAACCCGTTGGGCGTGCCGGGTCGTATGAACATCGGTCAGGTGCTGGAAACGCACCTCGGTTGGGCAGCGGATCGCCTCGGCTTCCGCGCCGTGACCCCAGTGTTCGATGGCGCTGAGGAAATCGAGATCGAAGCTGAACTCGCCCGCGCATGGATGATTGATCGTGCGTGGAAGGAAATCAGTGACCGCGCGTGGGCATGGGTCAACGAGCAGGAGATCGATCCTGAGACGCTAGAGGATGACGATGAAGTGCGTCGCCTGTTCGTCGAGGAATGGATCACCAACGATGACTATGACCGCGAACGCTTGGCGGTAGAACTGGTTTACGTCCGACGTGCCGTGCTGCGCGAGTGGCTCCGTGAAAAGGGCTTTGAGCCTGATGGTATCCTGATGTTCGATCTCAACGGGTTGACCTCGGCTGACCGCGAAGTGCGCGATCACAACGCAGTCGATGCTGGTCTGCGCCTATGGTGCGAAGCCATGACGGGCGAAGCAACTCCGGCGGATATCGAAGGCGCTGAACTGCGTGATTACGCCGAGCGCGTGTCTAACCGCGTGAACCGCCCTGTGCCCATCTTCGGCAAGCAGCGGCTGTTCGACGGCAAGACCGGTCAGGTGTTTGATCGCGCCGTTACAGTGGGCATCATCCACATGCTCAAGCTGGCGCACCTTGTCGAGGATAAGGTACATGCCCGCTCTACTGGTCCATACAGCTTGGTCACGCAGCAGCCGCTGGGTGGTAAAGCTCAGTTCGGTGGTCAGCGCTTCGGTGAAATGGAAGTGTGGGCACTGGAGGCTTACGGCGCGGCGCATACGCTGCAGGAAATGCTCACCGTCAAGTCCGACGACGTGCAGGGGCGCGTCAAGACTTACGAAGCCATCGTCAAGGGCGAACCCATTGAGGAACCGGGCGTTCCCGCCAGCTTCCGCGTGTTGGTCAAGGAACTGCAAAGCCTCGGCTTGGCAGTCGAAGCGATCAGCGATGCGGGCGATGTGATCAAGTTTGGCAAGGACGAGGAAAAGTCCAAGCAGCAGAACAAGATCAACATGGGCTTGCTAGGATTGACGACAGACCGCTAATCCGGTTACCGCAGGCAACTAGTTGATATAGGTAGAGCCGGGATAATTATCCCGGCTCTATTTTTTTACCTCACAGCGTACTCCAGCAAATCATCAAGTCGAGAACAGCGAAAGGATCGTAGGGTGCAATCAGAGATCGTTTATTCTTCAGTGGTGCAGTTGGCAAGTGCCATCAAGGCAAAAAAGATCTCCTCCGTCGAAGTTGTACAGGCTTACCTCAACAGAATTGAGGAGGTGAACCCGAAGCTCAATGCGCTGGTCCAGTTACGCGCGGATCAGGCATTGGCTGAGGCACGCTCTGCTGACGAACTACTAGCGCGGGGTGAAAATAACGGCTTGCTGCACGGCGTCCCGATGACGATCAAGGATTCGCTGGACACAGAGGGAGTTGTTACCACAGGCGGTACGTTAGGGCGCAAGGATTTCCTCCCAGAGAAAGATGCAACCGTCGTTGCTCGCTTAAAAAAGGAAGGGGCAATTCTGCTGGGAAAAACCAACACGCCTGAATTAACAATCGCGTTTGAAACAGACAACCTGATTTATGGACGCACAAACAACCCCTATGATCTGACCCGTACCTCAGGAGGAAGTGGCGGTGGCGCGGCGGCGATCATCGCCAGTGGCGGTTCCCCTTTTGACCTTAGTAGCGATTATGGCGGGAGTGTTCGTTTGCCCGCGCACTTTTGTGGCATAGCGGGGATTAAGCCAACATCGGGACGTGTACCCCGCAGCGGTAATATTCTCCCTTACGCGGTAGGCGCAACCGATGCTTATCAAACTATTGGACCTCTTGCCCGATCCGTCGATGACCTGACTCTGCTGCTCGGCATTATTGCCGGACCGGATTGGCAGGATCCCATGATCGTACCCATGCCACCAGCCAATCCTGAAGCGGTAGATTTGAGTACGCTGCGCGTGGCATTTTATACAGATAATGGCACAGGAACACCGACCCCTGAGATTGTGCGGACTGTAACCGAGGTTGCACATTCACTTAAAGGTCAGGTCGCCACAATCACAGAAGATCGTCCTAACCGTATGGAAGAAACATGGAGTTTGTGGACTTCCTTGAATGTTGCTGATGGCGGCTACGGCACGCTTGAAATATTGGAGAAGGCTGGCACGACGCAAACGAGTCGCCGTTTTGGCAGCCCTGATAAAGAAGTAACTGGCAGGGAATTTGGCAAACGGCTGCGTGAAATGGATTTGTTCCGCAGTCAGATGCTGGGATTTATGGCGAATTACGATGTGATCATCTGTCCCGTAAACGCCAATGTTGCGATCATACACGGCACGCAGTACGACCATTTCGCCGGGTTCAGCTATACCGCCACCTACAATTTAGTCGGTTGGCCCGCTGCGGTGGTGCGCGCGGGCACGTCGCCGGAAGGCTTACCCATCGGCGTACAGATAGTAGCTAACCCTTGGCGCGAAGATGTGGCGCTGAAGGTCGCTCAGATTGTCGAAAAAACATTTGGCGGTTGGCAGCAACCATCGCTCTGAGTCTTATCTAACCTAAGTTCACGTCCGACACTATAAATTGCAGTTGCCACTGGGATGGGCTTGTTTTGTCGGGGCTGCATCTAGCAATATGAGAATACAGTTACCTTGTTGCTAACTATGTTCTGTGGAGCTTGTGCTGCAATGCCTATTAGAAAGCTATCAGAAGTCTCCGTTTTCTGAACGTCAGTGCTGCATACGAGCAATAACACTGGTATAATCCCATTACATCCGCGAACCACGTGCATCATCGGATCACCGAGTACGTACTGTAAGCTAGATGACAGACATAAGCTGTAAGTCGTTGTCGTTAGGTAAGGGTGCACGGGTTAAAGAGGACTGGTAGGGTAGAGAGGACAGCCGTGAACAATCCACGCTTCCGCAACATTTTCATTTACGTGCTGATCGGCATTGCGATTCTGGTAATCATCTTTGGGGTGCGGAATAACAACCCCGCGTCTTCCGATCTAAAGATCGGTGAACTGGCGCAGATGATTAATGATGATGCCCAACGCAAACAGATCGTTTCCATTGACGTGAGCCAGAACGAAGTTCGCGTCACTAAGACCAATAATCAGGTCTTTATTAGTCGCAAAGACCCGGCGCTACCACTGCCAGAACAGCTACTATCGCTGGGCGTGTCGGAAGCGAATCTGAGCGAAATTCAATCCAAGATTCAGGTGCTGCCACCGAGCGACATTTTGCCCATCGTGCAGATTTTAGGATCACTGCTGCCGTTGGTACTGCTGCTCGGTTTTATTTACTTGATGCTGCGGCAGGCACAGGGAACCAACAATCAGGCAATGTCCTTCGGCAAGAGCCGCGCCCGCATGATCACTGGCGATCAGCCAACTGTGACCTTCGAGGACGTAGCTGGCGCTGACGAGGCGAAAGAAGAACTCAAGGAAGTAGTCGAGTTCCTTAAAGAGCCAGAGAAGTTCATCCAGCTTGGTGCCCGCATTCCTAAGGGCGTGCTGCTGGTCGGTCATCCTGGTACGGGCAAGACATTGTTGGCGAAGGCAGTTGCTGGCGAAGCTGGCGTACCCTTCTTCAGCATCAGCGGTTCTGAATTTGTGGAGATGTTCGTCGGCGTGGGCGCAAGCCGCGTGCGCGACCTCTTTGATCAGGCGAAGCGGCACAGCCCCTGCATCATCTTCATTGACGAAATTGACGCCGTTGGTCGGCATCGTGGTGCTGGACTCGGCGGTAGCCATGACGAACGCGAACAGACGCTCAACCAGATTCTGGTAGAGATGGATGGTTTCGACACCGATACCAACGTGATCATCACCGCCGCGACCAACCGTCCCGACATCCTCGATCCAGCATTGCTGCGTCCCGGACGTTTTGACCGTCGCGTGGTCTTGGATCGCCCTGACATTCGTGGACGTGAGGCTATCCTCAAGGTTCACACGCGCGGTAAGCCACTCGGCTCTGACATTGATCTGAAGGCATTGGCGCGGCAGACCTCCGGTTTTGTCGGCGCTGATCTGGAGAACTTGGTCAACGAGGCGGCGATCTTGGCAGCACGCAAGAACAAGAAGAGCGTGTCCATGCGTGAGATGGAAGAAGCTATCTACCGCGTGATGCTTGGTCCAGAACGTAAAAGCCGCGTGATCAGCGAGGAGCAGAAGCGTCTGGTGGCGTATCACGAAGCTGGACACGCCGTCGTCGCTCACGTTCTGCCCTACTGCGAACCCGTGAAGAAGATCACCATCATCCCACGCGGTATGTCTGGCGGCTCCACGCTGCTGGATGCGCCTGATGAAGATACGATGGTTGAGACTCGCGCCCGCATCAAGGACATGATCTCCATGACGCTCGGCGGACGTGCCGCTGAGGAGATCGCCTTCGGTGAGATTACTACTGGCGCAGGCGGCGGCAACGGCAGCGACTTGGAGCGCGTCACCCGTTACGCCCGCGCGATGGTGCAGCGTTACGGCATGAGTGATCGTCTTGGTCCGATGATCTTCGGTCAGAAAGACGAGATGGTCTTCCTCGGACGTGAAATCTCCGAGCAGCGCGACTACAGTGAAGCCGTAGCCGAGATCATCGACGAGGAAGTACGTAAGATCGTGGAGGAAGCGTACAACCGTGCCAAGCAAGTGCTGGCAGAACGCCGTGATCGTCTGGATGCCATCGCCAACCGCCTGATCGAAGTGGAAACCATCGACTACGATGAGTTCCTTCAACTGATGGGCGAGCCTGTGGCGCGTGGCAAACGGCTGGAAGTCAAGCCGGGCAGCGCCCGCAAGGATGCGCAGACGGGTAGTAACCCCGATGTACCACCGTTTAGCGCCGTACCTAATCCGGTGTAACGGAAGCAAAGTAGACAAACAAAACGAAAACCTCGTATCATGTTGATGCGGGGTTTTTTTGTTTTAGGAACGGTGACTATGAGCCGAACCAGAACTATTATCTCAACGAGTGGCAGCAATCTAGCGCGGGCGGAAGATAATGCTAGCGGCAATTGGTCAGTGGAATTTCTGCTCGAAGGCGAGAATGTGCGCTGCTTGGCTGCCGATCCGCATAACCCAAACGTGATCTATGCGGGAACGCAAGGCAACGGCGTTCTGCGATCTGAGGATCGCGGCAAAACGTGGCAACCACTCGGGCTGAAGGGGCAAATCGTCAAGTCTATTGCCGTCAGTCCAGTTGTTCAGGGATTGATATACGCAGGGACAAAGCCGCCAGCGATATTCACATCGCGGGATGGCGGTCAGCGGTGGGAAGAATTGGAATCCTTCCGCAAACGGCGGCGCTGGTGGTGGTTCACTCCCGCTGAGATGCCAATGAATCAGCCTTACGTTCAGGGATTAGTCGTCTCCCCAACTGATCCCAACTTGATCGTCGCCGGAATTGAGCTTGGAGATGTCCTCCGCAGCGCCGATGGTGGCAAAACTTGGACGGGACACCAAAAAGGTGCGCTCCACGACTGCCACTCGATGACTTGGCATCCGACCAATGGCAATTGGGTGTATGAGGGTGGCGGGACTGGCGCTGCTTACAGTCAAGATGCGGGCGCGACTTGGACGCAGCCTGATCCCATGACTATCGGCTCGGTAGTAGGCTCAATGTTAGGGCGTGCTGGAAGCGGTGGACTAGAAGAGCGTTACGGCTGGGCAGCTAACGGCGATCCTGAACACCCTGATGTCGTGTACTGCGCGACAGCGCCCGGACCTCAACGCGCACACGGCGGAAAGGGTGACGCTAACGCTTATATCTATCGTTGTCGTGGTGGCGGAAAATGGGAAAAGCTAGCAGGTGGATTGCCCCAGCCGTTGAACTATTTCCCGTACGCGTTGCTCACCGATCCTGCTGCATCGGGGCATCTTTATGCCGGATTGAGCAACGGCGATGTCTGGCAAACAACGGATTATGGTGATCACTGGCAGCAGCTTCCGCTGAATCTGGGGACTGTGTGGGCGACGATGATTTTGATCTGATTTACCTCACCCCGATGCTGTCGTACCACTTCTCTACGTTTATAGTGGAAGGACGGACAGGTCTAACTACGGGGGAAGCGACGAAATTTATCATTAGAGTCGGAATCTCAGGTGATCATCCTCCCAAAGCGGATCACCCTCTCCCGCTTGCGGGATGAGGGCAGGGGATGAGAGTTTGCATTACCACTACTTACCGTCAGTTTCTAAATCATTTAATCGAATTTCATCGGTTTCGTTTATTACTTCTCAGCTATCCAATCCTTGTGGGCGATACCAGTCCAGTGATCAGCGGGAGGAATGCCGATTGTTAGTGCGGCAGTCGGCGTCAGATCGGTGCTGTTGGCGGTGGCGACGGATACGCCGTCGGCAAAGTTCGCGCCGCCGAGCACGGCAAAGCCTTGCAGCGATGGCGTGCTCGAGGGACGAAATCCGTGAACGCCCGATAGAAACGATGGCGCGGCTTCGGCAATCCGTCCTGCATTGCGGTTGGGCTGCCAATAATAGCCGTAGGCGAGTTCCAGATACAGATCGGCGTTGTTCGCACCCCCTAAACCCTCGTCTACAAAATCTTCGCTGCGATAAACATTGGAGATGACTGGCTTTTGGGTCGCCGGATCAACGGCGCTGGTTAGGGCATCGATCACTTGCTGGACGACAGCATCGTACTCGTCAGCGGTGACGATGCCGTGCAACTGCCCATCAACCCTGTTGATATGAACGCCGCCCGCATTTTCATTGCCGAAGTAAGCCTTTGTTTTCGTTGGATCAACGCGACCACTAGAATCTAGCACTAGCAAACCAGCGTTCAGCAAAATGCGATTAGGATAGACAAAGCGCCACGCCGACGTGAAGCCGTGATCGGTGAACAGGACGATATTCCACGGGCGTCCGGTGCTGTCCAACACATCCATGATCCGCCCCAAGTGCATATCCAGATTGCCGTAGATGGCTTGCTCGTAGCTCCATGCACGGGCTGCTATATCAGGAGAATACAGTGGTGAGTTCTGATCCATATAGCTGTAATAGGCGTGATGCCACTCATCGGGAAATGGCGCGTAGCTAAAGTAGAGATCGTGCTGATTGCGCTCAATCTGAGCAATCAGATTGCTGAACTCCCATTCGTTCACTGTGAAGGCGATTTCGCCGTAAATATTGGGCAGCGACGGTGCAGATGGGAACGGTGCAGGAATTGACATACCGTTGCCTGTGAATGCGCCACCTATGGCTCGCAACGCATCCACATCAACATCTGAGGTCACATGTCCGGTTAGATCGCTGCCAGCGGTGTGCCACAGCGTGAAGCTCGTCCCATCTGCCGCTAGATCAGTGAGCCGAAGCTGTGTCCAGCCTGTGCCGCAATCGCCTTGATCACATATCGTCAACCAGACAGGATCGCTCATTTGTGAGGCATCATTTGCGGCTGGCGTTGGGCGTAATATCGTGGCGCTGCTGTAATCCTTATCCGCGCTCAGAGCGATATGATCGAAGGTGGTGCCATCCGACGCAATGATCAAGCCGTTTAGCGTGGTTTCGCGCACTTGATCCGATCTGCCACCGCCGAGTCTGAAGGCGCGGAACGCCGCGCCAGCAGGCAGATTCGTCCACTCCGTCGCCTCTGTTTTGCTGATCTCTACCCCGCCAGTTCCACCGCGAACAACACCGGGATCGAACTTGAGTCCCGCATAACCATCTATGATGGTCAGATAATCGCTGAAATCGCCGAACGACTTCGCGCCTTGCGAGGAAACATAATCGGCGCTGGTATACATCTCGAAGGGTCCGCTTTGCGTCACGCTGATCAACGACGATTTCAAACCCTGCCGCGCCGCCGTGATCCAGATCGGCTCGGTCAGTAGACTTGCCGCGCTGTAACCGCTGATCCCGCCTTCACCAATAGTGTGCTGCGGAAATGGAGCAAAGGGGACACCATTTCCGGTGATCCCGTTGACGTTGCCATAAGCGCCATTGAACACAGCAGCATGACCAGCAGCAGTCAAACTGGGCCACTCGCCAATTGTATTGTGCACGTAAACGCCCATATCGATCAATCGCTGTACGTTGGGGAGCTTACCCTCTTGAAGTAAGCGTTCAATGACCCACCCCGGA
>JAHBVK010000048.1 GCA_019637555.1 Anaerolineae bacterium
GCCATATCGCCTAGCACACCGCCACCGAAGGCGAGGATCACCGACTTGCGATCTAATCCCGCGTCGATGAAAGCGTCATAGAGCGAACGCACCGTATCCAGCGTTTTGAACTGTTCACCGTCGGGCACGGTCAGGATCGGCGCGTCGGGCAGCCGCTTGTTCAGCGATTCGGCGTACAACGGCGCGAGTGTGGTGTTGGTGACGATGGCGACTTTGCCCGTCAGTTGGCGCTGGACGAGCAAATCGGGCAGGGCATCTAGCCAGCCAGCACCGACGTAGATCGGGTAATCGGCGTTGGGCGCACGTACAGGGATGATCTGAGATTGAGGCATGGGTTAATTCACTAGTGTGCTAAGGTGTATTGAAACAGAATGTTCTCACCGTAATGAAGTGTAATAGTATAACCCTCTGAGTCCAATCGCAGGTTGTTTGGTGGATCAGCAAAAGTGCTATATCCTGTGTCGGTTTCCGATCCCCAAGTTTCCGTATAGATACCTCTACACACTAAGCCGAAAAAGTTGCAGCGAAACACACTACCGCCGCCGTAGCCAAAGAATCCTTTGTATAGGACAAGGTGAAATACTTCGTTGCCTACTCGTAGCGATTGGTAGTGATCGGTTGTCAAGCCGAGACCCCAAACATCAATATCATAGTCGCCTGCGGAAAAGGCAACCCAACCGCAGAACGGCAAAATAATCAGGCAGGCAATAACCAAGATGTCGTAACTTTTATTATGAACAGACCAGAGGAAGATCAATAACAAAATAAGCAGCGGTGTCACGATGTAAGCGGCGAGGCTGGTTGCATACAACAGATATGGATAGAAAATCGGTACGCCAGTGATCGTAAGGTCGTATAGTAGCCCACGCACAAAAAACGAGATGATTAGCATTATGGTCAAAAAGAGCGCCAAGACTAGGAAACTATGTCGTGGCAGTCTGATCGTCTTGAGCGATGTCATAGCGCGAGGATGCCATCGGTTACGGATTTCGGATCGTTGAGCAGATGGAAGTGATTGCCCGCGATGCGCTGCACCGTCCAGCCGAGCGCGGCGGCACGATCCGCCCACAGCGCGTACCCAGCGCTGAGTTGTAGATAGTGACAGGGCGCATCGGGGAACGAATCGAACACGGGCAGCAGTTCCTCGAAATACGCCAGCGGACGGGGATGCAGCTCGGCAAGCATCCGATCACGCGTGTCAGGATCGGGAATTTCGGCGGCGAGATCGGTGCTCGTCCATGTGGGAAAGCGTTCGCCAGCGATCAGCAAAGCGTGGAGTTCGGCAGCAACATCAGGTAATTCGACGCGCATCAGATCGAGCCAGCTCGTACCATCGACAGGGATGCCTGCATCTACGAATACATAGGCAGTGACAGGCTGATCCAATGCCGCGCGGATGGCTGGCAGTCGCGGTCCTGCGCCGCTGTGCGCGACAAGGGTGAGCGGCTGATCGGCGGGTAGATCGGTGAGGGCGCGGCGCACCGAGTCGGCGTGCTGCTGCCAGTAAGGGAGGTCGCTGTCGTCGTGATCGCTGAGGCTCGGCACGATCACGCGATAACCACGCTGCCGCAACTGATCCGCGACCAGCGACCACGTAAACGCGCCGAGGAAGGGACTGTGGATCAGAACGAAGGTCGTGGAGTCGATAGAAAGTGCCACCGATCACTCGATTAGAGTCAGCGAAAGACCAAGCCATTAAAACCCATTTTTTTAATGGGGAAAATGGGCGAAAAATGGGTTATGGTAGGCAATAATTGGAAAGCGGTTTGATTTCCACCAACGATCCGTTTCGCGCCGTGATGATGGACTGCGAAGGCTGTATCGCTCAATCCGCCTGCGACGGGAAATCGACGAAGTAGACTTTTTTGTCGGCGCGTTTGGGATCGTCTACCATGTAGATCTTCTTATCCGCCTGACGCTCGAACTCGACAGCGTAGACTTTTTCCTGCGCTTTGGAGGCGAGATCGACAGCGTATGCTTTGTAGTCAGCTTTGGCGGGGTTTTCCACGATGAATACTTTGGGCATGATGCTGTATCCTCCGTTGAAAAGTCATGAGTGATGAGTTAGCTGTAAGTGGCTTTCTGGCACTGACTTTTTCACGGCAATGAATTGCCGTGCTGAACGAACGAAGTCCCTACGGGACTCAAGGCACTTTCGGCACTGTGGTACTTCGGCACCGCATTTTCCCTCAGCACTCGTAGCACCTAGCACTCGTAGCACTACTCAGCGGCGTTCGTCATCCTTAGTAGCATGATACACCAAAATGATGCGATGGATCGCGGTGATGTGATTACCCACCGCCAGCACGATCAAGCCGGGGAGGATCATGCCTGTGAGCAGCATCAGGATAATGACCACGCTGCGCACCATGCGATCAAACAGCCCGTCTTTGATCGAGCCGATGTTCAGCCCTTCCGCCCGCGCCCGCGCATAACTGACGCCATAGGCTCCGATCAGGGCGAAGACGGAGAGCGCCATCAGGGTAGGCAGCCCCTGCGCGGCGTAATAATATGCCAAGCCCATGTACAGAAAGGCGTCGGCGTAGCGATCCAGCGTGGAGTCGAGGAACGCGCCGAAGCGACTCTTGCGCCCCATCGCCCGCGCGATTGCACCATCTAGGGCATCCAGCGGCAGACCGAGGATCAGGGTGATGCCAGCGAGGAAGAACTGCCCATCAGCGATCAGTAGTGCCGCGCCGATGACAAAGACCAGACCGAGAACCGTCACCGCATCGGGATGAATCCGCAGCGCAACGCCCACCTTACCAATCCACGAGGTTAGATCGCGGGTCTGGTAACGCAAAAAGTCGGTCAAGGTGGTGGTTTTGTTGAGCCGGGGATTGTTCGGCGTCATGATCCTGCCTATTGTTAAAAGATGTGGAAGTAGTTTACCTGAAATTAATGTCGCTGAGTAGGGCTTATGTCGGGTGCAGACTGCACAGGTAAGGTGGCGTGGTGAGTAGAGCCGTAGTAGATCGGAGGTAGAAATCCCAGCGACAACAGATGATCAGCCCACCAAAGCAGGTGTCAGAGGGGGGCTAAATAATTCATAAACTTTTCGTGCTGGTTGGCGGTCAGGTTCAGATACGGATAGGCGGCTCGTTGTGTTGCTATAATTTGGACGATATTGTTGGCTCGTTATGGTGTAGGACGGATTCTTGATCAATGCGGGTGGCTGGCTGCTGCTGACGATCATCTTCGGCAGTGCGCTATTTCTGGTACAACGGGCGGAACCGAAGCGCCGTCTGGTGACGCTGATCTTCGTGCTGGGCGGTTGGGGCATCGTGTGGGGTTACGGCATCTACCGGATGTCTAACGAGTGCTCTGAAGCGGTGCGCGGCTTGTGTTACGTGCTGCAAGGACACGCAGTTGAGGTGGCATGGCGGACGACGAATGTGGCGGCGGTGAGCGCCGTCGTGCTGAATTTTCTGTTCTGGTTCCTGATTGGACGCTATAACCCGCCGCGCAGCAGTGACGAGATCAAGGTATTGGGGCTGAATGACTAGCGCAAGCGATCTGGCTTTATGGGCGGCGCTGAGCCAAATGGGCGTTGTGCCGGGGCGTTAGGCGGTGGCTCGTGAGCGATCAGCGTAGGTTAAATGGCTTGTGGAGCCTATTTGAAAAACTGGACAGGGATTGGATTTAGCCTCACCCCCTGCCCCCCTCTCCAATCCGAGTACAGATTAGGAGAGGGGGAACCCAGAGGCGAAGTTAGCCTCAAATGGCTACGAAAGAATATTCAAATACGCAGGTCTGCGTTATCAGGGTGCTGTGGCAGTGTTGATCCTTGTGGCGAAACCTAGCTCTGATTCGACCCGTCGTTAGCGTCCGTGATCCAGCTCATCGGGGTTGTGCACCTTCGCCGGATGGCTGACCTTCTGCCCCGCGCCATCCCCGATGCGATCGCTGTTGGTGAGTTCGGATCGCTGCTGCGCTGGATGCGCGAGAATATCCACCAGTACGGTCGGAAGTACGAGCCGCAGGAGTTGATCAAGCGAGCGACGGGCGAACCGATGCAGTCTCGTTCGTATATGGCGTATCTGAAGAAGAAGTACGGCGAAATCTATAACGTGTAAACTGTGAGACTTTAATCGGAATATCAAGAGGATGATTATCTAGAATGGTATTTCATCCTTTTGATCATAGGAATTTGAATAAGCAAGGCAATTATCAATATAAAAACTAACACTATAGTGGTTTGGATCAAGCAGATTGCTTAAATCATAAGAAAGTTGCGATTGAGAAAAAACAAAATCTGACGTCTCAGCTTCGTAAATTAATCCCGTAGAACTCTCCGTAATTTCTATTTTCAGATGAAATCTTCCAAAATCATACTTATTGGATGGTTCGTGCAAATTAATGACAATTTTAGTTGAGGAAAGGAGTGCCGACTCGACATATACCCAGTTCCGAAAAAATAACGGGCGTTCGGCTATTGCCGTCACCTTATCTTTCCATGTACTCCACAAGACTTCACCTAATAACTGTCGAAGTGTTTCATATTCAGCTTGAGATCGACACCAAATGATCTCCAAATCTTCCAAACTAAGCCGAGCAGGTACAAGCACTTCGGCATTTTTTCGGTTTGTGATTTCCTTTTTAAGTTCCTCCGAGATTCTAGAATCGTGATAAATGTATGGAAATGGCAAGGATACAAAATCGTTTCCAGAAGCATAAACATTAGAGGAATTTGATGCTAAGTTTCCATCGCTAAATCTTGAATCAGCTTGACACAGTAGCTTCTCAAGATTAAAAAGGAAATAAATTGGTACTGGACAGCGAGCATTGTATTTATTTGGATTGCTGCTAGGACTAAAGCCCTCATTTGCATATAAAGTTGGCGTTCTTGGTCGAAAATATAACCTGACAAAATCTTTCCATCGCATGTGCGTATGTTGAATAACCTCAGAACTGGCGGCATCAACAAAATCAATACTTTCTTTAATTAACTGCTGTCTTGATAACAATTCACCACGCTTGAAAATACTTACTGCATTACGCACATCAGTAAAGTGGAAAGCATATCTTGTCCACCACGTACGCTCTGAACCAAGCCAATCAGATTTGCGTAAGGCTTGAAGATGTGCAAGGAATGCTTGCGCATCAGGTTTCTCTGATTTATCCATGTTGGACACGTTCTAGTTGATGTTGAATTATCTCAGCTGCTTTGAAATCGAATCTTGGAACTAACTGTAAACCCATCTTCTGAATACCATCTTTCAAGGCTAACGTCACAGGTTCAATATAGCTAAGCCCAGCAAGCAATCCCATCACCTGACCTTTATATTTTCCTAAATCGCCGGGAAATTTGTCAGGAAAGCAGTAACCCACGCTGCGAATATATTGCCACAAGTCCAAAAAACCATTGTCATCCCGCGCAATGCAGTATGCTGATTGTGTTCCAGCGCTGATCCATATACCGTTTCCATCTGAATCAATACGCGCTGTAAAGGGTAGTTTAGTATCCAGAGCCATAAACACCTGTTCCCTCTGCACAAGTGTCACTAGATCATGCCAAAACTCACCAAATGCAATCGACTGAGGTTCACCTTGCAACCACGACCTTATGGCTTCGATGTCTTGATGTTCGGGTTTTTCTGCTTCCAAGGAGTACAAGTGTATATAGACAGTGATCGGAAGAGTATCCAAATAACTTTCCATCAATGGACGAACTTGAGTTTCCCAGTCTAACTCGCCGTTGCCACATCCAAGCATAGGAAAGGAAATGGAAGTAATGCCCTTTTGGGCATAGGTACTAACGAACTTTTGCAAACCGATTTCTATATATTCGGGCTTGGATTTTTGTCGCCAACTTTGCTTAGTTGGAAAGTTCAAAATCCACTTATGAGATGTCTTGTATAACCATAACTGACCAATATGAAATTGATTTCTTTCGCATAGTTGCTGGTATTGTTTGAACATTTCGGGGTAAATGCGCTTAAACTCTAGTGCAATTCCCTTGCCCATTACACCTACTGTATTCACCGTATTTACCAATACTTGCGCTGGACTCTCAAAGAGATTGTCATACACGTAGGTAATCATGATTGAAAATTTCCCATGCATCTATCCCAGCAAGTCTAGCAAATTTCCTGCACGTAGCAATCAATAGTACACCGAACACTTGTTCTATGTCAATGCACAGCAGATCTAACTACAGAGAACATCGAATGCGATTTTATACCAAATTTGCTACGTGCAATTCCTAAGGGTTGAGCCTTCAACTACCGCCCGTGATCCAGCTCATCGGGGTTGCGTACCTTCGCCGGATGGCTGACCTTCTGCCCTGCGCCGAGCGAGACGCTGCGCTGATACGCCGCCCAGATCGCCCGCGAGATGACGGTACGCAAGCCGCCCTTCTCCAAGTGATAGATCGCTTCCGCCGAAGTGCCGCCCGGACTGGTCACTTGATTCCGCAGCGCCGCCGGATGTTCGCCCGTGTACGCTGCGTACTCCACCGATCCGCGCACCGTTTGCAGCACTAACTGCTCGGCAAGACGGCGCGGGAATCCGAGGTGTACGCCCGCGTCGATCATCGCTTCCATGAACATGAACACATACGCCGGACCCGATCCACTGAGCGCCGTCGCCATATCC
Source organism: Anaerolineae bacterium (assembly GCA_019637555.1). Classification (GTDB taxonomy): domain Bacteria; phylum Chloroflexota; class Anaerolineae; order Aggregatilineales; family UBA2796; genus JAHBVK01. The sequence goes on from JAHBVK010000048.1 coordinate 6,598, forward strand.
AGATAATGCTCATCTTCAACGAACACTTCTTCCCCGAAGGTTTGCAGCAGACGGCGGGCATGTTCGCGCTGTTCGGCGGGCGTGCTCGGTGATGCCGTCCACACGGTGATCCCCTGACCAATGCGGGCGGGCGTGTTGGGCATGGCGCGGATCACGTTGGCGTTGCCCATGCCCTCGCTCAGCACCTGCATCGAAGCGCCCGCGATGATGCTCAGGACGACCTTCGGCTTTTTCGTTAAGCCGTGGTGTAATTCCGGCAGCACTTTGTCCAGCATCTGCGGTTTAATGCTCAATACCAGCACATCGGTAGCTTCCGCCACCGCGCAGTTATCGGTGGTCGCGTGGATTTGATAGCGATCTTCCAGTTCCTTGCAGCGGGCGGGCAGCAGATCCGACGCCGCGATCTGATCCGGAGTCAGCACTTCCTGACTGAGCAAACCGCCGATCATCGCCTCACCCATCACGCCGCTGCCGATGATCCCCACCTTCAAGCCGGTCAGCGCGGTTGGTTTGTGATCACTCATTTTGTTATATCCTTGCGAAACACACTGATTACGCTGAAATTCTACCCGCCATGCAGATTTCGGCTATACTTTGCCTTTCTGCAATTCACTTCAGCGACGAACGCACTTATTGTGCCAATAGTTACGACTTAAAGGATGCCTTGATGCTTCCGGCTACAACGGATGAGGCACTGGCGGGGCAAGCGCGAACGGGTGATCGGGAGGCGTTCCTGATCCTCTACAATCGCTACCTCAACAAGGTTTACAACCGCGTCAAGACACGCATCCCCGAACGGGATGTGGAAGACGTGGTGCAGGAGATATTCATCGCTGTGGTGCGCTCGCTGACAGGGTTTGAGGCGCGTTCACAGTTCAATACGTGGTTGTACACGATTGTCAATCGGCAGATCGTGGACTATTACCGCAAACATGGACGGCATATCCGCCACGAACAGGAAGATGTGGCGATTGAAGATATGGAGCGCACGTTGCGCACGGAAACGGGCGAACACGACTCCATCGATTTACGGGCGCAGGTGCAGAAGGCGCTGCGTAAATTGCCAGAGCACTATCAGGAGATTATCTTGTTACGTTTTAGCGACGATTTGACTTTTCAAGAGATCGCCGAACGACGCCATCAGACTTTGGAGGCGGTGAAGTCGCTGTACCGTCGCGCCTTGCAAGCGATCCGCAACGAGGTGGGCGATCTCGCATGACTGAACCGATCCTACCTACCGATGCCGATAACCCCGAACTGGATCGGGACGTGGCAAACCTGACCGACGCAGTGATGGATGGGCGTATGGTGAAATTGGATGCTGCCTCGCCAGCAACAGAGTTTATGCCGTTGATCCGTGAACTGCACGAGATCACGAGTGAGTCCGCGCCGAGTGATTTCCGTGCGCGCTTGACCAAGCGACTCAATGAGGAGTGGGACACTGTACAGAAGTCGAATCCACAGGGAACGACGCGGCGTAGTGGCAGTGCGGTAACGGTGGTCGATTTTGCCCGCCGCCGTCTGGCGCTAGTCGCTGCCGCGCTGATCGCGTTTATCGGCGGGATCGCAGTGCTGCTCTCCGCTGTTGATAACGACCCCTCGGCAGTTCAAGGCACGGTGATCAGCGATGCGGGTGTGCTGCCGACGGTGGCGCTGTTCGGCGTGGCGGTGGTATTGATCGTGCTGGCAGTCTGGTGGGGCAGAGAGAAGAAGTAGCAATCGATCAGCGGTTACGCTTCACTGGCTTAAGAGTTCCTTCGGCGCGTAAATGGGGATCGAGAAAGCAACAGTTGTACCGGGAGTAGCCTGATCTTGGATCCAAATGGCACCGCCATGTGCTTCGACCAGCCCTTTACAGATCGCCAACCCTAGACCAGCGCCGCGCGGTTGATTCTTTGATGGTTTAGCCAACTGCCTGAACGCTTCAAATACCCTGTTACGCTCCTCCAACGGAATGCCGACACCTTCGTCTGTGATTTCAAAAACGATAAGTCGCTGAACTTGTTCTTCATAGGCGCGTAAGGCGATCCGGCTGTGTGGTTGTGAATACTTTACGGCATTGCCCACTAGATTGGTGATGACTACCGACAGGCGCTCAACATCGACCATGATCAGTGAAAGTTGATCGGGTACGTCAATAGTGAACTGATGATCGGTTGTCAGAATCTGGAGTTGAGGGCTGGCATCAGCAAGAACTTCCGTCACATTATGGACACTTAACGCAATAGAGAGGATGCCTGCCTGAATCCGTGATAGATCCAGCAATTGACCGACAAGTTTATTAAGTTTATTCGACTCTTCGTCAATGATGGTCAAAAAATATCTTTGCTGGTCTGCCTCAAAGTTGACGTCATCCGCCATCAGCGTAGTGGCAAAGCCTTTGATAGAGGCGAGAGGTGTTCGCAATTCATGCGAGATCATGGCTAGAAATTCTAGTTTTTGCTTATCCGCCAGTTCCGCCTGCTGGCGTGCCTGAATCTCGGATTGCAGCAACTGGATGTTATCGAGCATCACTGCCGCACGGTCTAGCAGATGTTGGATATAAACTAGATCGCCAGCAGTCCACGCATTAGGAATCTTGCTGTGCAGCTCAATCTGCCCGTTCCATTTGGTGCCTGCTTCGAGCTGAAAGCCCGTCAAGCAACGTGTTTCCTGCCTCAATAATTGTTGACGCGCCTGCTCATCCAACCGACTGTCATGCGCCACATCTTCAATCCACAGCGGCGATTCGCGCAAGCGCCCATCCACCATGTAGGATTGCAGCACCAAATCCATGCCTACGACATCGACATCAGCGCCGTTACTGGCTGTTTTGACGGTGGCGATGGTTTGGCGCTGTGGTGCTGATTTCGCCTCGTTATCATAGGTAAAGGTATGGATCGCTGCGTAATGTACGGATTGCAGTTTGGTGCTAAGCAGCAGGGCGTGCAGAATGCCATCCGGTGTACGCTGCTCCATCATCCGCCGCCCAATGTCATACAATTCGGTGGTTGTCGCCAGCGATTCTTCTAGCGCCCTTTCCGCCTGCTGGCGCTCCACAATTTGCTGCTGAAGCTGCCCATTCGCCTGCGCCAACTCTACTGATAGCTTGCGGGCGCGTAACAGGATGGCAATGCGCGCCTGAAGTTCAATCTTTTCGATTGGTGTATGTACAAGCTCATCAACTATTTGCCATAGCTGGTGGGAGGATAGTGCAGCGCTGGATTGCGAGGTGATCAGCAAAACGGGCAGAAAATTAGGTTCAGAATCGCGGCGAAGGTTGCGAATCTCGGTTGAAAAGCGTTCTAGCGAAACCCCATCAATGACGACACAATCGAAGCTACCAGTCAGCCCAGCGGCGCTGTCAGCAACGATGATCTCATGCTGCTGCTGCAAGTAATCTACGAGCAGACGTCGGTTCTCTTTGTGATCTAGCACAACCAAGATGCGACTCAACCGTTAGCTCCTGACGCTGGAATGTCCGTTTGTATATAGCTTCCTAACCGTTAAGGCATTGTTACCTCGATCATCGCTAAATTAGCGGTAACAGCCTAAAGGTACAGCACTCCGCCTATAAAAAAAATAGAAGGCATCAAAATTAATGCCCCCCATTAACGATTAAGGTGTGCTGTACGTGCCGCCTGCGAAGATCACTCATCATCTTGATTTGCCCACGTTGGGCTACCACTCAGGATGCCCCGTAGATGCGTCAGTGGTTCCCCTACGGTTATCCCAGCAGATGTAATGCGGAACTCTCGCAAGAACGGCTCGAACCCGCTCAACCGCTTTTTAAGCACGCCAATCGCGCGGCGAAGTTCTCCCAGCAGCTCGATGTAGCGCAAAAAGATCAGGTTATCCGCTATGTAACTGACCCCATTTTCAGTTGCCCGGAAATCTCCGGTTATCTGGTCAATCTCGTTGATCAGGAGGACAGCAACGCCCATATTTTGCAGGTACTTGCTCAAGGCATGTAGATGCGGGATCAAATCCTCTCCGCGTAACGACAAGCGATAGCCCGCAATGCTATCGATCATGACGATCTTGGAGTTGTATTTTTCCACGTCGTCCCGAACGATCTGCGCGAATTCATCCGGCGTATAGAGCAGCGGCTCGATCTGAACCACTTTCAGCGTCCCACGCTCGATCATGTCTCTTACTGGCAAACTGATCGACTCAGACCGATCTAGCAACGTATCCTTGATTTCTTCAAAGATGTAGATTACCGATTGTTCGCCCCGACTCGCCGCTTCTTTCATAAACTGGATGCCCAGCGTCGTCTTGCCTACGCCCGTAGGACCGCTGATGATGCTAATGGTGCCGCGTTCCAAGCCGCCGTGCAGCAGTTGATCTACCTCAGGAACTCCGGAGGAGATAGTTTCGCGCACGAAATGGTGGCTTTCTCCCGGCAGGATGCGGGGGAATACTTTCATGCCGACGCCGCTTAAGCGCATGGAGTGATTGCCGCTGCGAAAATCCGAACCACGAAACTTGGTTACGGTCAACGTGCGCCTGAAATCCGCGTTCTTCAGCTCGATGATGCCATCGACCATGTACTGTAAGTCATCGTCAGGCTCGGCTTCCGTAGCTTCCGAGGTCAACAGCACCGTTGATCCCTGCTCTACCAAGAAACGCAGGAAGGAATGAATCTGACGGCGAAATTCAAAGGTTTGCGCGGAGAGGTAACGCAGGTGCGAGACCGCATCAAGGAAGATACGGTTGGGGTGCAGCGCGGTGATCTCGGAAATAATCCGCTGGGTGGTTGGTTCGCGCTCAACATCGGCAGGCGAGAACACATTGTAACTCTGTGCCTTGGTGAAGAACTCTGGCGAAGGCGTAAGATCGAGGAATGCCACATCGGATAAATCGATACCGCTGCGCAGGGCGTGCCAGCGAATCTGCTTTTCAGTCTCACCGAGATTGATGAACAGTGTTTTTTGATCAGTGGCTTTCGCGGCATTAAGGAAATGCATACCCAGTGTGGTTTTGCCTGTCCCCGGACCACCGCGTATCAGATAAACCTGTTCAGCAACGAATCCGCCATGCAGAATCTCATCTAGACCGCTAATACCGCTGGAAACTCTGTTTTCACCTGATGACGCCGGGTGTGAAGGCAAAGACACGGGTAACCTACCGAAATTACTCTATATTGGTGATAGATTAGCGCCAAAATTATAGCAGTAGTCAGTTCAAGCTCCATAAAACGATATATTTTGCAGGTAAATTTGCTGGTTAGCCTGAATTGTGGATGAGGGTGCCTCACCGCGATAGAGGTCAATTTAAGGATTTAGGTGGAGTAGGTAAAGCAGTTCAGGGCAATGATGGAAATCAACTAAATAACCTGAGTTTCGGATAGATTGACCTCACCCCCTACCCCCTCTCCGTCAACGGAGAGGGGAATCCGTGTTATTTAGAGCAGTGTACGCCGTTGACGGAGGGGGCTGCTAAGAACACCCGACCATCCTCACGTCCGTATCCGAAACTCAGGTTAAATAGTTCAACAGCGAGACATGAGTTGTTGACGTGACCCTCACCCCCTAGCCCCTTCTCCCACAAGCGGCTAGAGGGGAGTCTGATTTTGTTCGCCGTCTGGTGGGGCAGAGAGAAGAAGCAACTGGCGGTTACAGCACCATTTGCATCACACTTCAAGGTAGGGGCAGGTTTCTAAACCCATAGGCATCAAGCTAAGGATGTTCGCACTCCGAGCCGGGCGCTAAAGCAACCCGGCTACATAAAAATACAGGTAAAAGACGGCTGAAGCCGCCTACCTATGTACTACCGTCCCTGCGACGGCAGTGGTCACGAACCCACGCTAGATGGTGGAAGCCGACTTCAGTCGGGTTTAGGGGCATCTGCCTGTAGCCGGAGCGCTAATGCAGATTGTTAAATTAGTGCGGCACACCGTCTAGGCTACTAGCCCCTCACCCCGACCCCTCTCGTGCAGGCTGGAGAAGGGCAAAACAAACACCCCCTCTAGTCGCAAGCGGCTAGAGGGGGTGAGGGGTGGTTTACCGTACTATTTCGTTAATGACCTTTAGCCTCCGGTGTTCAATTCACTCCAGCACACTAGCTTGATGCTATGAGTTTAGAAATCTGGCATTCGCTCTGGTGTCTACTCCACCAGCCGATAGCTGTAGCGGAACATATTCGCCGGATCGTACTGCTGCTTCAGCGCTACCAGACGCGCCAATGACTCCGCTGAATAGGCATCCTTTGTCCGCTTACCCAATTCGCTGCCACGCACAAAGTTCAGATACACGCCGCCACGCAGATATGGCTTGAGATCGGCACTGTAGCGCTGGATGTAGGCTTCGACTGCCGTGCGTGCTTCTACGGTTGGCGCGAGTCCTGCCATCGTCATGTAGAACTGCGCGTCGCGGTTGCCGATGGCGTTAGCACTGCGATCCGCGCGGGTGATCGCGCCGCCAGCGTGGCGCAGCTCACTGATCGTCAGCGGGGACCTGGGGTTGGTGGCGTAGCGCACCATCACCGCGATAGCCTCGTCGCTCAGTTCATCGAGCATTTCGCTAGAAGGATAGCCCGGACTCGGATCGACGGGATCATTCGCCACCGTTCCGATCTCGGTGAAGGGCATCTCCTTGAAGGTGTTACTGGTGGGCATCTGCCAATCTAGCCACTGCTGTATCATCGCCGCGCCAGCGGCTGCATCGCCGACGTAGACCGCCTTGAGGATCACGGACATCCTGCCGCGCATCTCCTCCGGCACTTGCGGCAGCGAGGGGATTTTGACGAGAGTGAGTGAGGAGGTCATCTCCTCCGCCAGTTGCTTCGTCCACTCCCGATAGAAGCGCAGCACTTCGCCCGCCAGATGCCCCGGATAGCTCAGGTTGCCGCCGTAGATCGTGGCGACGGGATACAGGCTGAACTCGATGGCAGTGACCACCCCGAAGTTGCCGCCACTTCCACGCACCCCCCAGAACAGATCGCTATTCTCGGTGGCACTAGCGCGGCGCAGTTCGCCATCCGGTGTAACGATCTCGATGCCGTGCACACTATCCGCCGCCAGTCCATATTTACGCGCCAGCCAGCCGATGCCGCCGCCGAGCGAGTAGCCCATCACGCCGACGTGGGGCGATGTGCCGACCAGCGGCGCTAATCCGAATTCTGCTGCCGCCGCGATCACCTGCTCCCAGACGACGCCAGCTTCGGCGCGGGCGGTACGCGACGCGGCGTTGATTTGTAGTCCCTTCATTCTTTTGGTGATGATCAAGACACCCTCATCCACTGGAATCTTCAGCCCGTGTCCCGTCGATTGCACCGAGACGCCAAGTCCCAGATCGCGGGCGAAGCGTACTGCCGCCACCACGTCCTGTGCATCATTGGCAATTACGATCACGGCGGGATACTGATCCACTGTTAGCAGCCAACCGCGCCGTGCCGCCTCATAATCAGGATCAGCGGGTGTCAGAATGCTGCCTTTCAGTTGCCCGCGTAATTCATCAACCGATAGCACTTGTCGAGCGAATGTCATTATTGAGTCTCCTCCCACATTTTCTGCAACACTCGCGCCTTTAAGCATCACGCTGTTGCATAACTAACGTTACGTCGGATAAAATGGTGGGTCAATCAGCAAAGAATCGTGATCTGTTGCCTATGCGACAGTGGGGCTTAAATTGGTGCAAAAAACGGCAGAACTAGAAGATTTACGCATCCGGCGCACGCGCAAGCTGCTGCAACGGGCGCTAATCGATCTGACGGTGGAGAAGGGTTTCGCCGCCATCACCGTGCGCGACATCACCGAACGGGCGATGGTCAACCGATCTACCTTTTATCGGCACTATCTGGATAAATATCAACTGCTTAACGAATATCTGGATGAGGTCGCCGTGATGATCGCGGCGGAGGTCTTTGAAGAAGGCAAACTCAAGGTACATCATCAGAGCACGAACGCCGATAAGCCGGAAGTCCCCGCCGGATTGCTGGCGCTGCTCAAGCACATTCAGCAGCACCCCGATTTCTACCGCGTGATGTTGGGTGAGAAGGGCGACTCCGCCTTCATTCAGCGTTTCCGCCAGAATAACGAACTGCACTACCGCCGCATGTTAGAGCTTAGTGAAGCCAAGCTCGATGCGCACGCCGCGCCCCTCGATATGCGCCTGAGCTACGTCTCTTGCGCGGGCATCGGCGCGATCCTGTGGTGGCTGGAGAATGATCAGCCCTGTGCGGCGGAACAACTGGCGGTATGGCTCGGTCAGCTCAGTTCCACCAGCATCGGTCTGCACTTCAATATCGGCTTGGAGACGCCCCGTAAGCCCTAGGCGAGTCCGCTGTCATAACGCCACAATCGCGCTGTCATGCTCCCAAATGTCCATCTTTTCCGCCGCCCGGAAGTACCCTCCCATGTCCGCCTTTCGGATGATTACGCGCGCCCCTTACCTGCCGTATAGTAACTGCCATAGTCTGCGATTGAGACGGCGCTCCGAATAGATACGACGACACACAGACGAGCGAACGGCAGTGAGCAGGCAAACAAACCGAAACGAACGACGATATTCATGAAGGAACCTAGACAATGGCTCAGTTAACCGCCCGTATGGAATTTACCGCCCGCCGTTATGGTCCGCGTTTCGCCGCGATCAGCGTTACGCTCTTACGCATCAGCCTCGGCATTGTGTTCTTCTGGTTCGGTGTGCTGAAGTTCTTCCCTGACCTCAGCCCGGCGCAAGAACTGGCGACCCGCACCATCGCAACGCTGACCTTCGGCGTGATTCAGCCGAACGTCTCCGCGCCGATGCTGGCGGCTTGGGAATGCATTATCGGTCTGGGTTTGATCACCAACCGCTTCATGGGTCTGACGCTGGGCTTGCTGCTGCTGCAGATGGCTGGCACGTTCACCCCGCTGATCCTGTTCCCTCAGGAAACATGGATGAAGTTCCCCATTGCCCCGACGATGGAAGGTCAGTACATCCTCAAGAATATGGTGCTGGTGAGTTCCGCACTGGTGATCGCTGCCGCTTCTCTGGGTATGTTAGGTCCTGTCGCCAAGCGTGCGACTGCCACCTACAAAGCCGTCAACATCGACTAAGCTGACTGCTGCGACCTTACAACCACATAGCTAGAGCAACGATAGGGAATTCAGACGAGTTCCCTTTCGGCGTTGCCGGTGATGTGAGCGAAACGTAACAATGGCGGGGGATTAGCCTCACCCCAATCCCCTCTACTAATGGTACGCCCATTGGAGAGGGAACCGGGAGGTAAGACAAATTGATAGTGTCCACCCGTGAAATTTCAGATGGGTTGTAAGCCAGTTAATGCCTTATTCAGGCAGTCCCAATCTACACGTCAAGCCCCTTCGCCAGCACTTCGACCAGCAGATCGACACAGGCGGCGACATCGCGCACATCGACGGTTTCGCTGGTGGTATGGACGTAGCGGCAGGGGATCGAGATGGTGGCGGAAGGCACACCAGCGCCCGTCTGCTGGATGCCCGATGCGTCGGTGCTGCCGAGATCGAGGATTTCGAGCTGATAGGGGATGCCCGCCTCTTCAGCCCGCTTAATGAACAACTCTTTGATCTTCGGCGGGACGATATGCAGCGCATCGCGGATCAGGATCGCCGCGCCCTGCCCCAACCTGACGTTGAGCTTCTCTACCTGCGGCAGATCACCAGTCGGGCAAACATCCAGCGCGATGCCATAATCCGGCGCGACGCCGCTGGCAGCGACTTTCGCACCGCGTACACCGACCTCTTCCTGCGTGGTAAAGACAAAATAGAGTTCGTTGGGGCTGCCGATCTGTTTGATCTGACGCATTGCCATGATCGCTACCGCGCAGCCGATGCGGTCATCCATGCTCTTGGCGATCAGGCGTTCGCCGCGTTCGACCATCGGATAATACATCGCCGCCGTCGAACCGACTCCAATTGATCCGCCGTTGTCCGCGCTGCCATCGCTGAAATCGACGTAAAAATCGGCTGCCTGCGGTGTGTGCTTCGGATCGAAGGCGTGCTCCATGCCAATCGTACCGATCACGCCGTTGTCGAACAGGACGCGGTTGCCATTCAGCGTAGACGGGAACAACGTGCCAATGTTGGAGAATCGCGCGTAGCCGTCGCGGTCAATGTGATGCACGATCAGCCCGATCTCGTCCATGTGCGCGGCGATCATCACCTTCTTGCCGCCGCTGCCGATCCGGCAGATCAGACTGCCTGCCGCATCCACGCGAATTTCGTCGGCTAGATCCGCCACCAGTTCTTGAATCACGGCGCGAATCTTGTGCTCGTAGCCGGGAGGACCCCACGATTCGACGAGGGTTTTGATCAGGCTTTTGTCAACAGCGGTGGTCATGCGGTCACATCCTTATTGATGACAGCGGGCGTCAGGGTAGTGAGCGCCTCGCGCAGTAGTTTTTCAGCAGCATTGAGATCATTGAGATTGAGGAGCGCATGCGGGCTGCTCATGTAGCGCACGGGAATGCCTACCGAGCCGGAGACTCCGGCGTAAAGCGAGGTCATTTGTCCTGCTTCGGAAAGCCCGCTGAAAACATCCATTTGCACGGGGATTCCCGCGCTAGCAGCCGTCGAGCGCAGATGTCCGATCAACTGGCGATCCAGCACGGTACTGCTGTCGCTCAAGTGGATCACGGGTCCGCCACCCAAGCGGATCAGCGCGAACTTGTCCACATCGTCGGGATCGCGGGGCAGATCGTCGGCTTCCGCACCGGAGAGGGCAAGCGCCACATCGGGCTTGATCCGCGACGCTGCCACTTTCGCACCGCGCGCCATCACCGTGCGCTGAGTGGTGAAAGCAGCATAGAGATCGAAGGGAAACGGATCGCCCTTGAGCAGCGCGATCAGCACGGCTACGGCGGCGCGACTCTCGAACGCTTTGCCACAGACGATGCTATCGGTCAGCTTGCGGAACGCGCCCTGATAGGCAGCGCGATCACCGAGTTTGACGTTGGGCTTGCCCGACGCGCCGACATCAATATGCATATCATCGACGGCGGGCAAATCCTTTTGGGCAAGGGATTTGTGGATCGGCGGGAAGATGAATACGCCGGGGAGTTTATCCTTGCCCACGACCACGCGCTGCGTCGGCACGATGCGGAGATCGTGAACGCCTTGCGCTTCGACAGTGATCAAGCCGTTGTCGCCCACATTGGTGACAATGAAGCCCGGTTCATCCATATGCGCGGTCAGCAGCACACGCAGCGGCGATTTATCCAGACCTTTGCGCCGCACGATCAGATTGCCCATCGCATCCACGACGGGATCAAGGACGCGATCCCGCACCGCCTCGCGGATCAGCTTGCGGACTTCGGATTCGGCATTCGCCACCGCGACGGCATTTGACAGTGTTTCAAATAAGGTGAGATCGATCATTGGTGATATGCAGCTCCTAATCGTCCCACACCACACTATAATCGGGTGCCAGACCGCAGATAAATTCCGCCAGCCAGCGCGCACTGCGCTCGATGTCTTTGATGTCCACCGTCTCGACGGTGCTGTGCATGTTGCGCACGGCGATGCCGATCAGCGCGGTGGGGATGCCTTCCCAAGCCGTTTGCAGGGGCCATGCATCAGTACCGCTGTGACCGGGAGTGATCTCGGCGGTTACAGTGATATCTGCTTGATCCGCTGCTTTCATCATGGCGTCGTAGAGTACCGGATGGAAATTAGGTCCCAGTCCGAGCGTCGGTCCGCCGCCCAGCTCGAACGACGAATCGTGGACGCCGGGCTGCGTGGCGAAGGTGACATCCAGCGCAACAGCGAGATCAGGCAGCAGGCGGTTTGCCTCGCTGATCGCGCCGATGAAGGTTTGCTCCTCCTGCGTGGATGCCACCGCCAGCACATCCCAACTGTGGCGGCGTTGGCTCAGTAATTCCAGCGTCGCCGTGATCGCCGCTACACAGGCGCGATCATCAATCGCTTTGCCGGAAACACGTCCGTTTTGCAGTTCTAGCAGCGGCAGATCAGGCACCACCAGATCGCCGACGCGCACCAGTTGGCGCACTTCCTGATCGGGCAGTCCCACGTCAATAAAGAGATCGTCAATGGTGGGGAATTTGGATTTCTTCTCGTCGCGCTGGCTGCGTACTGCACGCACGCCGACCACACCGGGAAGATCGCGCCTGCCATGTACGGTGATCGGCGTGCCGGGCAGCAAACGGGCATCAGGATAGCCCAAGCGCCGTACTTTGAGGAAACCATCTTCGATCCCGTTGACGATCAGCGCCACTTCGTCGATGTGCGCCATCAGCATGATCCGCTTGCGCGGCGCAGCAGTCTCGCCGCCGCTGCTGCTGCTGCTGCCGCGCTGAATGCCGACCAGCGTGCCCATTTTGCCCGTTTCCAACTCGTCCACGAAGGGCGTCCACGCGCTGGCAAGCGCTTCGCGCACGGGGTCTTCGTAGCCCGTTGGTCCGTGCAGTTCGGACAGCGTTTTCAAATGTCCTTTAATGTCCACAAGTGATCCTTTGCCTCACGCACCTCACACCATCGCTTTACCTCACCCCGGCTTCGCCACCCCTCTCCGTTTACAGAGAGGGGATCGGGGAGATAACAGCAGTTAGGTTAACGAACAAGTTAGGTAGTCCAAGCATATTTCGGGATGATTGGTCTAGCTTCCCGGCAATGATGGTCAATAACGAAATAGTACGGTAAACCCAGCCCTCACCCCCAACCCCCTCTCCCGCAAGCGGCTAGAGGGGTAGTCCGTTGTTGCCCTTCTCCCGCTTGCGGGAGAGGGGTTGGGGTGAGGGTCTAGTTGCGTAACGGGTATGCCGCACTATTTTAACTATCTGCATAATTGCCGGGCTGAACGAACGAAGTCCCTGCGGGACTCCCGCCATCTCACTAAGGCAACCCAGCTAAGTCTTGTTATAGGCAATGATGTTCGCAGATTCTGGCAGCACGGGTAGAAAACTGCTTGATATTACTCCGAGCTGTTGTACTTAGCGATAAGTAAACCAGCCCTCACCCCCCGCCCCCTCACCCCCCGCCCCCTCTCCCGCAAGCGGCTAGAGGGGGAGTCAGGATATCTACCTCACCCCGCCGCTTCGCGTCACCCCTCTCCGTTTACAGAGAGGGGACGACAGGGACGCTCTACAGGTATTGGTGAGCCTATAGGTAGATAGTTCTCAGCGTTAGCTTGGTGAACGCTGTCGTTGTGGTTGTCGTACGCTAGTGTCGTCTCCTCAGCCCGCAAGCGGCTAGAGTGGGAGGCAGCGTTAGCCCTGCTCCCGCAAGCGGGAGAGCGGTTGGGGTGAGGGACTAGCAACCTAGCGGCTGCGCTCACAATTTTAACTATCCGCATTAGCATCCGCTGATCGCTGCTGCCGCGAGTATTAGTTCCCGCCTTCAAGCATCAGCGTTGGTGTCTCGGTTGGAGTTTCCGTGGGAGTTTCCGTTTCCGTCGGCAGCAATAGCTCCGTCGGGGTTTCGGTTGGGGTTTCCGTCGGCAGCACGAACTCGGTGGGCGTCTCCGTCGTGGTGTTGGTGAACTCGATGATCGCTGTGGGCGTCGCGGTAGGGGTTTCCGTCGGCGTCTCAGTCACAGGAATGATCAGCAGCGTGGGAGTTTCCGTTGGCGGCGGCATATCGGTAGGGATGTCGATAGGCGTACTCGTCGGCGGGAACGCGGGAATGGGTGTATCTGTCGGGATGATAATGATGATCGGCGTTATTGAGGGCAGCACGAACGGTGTGAAGGTCGGGAACACGAAGGGCGTCGCCGAGGGGAAGATGAAGCGAGTCGGCGTGAAAATTTGTCCGGGCGTTGGTCCGATGGGAATGGAGTTGGTGGCGGGAGCAAGCGGCGTGATCGAGGCTTTTGCCGCCGTCAACGTCAGCGCGATGATCGGGGTGGCGGTGACCGCGCCCGTCGTACCGGGAGCGAGTGTTGGTCCGGACGGTGTGCGCTGAGGCGCTAACGCCAGCAGCACAAAACCGATGCAGTAACAGGGCAGCGTCAGCAAGGTAACGAAGAATAGCGTTGCCTGAATAGTCCGGCGACGACGATCCAGCGCCTCATCTCTAAAGCTGGTGCTACGCCCCACGTTGCCATCCTCTGCGTTTGTGACTGCTAATGCTGATCGACTTGCGCGAATGACCGCATATCCACGCTTCACCATAGTAGCACCAGCGCCCATTTTTGACTACCGCACAGCGGGCAATCAACGCCGATTCGACGGATCGGCGCATCGTTGGTACGTTATTTCATCACAGTTGTGTAGCAAAGGATTGAAGATCAAGGCTACCTTTATTAAACTAACATCAGACTGTTTGTATTTGAGGAACGAATGAGCGCAAACTCCACAATCCTTGTCGTTGAGGATGACATCAGCTTACGGCAAGGCATTTGCGATATTCTGGAGATCAAAGGCTATAGCGTATTAACGGCAGGCACGGGGCGCGAAGGCTTGGATGTGATGCTGGGAAACGGCGCACCCCCTGATTTGATCGTTTCCGACATCATGATGCCGGTAATGGATGGCTATCAGTTCTTCAGCGAAGTGCGGAAAGAACCGCGCTGGATGAAAATCCCTTTCATTTTCCTGACAGCCAAGGGCGAGAAAGCAGATATCCGCGCGGGTAAGATGCTGGGTGCCGAGGATTACATCGTCAAGCCCTTCGAGCCGGAGGATCTGGTGGTGGTCGTTTCCTCTCGTCTTAGGCGGGTAGACGAGATCAATGCCGTGCAGTCGGCGGAGATCGGCGGCATCAAGCGCGGCATCCTGACCATCTTGAACCATGAGTTTCGAACCCCGCTTACTTACATCGTCGCCTACGCCGACATGCTCAACCGCGATCCTGACGAGTTGAGCTACGACGAGATGAAGATGTTCCTGACGGGCATCAACACAGGCGCGGATCGCTTGCGGCGCTTGATCGAGAACTTCATCTTGCTGGTCGAGTTGCAAACGGGCGAAGCGCAGTCCACCTTCAACTGGCGGAAGCGCAAGATCAACGACTATGACGAGATTCTCCGCCACACCGTTGAGTACATGACTCCGGCGGCAGAGGAGAAGGGCGTCAAATTGCAGGCGCATTACTCCTATGGTTCGCTGCCCAGCATCATCGGAGATACCGAGTATCTACGCACGGCGCTGATCCGCTTGGTCGATAACGCGATCAAGTTCAGCGACAAGTCCGGCGCGGCGATCTATCTGGCGGCGGAAGTGCGCGATAGCTTCCTGTGCTTCGATGTCGAGGATCAGGGGCGCGGCATCCCGCCCGACGAACAGCAGACAATCTTCGATCTGTTCTACCAGATCAACCGACAGGTGTACGAGGATCAGGGCGCGGGATCGGGCTTGCCGATTGTGGATCGCATCGCCAAGATGCACGGCGGTGGCGTCACGCTGCAAAGCGAACCGGGTGTGGGCAGCCGCTTTACCCTATATGTGCCGCTAGCGGAAGCACCTGCCAACGCCTGATCAGCATCGACATCGCTGTAGCGGATGACATGACCTTACCCTGCCCCTACTCGCAGGCAATGGCAGAGGGGCAGCACTGGAACTAGTGACGCCGATAACGGGCTGGAAGGCGCTGATATTGGCTGTTCGTGTAAATTGATCCACCAGCGCCTCAGGGTGGTCAGCATTATCAGCGCCAACGTTGATCAGCCTTCCCTGCCCCTCCCAGCAATGGAAACATTTACTATCATCCCTTTCCCTTCAGGCTAGTTGACAAAGGAAGATTCGAGTCAGGGAAGATAGTATGATATTTACTCGCCTAAAACATGCATTTTTGGAGACATCATCAAATGGCAGCACTGGCAAATCCCCAACCCATCCAGATTACCGGCAATACTCCTGCCCTGCGCCCGGTGACACTCGGCGTGATCGTGGGCAATCGGGGCTTTTTCCCCGATCATCTAGCAGTTGTCGGGCGCAAAGTAATCCTCGAACAGCTAGCAAAAGCGGGCATCAACGCCATCATCGTCGGGGAGAACGAGACTAACCACGGCGCGATCACGACGATGCCCGAAGTACGCATCTGCGCAGACCTGTTCCGCAAACACCGCGACGAGATCGACGGAATCCTCGTGACGCTGCCGAATTTCGGTGAGGAGCGTGCGATTGTCGATACGATCCGTATGGCGGATCTACATGTGCCCGTGCTGGTGCAAGCCACCCCTGATGATCCCAAGACCATGACGATTGCGGATCGGCGTGACAGCTTCTGCGGCAAGATGAGCGCGTGCAACAATTTGCGCCAGTACAACATCCCGTACACGCTGACCAAGCTGCATACCGTCGATCCGAGCAGCGCTGAATTCATGACTGATCTCAAGGACTTCGCAGCCATCTGCCGCGTGGTACGGGGGATGCGCCGGATGCGCGTTGGGATGCTGGGTGCGCGTCCTACGGCTTTCAATACTGTTCGCTTCAGCGAGAAGATGCTGGAACACGCGGGGATCAGCGTTGAGACGCTAGACCTCTCCGAAGCATTTGGGCGCATGAATCGTATGAATGAGAATGAGCCGGATGTGGTCGCCAAGCTCGCCGCGATCCAGCGTTATGCGCGGACTGCGAATGTGCCCGCCGAAGCGCTCGGCAAGATGGCGAAATTCGGTGTGGTGCTAGATCGCTGGATGACCGATACCGCGCTGGACGCCACCGCGATCCAGTGTTGGACCTCGATGGAAGAATACTTCGGCGTCGTGCCCTGCACGCTGATGAGTATGGCGAGCAACGGACTCGCGCCCTCAGCCTGCGAAACTGATATCGTCGGCGTGCTGGCAATGTATGCGCTGACCGTCGCCTCTGGCAGACCGAGCGCTTTGGTCGATTGGAATAACAACTACGGCGACGATCCCGATAAGGCGGTGGTATTCCACTGCTCGAACCTGCCCAAAGATGTGTTCGTTGATGATATTCCAGTGATGGATTATCAGGAGATCATCGCAGGCACCGTCGGACGGGAGAACACCTACGGTACGATTGTCGGGCGCGTGCGCGAGAATCCGTTCACCTATTTGCGTATGTCCACCGATGACATTGAGGGCAAGCTGGTCGCTTATATTGGCGAGGGCGTGTTCACCAATGATCCATTGAGCACGTTCGGCGGCTACGGCGTGGTGAAGATCCCGCGCATGCAAGAGTTGCTGGCATATATCTGCAATAACGGCTTCGAGCACCACGTCTCGATCAACCAGACCAATGTCGCTAACGCGGTAAAAGAAGCCTTGAGCAAGTATCTGGGCTGGTCGGTTTACCACCACAAATAACCCATCTACTTTGACGCTCTGTTGGCGCGGACGCTCCTATCAGTATCTAGCCGTGGAGCGTTCGCCCCAACATGATGACGTTGATCGGTTGCCATTCCAGAGGTAATTTTTGCAACCGTTCTGCTCAATGCACGTACATTGGATTTGTGGTACAGTTCCTAACATACGGTTTATGTTAGCACCCCTACGGCTTTAAGGAGTCGCCCTCATGGCTCAAGGAATTCTGGAAAAGATCAACACGCTGATTTCCGCTAATTTGCACGCGATGGTCGATTCCGCGCTGCAAGCTAATTCGCTGGCGGTGATGGATGAATATCTGCGCCGCGCTCAAAAAGATTTGGAAAACCTCGAAGATGCGACAGTGACGATTGGCGGCAGCGTCAAGACGCTCAAGCGCAAATACGATGAGATCACCGCCGCTGTCGAAAAATTGGATCGTGACATCGACACGCTGCTGACGCGCGGCAAGAACGATCTGGCAGTCGCCGCGCAATCCGATCTCAACTCGAAGCAGCAGTTGGCGCAGGAATATTACGAGCAGTGGCAGTCGCAGCAGACCGAATATCAGCGGATGCTCGACTCCAAGGTGAAGCTGGAAGCCAAGCTGGTGACCACCAAGCAGGAACGCGAACACCTCAAGGAACTGCTCAAGCTGGCGGAGGCGAAAGCCACCACCACCAAGGCGATCAAGAGCCTCAAGGATGCCGCAGGCACAGGCGATCAGGAGATCGCCAGCATTGCCGACGCCATCCGCGCCCGCTTGGATCGGGAAGATGCCGAACTCGAAATGTCCTCCGCGCGACTCAGCGATCAGATGGAAGAAGTGCTGGAAACCAGCGCCATCGACGCGCAGCTTGAGGAACGCCGTAAACGGCTCGGCTTGGGTGCAGATGCGGCTGGCGGTGCAGGTTCTAGTTCCAGCGCCAGTTCTAGCTCTAGCTCGAACTAGCCAGCAATAACGATTAGCATAGGACGCGCTCGATCTGCGGTGGTGGATCGGGCGCGTTTGTTTTGGGTTTACCTCACCCCGTCGCTTCGCGCCACCCCTCTCCGTTTACAGAGAGGGGATCGGGTTGGTGGCGATGATCTCTTAAGTCGCAGATAGTTATTGTCGATTCTTGGAGCTAAAGCTACCGCACAGCTTCGAGAATTCATGTAAGATGCACTTGATCTGCGGTGGTGGATTGGGCGCGTTTGTTTACCGTCCGTTTGTATCCAGAGTGGCACGACGCGATATGAGAGCCATCAATTCGTTGGTGCGGACGATTTTCGCGGACTCGGATCGCGCTTACCGGCATCGACTCATCGTCGATCTGCCGCCATGGGATGTTGTGGAACTTGTGCTGCTGGCAACAAGGGAGATTCAGAAGAAACAAAAACCAAGAGCAGGCAAAAATATTCGATGGATGCTGGATTCTCCATCCATTGACGACAAAGGTGACGTTCAGGTTGTTACCTTTCTATTGCAGACTTCATCAATAGATACAATACCAACGCTGACGATTAGTCCGTTAACTGACGGGCGTACATCAATTCATCATCAGGTTCGCCTACGCCCTTTTAGCCGCAATATGCTGGCATTTTTGACTTTCACCCACGTCATTGTGGTAGCGTTCTTTTTTCCGCCATTTAGTCTTCTAGGTGTCTATGTTCTGTACAGGTTTCTCAAAGCTACGTACCTGATGAACGAAGAATTCAGGCGCATGGTCTGCACGTATTTGCTTCATCCCGAACAGTATCATGAGGGCGGCGTATCTAGAGCTGGTAAAAGCGTCACAATGCTGACGGAGGATCGGCGTATTTTCTGATAAATGCGGCTAACGGTTGGCTCAGATATGCCGCTGCCGCCGCTGCTAAGACGCTTGCCAACAGCAACAGTGGGAAAACAGATTGTTGGAAAGCAGAATATAGCGAAGAAATGATCGTGAAGATGACCAAACTGAGAATGAAGGTGGTGGTAACTGATACAAGTAAGTGCAGCAAATGGGAATGCGATCTAGCTATTGTCGCCCACAATATCGCGCCATTGATGCCGCCGAGAAGGACGCCACAAATCGCGCCGAGCAAGGCAAAATACAGACTATAGATTGAAATCGAGAATTGGAAGGCGATCAAATAGAAGATTATGCCTATTACGATCCCCCAACCCAAGCCCAAATAGCTTCCATACCCTGTCACATTGAGAAGCAGTCTTGATTTCGACATCTTGCAGCCTTTTAGTTGCTACCACTGCATAAATATAGGTTCATCATACTACCAATCATCCGATGACGATCTCGTTATGGTACGACGCGGCTGCGATTTCTACTTCCAGCGCCAGTTCTAGTTCTAGCCTAAATTAAGTATCACTCATTTAGCTTTCAGCGTGGTTGATCTGCGGCAAGTGGATCGGGCGCGTTTGTTTTGGGTTTACCTCACCCCGACGCTTCGCGCCACCCCTCTCCGTTTACAGTTGAAGGGCGGACAGTGATAACGAGGCAGCGCCCACCGGACGCTAAAGCATCCGGCTATAAGCACGAAGCACCGTAAACGGCGCTAAAACGAGTAGTGATGAGCACTACTATTTCAGCCCGGAGCTTCAGCTCCGGGAATCTGTCCGCCTTTCAACCGTTTACAGAGAGGGGATCGGGTTGGTGGCGGTAATTTAGCGGGCGACGGGATGTAGGATGCCAGCGATCCCGGAGCTAAAGCTACCGGGCTGAAACCAGATGCCACCCCATAGCGTCTAGGGTTAGCTATAGTCATTGAAAACGCTTGACGAGGCATCATTTTCCAAGATCGATTGAGATACTTAATAACCACTCTCTAGCTACACCAAACATCCGATCACATTGCACAGATCGGGCGTTTTTTGTTTGCCTTGATGATCCGCAGTTAGCCTTAGCATCGCAGTATGTCATCTTGCTAGGATGTCTAAGTCAGCAAGATAGACATCTATCCCTTGAGGCGCGGCATGGAACAACGCCAACCAGCGATCATCGGGTGAAAAGGCAGCCTCATATGCCCATTCAGAGTTAATGGCTGCATCAATGACGCGAGTTTTATGGTCGGATAAGTCAATTTCTACTAAGCCGTGTTCATTGACCGCCAATAAGCGATCATCGCGGGTAATGTGGGCAGCAATTAGCTTGGTAGCGTTAGGTAGCAGTACTTGACTTGCTTGCGGCGTCATGACGCTATATAGGATCAAGGCAGGTTGCGGCTCAATATATTCTTCGCTGAACTGAATTTCATTTGCTTCGACAAGCAGCAATTTACCTTCCTCCAGCACCTGATGTAGTTTTGCGCCAATTCGATAGGATGTCCCATTGATCGAAAATTCGGGAAAACCAATTCCCTGTGCTTTCTCTACATCAGAGGCGAAATTGACGATTACAGCGCGTGGCGTAATATCGGCATCCGAGCCTTCAAAGGGACCGCTAAAGATGACAAACGAAGAACTGTCCACTGCCCATTGAACAATGAGTGGAGGTGGCATCATCGAACCAAGCGCAATAACACCCTGATTGGTTCTGTCGGCAAGGAAAACCTGCCTCACACTGGGCATATCTGATTCAGGATCGACGGGATCACGCGATAGAAAAACAGCAAACTTGCTATCAGGTGAAACAAAGTAGGATTCTTCATAGAGAGAGTTATAAACCTGAAATGCCTCGATCTCCTCTGAAGTTAGTTGCTCTGTTGGCAGATAGAGGGCTGTGCTCATAGTACCGGACGAAATGTTGTAGAAGCCATTAACTCCATTTGTAGACGCACTTCTAAAACGAATCTTGGTACTATCTGCTGTCCAAGACAAGCCATAAACCGAATAATCGTTGAACAAAAGGATTAGTCCGCTTTGCGCGGATGACACCTCTACCATCATGGCGAATTGCAAGATAACTATGATTAAAGTTATTACGATTGCTTGCTTTGATCTCTGCGTGAGCGTCGATGTCATGATGGTTCTGTCTCCCTGCTTAAGCTGATGTATGAGTCTAGTGGGCAGCAACGTAGAGATGGACTGAAAGAATCCCGATTTAGGAACAGCATACCCCTGAATTTTAGGCTACAATCACAGTAATGATCTGGTTGATCATTGGGTTTATCACCTACATTGGTACGGCAGCGTTAGGCACATCGGCGCAGCTTGGTCTGGTCAACACCAGACCGTTTCGCTGGCTGCATCATGCGCTGTTCGGTGGCGTGTGGCTGACGCTGATCCTGATCGTGCTGCTGGCGTGGGGTAATGCGTGGCTAGTGGCGCTGATCCCCGTCGCCGCAGCGATGGCGATTTTGCCGCGATTCCGGGCAGGGACGCGCGCTCACTGCACCTGTGCATTGGTAGGTTTAGGCGGTTATGGCGCGGCGCTCGTGTGGGCGCTGATAGGCTAGTAACGAGTGATGAGTAACGAGTAATGAGTGAAAAGGCAGTGGATTGACATGTGATGGCTGCTGATCGACACAAGAGAGAAAGACTCTATCATTCATCACGGCGTAACTGCTCATTACTCATTACTCGTTACTCATTACTTTCTACTTGACTTTCTCGCTTGCGTATTTTGTCGAGACTTCGGCTTTGAGGACGGACTGAGATCATGGGAACGGAACAACGCGAACAAATGGAACAGCGGGCACTCGGCGCGATGCTGCGGGAAGCCTTCTTCACATGGCCCAGCGCGGTGACCATCGCCTTCACGCTGATCATGTTCGGCTTACAAGTCAGCCTCGGTTCGATCCTACCATTCTGGCAAAATTGGATGTGGCTGGCGTTCGGCGTGGTGGCAGAAGGTGCGTATCTGTGGGCGACGGTCACTGATCCGGCGGCGGCAGCGGCAGCGGTCAGCAGGATGCTGCAAGAACGCTTTGATCCGCGCGACATCCGCAACCAGCATGCCCGCGAACAGATGCGTAAGGCGCTCGAATACAAGAGTCGGATCGATGAGTTTGTGCTCAAGCAGTCCGGCGCGATGAAGGAATCACTGTCGCAAACCTCGCAGGAAATCAACGACTGGATCGAACAGATTTACCAGCTTGCCAAGAGCATCGATCTGTTTGAGGCAAACGACATCATCGAGCGGGATCGCCGCACCGTGCCTACTGATCTGGCGAATTTGAAGCGTCGTTTGGGCATGGAAAGCGATCCGACAATTAAGCGCGAGCTTGAGGATGCTATTGAAACGCGCGAGAAACTCGCCGCCAGCCTCAAAACTATCGAGAATAATGCCAAGCGCACCGAGATCAAGATCGATAACACGGTGGCACAGTTGAGCACCGTCTTCGCGCAGATGCAGTTGCTTAACTCCCGCGAGTTGGACAGCGGCAAGGCTCAGCGTCTACGCGAAGAAATCCGTGATGAGATCGCTTCGCTCGGTGACATCGTGGACGCGATGGGCGACGTTTACGATTATGGTCGCGGAGAGCCAGCTTACAGCGCCGCTGTGCGCGAATTGACCAGCAGCGATAGCGCTAGCGATGACGCGGCAGCCGATAGCGACGAACGTCAGCAGCGCCGTACCTCGGCGGGTGGTCGCGGCTAGGTTGGCGACGACGACGGACAAATATCAGACAGAGGGCGAGGCAGCGCCCCGCCCCTACACTTCACCCGAAATTAACACGTATTTGTAGGGGCAGGGCGCCGCCTTGCCCTGATTGCCTAGTAGCGGTCATCTCTTTACCACGAAATCTTAGATAGACGCGGGATTTCGTTACGGCGGGCGTCTTTGAAAAAGAGGGCGGTCATTTCGCGCCGATTCGTCTCGATCTCCGCTACGATCAACTCGATGGTGCTGCCATCCGGCTTAATGACTTTGACTTTGTTTTCGGGAATCTCCGGCTTGCCCGTAATCTGCAAAGGATCGAGGATCGCGATCATGCCTTCTTCCGTCCTAGCAAATTCGGGATGTTTGATGATCCACTTCCCCAGATGGATAGTATCGATTACCGTATACGTGCGTTCACTCACTAGCTCTGATCGTCCTGCTCTGTATTGATGTGCCGGTTTTTATTTCGGTGCGCTCAGCCGTTTGCTGATCAGGCGCATCCCTTCGCTGAAGCCCTGCCGCCAGACTTTCCAATCGTGCCCGCCGTCGTAAACACGCAGATCGGCGCTGATGCCGCGCACCCGTGAGACGCGGTTGAACAGCAGATGCGCCTCCATGTCGATGTCGTTGTACTGATCCTCCGCCAGCGGATTCTTCACCTCGTCATCACCGACGGCGATGAACATGGCGAGTTGTAAGCGGGTTGCCGCGAAACTCTCCAACAGCGCCGGATAATTCAGCGATTGATAGAGAGCGTCATCGAACAACACAGCGCCTTTGCCGAATGCACCGAACTCCCGCGTACTCGAATCTTTAGGCGGCAGCGGCGTATAGACCGCCGGACTGAGCACAATCGCCGCGCTAAACAGATCGGGATGCGCCAGCGAGTAACGGATCGCGCCATAGCCGCCCATCGAATAGCCGATCACCGCCCTCGCGCTGCGATCCATGATGGTGCGGTAGGTGGCATCAACGTGAGGGATCAACTCAGTGATGAAGGCGGATTCGACTGGTTTGCCGGGGAACGGTTCGCCAGTATACTGTGAGTCTATGTAGTAGCTGGCGCGTTGACTCCACGGCGCGTTGGGCATGATGGCGATGACGGGCGGTATTTCCCCCGCCGCGATCATCTGATCCAGCAGATCGACGGCGCGCGACCACGCCGTCAGATTATCCCCGCGTCCATGCAGCATATACAACACCGAATAACGCTGCGTACTGCTGTCGTAGCCATGCGGTAGGTAAACCAGATAGGTGATCTCCTCGCCCAACAGCGCGGAGGCGAATGTGGCGTTATCGAGCGTTCCAACCGGATCTGCTTGAGCGTTCACAGTTACACCTGAAGCCGAAACAGAGAGACAGACGACGGAAAGGAGGATAGCTGCAACCAGACGCCAGCGTGACATAAGCCTAATTCCTCGCAGTCATTTTTTAGGCTGATAACTGTACTCGGCGAGGTGGTTAAGGGCAATAGATGACGACGGGATTCATGGCATATTCACGGTGTTCGTCGGAGTCATTCCCGGCGCTAATGGTCATTAACGAAATAGTACGGTAAAGCCAGCCCTCACCCCTCACCCCCCTCTCCCGCACGCGGCTAGAGGGGGGAGTCCGTTGTTGCCCTTCTCCCGCCTGCGGGAGAGGGGTTGGGGTGAGGGTCTAGTTGCGTAACAGGTATGCCGCACTATTTTAACAATCTGCATAAGCACCGGGCTGAACCAACAAGGGGTAATTGCTTGGCGTTTGTGTAGTACATCAACTAGGTTGGGCTATGTCACGGCAATGAATTGCCGTGCTGAACGAACGAAGTCCCTGCGGGACTCAAGTCGCACAGTAGCTAATCACTCTAAAATTTACTGTAGCATCTGGTTTCAGCCCGATGCTTTTACGCCGGGAGTCGTCATGAAATCTAGTTGCTAATTCAGTGCGCCGTACTTACGGCTGACAATCGCTTGACCTTCAGGACTCTGCGTCCATGCGAAGAAATCGCGGTAATCGTCGTCTGCGGGCGCGGTGCGTCCCACGATCAGGATCGGGGAGCGCAGCGGATACTGCCCCGCGCTGACGGTTTGCGGGGATGGCAGCACGCCATCGAGTGCCAGCGCCTTAACGCGATCATCAATGTAGCCCATCGAGATGAAACCGATAGCGCCGGGGGTCGCCGCTACGATGTCGATCACGGCAGCATCATGGGGCGCGAGCCGTGCCGATGGCGTGATCGGGCGATCTCCGAGAGCGAACGCCTGAAAGTTGCGGGCGCTGCTGGATTCTGGTGGTTGGGTCACGACGGTGATCGGCAGCGACTCGCCCCCGAAGGCAGACCAATCGCTAATTCGCCCCTGCCAGATCGCCCGTAGATCGGCGGCGGCAAGCGCCGTCAACAGATTGGCTGGGTTGACCACGACAGCGATGGCATCTTCACCCAACGGCGTTGCCCATAACGAACCGTTTTCCAGCGCATCATTGGGCACAAAGCTAGTGATGGCGAAATCGGCGCGCCCTGATTCCAATAATTGGCGCATGGCTGGTGGCTCGACCACGTTAATGTCCCACGAGATCAATAAGTGGGCAGGTCGATAATGGCTCACCAGATCACGTAATAATGGCGCGGTGGCGCTGTCGGTGAGCAAGCGTAGTCTGCCGATCTCAGGCGTTGGACTGGCAGGGGTAAGTTGGCTGCGACAGCCGGAAATCGCCAATGAGACGATCAGCAAGGCGCGTTTAGCCAGCTTGATGCCGCCATTGTAGAGCGTGATCAAGCGCGTTAAGGGGCGTGTATAGGCGCGCGGTATGGCTGAGGCTGACGCAGGCGGAGGCACAGATGTAGGTGCATCGGCTGCTGACGCGCGTAGTGCTAAAGCCGTCTCAGTCAATGTTCACCTGCGATCCATGCGCGGAAGACCACTCAATATGCACAATCAATGCTACTGCTTCCCCCTGTAGCTGCTGTAGCTGCCCGATACAAACGACCAACAAAAGCGCGGTGGCTTTGGTTTTCTGTGCAAGCGCAGTGCAATATGCAGTGCGAAAACTAAGTTCGGATCACTAGATCGTTAGTCCTGACCGACGGGCGGTGCATTGGCTTCTTTGCTCGTTGGTCGATAGTGTGCCAGAAAATCGGACGCGAAGGCAGAAAACGTGCCGTCAAGGATGGCAGCACGCAGATCACGCATTAAGGAGATGAGCATATGGAGGTTGTGCAGGCTGAGGAGCTGATGTCCGAGGAGTTCGCCTGCACGCACGAGATGGCGAATGTAGGCACGGGAAAAGGTAGTGCAAGCGTAACAGGTACAGCCGGCTTCAATCGGACCGTGTTCCGTCGCATGTTTGGCGTTACGAAAGTTGAGCCGTCCGCGACGGGTCATCGCTGCACCGTTACGGGCTACACGGGTCGGCAGTACGCAGTCGAAAATGTCGATGCCGCGTGCCACCCCATTGACTAAATCTTCGGGACTACCGACGCCCATCAAATAGCGCGGCTTGTTAGCTGGCAGCAGCGGCACCGTCTGATCTAAGGTGGCGTGCATCTGCGCCTTGGTCTCGCCAACCGCCAGCCCGCCAACGGCGTAACCGGGGAAGTTCAGATTAACTAATGTTTCGGCGGAAGCCGCCCGTAAATCGGGGAAGATGCCGCCCTGCACGATGCCGAACAGCGCCTGCCGATTGGGATCTCCGGAGCGCGCGTGTTCATCTACGCAGCGTGCCGCCCATGCGCTGGTGCGGTTCACCGCCGCGCGCACTACCTCTCGATCCAGTGGCGGTGGGCATTCATCGAAACACATGATGATGTCCGCGCCAAGATTGTGCTGAATCTGGATCGATTTTTCCGGCGTGAAGCGGTGCACAGTGCCATCTAGATGGCTGCGGAAAGTGACACCCTCATCATCAATTTTTCGCAGACCACCGAGGCTGAAGACCTGAAAGCCGCCGGAGTCGGTGAGCATCGGTCTGTCCCACGCCATGAAGCCGTGAACGTCACCGAAGTCGCGCACCAATTCGTCGCCGGGGCGCATATACAAATGGTAGGTGTTGGCGAGGACGAGCGTGGCACCCATTTCGCGCAGTTCGCGCGGTTCGACGGCTTTGACCGTCGCCTGCGTACCGACTGGCGCAAAGACAGGCGTGTGCAACAAGCCGTGCGGAGTCTGTAGAACGCCGGCGCGGGCTAAGTCGCTGGTTGCTTCAATGTCAAATTCAAACATGCTTCGCCAGATTGCGCCGATCAGACCCCGACAAATGACGATGATGACAGCCACAATAATCTACAACAAACGGCGGCTGACTCAACTCAATAATCGCAGATTATAGCAACGTACTGCAAAAAGGCGTAGAACAAATCTGCGACTCGGTTAAACTAGCCTCTTACAGCACCCCTCTTTGCGGGGGTGGCACGATTACCTATGGATGTGCTACAGTACGGTATCCCGTTCACGAGGAGATGACTGTGGCGCGGCGATCTTTTTTCATGTTCTTGCTACTTAATGTACTGGTCACTTTCGCGGTGGTGTTCCTGTCGCTCCAATTGTTTGATCGACGTGCGCCGGAGCCGACAGCACGCCGCGATTCGCTGATCGTGATTATTACGTCCACGCCGGACCCGAATTTGCCACCGCCCGTCACGGTGATCGTGGTGACAGCAACAGGTGGTGCCTCAGGCGCGGCGGTATCTTCCGCCAGCACACCGGGGGTGCCCACGCTCGATCCGACGCTGCTGCCACCCAATCTCGGCGGCGGGACATTAGAAGGCGGCGCGGGCAGTGAGGTTGCTGCCCTACCGACTGCCACCGATCCCAGCGGCTGCCCGACGTATACGCTGCAAGCTGGTGATGTGCCTAGCCGCATTGCGCAGCAGTTCGGCGTATCCACCGACGATCTGCTGGAAGCGAACGATCTGACCGAAGAAGATGCTGTGCGCTTGCAGATCGGGCAAGTCTTGATCATCCCTGTTGATGGCTGCGGACTCGATGGCACCGACAGCGCCGAACCGACGGCAACCTCGACGCGAGTGGTGCTGCCCACACAACCGCCGACTGCGACTCTCGCGCCTACCGCCAGTGACGCCAAGCTGGAAGTGATGGGCGTGATCAGCCCCGGCGACATCACCGAAGAAGGCATCGACATCCGCAATGTCAGCGGCGATGTGATCAACATCGAAGGTTGGACGCTCTCGGATGCCAGCGGTAAGACCTTCACCTTCCCTAATTTCCAGATGTTCGGTGGCAGACGGGTGATCGTGTACACGCGGGCGGGCGACAATACGCCAGCCGCCTTGTTCTGGGGTTTATCCAGCGCTGTCTGGGGCAATCTCGAAGGCACGGTGACGATCCGCGACGCTAGTGGCGCGCTGGTGTTGGAATACAAGTTGTCCAGCCAGAGTGTGATCGGCTCGAACTGAGAATTCACGGTAGAGGGTAGGTATCACGTTAAAGTTTTTGGTGGAAAAGGTCAACCATTTCCCGGCAATAAATTGCCGGGCTGAACGAACAAAGTCCCTACGGGACTTCAGCTTCGCTGGCTGATCAGTTGCTTAAGTTGATAGGTAGAGGGTAGGTTTCTAAACCTACCCCTACATCAACAGCAATTTAGAGCGAAGGCATTACCTTGTGGAATTGGGTTTGTAACCCATTCGCATCGGAAAACGGTAATCATTTACAAGAATAATCAGGCTGGAGGACGGGATGCGTAAAACGCTGCTGCTTGTAGTGCTGTTGCTGGCGATCAGCGTGGCAATGCCGATCCGACCAGCGCGGGCACAGTCCGGCGGCTTGTCGGGACTGCTCGGTCAGGTGGCGGATACGCCCGCTGCCCGCACCGTGATCTGGTACGGTTCGCTAGGCGATCTGGCGTCGGTGCTCAAGATCAACGTCGGCACTCTCAATGACGTAAATGCGCTCGACACGACGGTGCAGCGCACCTATTTGCTGGAAACGGGAGCGCAGATTTACTTCTCCGGTTACTCCGGTCTGGCAGATGCCGCTGGTTGGCAGCAGAAGTATGGCATTAACAGCTTCGCCATCAGCCGCGAATTAACCGTCGGTACGGGCAAGGATCGCTACGGCATTCTGCAAGGTGCTTTCGATGCAAACGCCATTAATGGCGCACTCGGCGCACTCGGTTATCAATCCTCGTCGGCTGCCGGAGCAACGATCTTCGTTAGCCCCGATGCTAACGCGCCGCTGCCCGCCGTCGCCGTGAAATCGGATGGATTGCTGGTTGCCCAAGCGGATCAGATCGCTACGCTGCTGGCTCCTGCTACTGTGATCGGCGGGGATGCGGCATATGCGGCGGTGGCGAGTGTGCTGGAAAGCGGCAGCACTACGCCCGGATCGTTGATCAGTGCGGTGATTTATGACGGCGGCTATCTGACCAACACCGTGTTCGCTGATCTGGCGGGACGGATCAGCGCCGTGCGCAGTCAGATTGGTTTAGATACAGCACTGCCGCCCTTTACTACTGCCGGAATCGGCTACCGTTTCGATGGCAACCAGCGTTATTGGGTGATTGCGCTGGCGTACAGCGATGGTGGTGCGGCTGGTCAGGCGGCTGGTGTATTGCAGCAGCGGCTAGGCTTGTATACGTCGTTGCAAGCGCCGGGAGCACCGCTGTTTCAGGGGTGGGCGACACAAGTGACGACACAGCAAGCCTCCGGCGTTTCCGTCGTGGTGGCGGTGATGAACGCGCAGGCGGACATCCCGTGGGCGCAGACGATGGCTGACCGTGACGTTGCCTTTCTGGCGAATTGATCGCTAACAAATTGGGTGGGTTAGAAACCCACCCCTACAACATTGATCGTTCAGAATTTGGCGCGGTGTAGGGATAGGTTTCTAGACCTATCCCGTTTTATTTTCGCGCTGACTCACGCGGCTGTGAACTCGTCCATCTCGCCGCCGCCCGCCAACCAGCGTGAGAGCACCAGTGCGGCGAAGGCAAAGCCCAACAACAGCAAGCTCGTCCAGATGGCAGCATCGATGCTGCTCTCCAAGACGTTATAAACCAGCAGCGGCATCGTTTGCGTGCGTCCCATAATGCTGCCCGCGAAAAGGATCGTCGCACCGAATTCGCCGAGCGCCCGCGTCCAACTTAGCGTTAGTCCAGCGGCGAGAGCGCGGCTCGACAGCGGCAGCGTGATATGGCGGAACAGCGCCCAACCGGAGGCACCATCGACACGCCCTGCGTCTTCGATCTCTTTGGGTACACTTTGAAAGCCGACCACTGCTGATCGGATGTAGAAGGGGGCAGAAACGAAACACTGCGCCACGATCACGGCGGCGGTGGTGAAGGGCAGCGCAATGCCCAGCTCAGCAAGTACGCCGCCGAGTGCGCCGCGCCGTCCGAGCGTGACCAACAGCGCCAATCCTGCCACAGCGGGCGGCAGTACGATGGGCAGTTCGACTAACACGTTAACCAGACCACGCAGCGGAAAACGTCGCCGTGCCAGCGTATAGGCAAGCGGTGTACCGAACAGCAGAGTCAGGATGGTCGTCAGCAGGGTAGTCAGCAGACTGAGCAGAATCGCTTCGCTGACGCCTGTGCCGGGGAGTCCCTCCCAACCGCGAGTCTGGATGCCCCGCGCCGTTAGCACGATCAGCGGCAGCGCCAGAAACAAAATGGCGACGGTACTGGCGACTAATACCGCCGCGCTGCCGGAACGCACAGGGCGAATACTCCGCTGTGCCCGCGAAAAGCTGTTGTTGAGATCAGTTCGTTTCAGGCGTGGCATCCGTTGTAGCTGCTGCTTCAGGTGTTGCTTCCACTGTTTCGCGGATGGAGATGAACCCCCATTTTACCAGCGCCTCTTGCCCCGCGTCGGAAAGCAAATAATCAATGAACTGCTGCGCCAATTCAGCTTCGGGCGCATCGCTCACAATAGCGACAGGATAATCGGCAATTGTATTGTACTCATCAGGTATCGGCAGCGCGATGACTTTATCGGCAATATCGGGAGTGACATCCGAGCTGTAAACGATGCCCGCATCTGCTTCGCCCAGCGCAATCTTGACCACCACCTGACGCACGTTATCTTCTTCGGAAACAATATTAGCCAGTACCGCCGTTTTGTAGTCCTCGCCCAAGTCCTCAGCTTCAGCCAAGCGATCCAACATCGTGTTCGTATAGTCGCGCACAGGGACGTTAGGGGCAGCCAGTACCAGTTTTACCCCGTTGTTTGCCAGATCAGCCAGTTCCGTGATCTGCGCCGGGTTGTCGCTAGGAACGATCAGGATCAGCCGATTGTGCGCGAAAATGACCGGTTTGCCGACAATCCTGCCTGCCTTCTGTACAACGTCCATTTGCTTCATGTTGGCGCTGGCGAAGACATCAGCGGGCGCGGCTTCCTTGAGCTGCGTTGCCAAGGCGGAGGAAGCAGCGAAGTTGAAGATCACCTCGACGCCAGCGTTCGCTGCCTCAAAGCTATCAGCGATTTCTTTGAAGGCATCGGTCAGCGAGGACGCCGCGAATACGGTAAGGGTTTTATCCTGTGCTTGCACCGACTGCGTAGCGCAAATAGCGCTTAATGCCAGCAGTAGCGCGACGAGCAGTAATCCGATTTTACGCATGAAATAACCCTCCAAAATCCTAACGACTGTCCACTGGTTGTCTTGCCCGCCATGCTGCAGTTCATGGCACTACAAAGCTGATCAACTGACCACGCGGAAGCGCGCTAACACATTAAGTTGAATATGATCTCCTCAGCACTCAGCACTTGCTACTCGCAGTTGTCCAGCCACTTCAAGATCGTCTCCAATTGCGCGATCTCCAGTTCAAGCGCCAAGCGCCCGATGCCGTGATCCGCGTTCTGCCGCTGCACCGTGAGATCGCTGAGGCGCTTCTGGCAGGTCTGGCGCTGTCGCTGAATGATCGGCGCAGTGGGCTGCTTGAGCAGTCGGCAGATGTATAACCGACTGAGGAATTCCACCCGTACGCGGCGTACCGTAGCGGCGGGACTATCCTCTTCCAGCCATTCGCGCAGTTGCGCCGATCCCTGCTCGGTGAGGGAATAGCGGGTACGCGGCGGACCATCTTCGGAGGCGACGCTCTGCCCCACCGTATACCCCTGCTCCTCCAACCGCTTGAGCACGGCATAGAGCTGGCTAGTGCTGAGATTCCAGACCCTGCCTAGCGCATCCGGATCGCGGAAATATTCGAGCATCTCGTAGCCGTGACTGGCACGCGCCGCGATCAAGCCGAGCAGCGTTTCATCGGGGATAACTTGCGCCATAGTGCTTATGTTTGCCTCGTTCCTATCCGCTGTTGACGCAGAGAGTCTATTCTCTGTTGGCGATGGGAGCGAGGATTAAATTACCTGCTGTACCTGTACACATCACAACCTGCTATTACAGATTGGAATAGCGGTATTCTATAACGGAATAGTGAGTCGTGCAAAATCTGCTTGAAGCTTGATGCGATAGCGCAGGCACACTAGACTTAGTGTTTAACCTTGAGGAGTTTACGATGCCAAAGAAGCAAGAGAATGTCGATGATTACCTGTCAAAGCTGGATCATCCACTGAAAGCGGAGACAGAGGCACTGCGGGCGATCATCAAGGGTGTGAATCCCAAGATCAGTGAGCAGATCAAGTGGAACGCGCCGAGCTATAGCTACAGCGACAAGGAATACATCGCCACCTTCAACTTCCACAATCAGCAGCAGCTACGACTGGTCTTCCACAATCCGCACATCGCCAGCATCCAGAACGCGATATTAGAGGGCGATTACCCCGATAGGCGGATCGTCTACTTCGCCAGCATGAGCGATGTTGACGCCAAGCGTGCCGATCTGGTGCAGGTGATCAGCGAGTTGATTAAAATGATGGATGTGGCGTGATGTTTGGTCGCTAATGAAAGTCTGATCTTGCTCTGATCTTCCTCATACGTTTCTTCGACGTACTTCTTACATTCCCGATCTAACCTTAGGACAAATCGTACGGAACAACACTGACACTTGTAATTGTGGAGGAAATCATGGCAAACATTGTTCGTTGGAACCCCGTTCGTGACATGATCCAGATGCGTGAGGCGATGGATCGCGCTTTCGGCGAGAATTATTTCGGACGTGAGTCGCGCACCAACTTCAGCCTACCGATTGATGCTTACGCCACCGAGGAAGCGCTGGTACTCAAGGCGGATGTCCCCGGTTTGAAGCCAGAAGACATTCAGGTGACGCTGGAAGGCGATACCCTGACCATTCGGGGCGAGTATCAGACCAACAAGGAACAGTCCGGCAACGGTAAGAACTTCTTGATGCGTGAGCGCATCTACGGCAAGTTCGAGCGCACCCTGACGATCAATACGCCGATTGACCCCGCGAAGGTGGAAGCCACTTTCGAGAACGGTGTGCTGACCCTGACCCTGCCCAAGACGGAAGCCGTCAAGCCGCGTCAGATCAGCGTCAAGGCGAGCAACGGCAACAAGTAAGCGCTAATTAAGGCTTACAAGACCTAAAAGAGAGCAGCGGTGATACGAATATTCGTATCACCGCTGTTTCGTTTTCGTTGTAGTATCTAGGCAGCGAATCGTCTAGTTGATACTCATCCTACGGAGTCCGCTTGCGTCTGCTGCGCCTGAGCCTGTTGGTAATCTTATGCGCCAGCACTTTGATCGGTGTGACGCGCGTGCTTGGTCAGCAGCAGCCTGCCCCCGCCCGCGTCGCGCTGCTAGAACTGGAGCGCTGCAAGCTGCCTTGCTGGATGGGCATCGAGGTTGGCAAAACATCGCTGGAACAAGCGACCAACACCCTGATGGCGCTTAATGATGCCCAGCCGCGTCTGTGGCGGATCAGCACCCAGCGCGTGACCTTTTCCGCGCTGACGGGCTTTCCGCGCCGCGTGCAGTTCTCCTTTAACCTCGCTGACACGCCAGCGATCTCGTCCTCGTTCAGCGTCTACGTGATGTACGATGACAAGGACATCGTGGATGGCTTGGTGCTGGACTTTTTCGGCAAAGACCTCAGTTTCGGCACGCTGGAACTCTCCGATCTGCTGGTGAACATGGCTGAACCCACCGCGATCACCAGCAGAACCACGCTGCGTTCTCAGTATGATACCGAGCTGAACCTGATCTTCGCGGACAGCTTCATCCGTCCCTACATCATGCCCAAAGAGTTCTCAGGCTCGATCCGCCTGATGCCTTCGTACCGTCTGTCCTCGATCCAGATCTGGCCCCGCTACAGTGCTTACGGCGCAAAACTGGTAGAAGCGTTCGACCTCCGATCTCACTGGCTCGGTTTCACTACGCACCGACGCCAATTTCAAAATTATGTTTCTTGCTGTCAGTTCAAGAACAACTAGAGTTATGAGGACGCCCATGCCGATCACCCGCTACCACAATGCAGCCGATTTTTACCGCCGCGCCGAAGCCTTCCTGATGCAGGACGAAGCAGAGCATAACCTGAGCATCAGCATCTGCCTCGGTCTGATCCGCGATCCGGAGCGTGTGCCGGACGCTTACTTCGCCGTGCTCGAATCGGATGGCGAGATCAGCGGCACGGCGCTGTGTACACCACCCTTCAATCTGGTGCTGTCGCGGCAGACAGCGCTCGATCCGCTGCCTGATCTGGTGCGCGATGTGGCGGCAGTACTGCCCGATCTGGCAGGGATCAACGCGCCTGTGGAAGCCGCCCGCATCTTTGCCGAGCAGTGGACAGCACACACCGGACAGGTACATCATCTGGAACTCTCCGAGCGCATCTACCAGCTTGCCAGCGTTGCGCCGATCAAGCAGACAGAGGGAGCGCTGCGGCGGGTTAGCGAGGCGGATCGTTCACTGCTGCGCGAGTGGCTGACCGCCTTTGAACGCGAGGCGCTGCCCAACCAAACGCCGAGCAACCCCGACAAGTTAATCGATCAGGCGCTTTATACCGATATCCGCAGCCTGTTCCTGTGGGAAGATCAGCGAGGGCAACCTGTGACACTGGTGGGCTGCGTAGGACCGACTCCGCACGGCATCCGCATTGGTCCGGTGTACACGCCGCTACCGTATCGCGGCAAAGGCTATGGATCGAGCGCTACTGCCGCGCTCACCCGGCAGTTGTTGGAAGGTGGACGAACCTTCTGCTTCCTGTATACCGATCTGGCTAACCCGACCTCCAACCACATCTACCAGCAGATCGGCTACCAGCCCGTCAGCGATGTGGATGTGTATCAGTTCAAGAACTGAGTGCGGGATGACCACCGTCCTCATTTTTATCCCTTATTGAGACTGCCTTACTTACAATGTGACCAATAGACGAATGGACTGAGCAGCGCGTCTGGAGGTCACTTGATTATGCAAGCGCCAACGAATACCGAGGTCGCTGATGTGTTGGAGCGCATCGCCGATCTATTGGAAGCGGAGGACAGCAACCCCTTCCGCGTTCGCGCCTATCGTGAGGGCGCAAGCACGCTTCGCAATCTAGATCAATCCGTCTCTGACTATGTGCACAGCAATCAGCTTGAGGAATTGAAGGCACTGCCGAACATTGGCAGCGGCATCGCCTCCGTCGTCGATGAATACGTGACGGAAGGTAAATCGAACCTGCTGCAAGACCTCGAATCGCGGGTTACGCCCGAACTGGTTTTCGCCAAGATTCCGGGCATCGGGCAGAAACTCGCGCACAGCGCCGTTGATCAGCTTCATATTCGCACCCTGCCCGAACTGGAGCGTGCCGCGCAGGATGGTCGCTTGGGCGAGGTGGAAGGGTTCGGATCGCGGCGCGTGGAAGGCGTGCGCGTGGCGTTGGCAGGCTTGTTGAGTCGTACTGCAACTTCCAAGCAGCGCCAACGCGCGACCGTGAACACTACACGTCAGAAATCGGAGCCAACAGATCGCCCTTCCGTCGCACTGCTGCTAGATATTGACGCCGAGTATCGCCGCAAGGCGGCAGCGGGCAGTTTGCAGAAGATCGCGCCGCGTCGTTTCAATCCAGATAACGAAGCGTGGCTGCCTGTGCTGCATGCTAAACGCGAAGGCTGGTCATTCACCGCCCTATTCTCCAATACCGCACAGGCGCATGAGCTAGAGAAAACCGATGATTGGGTGGTTATCTACTACGAGCGCGATAACGTGGAGCGTCAGCACACCGTCGTCACCGAGACGAAAGGAGCGCTCAAGGGCAAGCGCGTAGTACGTGGGCGCGATCCGGAGAATCGGCAGTATTACAGCAAAACCGTCAAACACTGATCATCGTTTTGGCGGCTGTCAGCGGATTGGAGAGCGCAGCAAATGGGCGAACTGCACATCGGGACATCGGGTTTCAGCTACAAGGATTGGAAGGGCTTGTTCTATCCGCAAAAGCTGCCAGCCGCCGAGTGGCTATCCTTCTATGCACAGCACTACGACACGGTGGAGATCAACGCCACGTTCTATCGCTACTTCGAGCGCAGCACTTTCGCCAAATGGCGCGATCAGACGCCCGCCGATTTTCGTTTCACGCTCAAAGCCCCGCGCGAGATCACGCATGTTCGGCGGCTGCACGATATTGATCAGCCGCTAGAGCACTTCACCGACAGCATCGTCGATCTGCGTGCCAAGATCGCGGTCTTGCTGTGGCAGTTCCCGCCAAGTTTCAAGTATGACGATGCGGCAGCGCTGGAAACGCTAACGGCGTTCCTGCGACGATTGCCGGATGACTATCAGCAGGTCGTCGAGTTTCGCCATCAATCGTGGTTCAAAGAGGAAGTTTACGACGCGCTGAACCGCGCTGCTGCGGGCTTTGTGATCAACGACTCAAGCCGTTTCCCCGCTGCCGAGGTGATCACAGGCGCTCTCCCCTATCTGCGCTTTCACGGTCCGACACGCTTATATGCCTCGTCTTACGATACGGCGGCACTGAAACGCTGGGCGGCGAAGATCAACGCGTGGCTCCAGCGCACCGATGTCTTTGTCTATTTCAACAACGACTACGATGGGCGTGCGATCCGCAACGCCGACGAACTCAAGCAGTTGTTAGCGGATGTTGGTACGGCGGGCGCGGCGACCTGAAGGTCGGCTAATAAAAAGCGGAGGAGGATTCATAATCCCCCTCCGCGCTGTCTACTGTAGTGCTGCTGTGTGACGTTTACGCCAGCACTTTATAGGGCTTCAGTTGGGGATCGAGCCGCACCGCTTCGTTGTAGTCGGCGTCTGCCTTCTCCTTATCTTCCATCAGGAAATAGACGAAGCCGCGTTCATAGTATGCCAGCGCATACTGCGGATCAAGCTCGATTGCTGTGCTCAGATCGGTGATAGCGTTCTCGAATTGCGTGATCCGCCGGTAATTGACACCGCGATTGTAGTAGTAATTGGCGTTCCGCGGATTGGCTTCGATGGCTTTGGTGTAGCTGTCGGATGCCTTCTCGAACTCTTCCATGCCCACATACAGATCGCCGATCTGGTTGTGCGCCGCTGCATACTTGGGATCGAGGGTAACGGCTTGCTGGAAATCCGCCAGCGCTTTCTCGATCTGCTTCAGTCTGCGGAACGAGACGCCGCGATTATAGTAATAGAGGGCGTTATTGGGACTCAGCTCGATTGCCTTGCTGTAATCCGCGATGGCATCCTCTAGACTACCGCTGGCATCGTTGACCAAGCCGCGCGCATTGTGAGAAGCAGCGTCATCGGGGCTAAGTTCCAGCGCCTGCGTGCAATCGACCAGCGCCTTCTCAAAGTCGCGCAACTGCCGATAGGTGTTGCAGCGGCTGCGTAGAGCGTTGACATATTTCGGATTCAGCGCGATGGCGCGGTTGAAGTCCTCCAGCGCCAGCAGATAGTTCGCCTGACTGTAGAAGAAGCTGCCGCGCGTGTTGTAAAGGCTAGCATCATTGGGCGCTAATTCGATCGCCTTGTTGAAATCTTCCAGTGCCCAATCGAGTTGATTCAGCGCTACGAAGGCACGCCCGCGCTGCGCATAGTAGATCGGCTGATCCGGCTTGTACTCGATAGCCTTGTCGTAATCCAGTACCGCTTTCTCGTACTGTGCGGTGCTCAGATAAAAATTACCGCGCCGATAGTAAACATTGGAATTGCGCGGCGAGACTTCCACTGCCTTATCAAAATCAGCAGCCGCTTTGTCTAGCTGGCGCAGCGCGTAGTAAGCATCGCCGCGATTGACCAGATAATCTGGCTTGGGACCGTTGTACTCAATGGCTTTGCTGAAGTCGTTGATCGCTTCCGTCCACTTGTTGAGGCTGGCGTAAGACAAGCCGCGCAGATAGTACGCCGTCGGGTATTCCGCTGAGATTTTCAGTGCTGTGTCCAGCGTGCTGATCGCCCCTTCGAAATCGCGCATCCCGTTGAGGACATAACCGCGCCAACCATGCCCGAAGGGATCGTACTGATTCTGGCTGATCACGCTGTCGAACAGTTGCAGCGCCTGCTGCTTGCCCTGCATATCGCTGTAGGCTGCCGCGCTCACTGCCGCTAATCCGTCGCTCATCGCTTGTGCAGCGCTGCTGGCGATGCTAGCATCCAGTGTCGGCAGATCGGCACAGGCATCATCGCGGCGCAGTACATTGCCTGCCACCCACGAGAGGCGCTCTACATCGAAAGTCACCAAGCCGAACCACGTTCTACCATCTTCGGTCTCGCTGCGCACTACTGCTTGCGCCCGACGGTTGGGCAGCAGTGGTTTGATGGCAGCTGATGACCGATCCGGTCCGACGTAGGATTGCACACCAGCGGTGACCAGCACCGTGCAGTTCACTGGTGTGTTCGCTTCGTCCTGCGCGCTGACAGTCGTCACGGAGACATTGAGGGCAGCGACGAGCAGCGGCAGAATGGTGACGGCTCGCACGAAAGATCGAAGTTTGCTCATGGTCCCCTGCCTATTCTCACCAAAAATAATGCTATAGAGTACACCATCTGATATATCTACGATCTAAATAACTTAAGTAAACCCAGTTGCCGCGATCCTGAGTTATCCAGTAGCATAGTGGGCATCAGATTAGCGGAGTCGTGATGCGCTTTGCCCGTTTCAGCCTGATCAGTATGTTGTGCTGCCTGACCCTGATCAGCGCGTTCCGCTTTTTGGGCAACCGCCGCCTGCTGGATGGGATTACCATCCCCCGCCGCACGCTCTGTAATTCCGAGTGTTTTCAGAAATTTGTACCCAACAGCAGCACCATTCAGCAGATCGAAGCGCGTTTGTGGGCATTCACGCAGTTGGGCTATTCCGTCCGCAACTATGGCACGACAGGTACGCGGATCAATGGAACGGTGCAGGCACTGTACGTGATCGTGCCGCCGTTTTATCCGCTGCTCACGCCGCTGCGTGTCCGGCTGATCTATAACTCGCGTTACCTCGTCACCGAAGTGTCGATCCGCCTGATTCCTCCCCGCTAAGCGCCAACAATCCCTTTTTTCGTGTACGATTGGTAATGTCTGTCGATCCAGCGTTGGAGTTATCGTGCGTCTCTTGGTATTGAGTCTGATTTTTATTGTTGCGGCTGCCTTAACCATTGGCGCAACGCTGTTAGCATCAGGTTATCGCGACTCGGATCAGAGCGTGATCAGCGGTCTGAGCGCCGATCAGTGCCGAGTCTACTGCCTCAAGCGGGTGATTCCTGATCGCACCTTGTTTCGTACGGCACAGGCGCGGATTCTCGCTTTCTCGCGGCTGGGTTACAGCGTGCGCGTCGTCGGCGTGATCGGCTCATCGGATGGCAGCGGCTGGTTTATGAGCGTGATCGAACCACCGCGCGCCTTCTATCCGCTGCTGATGCCTGTGCGCGTCACCTTAGGCTACGGTCCTAGCACCGTCGTCACCGACGTGATCGTGCAGTGGGATCAGCGGAAGTAGCGGACATTCGATCTTAAGGTTAGTTTATGATGCGATTTTTTTGCTGTTTTCTGCTCAACCTTTTCTGCGTAGTTATTTTAATAATAGCAGTTCGGTTTATTGGTCAATCTTATGCGTCACAAAATACTGATTCTGTTGAAGTCAACTCTTGCGCTATTTTGAGCTGGCGCGGAGTGAGCGCCAGCAATTTGGTAGAAGATGTGGAATCGCTGATTTATCCTTTGAGAAAGTTCGTCTTTCTCATTCGGCTTGTAGACCGATATGAAGACCTTATGACTAGTGATGGCACAATAACCTACATAATAGAGCCACCAGTTCTGCTTCATCCTGATTTTGCGCCCATTATTGTCCGATTGTATTATGATGGAAGGCATACCGTTTCACGAATAGAATGCAAGATTTGGAAAAGTAAAAAAGATGCGGCGTCCCCTTAGTCGCATTGGATTTCTCATTGTTATCATAGCCTTCAGCACCGCCGTCGCTATTGCGGCTGGTCGCAGCCAACTTGCGCCGCCGATCCTCACTATGCTGCACCTCAGCGCATGCGATCTGCCCTGCTGGAACTCTATTACACCCGGAATCACACCCCTGACGGCAATCGACGCCGCCCTGCACAACGCCTATCCCGCGCCGCGATACAGCGTCCAAGACCTCTCCAATAGTTCCATCGCGGGGCAGTACATCCTGATCAGCGATCATGTTTCGGGCGCACAGTTGCATCTGTTCGTCTATTCGGAGAAAGCCTCGCCGCTGGTTGGCTCGATCTACGTGGGCATCATCAGCAATGCCGCGACAGGCGGGCATCTGTACACGGGCAATCTGATCCCGCACAGCGGCACACCGGAAGGCGTCGGCGTTCATTTCAGCGAAGTGCAGGCAGAACCGACGCTCTATTACCGGGATCGCGGTACGCTGGTCTTCTTTCGTAATCGCACAGGCTGGTCGGAACCGCTGCGCTTGAGCACGCATACGGAGATCGCGGGATTTCGCGTCTGGGATGCCGATTCCGTGATCGAGCCACCGAAGTACGATTGGCAGGGTTTTGGGCGGTATGCCAGTATTCGCTGATTTACCATATCACTCTCTATGTCCCCGGAGCTTAAGCTCCGTGCTGAAATAGTAGTGATCGCCCTGCCTTGTCTTAGCGCCGTTTACGGTGCTTCGTTCTTATAGCCGGATGCTTTAGCGTCCGGTGTTCTTCAACCCACAGAAAGGCTAACAACACCGCCCGATTGCGAGATCGGGCTTCTCTCCTACGCACCTCTAACATAAATTCGTTACTATTGGACTCAATAATTCCATAATTCCAGCAAATGCTGTTTTCGGAGAGTTTCCCATGTCTACGGCAACGCAAACTTATGAGTTTCGCGCTGAAATCCAGCAGCTACTCAATATCCTCGTCCACTCGCTGTATACAGATCGTGAGATCTTCCTGCGCGAGTTGATCTCCAATGCGTCCGACGCGATCCACCGCCTGCAGTTCGAGATGCTGACCAACAGCGATGTCTACGATCCCGACGCGGAATTGGCGATCCACATCGACTTCAATTCTGAGGAAAAGACGATCACCGTCACGGACAGCGGCATCGGACTGAACCGCGAGGAGATGATCGAGAACCTCGGCACGATTGCCCACTCCGGTGCTGCGTCATTCCTCAACGCGCTGAAGGAAAAGGGCAACAATTCACAGGACATCATCGGTCAGTTCGGCGTCGGCTTCTATTCGGTGTTCATGGTCGCAGACCGCGTCACGGTGACGTCGCGTTCGTTCCGCAAGGACGAGCAAGCGTGGCGTTGGATGAGTGATGGCAGCGGTTCCTACGAGATCGAGCCAGCGGAGAAAGACTCGCGCGGGACGGTCATCGTGATCCACCTGAAGGACGATGCCGACGAATTCCTCAACGAATATCGGCTGAAGAACATCATCAAGAAGCACTCTAATTACGTGCCTTTCCCGATCTACGTCGGTGAGGAGGTCGCCAACGCGCAGCAAGCGATCTGGCGGCGTGCCCCGCGTGAGGTCAAAGAGGAGGAGTATCAGGAGTTCTACCAGCAGCTTACCTTCGATTTCGGCAAGCCGCTGCTGACCATCCACCAATCCGCCGATGCGCCCGTGCAGTTCTACAGCCTGCTATTCGTCCCCGGCAAGCTGGATCGCGGCTTGTTCAACGCTGATAACGAATCAGGACCGCAGTTGTACGCGCGCAAAGTCTTGATCCAGCAGCACAGCAAGGATTTGCTGCCCGAATGGATGCGCTTCGTGGTCGGTGTGGTCGATAGCGAGGACTTGCCGCTGAACATCAGCCGCGAGACGGTGCAGACCGCGCAATCGAACCGCCTGATGTCGCGCCTCAAGCAGACGATCACCAACAA
>JAHBVK010000049.1 GCA_019637555.1 Anaerolineae bacterium
GACCAGAGGTTGAAACCTCTGGCTACAACACTTGGTAAACCCATTGAAATGGGTTAGGAGTAGAAATACTCTCTGGTAAACTTCCGTGATTCCAGATTGTGTTGCTAGGCTGCGATTGGCTGTTGGTGCTATGGACAAACATCGGCGCATTCCTTAGAATGCGATTACACCATCCAGCCAATCTTGAAGGCACTCATGTACATTCCAAAATCCTTTGCCGAAACTGACGTATCGGTTCTTTACCAATTTATGCGTGACCACAACTTCGCTATCTTCGTGACGCATGGAGATGGCGGGATCGTTGCTTCGCATCTGCCGTTCACGGTGGACGCGGATCGCGGTGTTTTGAAGGCGCACTTGGCACGTGCCAACCCTCAGTGGAAAACTTTCGATGGAACAGAAGCGCTGGTGATCTTTCAGGGCGCACATGCTTATGTCTCTCCGACTTGGTATGAGAGTCATCCCAGCGTGCCTACCTGGAATTATGCGACGGTTCATGTGTATGGCGTGCCACAGATTGTGAATGATGCCGCCAGTATTCGCTCGATGCTCACAGAACTGGTCGAAAACCACGAGCACGGACGCGATCCAGAGTGGGAAATGCAGCTTCCTGATGACTATTACGCCAAGATGGTTCAGTCGATTGTGGTGTTTGAGATGCCGATCAGCAACATTGAGGGGAAATTTAAACTAAGTCAGAACCGTTCAGAAGCTGATCAGACAAGCGTAATTGCACATTTAGCCGAGAGCACTTATCTGTTAGATGTGGAAACGGCGCAGTTGGCGGCAAGCCGCCGAGTGAAGCAGCAACCATGAGTGAGTGGATCATGCGGGCGGCACAGCTAGAAGATGTGGAGACGCTACAACAGTTGATCGCGGTATCGGCGCGAGGGTTGAACAGCGCGGATTACACACCTGCACAAGTCGATAGCATGATCAAATATGTGTACGGCGTGGATACGCAGTTAGTGCGCGATCAGACATATCTGGTGGTGCAAGAAAGCGATACGATCATTGGCTGCGGCGGTTGGAGCAAACGCAAGACGCTCTACGGTGGTGATCAGCGTAAGGCGGACGCGGAGGATAATTTGCTTGATCCACAGGTGGACGCAGCGCGAATCCGAGCGTTTTTTGTACATCCCGATTGGGCGCGTAAGGGCGTGGGCAGTCATTTGATGCAAGCGTGTGAAGATGCCGCTAGAGACGCGGGATTTCGATCTATGGAGTTGATGGCGACGCTGACGGGCGAATTCCTGTACGCAAGGTTCGGATTCAAATCGGTAGAAGAGCAAGATGTGGTACTGCCGGATGGCAATGTGATGAAGGTGCGGCGGATGGTGAAAGAGATAGCCTCACCCCCTGACCCCCTCTCCAATCCGAGTACAGATTAGGAGAGGGGGAACCCGTCGGGCAGTTTGTTTAAGTTGTGGATAGTACGATAGTCGGGGTGGTTGAAACTCCGGCACGAGTGGGAGGAAAACAGCATTATGGCACAGCGAATACTCAATTTTGTCGGTGGGGCGTGGACGGATAGCAGCGCCGAAGTGAAACAGAACGTCTCTAATCCGGCGTTGGGCAAGGTGATCGGTGAGGTGGTGATGACGCCACAGGAACAGGTCGCCCGCGCTGCCGAAACTGGTCACAAAGCGTATCAGGAATGGCGCAAAGTCCCGGTCACGGATCGGATTCAGTATCTGTTCAAGTTCAAGCAGTTGTTGGAAGCCAATATTGATGAGATCGCCAAGACGATCACCAATGAGGCGGGCAAGACTTACAAAGAGAGTGTCGCGGAGATGCGGCGTGGCATCGAGAATGTCGAGGTCGCCATCGGTACGCCGATCTTGATGCAGGGCTACAACAACGAGGACATCGCCAGCGGCATCGATGAGCATATGTTCCGGCAGCCGTTGGGCGTCGTGGCAGCGATCACGCCGTTCAACTTTCCGGGCATGATCCCGCTGTGGTTCATGCCTTACGCGCTGGCGACGGGCAACTGCTTCATCCTCAAGCCGAGCGAAAAAGTGCCGATGACTTCGGTGAAGATGTTTGAGCTATTGGAGCAAGCGGGATTCCCCAAAGGCGTGGTGCAACTGGTCAACGGCGGTAAGGAAGTCGTGGACGCGATCCTTGACCATCCGTACATCAAGGCGATCAGTTTTGTAGGATCGACGCCCGTTGCCAAGTACATCTATTCGCGGGCGACGGCGAACGGCAAGCGGGCGCAATGTCA
Source organism: Anaerolineae bacterium (assembly GCA_019637555.1). Classification (GTDB taxonomy): domain Bacteria; phylum Chloroflexota; class Anaerolineae; order Aggregatilineales; family UBA2796; genus JAHBVK01. Next base: position 2,231 of record JAHBVK010000049.1, read on the forward strand.
GGGCGGGGCGAAGAATCCGGTGGTGATCATGCCCGACGCCGATATGGACACGACCACGCGGATCATGGCGGATTCGGCGTTCGGCTGCGCGGGACAACGCTGCTTGGCGGCATCGGTAGCGATCACAGTGGGTGAGGCGCGCAACGTGTTCACCGAGCAGATCGCGGACGCGGCGGCGAGTCGTGTGGTTGGCTACGGCTTGGACGAGAAGGCGCAGATGGGTCCGGTGATCGACGCCCGCAGCAAGTCACGGATCGAGCAGATCATCGCGGACGGCGAGAAGTCCGGTAACGCGAATGTGCTGGTCGATGGGCGCGGTAAGTCGGTCAGCGGTTATGACGATGGCTACTGGGTATTCCCGACGATCTTGGAGAATGTGAATCCTGAAAGCGAACTGGCACGGACGGAGATTTTCGGTCCGGTGTTGAGCTTGATGCACGCGAACACGATTGAGGACGCGATCCAGTTGGTGAATAACCGCGCTTACGGCAACATGGCGTGCATCTTCACCACCAGCGGCTATTACGCGCGTAAGTTCCGCAACGAAGCGGACGCGGGCAATGTGGGCGTGAATATCGGTGTTGCCGCGCCGATGGCGTTCTTCCCCTTCAGTGGTTGGAACGAGAGCTTCTTCGGTGATCTGCACGGGCAGGGGCGGCACGGGATCGAGTTCTTCACGCAGACGAAGGTCGTTGTGGAGAGATGGCCGCAGGAGTGGTCACGGCAGTTCTAGGTTTACCTCATCCCGTCGCTACGCGACACCCCTCTCCGTCAACGGAGAGGGGACTTGGTATGCGCGATAATTTGCATAACCGTCACCAGACTATTTCAGCCGCAAACTCTCAATTTAGCCGGACGTGGGCTTCGTGCAGGCGTTGATAGCGTCCGTGATTGTAGATCAGGTCTTCGTGGCGACCTTGCTCAACGATGCGCCCATGTTCCAGCACGATGATCTGATCGGCGTGCTTGATGGTGGAGAGGCGGTGCGCGATGACGATGGAGGTTCGTCCCTTCATCAGTTCGTTGAGCGCATCCTGAATTTCCGCTTCGGTTTCGGTGTCAACGGCGGAGGTCGCTTCGTCGAGGATCAGGATCGGCGCGTCTTTGAGCACGGCACGGGCGATGGCGAGGCGCTGTTTTTGTCCGCCTGAGAGTTTCGCGCCGCGTTCACCGATCTGGGTTTCGTAGCCTTGTGGCAGCGCCATGATGAACTCGTGGGCGCGGGCAGCTTGAGACGCGCGGATGATGTCCTCATCGCTGGCGTTGACGTTGCCGTAGCGGATGTTCTCCATGATCGAGCCGTTGAACAGAAATACATCCTGCAAAACCATGCTGATGTTCGAGCGCAGCCCACTGATCGACATGGTGCGGATGTCGATGCCGTCAATGGTGATCGTGCCGGACGCTACATCGTAGAAACGCGGCAGCAAGCTGGCGATAGTGGTCTTGCCTGCCCCCGTCGTGCCCGCTAATGCCAGCATTTGTCCGGGTTTGACGACGAACGATACCTGATCAATCGTCGGGATGTGCTCGTTGTACTCGAAGCTGACGTTCTTGAACTCAACATCACCAGCCAGCCGACCCGGATCAATGCAGCCGGGAGAATCGTCAACGTCGGGCTGAATATCCAGCACTTCGACCACATGATCCGCACCGGAGAAGGCGACGTGCAGCATTTCGTTGCGCTGCGTCATGACGATGATCGGTTGGTAAAACACGTTCAAATAGAGCAAGAAAGCGACCAAATCTTCGACGGGCATTTTGCCGCTGAGCGCCGCTTGTCCGCCGAACAGGACGACGATCACCAGTCCCATCGCGGTAAAGAGTTCTATTGAAGATTGCAGCAGCGCTTCGTTCTTCAACCCATTGAGCAGCATACGGATCGCGGCGTAGGATGCCACATTAATGCGATCGTGTTCGCGGCGTTCCTGCGTAAAGAGCTGAATCTCTTTGATGCCGACCAAGTTATCCTGCACCATACCTGTCAGTTTGCCGAGCCGACTGGATGCTTCACGCAGCGCGGTACGCATCCGGCTGCCGAGCCAGAAGGTGCTGATGAACAAAATGGGCATAGGTAGCAGCGTGAGTAATGCCAGCGTGGGATTCAAGCTGAACAGGATAATGCCGACTCCGATCAGCAGCAGGAAATTCACAGTTAGATCGGGAATGTAGTGGGCAAAGAGCATTTCGATGTCGCGGGTGTCGCTGATCACGCGCTTGAGCAGTTCGCCTGTCTGCCGCTCGGAGAAAAAGCGGGCGGAGAGGCGCTGCAAATGGGCGTAGAGCGCCACGCGCAGATCGCTGACGAAGTTGTAGGACATGATATGCGCAAGATAGGCGTACAAGTAGCGGCAGATGGCGCGGAGGATGAAGATGCCGACCAACAGCGCCGCCATTGTGATAACGCGATCCATCCCCGTATCTATCTGTCCGATGCGAACCATCTGGACAAGTTCACGAACCAGCCATGGATTGACTAAGTTCATAGCGGTGATGCCCGCAGAAGCGAGAATGACGACTAACATGTACCAGCGATAAGGACGCAGATAGGGGAGGAGTTTGCGAAGCGAGTGCATGATGTGAACCCCGAAAGACAACAACACAAAATCAGACACACGACAATTGCGCGGTCTGACCTAGCGACAATGATATGCGATTAGAGTCTGCGATCAGGCTCAGGGATCATATTAGCTCAAAATTGGCAGATGCGTAGTGAGAAGTTCTTAATATTTCGTATTTTTTTCGGATCGTTCATTCATAATGACAGGCTGATCGTGAGTAGCAAGTTGAGGAGGAGGTACTATGACTGCCACTCAAGCGACCACAACGCATGTGGTCAAAACCCGTGCAGGACGTACTATCACTGATCCCCCTATCGCTAAATTCCTGTTCCAAGATACACGGTTTGCGCCGGTGTGGTTGGTGATCCGTGTGCTGCTTGGTCTGACATGGCTGCAATCTGGCGTGAATAAGTTGGGCAATCCGGCATGGATGCAAACAGGCGAGGCGCTCAAGGGCTTCTGGCAAAGCGCCATAGCCACTGAGGACGGTGGACGCCCGACTATCGCCTATGATTGGTACCGCTCGTTCATCCAGTCGATGCTTGACGCGGGTGCGTATACGTGGTTTGCCAAACTGGTGACCATTGGCGAGACGGCGGTAGGAATCATGTTGATTATCGGCGCGTTTACTGGAGTAGCGGCGTTTCTGGGTATGTTCATGAATTGGAACTACATCATGGCGGGTAGTGCCAGTACCAATGCCATGCTGATGGTGGCTGCTGTACTGCTGATCCTAGCGTGGAAAACTGCCGGGTATATCGGTGTGGATCGCTGGCTGTTGAAACGGCTCGGTACTCCATGGATCGACCCTGACGAGCCGCCGCGCCGCAAAGTAGTCGTGCAATAGGCGCAATTCGCTAGTACTACTTCTTCACCGCTAAAGTTGCTGTTCTAGCGGTGAAGGATTTCTCCAGTAAATCCTCAACCGCAATCATCCTCCGCCAAAACAGTTTGCCGTTTTATACAAGACTGCCCATCGTAGTTGTACTAAGATTCCTGACATAGACAGCGAACTTGCAAAAGCAGATTTATGAAGGAGTCTAGGAATGCTACTTGAGGGTAAGAACGCAATCATTTACGGCGCTGGCGGTGGAATCGGACCCGCTGTGGCGAAAGCATTCGTGCGCGAGGGAGCGAAGGTGTTTCTGGTGGGACGCACAAAAGCCAAGCTAGATAAAGTGGCGGCGGAGGTCAAGGCGGCTGGTGGATCGGCTGAAGTAGCGGTGTTCGACGTGCTGGATGAGAAAGCAGTCGAAGACCATCTGCGCGGCGTCGTGGCGACAGCCGGAAGCGTGGATATTTCCTTCAATCTGGTGTCGCGCGGCGATGTGCAGGGCATCCCGTTGATCGACATGAAGGTTGAAGATTACACGCGGGCAGTAGTCAACGGCTTAAGCGCACAGTTCATCAGCGCGCGGGCGGCGGCGCGACAGATGAGCGAGCAAAAGTCAGGCGTGATCCTGATGATCACCAGCGCTTCATCAGCGGGAGCAGTACCGATGATGGGCAGCACGCCCGCTGCGGATGCCGCGATGGAGTCGTTCATGCGCTGCTTTGCTGCCGAAGTAGGAGCGAATGGCATCCGCGTGGTGGGCATCTGGACCGCTGGCGTGGCAGAGACGCTGACTCCCGCCAACATCGCAGAGGTCAACAGTTCGATGCAACTGGATGAGGCGGGTGTGCAGCAAATCGTACAGGCAATTAGTCAGATGACCATGCTCAAGCGCCCAATCGTGCTGTCGCAGGTAGTAGAGACGGCTACATTCCTAGCCTCGGATCGGGCGAGCGGGATCACGGGGACGATTGTCAATGTGACGAGTGGGTTGGTAGCGGTAGGTTAAGCGTAGTTAGCCTCACCCCCTGTCCCCCTCTCCTAATCTGTACTCGGATTGGAGAGGGGGAACTCGTGGCGATCAGTAGGTGTTGCGATTGCCCTACGGCATATCAGAGGAGCAATAGTACAGATGCAGATGAAGCTAGAGTTAGTGCCGATTCCGGTGAGTGATGTTGATCGAGCGAAGGCGTTTTACAGCGAGAAGATCGGATTCAACGTCGATCTTGATGTGAATCCGGGCAATGGGCTGCGCGTAGTGCAGTTGACACCACCCGGATCCGCGTGCTCGATTGTGCTGGTTAAAGGGATTCCAGAGATCGATAAGATGGCGGCGGGATCGGTCAAGGCGATTCATCTGGTGGTGGCAGATGTAGAGAAGGCGCGGGAATTGCTGGCGAGTCGGGGCGTCGCAGTGGGCGAGATCGATGCTCATGATCGCGGTGTGAAGTATGTCCCGTTCAGCGATCCTGACGGCAATTCGTGGCTGTTGCAGGAGATGCCGTGGAGATCGCCGGAGTTTGAGGAGTAGACCTCTACTCCCGGCGCTAAAGCACCGGGCTGAACCTAGAGATGACCAGACGGAATTGTGTTTAGTTCATTTCTCGATTATGCGCCATTTCATGGCGCGGGCTAAGTTGGCTAATTCCTCGTCTGCTTTAACCACGATGGGTGTTTTCGCCAGTTTGAGCATTGGTAGATCGTTCATAGTGTCGCCGTAAGCGATGTCGATGCCCTGATCCCCGACAGCAGCGCGCAGACGATCCGCTTTTGCCTCGCCTACGTTGAGCGCACCCGCTAATTTGCCGCTGAGTTTGCCGTCGCTAAATTCCAGCGGCGTGCCGATTGCCTCGTAGCCTTCGCCCATTCGCGCCGTGAACATTTCTAGAATTGGCTGATATGCGCCGGAGATCACGATCACGCGGTGACCTTGTTGGCGATACTGCTCCAATTCAGCCAGCACAGCTTGGCGGCGGTTATTCCACAGTTCGTTTTCCACAACCCAGTGCGCCATTTCGCGCACTTCCGACGTGCTCATGCCCGCCGTCACCATCGGCAGTTTGTGCATAAAATTCTGCTGTACACGCCGCCGATCCAGCAGACCCACCCGCGTTAACAAAAAAATCGGCAGTCGGGGATAGAGGAACATATTCATCTTCCAGCGCCGTCCGTGATCGGATACATATGCCGATACGCCGCGCCACATTTCACCTGTGGTCAACGTGCCATCGAAATCAGAGGCAATGATCATCGAGTTATCCTTAATTGAGGCGTGAACATCTGGTCGGTTTGGGCTAAAATTAGCGTTATTGTACTCGATTGGAGCGTAATATTTTGGCTTCCTCTGACTTGCTTAAGAACTTAAACGAGCAGCAAGCGGCGGCTGTCTCTGCGGTGCCGGGACCGACGCTGGTAGTAGCAGGACCGGGCAGCGGCAAGACCGCCGTGTTGACCCGTCGTGTGGCGTATCTGATTCAGGAATTCGGCGTCTCGCCTTACAGCATCATGGCGGTGACCTTCACCAACAAAGCGGCGAAGGAAATGTTGGAGCGCATTGACTCGCTGTTAAGTGGGCGGATCAAGGGGCTGTCGATTGGTACGTTCCATTCGGTGTGTGCGCGGATTTTGCGACGGGAAGCAGAACATCTAGGGATTAAGCCCAGTTACGCGATCTACGACACCAGTGATCAGATCGCCATCATGAAGCAGGCAATCGAGGATTTGAAGCTCGATCCTGATAAGAACTCACCGCGTCGCATCTTGAGTAAAGTGTCGAACGCTAAGAACGAACTGATCGAGCCGGATCAATATCCCGCCGAGCTTTATCCAGAGAAGATAGTGCGCGATCTGTACAAGCGCTATCAACTGCTGCTGCGCAACCACAATGCGCTTGACTTCGATGATTTGCTGATGCAGACCGCCATCTTGTTCCGCGATCATCCTGATGTGCTGGAACGCTATCGCTACTACTATCAGCACTTGTTGGTGGATGAGTTTCAGGATACTAACACGGCGCAATACAAGCTGGTCACGCTGCTGGCGGATACCGAACCGAGTCAGCCACGCCAATTATTCTGCGTTGGTGATCCCGATCAGAGCATTTACCGTTTTCGCGGCGCGGATTACCGCAATATCGGCAATTTCATGCAGGATTATCCCGACGCCAATGTGATCCTGCTGGAGCAGAACTATCGTAGTCATCAGATCATCCTTGATGCGGCGATGGCGGTGATCGATAAGAGTCCGAACCGGATCAAGAAGAATCTGAACACTACGCGCAAAGACGGTCAAAAAGTGATCTTGCGGCAGACGTTCAGCGAAGACGAAGAAGCGATGTGGGTGGTGCAGACCATCCTCGAAATGAAATTTAGGGGACAGTACAACCTCAGCGACATCTCGGTGATGTACCGCACGAACGCGCAATCCCGCGCGCTGGAAGAAATGTTCGTGCGTTCAGGCGTCGCTTATAAGCTGATCGGCGGCACGCGCTTCTATGACCGCAAAGAAGTCAAGGATGTGCTGGCGTACCTGCGGGTGATCAACAACCCTGATGATAACCTGAACCTCGAACGGATCATCAACGAGCCAAAGCGCGGGATCGGTAAGCAGACGGTGGGCAAGCTGCTGCTGTGGGCGAACGAACGGCGGATGAGTTTGTACGATGCCTTACAAGCAATTCGTAACGGCGTAGAGTCGCCGTTCCCGCCGAAAACGAATAAGCCGCTGATCGAGTTCGCGGGGCTGATAGAAACATGGCGACAACTACGCGAGACGAAGCCCGCCACTTATATCCTCAACGAGGTGCTGGAGAAGACGGCGTACAAGTCTTATTTGCTGGATGGCACGCCGGAGGGTATCGAACGCGCCGAGAACGTGAGCGAATTGCAGGGCATGGCGCAGACAGCGGGCGAGGTGCGTTTGGCGGAGTTCCTAGAGGAAGTATCGCTGGTCTCTGACATAGACAATTACAACAAAGAGTCCAACAGCGTGACTTTGATGACTCTGCACGCGGCAAAGGGCTTGGAGTTCAGCGTGGTCTTCATCGTGGGCTTGGAAGAGACGATCTTGCCGCATCAGATGAGTATGGAAGACCCCGAACAGATGGAAGAAGAACGCCGCCTGATGTATGTGGGCATCACGCGGGCGAAGGATGTGCTGTTCCTGTCGTGGTCGCTGACGCGGGCGCTCTACGGACGCGGTGATCGGATGATCCCGTCGCGCTTCCTCGAAGATATTCCGCACGATCTGACCAGTGGATCGCCAGTTGTCAAACGCGCGGATCGAACGGGGATGAGTGCGCAGCAACGACAAGATCAGGAACAACTGCCTGAAGGATTCAGCAAAGCGTGGAGCATCCCCAAACCGCCAGCGCGTAATGATCGTCCGGCGCGTACGAGCAGCGCCAATACTTCGTGGTCGTCAGCGCCACCGCCTGCTTATGCCGCCGCCAGCAGTCGATCCCCGAAGTCGATGTACAAGTCGGGGCAAAAGGTGCTGCATCAGAAGTTCGGGGAAGGCACGATCATCAACAGCAACATCCGCAGCGGCTACGAAGAAGTAACCGTGCAGTTTATCGGACACGGGATCAAGCGGCTGGATGCGAGTACGGCGAATCTGGTGATGTTGGACGAGTGAAAGATTCCCGGAGCTGAAGCTCCGGGCTGAAATCGCAGGGCTGGCTTGTAGGATTCGCGCAGGTACGATGCAGATTACGATTCGAGGATGCGCTTCAGAATCCATTGCATCAGCCAGATGATGATGGGAAAGAGAAGGGCGGCTGAAACTGCACGCGGCGTTTCCGGTTTCCAGGGCCATGTGGAGATGCGGTTGAGCGCCGTCTGTTCCGACTCCAATCCCGCGATTGCCTTATTGAGATTGTCCATATCCACGAGTTCATTTTCATCGACGCGGCGATGCAGCTCGGCAATGGCACTGCGCTGACGCTTGCCATTCTCAGTTAAGCGTCGATCTTTTTCCTCCACCAGCAAGCGGCGTGCGCCCCACAATGGCAAGACGAAAGTCAGCAGCGCGAGTCCAGTGAAGAACAGCAAGCCAGCTAATCCGATATTGAACAGCAGCGGCGCGAACAGATACCACAGGTAAACAATCAAGGCGATGCCAACTGCCGTTTGTGCGCTGAGTGTGGAGAAGGCGTACAACGGGCGGAGATTGTACAAATCAACGTTGGGATGACGATTATAGATTTTCTGAACGATCCTCAACTGATGCAAGCTGTGATAAACGAGGACACCGACGATTGCCCAGACGATTAGCGAAACTACATTATTGAAGTTCAGCGAGAGCGCGTTATCCGCAAAGTGAAGTTCTTGAACCTTGATCAGGTCAGGGATCCAATTAATGACGATGACGCCATCAAATGCACCAATTGCAGCGGCTATCAACGTTGGAAGGGCAGGCAGCGTGGTCAGGCGATAGCGCAGTTCGTCGTACTCGGCATCACTGATCGTCATCAGCGGGCGGAAGCGTTTCAGTGATTGTTCCGCCGCCGTATCCAGATGGTGCATCAATCCGAGTCCGTAGGCAATCGTGATGATGTATGCCAGCGGGAAGGCTGATACTGTCGTGGTGCCGCCGTTCCATTGGATGAGGAACTGAATACCCACTAGAAACGCGGCGAAGACAGCGTAAAAGAGCCAGCCGGGGATACTGAAGCTATCAACCAAGTCGGTGAACCGATCAAACAGGCTCGGCGCGTATGGATGGTTCGTCTTGGTAGCAGCAGTTGACGCGGATTGCACTGCGCTGATCTCGGTCATGCGATTTCTTTCGTGGGGTTAAACTGGGAGCATAGTATAGCCTGAGTTCAGGTAGTGGAAACAATTCGCACTGCACAGTGCTTTTAGAACAATAGTTCTTGCCAGATCAAGGAATCCATGCTAAAGTACAGGTGTACTTATTCCCCTTCTCATGTAAGCTTACTTCACAACACAAATTAAGCGTCGGCTCACCTAAAATCAAGGTTTGAGCGGTCACCTATGAGCGCTCAACCAAGTTTCACCCTAGTGATTCCTGAGCATACTGGAAGTAAATGCCGATGATTGCGCGTGATCTTCCCACCCAGCCAACTTCATTCATAGGCAGAACGCAGGAACTCGCTGAGATCGTCGCTCTGCTGGATAACCCGGATTGTCACCTGCTGACGCTGGTTGGTCCGGGCGGGATCGGCAAGACGCGGCTGGCGCTGGAAATCGCTTCGATTATGGATCAGCGTCAAGCGAACGCTGACACAGAAACAGAAACAGACGCAGACACCCTGCCAGCCTATTCTCAAGGTGTCTATTTCGTCCCACTGCAACCATTGAATTCGCCAGAATTTATGCTGACGGCACTAGCAGAAGCGATGGGCTTGCAGTTCTATGCTGGCGGCGATCCGCGCGACCAGCTCTATGATTACCTCTGCTCCAAAGATCTGCTGCTAATCCTCGATAACTTCGAGCATTTGCTAGAAGGTGTCGATCTGGTGACGGATCTCTTAATCAACGCACCGCAGCTCAAGCTACTGGTCACCTCACGCGAGACGCTGAATCTACAGGAGGAGTGGCTGTATCAGGTCAAAGGGATGCGCTATCCCGAACATGAAGATACTGCCGTCAGTGACGCCGAAGCTTACAGCGCGGTACGTCTGTTCATGCAGAACGCCCGCCGTGTGCGTCCCGATTTCTCGTTGAGCGCCGAACAGCGGGCAGTGCTGCGAATCTGCAAGCTGGTGGAAGGGATGCCGCTGGCGCTGGAGATCACCGCCGCGTGGCTGCGCCGACTGCCCACCGAAGAAATCGTGCGGCAGATCGAATATGGCTTGGACATCCTTGAAAATCCGGTGCGGAATGTACCCGCGCGGCATCGCAGTATTCGCGCCGTGTTTGAACATTCGTGGCTGCTGCTGGATGGCGCTGAATGCAGCGTGTTTCCCAAGCTAGCGGTGTTTCGCGGTGGATTCCGACGCGAAGCAGCGGAACGCGTGGCGGGAGCGACGCTGGGAATCCTCTCCGCGCTGGTGGATAAATCCCTGTTGTATGTGGATGCCAGTGGACGCTACGACTTGCACGAGTTATTACGACAGTTCGCGGAAGAAAAATTGAGCGAATCCCCAAGCGATCATCGACAGGCGCGTGAAGATCACTGCGATTACTACGTGGAGTTTTTAAGCCGCGCATATCACGGCATGAAAGTACACGATTCGCGGACTCTCGATGAGATCAATATCGAGTTGAAGAACCTGCGTAGCGCGTGGCACTGGGCGCTGGAACATCGCCAGATGGCAGAACGCACCGATGAATATATGTGTCTGGCGCTGTTTTACCAATTCCGCTGTTTATTTCAGGAAGGTTACGAGTTCAGCGCTAAAACCGTCGAAGCACTGCGCCGTGTACCTGTCAGCGAGGCACTCGGCAGTTCGTTAATGATGCAGGCGTGGTTTGTCGAATTGGGGTCGCAGCAGCATAACAGATCGCGGGTACTTTACGAGGAGGCGCTCGCGGCAGCAGAGCACACTGGCGATATATTCCTAGTAACGGCGATCTATATGCGTTTGAGCGAAGTCGAAGTCCAACTCGGTAATTATGAACGCGCCAGAGAACTGGTTCAACGCTGCATCGAGCTGACCGATCCGCAGATTCCGCGCTGGCACTTCACTTATCCGCTAGCACAGTTAGCTTATACGGAATATCTGCTCGGCAATCACACTGAAGCAGAATTACGGTTGGAGGAAGCCGTCAGCGTAGCGCAGGAAAGCAATATTCACGTTGGCGTGGCAGATGCCCGCAACTACCTCGGACAGGTTAAGCTGGCGCTGCACGCAGATCGTGAGGCGCGGCAGTTATTTACTGACAACCTGAACTTGTGCCGAGAAATCCCCTATTTGAAAGGGACGGCACTCTCGCTGATTGGTATGGCGGAAGCGACGTATAGGCTCGGTGAATTCGGGGAATCGCGGCAGTTTCTGGCGGAGGCGTTGAAGACTGCTTTCGGCACTAACCAGATTCCCTACGTGCTGGATGCGCTGGTAGTGGCGTCGGAGCTATTGGCACAGAGTGGCACAGCAGAACGTGCGCTAGAGATTGCGGCGGTGGTACTGGATCATGCCGCTGCTACCTTTCTGAACCGCCAACGTGCGGAACACTTACGGGCGCAACTTGAGCCGAAGCTATCCGCAGAGATGATCGCTAGTGCTGTTGAGCGCGGCAGATCCAGCCAGATCGAGCGCGTAGTGCGGGGGCTGCTGGAGGCGGAGTTTTCGGCACAGTCGCCATCACCTCAGCTTGCGGTGGATACGACGCCCCATCTTTCGGCGACGATAACGCCTCATCCGTTGAGTGAACGTGAGGTGGAAATTCTGCGCTTGCTCTCGGATGGATTATCGAATCGAGAGATCGCAGAGCAGCTTTTCCTCGCCACTGGCACGGTCAAGTGGTATCTCGGTGAAATCTACAGCAAGCTGCACGTCAACAGCCGCACGCAAGCGATTGCCAGAGCGCGGGATGCACGCTTGTTGAATTGATCGGCAGGATCGGATTTCCTACCACCCGACCTGCCTTTTGGCAGGTGCTTTCCCTCCCGGTTGCCCTGTATTGTTAGAGCATTAACGGGTGCAACTGAACTGGATGGGAAACATCATGAACAATATGTACGGCACAAGCGGACTGGACTTCATGAGGGAAATCGGCAAACTGACAGCACGCAAGCAAGCGGATGAACAGCATCCGCGCCAATCGCTGCGTTCGCTGCTGCTGCGGCTGATCGCTTCACCGCGCAAAAACGAGATGGTGGTGACGATCACGCTGCCACGCAATACCCGCGCTAAAGCAAGAGGTTACGCCAAATAATGAGCAACAAACAACTCGCTACTCTATTTGCCTGCGGTCTGATCGGATGGATCGTCATTCAGGCACTGCTGTCGCTGATGCCAGTGTACGCCGAAAGCCTCGGTGCCGATTCTTCATCCGCGGGCAATTATCTCTCTTTGTCTTTTGTCGCCCTGACGGCGGGAACAGTAGTCGCTGGTTGGTTGTCGGATCGTTTTCAGCGGCGCAAGGCGATGTTGATCAGCTCGGCGCTGATCAATATACCGGCGACATGGCTGATGGGACAGGTCAGCGAGTTGTGGCAACTGGTCGCCCTGACGGTGATCGTGTTCTTCTTCATCGGCATGACCTTCACCTCAATCAATGTACTGGCGGGCTTGTTCGCTAGCGAAGCAGAACGCGGCAAGGTGTTCGGCATCCTAGCGATCAATACCGGACTCGGCGCTGTGATCGGAGCGGCACTGAGTGGTCGGATCGTGGATGCGTGGGGCTATCCGGCGCTGTTTCTGGCTGCCGCCGCTTGCTGGCTGCTACAGCCGCTGCTCACACTGCTGTTGCAAGATAAAGTGGTCTCAAGGGATGCCACGACAACAACGCGCACAGCCGCGCCCGATAAAGCTGCCCTTGGCGGGATGTTCTATGTGCTGTTAGCTGCTAACTTGATCGCCTTCGCCGCTAACTTTACAGCGCTGCTTGCCCGTCCTCTGCTGATGAGTCGGTTGGGCTTCGAGGCAACAGCAGTCGCCAGTGTAGGCGCAATCGGTGGGTTAATCTCGCTGCCATTTCCTGTGTTCTTTGGCTGGCTCTCGGATCGGATGAACCGCTATTGGCTGGTCGCGCTGTGCTTTGCCTTCAGCGCTATCGGACTGCTGATGCTGGCGAGTGCTACTGTAGAGTGGCAGTTCTGGGCGTCGGCGATCTTGCTCTCCGGTACGGGCATCAGTCTGGGAATTGGTCCGGCACTGGTCACCGATGTGGTGCCCGCACAAGCATTAGGCAAAGGGCTATCATGGTATGGCTTTTCGTCATCAGCGGGCGGCATTGTCGGGTTCACGCTCACAGGTTACGCGATTCAGGGCTTCGGCATGAACGCAACGTTCATCGGTAGTGCGCTGCTGACCGTGATGGCGATTCTGCTGGTGCTTCAGGTGCGGCGTGCCCGTCAACTGCAACCGGTCTTGATCTAATAGCAATACCTCCGCACACCAATGCGTAACGAGTAACGGGTAATAGGTCGGGCTTCTCCTCGTTGTCCCGCTTGTTACCTGTTACCGTGTGTAGCCACCAAGCGGTTGATACGCTCTGAAGTAGTCTATGGCAAATTCTTTGGGATAGGGAGCGTTCGGATCGTAGATTCCCGTCCATGCGCCATCGAAGGGATGTTCGTATATCGTCAGCATGAACTGCATGGGATACTGCGGCGACTGATTGATCGTGCGGATTTTGAAATTATCCACGTAAAACTGTCGTGAGTCGGCGTCCACTCAACGGCGTAGAGGTGATACTGCTTTTTCTAGCGGATTAGCGAGTATGTCTGCCATCAACGGTGGTTCTAGCATAAGTAGTAATTGTTACCTCCATCGGCATCTAGTTGACCTCCTCCGCTTCCATACGACTAATTTCCAGCTTGGTTCTTTTCTCGCAAAAATGTGAGGTAACGATCCGCAGATGAAAATCCTAACCAATCTGCCATTACGAGTGGATTTAACCTATTCGCACAAAGATCAATAGCCGAAGCTCCTAAATGTATATTGTAGACGCTTGAAGTAGGACTGAATACACGAATAACACGTACATCTACTAGAATTGATGGATAAACAAGCCTAAAGAAGTTGGGACTTGCTGCCCCAACTAAGCAAGGCTCCCCAAATTTATGAATGAATTCTCCTGCGATGAGGCGATTTGAATCAGAGGTCTGACTGTGGATGGTAACTAAAGCAACAGCGTCAAGATCGCTCTTTTCTATGTAAATATCAAGATTATGTGTAGAGCCAAAATCGATACGGATATAGTCTATATCTTCTTGCCCATTATATATTTGCGACAGTCGATGCGCTTCGTCCCACTGCGTAATACCGGGCGTGATATTCATAAAACAGGGATGACTGTTGCAAGTATCGATGCCAAGTAACTCCAATTGACTGTCTTGCTTGCTTCCATACGCGGAAACTCCTGCAAGCAGCACTATGAAGATCAGCCAGATTGCTATGGTGATACCTAGCAAACGCATAAGCAACTAAATCAGCATTAGCTTCTGGTTGATCTCTACCGCCATCGCTTCTTGACGCAATTCGGTTTTGAGCGATTCCACGTAATCGAGGATTTCCCGCAGAAAGCGATCCAGATCGGTTTGGGTGGCGTAACTGCGGACGATGTGGATGCTCTCGCCCACTAGTCCCGACTCCGCGCTGTTCCACACGCCACGCGCCTGATTGGTGGTCGCGCCGCCGAAGCGTTCGCCCAAGAACGCCAACGTGCGATCTACGTACTCCGTGGTATCGACGGCGGTGTTCACATCAATAGTGGTGGGGATGAAGATGCTGACCTGATTACTGCGCCCTAAGCGATCCGCCAGCGATTTAGTCATGGCGGCAAGTGGCGCAGGCAGTGACTCGATCTGCAAGTCCTTCAGCGTCCCGATCTCTAGCGGTGGCAAATCAAAATCGGCTGGTGCGGGCGATTGCAGATCGGCTTCCGCCGCAGTCGAGCGATAGACGGCTGTGAACACGCCGACCTTTTCAGGATTGATCTGGGTACGCAGTTCGCTGATCGCTTCGTTGACTTGTCCCCACGCTTCGGCACTTGGTGGCGCGATCAGCACAATCTGATCGGCGTGCGGCGCGAGAGTGTTGATGATCTCCTCACGGCGGTGATCGACTGCGATCACGATCTGTTCGTAGTTGGCGCTGAGGAAGTCGAAATCGACGGTCACGCGCAGCGATTGCGACAGTCCGGGCGAGGTACTATCGAGCATCAGATCGACTTCGCCCGACTTAGCAATCACCTGCTGCTGCTCCGTCGGGAAAAGTGCCTGTAAATGATCTTGATCGGGTAGTTCGGTATAGACAGTGCTGCGCTGCGTGGCTGCACTTAACGCCAACGCCTGCGCGTAACCAAGCGGGCTGATCTCGGCACCCGTGAAGTTGAGCAGCAATGAAATCCGCGTACCACTGGCGCGACTGGCTCGCGCTTCGTTGCTGAGTAGGCGCTGTGCCATGATACGGGCAAGTTCCAACGCTACCGCCGGATACTCAACCAACAGCTTGAGGAAATCTGCTTTTTTCAGCAGCAGCACGTTGACGGCGCTGAGTGCCGTCGCCGTCGCGCTTGCCGTGCCGCCCGATCTGAGCGCGGTAATGTCGCCCATCGTATCAGTTTGCTTGAGGTAGGCAAGGACCTTACTCTCTTGACCGGGAGTTACGCCAGCGGCTGCTTCACTGCGTGAGAGCCGCGAGATCGCCACGATGCCGCTTTTGATGAAATAGACGTAATCGCTGGACTGTCCCTGCCAGAGCAGCACATCGTCGCGTTCATACTCGCGTTCACGGAAAAGCGGCACTATCTGCGCGATATGTTCATCCGATAGTTCGCGCAGCAGGGGCATCTGTCGCAGGAAGGTGCGGGTATCGGGGTTGACGCGATCTAGGAGGCTGGAGACGTAACTGCTCTTGCTGCGTTCGCGGGCAGTACGAAATTGGATGCGGTAGAACACTTTGCCATCACGCTGCGCCTCGCTAACTGCGCCAGCGTCGATCAGCGCCTGCAAGGCAGCATGAACGGCGGCTGGTTTCTGCGCTGACATGGCAGTTTGAATCTCGTCAAACGTTGCCTGCTTCTGGCGCGTCAGCCAGCGGGCGATCTTGCCTTGATCTTCGGGCAGACTGAGCAGCTCAAGCGAACTTAAGCCTCCACCGGATGCGTTTCGACGCCCCATCAGATCACTTCCTCCTGCCGAGCAGCAGCAAGATCAGCAAGATAACCAAGCCAGTGAGGATCATCACGCCACGCTTGACCGCCGCCAGTTCGACCAGCAGCGCGTCGTATTCCAGCCGCGTGATGGGTGCAGCCATGGCGCTCGCAGCCGTAGGAGCGAGAGTAGGGGCGCTGGCTGGCGCAGTCGGCGCTGCTGCCGCTGCCGCTGGCGCTGGTGTTGGTGTTGGTACTGCGCTGGTACTACCGTTCTCTTTGCCTTCGTGTGGAGCGCGGATGCTGGCAGCGGCGAACAAGCCACTGATCGGTTTTGCCTCCTGCACTTCGGGCGCTGCTGCGATGCCTTCAACTTCTGCCGAGTCGCCCGCTTCTAGTGCTTGCACAAATGCGTTCGCCAAGTCGCCTGCTGTCGGATAGCGCTTGTCACGATCTTTCTCGATGGCACGTGCCACCACCGGATCAATGCTGCGCGGTAAATCGGGGCGAAGTTCGCGCAAAGTCAGCGGTGTAGACATCATGTGCATCAGATGGACGTAAACGAAGCTCTCGCCCATACCCGAAGCGAAGGGCAGTTGTCCGGTCAGCATCTCAAACAGGATCACACCGAGCGCATAGATGTCGGTGCGCGGATCAGCGATCTTGCCCTGCCATTCTTCCGGCGACATATATTTGGGATTGCCGAATTCAAGATCGTGTTTGCTGCGTGCTGCCTGCGGATTGAGCGTCTTGGTGATGCCCAGATCGCTGAGGGCGGTGTGTCCATCTTCCGCAAACAGGATGTTCTCCGGCTTGAGATCGCGGTGGATGATGCCGCGTTCGTGGGCATAATCCAATGCTGCCGCAATGTCTTTGAGGATTTTGGTGGCGTGTTCGAGCAGCAGTGGTCCGGGCTTGCTGGCGAAAATATCCATCAGGCTGCCACCCGCCATGAATTCTTCGACCAGATAGAGAATGTCGCCCTCACGCTTGTAATCCAGCACCTTGACAATGTTTGGATGCGAGAGTTCCAGCGCCGCCTGCGCCTCTTGATCGAAACGCGCGAAGTATTCCTCGGTGCGGGCAAGGTTATCTTTAAGCACCTTGATCACTAATGGTTTTTTGGAGTTGCGCTTCTTGGCGAGAAAAGCATCAACGTGTGCACCTTCGCCCAACCATAAAGTCAGGGTATAGGTACCGAGTTTGCGTCCGACCAGTTCATGCGTTGCCGCTGATTCTTGCATTGTTCCCGTCCTGTTTAAGTACGTTGCTGCCGTTCTCGATCCCGATTCTCGCGCAATGCCTGCCGGATGTCTGCCAGCGTGATCATGCCATTGAGCAGCGAATCATCGCAGACAACCGGAATGGCATAGAGGTTCGATTGCTTTAATTTTTCGTGGGCGATCCACAGCGGATCGTTGATCGTCACCGTCGGGAATTTGGTGCGCATGACGTGGGCGATGTTGAGATCGACGATACGCCCCGTCCTGCCGCGCACATCAGCACTAGTGACCAAACCAACAAGTTTGCTCTGATCGCCGACCACAACGGGTACGATCTGACCGTTGGTGATGGCACTCAAGACTGATGCTAATGGTTGATTAGGGGTGACGATGTGCTTGGCGGCGTGCGCCAGTTGCCCAACCGTCCACTTACGCAGCGCCGATTGCGCCCGCACTGCCCGTAGTTCGCGCGTGGCTTCGGAGTAAAGGATCAGCGCGACAATTGCCAGTGTCAGCGCATAGGGCAGCCAACCAATTAGGTACATCCCGCCCGCAATTGCCAGCAGACCAGCGCCGCAAGAACGCCCGATGATGGCTGCAACCTGAGTCGCCTTCTCATAAGACATGCGGCGGCACAGCAGCGCCCGCAGCGCACGCCCACCATCGAGTGGCAGTGCGGGCAAAAGATTGAACAGTCCCAAGATCAGATTTGCCGCTGCTAAATAGGAGACCAAGCCAACCAGACTAGGCTGGCGCAAGCCCTCGACTATGAAACGGAGCAAACTGACCTGATCAAGCACGGCGGCGACTAAGACCATGCCAGTAAACACTGTGCCGAGAACCAGATTAGCCACCGGTCCAGCCAGTGCGATGCGGACTTCATCCGTCGGTGAAATCGTCCGCTGCTCCATGTTGGCGACACCGCCGATGGGCAGCAGAGTTATGTCGAAGACGAGGACACCGACTTTGCGCGCCCACAGCGTGTGCGCGATCTCGTGGATCAGCACGCAGGCAAACAACAACACTACGGCGACCACGTTGAAGATCATTCCTGATATGCTGCGATATTGATACCAGCCTAACCAGACGGCACCGAGGATTACCAGCATGAAGGAGGTATGCAGAGTCACCAATGTGCTGCCGAAGCGAAACAGCGGGATCACGCCGCGTGGTGCGGTAGGGAATGCGAAGAGGCTGAAAAACTTCTTCACCGTGCGTTGTGCAACCTCATACCAACTCCAAGCCGTTTCCATTTCGGAGTGCCGCTGCCCAATTTTTCTGAGTTCCGTCATTACCGTAGTCATTGCCGTAACTACCCCCTTGATTACCATCAAAGCACACAAGGCATCCGGTAGATACGTCAGTAAGTAGTGACTTCCCCCATCCAAAATGTTGGAGCGAGCGCCCTGATTAGTGACGATTCTAATTGTACTCAAACCTTGAACTTATGCGGAATAGAAATCACATGAATTCGAGGGTTGGCTGCTGACCGTTACGAAGTTGATTCAAGGCTTGCTTGGCTGGTTCGAAATTGGGGTTGAAACTAATGGCACTTTGCAGTTCACTGATCGCCTGCGTATTCGCACCAGTGGCAGCGTATGCCAACGCACGATAGTAGTTGGTTTCTTCGACGTAGCGGGTTTGAATCGCTGTCGTGTTCGCCAAGCTGATGACCACATCGTAAGCGCCAGTTTTGTAGTAGGCGACGTAGGGCGCGAATTGATACCAGAGCATCCGCCAGGGCCAGCCGCCACCGACAGAACGAGCGCGGTCAAATGCCGCTGCTGCCTGTGCATATTCGCCAAGCATCGTGTAGTTGGTGCCGACGTTGAACCACGCAAAGGGATTATCTTGCTGGCGGGCGGTTTCATCGAGCGCCTTACCGAGCGCCAGTTGGATGTTGACTTTGGCGTCCCATGCCAAGCCCATGATCTCGCGCAGACGGGATTCCTGATCGGGGCGGTAAACTACCACGTAGGTGCGGTTGAAATGCTGCCAGCGCGAGTCCAGATCGGTGTATTCCTCATGAATACCGCGCGCGTCTTCGCTGTTAGTCAGCGTGTCCAGACCCAATAAATAGCCACCAGCATCATCCCAACCGATCACGGTGAGATAATGCCCTAACCACTGTCCATCGTCGTGGTCGTACAAGCCTGTTTCGATGAGGACGCCAAAACCGTTGTAGATCAACTGCTTGAGCAGCGCGATTTCGCCGTTATAGCGAACGAGCGAGCGTAACTGGGTGAACTGATTGGTGTAAGCGGCGATCTGCCATGGACTGACATTGGCGTCATTGATGTCCGGTTTCAGCCAAGCCGCCGCGGTCTCCTGCTTGACGCTGTCGCCCATGATGTTGAGCACTTGCGCCAGATTAGCGGGACCACAGTTGTTCCATTTCTGGGCGATCCAACGGGCGTTTTCCACGCGGAATGTTGCTGGCAGCGGCGCATAGGTGGCGGTGGGCAGCATGGTGGGTGTGGCGGTTGCCAGACGACTGCCGCCCGGAGTCGGTGTGCTGAAACTGGCTGCGGCTGCCGTGGCACGGGCGGGATCAAGCGTCGGGAGCTGTGCCACTTCGCGCGTAGGAATGAACACCCGCATGAAAGGCAGGCGTCCAGAGATGCGGCTCTGCAAATCGGCGGGCAGCAGGCGGAAGGTGATCGGGATGGCGATCATGGCGACCAGCACCATGCCAATGCAGCTTAAACCGGCGAGGAAGCCGCAGCCCCACACCCACGTACTGGATCGGCGGCGTAGACTGCCCCGCGTGCCATAAACTGCTCCCGCTTCATAGAGCGGACGACGATAGTTGAGTTTTCCTCTAGACATCTGTGCTTACATTACACCTAAAGACAAATCATAGTGCTAAGAGTGCTACCAGTGCTATAAGAAAGTGCCGAGAGTGCCATAGTACCAAAGTGCCGTTGGTAGCGACTTGAGGCTAGACGCCATAGTTATTCAGGTACTTCGGCACTCTGGGTATTGTGGCAGTTTTTTCCTCACTGACAGTTCAATCCGGCTTGGAACTCCTCATAGGTACGGGCATAGTAGTTGCCGCTGCCGTCGCATTTGGCGTTCATGTACAGATAATCGGTTTGCGCCGGATATGCCACTGCTATGATCGCAGATAACCCCGGATTGCTGATCGGCGTGGGCGGCAAGCCCTTATAGCGATGCGTGGCATAGGGCGTATCCGTGTTGATATTCGCCTTGGTGATGCGGGGCCACCAGCTACCCGATCCACCAAGCGCGTATTGTAGCGTGGTGAAGGAGCCGAGTCCCATTTCTCTAGCGCGGCGATTGTAGAAAATGCTGGCAATGATCTTCTGTGTTTCGGCATCGCCAGATTCGCGCTGGATGATCGACGCCATGTTGACGCCTTCCCACAGCGAGAGTCCGTTCGCGTTGATCGCTGCCTGAATATCCGGCGTAACGTTAGCAGCGAAGGCACTCAGCATCATATCGCGGAAACTGAAGGCGGTAGTATCGTTGTTCAGCGTGTAGACGCCGGGGAACATGAAGCCTTCTAGGCGTGCGCCACCCGGACGACTGGCGAGAAAACCGAATTCAGCGGGGATCGGTGCGGAGGCTGCGACCACGGCTAGAAAATCACGCCCGCTGAAGCTGACCGCTGTCTGATCGATCTGTACGGCGATCTGCTCCAAGCGCCAGCCCTGCCGCACTTGGATATTGCAGGGGCAGTTGGCGACGCGGCTTGCACCTGCGGGTAGGCTCAGGCTGCCGCCATCTGCTTTGGGTGATTTCTCCGCCACACCGGGAGGCAGAAAAAGCACCTGCCCGATGGAAAGCAGTTTGCTGGTCAGGCAGTTCGCCGCCATGATCGCCGCGACATCTAGCGTATTGTCTGATCCCAGTTGGAAGCCGAACAGCGTATCGCCTTCTTCCACCTGATAAGCAATCCAGCCATCGGGTGGCGTGCAGCCGTTAGCGCTGGCGGCAGTATTTGCCGTATCCACAGTATCCGCAGCTGCAGCCGATTCGGTTATGGGCACATCGGTGACAGGCGCTATGGTGGCGCTTGGTTGGATGGCGATAGCTTCCGCAGTGGGCAGGATCAGCGGCGTCGCGGTGATCGCACTTGGAAGGGTAGATGATGGCGTGGCGCCTGGGATCGCGGTGTTGGTAACTGTGGAACTCGGCGCAGTTGTCGGAAGGTCTGTCGGTTCGATGCTGGCAGTGATCGTGGGCGCTGTTGTAGCCGTAGCCACCAGCGCGATCTGCGTGACGACGGTGGGCGGCGCTGTAGGCAATACGCCCACCTCAGCATTGCGTGATGCTTCCCATAGCACGACGCCCAGCACGACGATCCAAGCGATAATGCTGATGCCCAACAGGAGGGCGGCGACACGTCTGCCCTTAGTTGCCAATCGAACTCCCCGGCGATTCCGGTAGCTTGATCGTGTAGTCGATCTTGATCTCCGCTGCCGACGCCCCTTCGCTAACCTTTAGCGGCACCTCGAAGCGATAGTTCGAGAAGTAGCACAGGTCGGGATTGACCGCTTCGCAGTATACCACCGTCGCATCCATTGTTAGCGTCGATTCGCCTACGTTCAGCGTGATCGGCATGGTCACGGGCATCGTCGGCTCGACGATTTGCAGACTGTTATCGGCGTCGGCAACGTGAGCGACATTACTGGTGTTGTAGACTAGCAGCGTGAAGGGCGCTTGATTATTGACCTTGTAGCCTTCGGGGAAGGTGAAGTTCAGATTTAATCTGGTTGTTCCGGGCGCGACCTCAATCGGATCAACCGCGACGACATCGCCAAAGAAGTCAGGATCCGGCGTGGAAGTATCCACCGTTTCGCCGCCATCATCGGAGACGCTATCACCGAGCAGAATATCAGCGTTGGGGAACTCAACGGTAGTCACCTCACCGCTGCTCAGATCAGCCACGCGGATCAGGTTATTGTTGGTATCCGCGATGTACAGTTTACCGGTAGCATAGCTGATGCCGCCCGGTTCATTGAACTGTGCGCTAGCCATATTGCCATCCTGATAGCCTGCGCTGCTGCCGAACAGCGTCTGACTGCTCTTGGCAGTTGGATCGATGACCTTGATCTTGCTGTTATAGGTATCCACGATGTAGAGTTCGCCAGCGCCGCCAACGGTGATCCCCAGTGGATGCTGTAGGCGCACCGTCGAGCCGCTGCCATCGACATCACCGAAATCGAACAAGCCCTCACCAATGATGGTGTGTACCCAGCCAGCAGGATCAATATCAGCGATACGCACCGAACTCGACTCAGGATCAGTGAAGTAGAGTACCTTGCCATCGGTGGCGATGCCGCTGGGCTGCGCTAATTGTGCATCCAGCAGCAGATCGTCGTGCAGACCTTCCGCACCACTGCCTGCGTGCGGCTGGATCAAACCCTGCGCTACCTCTAAGCGCCATAGTTGATGCGGTCCTGCCATTGCAATATACAGCGTGCCATTTACATAGACCAGATCCCACGGCGAGTTGAGCGCCACATCGAGCGCCCTGCCCGTGTACTGATCGTAAGTGGTATTTTGCTGCCCCGTTCCGGCGATGGTCTTGACGGCAGCCGTCTTCAGATCGATTTCGCGGATGGCATGGTTCCCCGTATCAGCAACGTACAGCGTATCGCCGTTGATGGCTATCCCCTGTGGATAGTTGAAGGTCGCGGCTAAGTAGTCGCCATCGCTGAAGCCCTGATCGCCGCTGCCGATCACAGCTATGATCTGGTAAGTGGTCAGATCAGCAATGATCAGACGGTTGTGGTTGGTGTCGCTGATGATCAAGCGTCCGCCAACCGGATCAGCTAGCACTTTGCCGGGATAGAGCAGCGGTGTAGCCTGCTGTGCCTCTGCTGGCGAGAAAGTAATCGGTGTGCTGTTGAGTAGGCTGCGCCCCTGAAACTCGCCGATCATGCCATTGATGATCGGTTGGAGGATTTCGTAAATGCCTTCGCCAGCCTGATAGCCGAGAATCTTGCCTAACGGATCGATCAAGACGACAGTGGGCCACGCATTGACGGTGTAGGAGTCCCAAATCTGGAAGCGGCTGTCATTGACTACTGGATGCGTGATGCCATATCGCTGCGTGATGCGGCGGATGTTTTCAGTGTTGCGTTCGTTGCTAAATTTAGCGGAATGAACGCCTATCACAACCAGTTCGTTGGGGAACTCGGCTTCCAGCTTATGCAGATCAGGAATGATGTGGTAGCAGTTGATGCAGCCGTAAGTCCAGAAATCCAGCAGTACGATCTTGCCTTTGAGATCGCTAAGTTTGAGCGGCTTATCGGTGTTGATCCAATCCAAGCCGCTTGGAAATTCCGGCGCGTTGATCTTGCCTTCATAGGTTTGGAAGCGCACATCGCCCTCAATCGGAGCACCGGACTCCGCCAGCATGAATAGAGAAGGAAGCGCCACAATAAGTAGCGTAATGACAAGCAGTCCTGCAAGAATGCGCTTCATGCCAGATAAACTCCCACACCAATGGATCGCACGTCAGCATTTTATCAGGAACTGATGTGCTGGCGGGGGATTTCTGTACAAACACTAACGGAGCAGGCTGCTAGGACTTCGGGCGGCTGACCTGATAGCAGGCGAGGATATTGCCTGATCCTTGCCATGTCCGCGAACTGATCAGCTTGAGGGAAACTCCCGGCTGATTACCGAACAGCGGCGTGCCCTCGCCTGCGATCAGGGGGAAGATGGTCAGATGCAGCTCATCGATCAGATCGTGCGCCATCAGATCATGCCAGAGGATGCGACTGCCGTAGATGAGAATTTCTCTGCCAGTTTGCTGCTTGAGCGCGGCGATTTCTTGGTGCGCATCTGCCAGTTTGATGATGCGCGTGTTGTTCCACGGCGCTAATTCGTCAGCAGTCAGCTTATCGGAGACGATTACTTTATCAATTGAGCCAATTAACGTTGCCAGTTCGCGGCGGATCGGAGTGGCATTGGGATCGTGAGGGAGGTTCGTCCAATACTCTTTGTTGCCCAAGAACCCCTCACGACCACCGAGCAGCAGAATATCAGCGGCACGCAAACGCTCTGCTTGATAGTGGTCAAAGTTTTGATCGCCGTGATAGTCGGGATGGAAATACTCGAACAATGCGTCAAGCTTGCGATCCTTGCCTTCATAATAGCCATCCAGCGAGACAACGTTGCTGACGATAATTTTACGCATAGTAATACTCCACAGCTAACAGGGAAAACAAGTATTGTAGAACATTTGTTTCAGCATTCAAACACTTGCAGATGAGGTTTCGAGGGGGTTAAGCAAGAGGTGGATCGCCGATCCACCTCTTGTGATGTAGTCGGACGAAGTTACGCGCTTGCGCCAGAGACTTGCCAACGATCGGCGATGCTCCAACCTGCGACGCTGAAGAAGCCGAGCACGTAGAGCAGGAAATAAGCGACAAGTCCGGGCGCACGGTTGTACGCTAGCAGTGCACCACCGAGCGCATAGCAGCCAAACAGCAGTTCCCAGACGGTATTGCGATCCACCAACTGCGCGTACTGCCCCGCTTGCTTGACGCGCGTGGCGGGACGCCCGCCGCCGAGATTGTATTTAGGGGTACGCTTGAATTCTTCGGGGCGTCCACTGATGAAGGCAGAGAGCGCAGCACGGCTGTTGTTGACCGTTAGACCACTGCTGAAAACCATCAGCAGAGGAAAAACCATTGATCGTTTCAGCCAATTGTCATACAGACTCTGCTGGCTGAGGATGTAGAGGATCGGCACCGCTGCACTGAGCAGTCCCAATGGTCCTAACGGCAAGTCTTTGAGCGATTGGGTAAGGATCAATAGCGGCATCAGGATCAGCAAACCGAGTGCCAGCGGCTGCGAAGGATAGGGCAGAAGCTGCAGAACGCCCATAATCCGCTTGCGCAGACTGAGACGTGATCGCAGCAAGGACAGCCAGTGTTTGCGCAGCACTTGAGTGGTACCTTTCGCCCAGCGCGCTTGCTGCTGCTTGAACGCTACCATCTGCGGCGGCACTTCGCCGGGAACCATCACATCGGGAACGAATAAGAACTTCCAGCCGCGCATCTGCGCTCTGAAACTAAGATCGGAGTCTTCGGTCAGCGTATCGTGCTGCCACCCGCCCGCATCTTCAATAGTGGCGCGGCGCCACAAGCCGCCTGTACCGTTAAAGGTGAAGATCAGATCGCCTGCGCTGCGGGCGAACTGCTCTACCGCAAAGTGTCCATCGATCATCAGTGCTTCGCTGCGCGTCAGCAGGTTGTCATCGGGGTTCAGATGCCCCCAACGAGTCTGCACTACACCAATGCGCGGATCGGCATAGAAGTAAGGCACGGTTTTACGCAGGAAATCCGGCGTTGGGACGAAATCAGCATCGAAGATGGCGATAAATTCACCATCCGTTTGCAGCATCCCGTTTTCCAACGCTCCCGCTTTGTAGCCAGTACGATCCGTACGATGGATCAGATCGATGCGCAAACCGCGAGAGCGCAGTTGTTCGATCTGTGTTTTGAGGAGATCGGGCGTGTCATCGGTGGAGTCATCGAGCACTTGAATGTGCAGTCGATCACGCGGATAGTCCAGCGCCGCCACCGCATCGATCAGGCGGGCGGCGACATAACGTTCGTTGAACAGAGGCAGTTGTACAGTGACGGGCGGTAGTTGGTTTTCTGCCACCTCTGGAGCAACAGGGCGCTCCTGTCGGTGGCGAAGGAAGAGAAACAGCAGGTACAAAGTCCCCAACGCATATAATATGAGAGGTACTGATAACAATAAGTAGACTAGCTTTAGGAACAACGTGAGTTCCTGCATAAATTCTCCAAGATGAATGCACAGTGGAAAGATTCTAGCACAGATCAAAAGCAGGCTATCAGACGTAAGAGGAGCGGAACCCCTGCGCTGGTAGTGAAACTCCCATATTTTGCTTAATTCCCTCTGGAAATATACGATTTCACAATCGTATGGTTTCATGTGCTCCCCTCCGCCACGGGCTAGATCAAGCTGACCGCCGCAACAACCCCTAAGTTTGAGGTGTATATAGCATTTGATTGATCCTGCTTAGCACGCAGGTTGTGCAGAACCAGTGACATATCGTACACTTAGATCAACTTCTTATACTCTCTCCACAAGGATAGGGGTTTATGGTTAAAGCGATGAAGGTACAGTTTCGAGTCGTGTCGTTACTGATGATCGTCGCGCTGGTCATCAGCGGATTGGTCTTCGCCCAGCCTACTCCGGCAAGCGCACAGGGCTGCTTCCCATATTACATTGTTAAGGCAGGCGACAGTCTCTACCGTATTGCGCTAGCCGCTGGCACAAACTGGCAGACACTGGCTTACCTGAACGGTATTACTAATCCCAACAGGATTCTGGTCGGACAGCGGATTTGCTTGCCGCCCACTGCGCCCGGTGTGACGCCAACCGCGATTAATGTGGCGACGGTGACGCCACGACCAACGCTGGTCGCCACCGCTACCTTCGTCCCCGGTCCGACAGCGACTACCGCTCCCTCGACTGGCATCACGCTGCCGCCGCCGGGTGTATTCCCCTCGTTCAATATGAGCACCTATTTCGCGCGGATTGGTGATACGCTGACGCTGACGGGGATCAACTTCCCGACCAACGAGTCAGTTGATATTTATTTCACCAATATGGGCACAGCTTATCCCAATGTGCCATCCGGGTCAGCAGTGATCTCAGCCACTGGCACGCTGTCCACAAGTATCGTCATCCCACCGAGTGCGGGATTGGTGACCTTAAATGGCAGCTTGATCTCCGTACTGGTGCGCGGACGTGTGACGGGTTACTACGGTTATAACTACTTCACCCGCTTGCCATGACGATGACTTCAAGTTCAAGTTCAATTGAGCGCAGGGAGGGAGGAAGTTCCTCCCTGCTGGTTGCTACGACCAACGCGGGTAAGCTGCGGGAATACCGCGCGATGATGGCTGATTTATCCGTACAGTGGCAAACGCTGGAGGACGTCGGTTTGGCAGGCATGGACGTGGCGGAGACTGAAACCACGTTCATCGGCAACGCGCTGCTGAAAGCGCAGGCATATGCTGCCGCTTCGGGCTTGCCGACGATGGCGGATGATTCCGGTATCGTGGTCGATGCGCTGGATGGCGCGCCGGGGGTTTACTCCGCACGGTATGCACCAACAGCCGCAGAACGCAACGCCAAATTGCTAGCGGCATTACAGGGCGTGCCTGAAGAAAAGCGTACTGCTCGCTTCGTTTGCATTGTCGCTTTCGCCACAGCAGATGGGATCACCATCACGGCGGAAGGGCGAGTCGAAGGGCGAGTTGGCTTTGAAGAACGCGGCACGAACGGCTTCGGTTACGATCCGGTCTTTGTTCTGGATGGCGGCTTGACAATGGCGGAAATTTCCTCAGAGGCGAAGAACAGCCTCAGCCATCGCGGGCGGGCGCTGGCAAAGATCAGACCCCTGCTGGTTAGTTGGTTCACGCGCTAGAATCACCCTATCAACCGTGTACACCGAGGTAATGAGTCAAGATAGCTAGTTCTTATTCACGGGAACTGGTAATCTTGCTCATTACTGATCTCCGATGTTGGTCCTAGAAACGAGGTCGTTATGTCGTGGGATGCCTTGCAGGAAGGGATCGATCACTATCACAGCCTGCTAGACGACCAATTCGCTGCCGATTCCTTCGAGGCGATGAGCCGCGATCTGCGCGTGCGCAAACTGTACTTTGGCGAGCGTCCGTTGTGTACGGTGCTGCGCCCGCACTTTTACACGCCGGATCAGTGGGCACACCTAAAGTCAGAAACCGAATTGGTGCTGCAAGCCTTCGCCAAGGCGCACATCGCCTGTCTGAATGACGCCAGCTTGCGCGCCCAGTTATTCCTTGAGCCGTACGAGGAACAGCTATTCAGCATCGACATCGGTTTCGAGTTCCCGTGGACGACCTCACGACTGGACTCCTTCTACACGCTGGATGATCTGGGACTGCGCTTCGTGGAGTACAACGCGGAAACGCCAGCGGGCATGGCATACGAAGATCAACTGGCGGAATGCTTCCTCGGTCTGGAGCTGATGAAGCGTTTCCAAGAGAAGTATCAGGTACGCAGCTTTCCGATGCGTGCTTCGCTGCTCGGTACATTACTGGACTCGCACTGGCAGTTCAGCGGCAATCGGGAAATGCCCCAGATCGGCATTGTGGACTGGGGCGATGTGCCCACGCTGACGGAGCATCAATTGTGCCAGCAGTACTTCGAGGAACGCGGCACAAAGACGATCCTCGCTGATCCGCGTGCGCTGGAATATCACCACGACGCGCTATGGGCGGGCGACTTCCGCATCGATCTAATCTACAAGCGCGTACTGTGCAGTGAGCTGATCCAGCGGATGGGCATGGATAACCCCATCGTCAAGGCGGTCAGAGATGGCAATGTGAGTATGCAAAATGCCTTTAGTGCCAAGTTGATGGCGAAGAAAGCCAGTTTTGCAGTGCTCAGCGATGAGCGCAACGCCCATCTATTCAGCGATGAAGAATGCCGCGCCATTGAGGAGCATATTCCGTGGACGCGCAACGTCTCGGATCGTAAGACCGTGTTTCACGGGCAAGAGATCGATCTGCTGTCGTATGTCGCGGAACATCGGGATCAATTCGTGCTCAAGCCCAATGACGAGTACGGCGGTAAGGGCGTACTAATCGGTTGGGAGACAACTTCGGAAGTGTGGAATGAGGCGCTCAACTTCGCGCTGACCAATCCTTATGTGGTGCAGGAGCGCGTGCGCATTGCTTATGAGGACTTCCCCACCGTGATCGATGACAAACTCAACATCAGCAATCGGCTGGTGGATGCTGATCCGTTCATCTTCAAAGGTAAGACGGTCAGCGGTGCGTTGACGCGGCTGAGTTCGGTAACACTGCTTAATGTGACGGCGGGCGGCGGTTCGGTAGTGCCGACATTCGTGATCCAGAAAAAGGATTGATCGAGCGATGAAGCGTATCGGGCTTATCGGCGGGCTGAGTTGGGAATCGACGATCATCTATTACAAGCTGATCAATGAACTGGTGCGTGATCAGTTGGGCGGTTTGCACTCGGCGGATTGTTTGGTGTCGTCGTTCGACTTTGCGGAGATCGAAGTGCTGCAAGCGTCCGGCAGATGGGCTGAGGCGACGGATCGGATGATCGACGCAGCACAGCGGTTGGAGAAGGCGGGCGCGGATTTTCTGCTGATCTGTTCTAACACTATGCACAAGATGGCGGATCAGGTGCAAGCAAGCGCACACATCCCGCTGCTGCATCTTGCCGATGCGACGGCGGCGCGGATCACAGCGCGAGGGTTGAAGCGCATCGGATTACTGGGTACACGCTTCACGATGGAAGAAGATTTCTATAAGGGGCGTCTAATCAATCAGCATGGCTTGGACGTGATCGTTCCAGATGCGGAAGATCGACGCATCGTCAATGCGGCAATTTATGATGAATTGTGTCAGGGCATCATCAGCCCGACTTCCAAGCAACAATACATCGGCATCATGCGTAAATTCATAGAAGCTGGTGCACAAGGGATCATCCTCGGCTGCACGGAAATCACGTTACTGGTGAATCAGGACGATAGCCGTGTACCGTTGTTCGATACGACGGCTATCCATGCTGAAGTAGCAGTAGAATATGCATTGACGGCAGATGCTGAGATGAGCAAGTAGTCAGGCAAGTAAAGTAGGATTGGATGAAGCAACGAGTCAATTTCCTCGAACGGCTGCGGCAGGGTGTTTTGCTGGCAGATGGCGCAATGGGCACGATGCTGCATCAGGGCGGCGTATCTATCAACGACTGCTTCGATGCGCTCAACTTAGAAGCCCGCGATGCTGTGGTCGAGGTGCATCACAAATTCCTTGAGGCGGGCGCGGAATTGATCGAAACGAACAGTTTCGGCGCGAATCGCTTCAAGCTGAACGAGCATGGTTACGGCGACTATGTGCCGCAAATCAACGAATCTGCAGTGGAACTGGCGAGAATGGCAATTGCCCAACTACCCGCTGATGATCCGCTGCCACGCTACGTCGGCGGTGCGGTTGGTCCGTTGGGTGTGCGCTTAGCGCCCTATGGTCGTGTGCAGCCAGAACAAGCATATGAAGCGTTTAAGGAGCAAATCTCGGCGCTGATTGGCGCGGGCGTGGATGTAATCGTGCTGGAGACGTTCACCGATCTCAACGAGATCGAGGAAGCGATCAAGGCGGCGCGGGCGGTGAATCCCAATATCCCGATCATCGCCTCGATGACCTTCACGCGCGATGACCGCACCCTGTACGGCGACGCTCCCCGTGAGGTTTCCATCCGGTTGACCGAACTAAACGTGGATGTGCTTGGGGTCAATTGCAGCGGCGGTCCTTCGCAGCTTGCCCGCATCGCG
The DNA here is from genome assembly GCA_019637555.1 of Anaerolineae bacterium. Classification (GTDB taxonomy): domain Bacteria; phylum Chloroflexota; class Anaerolineae; order Aggregatilineales; family UBA2796; genus JAHBVK01. Next base: position 32,935 of record JAHBVK010000049.1, read on the forward strand.
CAGGTAATGCGTGCCGTTGAGCCGGATGCGCTGATCTCAGTGATGCCCAACGCAGGATTCCCCGAATATGTGGCGGGGCGGGTGATGTACCCCGCGACGGCGGATTACTTCGGTGAATACGCACTGGCATTCCGCAATTTGGGGATCAATGTGATCGGTGGCTGCTGCGGTACCACGCCGGAACACATCCACTCCATGCGGGCAGCGCTTGATGATCAGCAACGTCACGCGACAATTGTGGTGACGCTGCCTAGCGGTGGTCACGGCATCGATCCGACGTTGACGCCTGAACAGCCGACCGATCTGGCGCGCAAATTGAGTGAAGGCAAGTTCGTGTTCACGGTGGAGATGGCTCCGCCGCGCAGCTTCACGGCGCAGAAGGTGATCGCTTCGGCACAGATGCTGCAAGAGGCAGGAGTCGATTACATCAACGTGCCGGACAGCCCGATGGCGCGGATGCGGATGAGTCCGTGGGCGATGTGCCACCTGATTCAAGATCGCTTGCAGGTAGAAACAATCTTGCACTTTCCGACGCGGGGGCGCAATCTGCTGCGCGTACAAGGCGATTTGCTGGCAGCGCACGCGCTGGGTATCCGCAATATCTTTGTGGTCATGGGCGACCCTACGAACATCGGTGATTATCCGGAAGCGAACGATAAGTACGACATCGTGCCCAGTGGTCTGATCAAGCTGATCAAGCAGAACCTGAACTCCGGCAAAGATCAGGCGGGTAACTCCATCGGTCAGCCGACGACGTTTCTGGTAGGCACTGCGCTGAATATGGGCGCGGCTGATCTGGATACGGAGATCAAGACACTGCAGAAGAAATTAGAAGCAGGCGCTGATTTCGCGCTTACCCAGACGATCTACGATCCAAAGAAGGTGGAACTGTTCATCAAGCGCTACGAGCAGTTGCATGGAACCTTCAGGCTGCCGATCCTGATGGGCGTACTGCCGCTGTACGGTGCGCGTCACGCAGCGTTCCTGCACAACGAAGTGCCGGGTATCGAAATCCCCGATTCGATCCGCAAGCGTATTAGTGATGGTGGTGATGTCGCGCCGCACATTGGAATTGAGATCGCCAGCGAACTGATCCGCGACCTACGTGGGATGGTTAACGGCGCGTATTTGATGCCACCGTTCGGCAAGTACGACATCGCAGCAGGGATCATCGAAGCGGCGAAACAGCCCGCCTAGTCCGCTCGTTGCTTAGGAAGAAGTAGACCGGAGGATTTAAGGCTTGTCCGGAGTTTTTCAAGTGCTGACGTGAGTAGACCGGAGGTTGAAAACCTCCGGCTACAATACTTTGGTAAACCCACTGAAGTGGGTTAGGAGCAAAAGGTGATCTTTGCTGAACCCTCTTTAGAGGGTTTCTAGAGTGTTGTAGCATGGGGTTTTGAACCCCATGCGTCCTGCGGCAAGCAGAGAAATAAACTCCGGACAAGCCTTTTAATCTACGGTCTACCCCTTCGAGCTTCTCACAGCAAAAAGCGTGATACACTAAACTCAATCTGTTTGTGAAGGATGTCACATGTCGATCTCAAGACTGCTGTTAACTGCTGCGGGAGTCTTTACGCTGGCGTTAGGCATCCTTCATTTCTTCTTCCCACTGCTGCTCGACTTCGCCCATGCGATCCCGCGTGAGGGTAATGCGCTAAAGCCCTTTCGACTCAGCTTGATCAGTTACCAGACCAAGCGCAGCGACGTTTACGGCATCGCGTGGGTGATGAATCACGCTGCCAGCTTCGTGCTGGTGTCTATTGGTGTGCTCTATCTGAACTGGATGGCGTGGATCGAATCGCCGCTGAAGCTGACCATCGGGCTGTGGATCGCGGGCTGGTGGCTGCTGCGTGCGGTGTCGCAGTTGTATGTGGGCAAACGTCCTGTCGATTGGTTTTTCGTGGGCTGGTTCGCGCTGCTTGGCGTTATTCATTTTGCGGTAGCCATCCAATGAGACTGATCCACGATATCGATCACCGCGCTTACCCGCCGCCTGATGGTGTGTGGCTGTTGCGGCAGACGTGGAGCGATCTGGCATTTTTGCACTGGCAAGTGCCAGCGGCGCAGCTACAGCGCTGGATTCCGGCGGGATTGCAGCTCGATACCTACGACGGCGCGGCGTGGATCGGGATCGTGCCCTTCCAGATGTCCGATGTCTCGCTGCGTGGACTGCCTGCCCTGCCGCTGCTGTCGTACTTTCCTGAGATGAACGTGCGTACTTATGTGATCGCGGACGGCAAACCCGGCGTGTTTTTCTTCAGCCTCGATGCGGGCAATCCGCTGGCGGTTTTGTTGGGACGGCGCTGGTATCGGCTGCCCTATTTCAACGCCGAAATGACGATCACGCGGGAAAATGGCGCGGTGGATTACTACAGCCAGCGCAGGCATCGCGGTCAGCCAAACGTCGAGTTCAGCGCCCGCTACCGTGCCAGCAGCGCCATCTACGCCGCCGCACGCGGATCGCTGGATCACTGGCTGACGGAACGCTACTGCCTGTATACGACAGGATGGGGCGGGGAGCTGCTGCGCGGCGAAATCCAGCATCGGCAGTGGGAGTTGCAGCGCGGTGAAGCGGAGATCAGGACGAACACGCTGACGCAGCCGCTAGGAATCGAGTTGACGGCTGCGCCGCTGGTTCACTTTGTGCAGCGCATTCAGATGATCGGCTGGCTGTTAGCGCGCGTCAGCAGCAGCTAATCAATCACGAACCATCATTGACTTGTTTGTTGGGATTAGTCTCTTCCATCTGGCGGCGCAGTTCGGCGGTGTCAATGAACTTGGCGGTTTTGTACTTATCTTCTTCTTCGCTAACGGGGCGCGATTCAAGAAAATTAGCATCTCCCGCTTGCTCGTAGAAAAAGGTCGGGGGCCACATCTCAGGCTGGCGGCGCGAACTAGCTAAACCGCCGATCAAGCCGATCAGGATGATCAGCAGACTGACAATGCCTAGAACCAGTGCGATGATCACCAACGTAGTAGCGGTGCTGCTCTCAACCATAGACTTGATACCCCCTAAGAACCGACGACCTGTTGCGCTTTTATGTTCTGCATATTTTAATGTTATATCTCAAAATGCCTATTATGTAGGCTACTGATAAAATTAACGATATGTTGACCCCACAGGAACTGCTGCACGTCTTTGGACCATATCTGCCTACAGATCGCTTCCGCGCGATCTTGCGCGGTGCCGAATTGCCTGCACAGACGCGCGGCGCGGCGATGGTGGTCGATATGTCCGGCTTTTCCGAAATGACGGCGCAGTTGGTGGAAGTTCACGGTGCACAGCGTGCCAGCGAAGAACTCAAACGCCGTCTCAATCCCATGTTCGAGGCGATTGCCGGACAGGTTTTCCAGTACGGCGGCAGCGTGATCCACTTCGCGGGGGATGGCTTCACCGCGTGGTTCGATGACGCTCCCGCGTCTGCTCCCCCCGAAACAGCAGCGCCAGTGCTTGGCGTACTGCGGGCGCTTTGCGCCGGACGCGAAATGCAAAGCCTGATGCGGCTGTGGCCCTCACTGCGGCTGCGTGTGTGCATCGCCGAGGGGGTCGGATCGCGCTATGTAGTCGGTTTGCCCGAACACGGCTTGACCGACGTGCTAGCAGGTCCGGCGGCACATGCGGCGAATCGGCTGGTCGGAGAGACGACCTCCGAGCAGGTGATGGTGCACTCTAGCTCGCTGGCGCTGCTGCGTCGGGAGAACGTGCCGCTGGAAATCTCGGAAACGGGCAACGCGATCTTATTAAACAGCGCGGAAGCCGCCATGGACGCCTTGATCCGCGCTGCCCGCAATTACCGCTGGTCGGCGTGGCAGTTGGATGTGGAGGAGGAGAAAGTCGTCGCGGCACTGCGTCCGTACATCTCCTCAGCGATCCGCGAACAGGTAGAACAGGGCTTGAGCCAATTCGTAGGTGAACTGCGCTTAGCGCTGCCGATGTTCATCCGTTTCGAGCCAGTGGTTGAAGATGTGAACGAGGCACAGACTTCCAGCGAATATCGCAGCGAACGCGAACTGCTGGATGAATACGTGGGCACAGTGCAGCGCGTGCTTACGGAATTCGGCGGCAGATTAGTCTCCGTCGAGGTCAGCGACAAAGGCAGCGTGATCTTCGCTGTGTTCGGTGCGCCCGTCACTTACGGTGATGATGCCGTGCGCGCCATCAACGCGGCGTTGAAACTGCGCGAGATCGCTGGCAAAAGCGACGATGCCGGAATTCGTGGACAGCGCATCGCCATCAGTCGCGGTTATCTATACACAGGCGTGATCGGCGGTGAGGCGCGGCACGAATACAGCACCATTGGTGACGAAACCAATATCGCCGCGCGTTTGATGGTCGCCGCTAGCGACGGACAGATATTGACCACCTCCGCAGTGCGCAAAGAAGCACGCCGCCGCATCCTATTTCAGGATGTGCCGCCGATCTCGGTAAAGGGACGCCCCGAACCGATCCCCGTCTCCGAGCCGCTGAGCTTGCGCTCACGCAGCAGCGCCTCGCGCAAATTCACGCGCGGTTTTCTGGTAGGCAGAAGCGCCGAACTGGCGCAGATCCGTAAGCTGCTGGCAGCCGTCGAGGATAATCATCCGCGCATTTTGCGGATCGAGGGTACGGCGGGCATCGGCAAGACGCGGCTGCTGGAAGAAGCGGCGCGTGTTGCTTCCGTCGGCGGCTTCAGTACCGCCATTGGCGTGTGCATCAGCACCGGACGCAGCGTCCCTTACTTGCCGTGGCGGGAAGCGCTTGCCAGTTTGCTGGAACTGCAAATGGATACCTCCAGCAGCAGCACCATCGCCGCGCAACTCGAAACCCTGATCCGCGAGCTTGATCCGCAGTGGATGGCGCGGCTGCCTCTGCTCGGCGACGTACTTCAGATCGACATCCCCGATACCTCGCTGACCGCTAATCTGGAAGGACGCCAGCGCAGTCAAGCCGTCTTTACGCTAGTCACCGATATTCTGGTGAAAATGGCGCAGCGGCAGCCGCTGTTGTTCTGCCTCGAAGATACGCAGTGGTTGGATGAAGGTTCCGAAGCCCTGACCATCGATCTGGCGCGGCGGCTGATGGTCGAAACGGTGCCGATCATGTTGATCATGGTGCATCGTTCCCTCAGCGACATTGATCATCCGCCGATGCTGCTCAAAGTGGTCACCGATATGTATCTGCATCAGCGGCTGGAATTACAGGCGCTGACGCCCACCGAAGTGTTCACCATCATCGAGCGCTACTTGAACACACCGATCCCGCCGGAACTGGCGCACTTCGTGTTCAGCCGCACACAGGGTAATCCTCTGTTCGTGCAGGAAGTGCTGGATACGCTGCTGGAGACGGAGCGGATCAAGGTGGTCAATGGGCGCATGCAGATCAATACCAAGCTGGAAGAAACTGATCTACCGCCGACAGTGCAAGGCTTGATTCAGGCACGCATTGATCGGCTTGAGGAAATGGATAAGCTGCTGCTCAAAGTCGCTGCCGTGATCGGGCGCGAATTCCAGCTTCGCACGCTGATGGACAGTCTGCCGATCCCCTTGAGCGCCGACGACATCCTCCAGCGGCTGCATCGCTTACAGGTGCGCGATTTCCTCGTGCTTGAGGAACGCGACGGCGAACAGGTCTGCCATTTCAAGCATGGCATCACGCAGGATGTCACCTATCAGAGTTTGCCCTTCACGCAGCGCCGACAATTGCATCTAGCGGTGGCGGTGACTCTGCAAAAGTTGACTCCGGAGCCAGTAGAGGCGCTGGCGTATCACTTTTCACGGGCGAGCGAGGATAGATCGGCACGTAAGTACCTGCTGCAAGCGGCACACAAGGCATTCGATGGCTTCGCCCCCGCTGCCGCGCTGAGTTACTTCTCGCAGGCGTATGAACTCTCGCACACGGATGCCGAACGTGCCGAAGTGGTCAGCAGCCGCCTTGAGGTGCTCGCCCGCAATGCCGAGACGGGTGCGCTGCGCGTACAGATCGAGGCGCTGTCGCGGCTGGCGGAGCAGAACAACCGCGACGATTGGCGGGCGTTGGTCTATTTCTACCGCGCTCAACTGCACATCCAGACGACGACATGGAGTGCCGCCGTCGAAGCAGCCGAGACCGCTGCCCGCTTAGCGGAGGCAAACAACGACGACGAACTGCTGTGGACGTGTTACCGCTTGCTGTGGGAAGGCTACCATCGCCTGCGCCAGCCGGATAAAACACATGCGCTAAACATCAAGATCAGCGAGGCATCCCTGCGCTTGGGCGATGAGCGCACAGGCATTGAGTTCATGCTGATGCAGCTTGAAGATGGCTATGTGGATGACACCGAGGATGCCGTGACCATCGCTGAATACGCCCTAGAGACGGCGCAGGCGCAGGGCGATCTGGTGTTGGAGGCACGCTGCACGCGCTTATTGGGATCACTGCACGAGCAGTCCGGTGGCTTAATGGCAGCGCTTACGGCGTGGCGGCAAGAAGTGTCGATCTTGCGCCAGCTCGGAGATCGGCGCGGCGAGGGGTTGACCTTGAACCGTATCGGCGCGGTGCTGATCAGTTTGGGGCAGTTCAGCGAGGCAAACAGCCACCTCTTAGATGCGTATCGTCTGCTGCGGCAGATGGGCGAACGGGCGGGCGAGGCGGATAGTCTGATCCAGCTTGGTGTGATCGCGGAACACTACCGCGCTTATGGCGAAGCGCTGGCGTATCTCAACCGCGGCTTGGTGATCCAGAAATCACTGAGCGCTTTGGACGACTCGGCACGAACGCTCTACCACATGGGCACGGTGCATCTGGCACGCAGCGAATACGATGATGCCTTGAGTTCGTTCATTCAGGCGCGCAGCGTACTGCGGAATGTGGGGACGTTGGGGCGCTTCGCCGAGATCGAGATCGCGCTTGGCGAGGTGGCACTGCGACGCAGCGATAGCGAGAAGGCGATGCGCCGTCTGACTCCGCATCTGGATACGCTGGAGCATGAGTGGGTGAACGACTTCATTCAGCCGGGCATGGCGTTCTGGCGGGCGGTGCTGATCCTCGAAGCGGCGAACGAGACGGCGCAAGCGGATAAACTACGTCGCGTGTTCCAGCAGCGCGTAGATCGGGTCAGTGGATCGCTGCAAGATACGCTGTGGCGCAAGGCGTATCGCAGCGGCATCTGGTATCACGCCGCACTGCTGGATAGGACGATCACTGCTGCTGCCAGCCGCGATGGTACGGGACCGCTAACATTGCCTACTGATGCCCCTTGATCAGTTGATCCAGTTTTTCCGCCATTTGCGCCGCGAACGCTGGATCATTGATGTCTGTGTCCACTTCCAGCAGCTCAATATCTTTCCGCAAATTGGACTTCAACGCCTCGAATAACGCTGCGTCAGCCTGTGGATCGTAAAACGATTTGCCCTCCACATCGATCAGCGAGACGCCCTTGCGGGGGATGAACACGGCGACGGGACTGGCTGCCTTATTCAGCTTTTCCGCGATGATGCGCCCGAGCTGGGCGTTCTCGGCGGCAGTGGTGCGCATCAGCGTAACGGTGGTATTGTGCTGGTGGAATTGCCGTTTCGCGAACTGTGCTGGCACACTCTCCCGCGCTCCGAAGTTGACCATATCCAGTGCACCCAGCGACACTACTTGTGGCACGCCTGCTTTGCCCGCCGCCTCCAAGCGATCCGGTCCCGCGCTGAGGATGCCGCCGACCAGTTCATCAGCCAATTCAGTGGTTGTAACATCCAGCACGCCCGCCATGAAGCCCGCTTCGATCAAACTTTCCATCGACTTGCCACCTGTTCCGGTGGCGTGGAACACGATCACTTCATAGCCGCGTCGTTCCAGGTCTCTGCGAGCTGTGGTGACGCAGGGCGTGGTGACGCCAAACATGGTCGCGCCGATCAGCGGCTTGCTGCTGCTAGATGGCTGGAAATTGGCGTAGCCTTTCGCCATGCCCACGATGGCGCTGGCGGCGTTACCGAGGATGCGCTCGGACAGCCGATTGATCCCCGCGATGTCCACCACCGAGTACATCATGGTCACATCCGTCTCACCGACGAAAGCGCGGGTATCGCCGGATGCCATCGTGGAGACCATCAACTTGGGGACGCCGATGGGCAGCGCGCGCATCACAAACGTGCCTAAGTTGGTGCCGCCCGATCCGCCGAGGGCGATGATGCCATGCAGTGTGCCCTGCCGGAAAAGATCGAGGCACAATGCCAGCGCGCCGCGTGCCATTGTCTCCACGGCGCTGTTGCGATCTCCGGCGGCGACCAACTCCTGCACCGTAGCGCCTGCCGCCTTTGCCACCTCTTCGCGGCTGATGTCCGCCTGCACTAGCGCCTTATCTTTGATCCCGCCATCGATCAGGATCGTATGGCAGCCCGCCGCACGGATCAGATCGCGCACATAAGCGTATTCGTGACCTTTGGTGTCCAGAGTACCCAGTAAAACCACCGTTGCCATCAGACAAACTCCTGAAATAAAAATCGGTAACCAAAAAATATAGGAAAAGCATACCGCGCTGGCGCTAGTTTGAAATAGCCCTGAAACATCAAGTGTATTCAGGCTGTCGTATACTGCCGACAGTTTGCATCACCGATTGACCAAGACTAGCGTCCAAGTGGTTGCTCGGCGGTGAAAACGGAGACGATGTGACCGAAACCTTTGACCATTAGCCGACTCGTTGTCTCTTACATCATTCACCTAACGTTGCAGCGCAAGAGGCGAGACTTCTTATGATAGGGCGATCCGACATGAGTGACTTGGTTGTTGATCTGGATAATGCAGCAGGCGGCACGGCACTCACCACCATGAACGCCGATGTGTCCGAGGGGTCGTTCCCGCTGCCAGCTACCGCTATCGCCACGATCGGCGCTAACGCGGCACCTCAGCTAAACTCCGCTTCGGTGAAGGTTTACCTTGCGGTTCTGGAACTCGGTTTCATCATCTTTCTCGCCCTGATGATTGCGTGGCGCTACAGCGATATGAACTTGACGATGGCGCTGCGCGGACCGGAGATTTCGCCGCTGGTCGGCAGCGGCGCGTACGCCTACGAGATTTACCAGCGCACGGGCACTATCCCGCTGTGGAATCCGTTCATGGGGCACGGCGGCGAACCGATGCTGGAAGCGCCACTGTCCTACATCCTAAATCCGTTCATGTTCCTGCCCTTATTCACCAACGGACTCACCAACGGACTCAAAGTGACGATCCTCCTCCACGTGATGCTGATGGGCATCGGCGGTTGGGCGTTGGCGCTGGTGCTGGGTATGAAGCAGTTCGGGCGGATTCTGCTTGGCTTAATGCTGATCGGGCTAGGCGGTTATGCCATCGCCATCGGTGACGGCTGGTATCAGATCGCGCTGAGCATCAGTTACTTGCCGTGGCTGCTGGCGTCGCTGATCGGTTTGCTGTATCGGCGCGGACGCTGGGCGACGGGCTTATTCGTAGTCAGCAGTTTTCTATTTCTGACGAGTGGCAGTTTCTGGTATACACTGCCGATGGCGCTGCTGTGCCTGCCGCTGGTGCTGACGGGAGTCGTGCAGCGCAACGGACGGCAGTGGGTTTTGTTGGGGCGTCCGCTGCGCCGTTTGAGCATCGCCATTTTGCTGGCGCTGCTGGTCGGCGCGATCCGCATACTGCCGCAAATCCGCGTTGCCACCAACTTCTTCCACAATAACACCGGCTTGCTGCCGGAAAACAGCCTGCTGAATGTGCTGACCAGTTTCGTCCTACCAACATTCGATCCGGTGACGGCATGGACGTACTACATGTACGCCGCTTCGATCCCCTTGATCGTAGTGGTGTTCTTGCTCTGGCTGCTGATCGTTCCCAAGATCAAGATGCCGCATCCGGTGCTGCTGCGCATCGTGCTATCGCTCTCGGTGGGCACCATCCCGCTGTTGATCTGGGCGCTGGAAGGCACGCCGTTCATGATCAAGCTGTACGAGTTATTCCCCGTGCTCTATAACTGGCGCTGGACGACACGCGCGCTGGTTCCCGTCGCCGTCTGGTTGGTGACGCTGCTGGCACTGCTGATGGACAGCATCTTCCAGCGCCTGCGCGAAGCCGCCACCACTCAGCAGCCGCTAGGGATCGGCTTGCCCTTCAGCCAGTTCCAGTTCAACCTGCCGCGCACAGTCAGCAAATCGCTGGCACTGCTGCTGTTGGTAGGCAGCTTCGTGTTCATGTTTAACGACGCCTACAGCACCGCCACTTACAACTGGGATCAGTTTACGGGGCTGGAAGATCACTCATGGCTGCGCGACTGGCAGGGTGTTAACTTCCTGCGTCAAACGTACCCCACGCAATTCCTGATGGTGGACACGCAAAACCGCATGGTCGGCAACGATTTTTTCGAGACGCTCACGCGTACGGTGATCGGTAATCCTGAAATCGCCACCATCGGCTCTCCGTCCACGATTGGCACCGACTGTATCAATGGGACGAAGACACAATTCGCGGCGGGGCACGTGTGGGAGTTCCTCGAGTCGAGACCGCTGGATGGCTATGAGGCAGTCCCCAACGCGCCGATTGCGGTGGCGTGGTCTTCGGCGTGGTCGCATCCTGATGCGCTTGACTATGCCTTTGTGGTCAACAGCAAAATGCTAGACCGCACGCCCGACGATCCCAAGCTGCACCGCTATCAAACACGTCCGGTCACTTATTTTCATCACTTGCAAACTGTTCAGGTCGAGGTCAGCAGCTACTATCCTCACGACGTGGTGGTGATACAGGAAGCCGCCTATCCCGGCTGGCAGGTCACCATCAACGGACTGCCCGCCAATGTGGAATCGGTGGATGGATATCTCGGCGTGCGCTTACCCGATGACGGGCAGCCCGTTACTATCGAATTCGTCTACCGTCCAACGCTTCTCTATGTGGGGGCGGGGATCAGCCTGCTCGGTTTGATCCTGCTCACAGCGATGATCTTCCGACTGGATCAACGTCTGGGCATCGACAAGCCTTTGCAAGCAGCGGCGGATAAGCTGTGGCTCGGCGTAATCCTCCCTATTCTGAACAAGATTTATCGCGGCTTGAACCAGTGGATCGATCTGGATAAAGAATCGGCGGGGTAAGGTGCTGATCGTCGGGGTGTGCACCGGATGGGCAGGTTAGGAAACCCATAGGCATCAAGCTAAGCCGTTAGGCGGTGGGATGGCTCGGACACCGGAGGCTAAAGCACTCCGGCTACAAGGCAATACCCCTAAACCCGACTAAAGTCGGCTTGCGCTAACTGACGTGGGTTCGTGTCCGCCACCAACGCCGACGGATGAAAGTTATCAAAACCAGAGGCGGCTTTAGCCGTCTTTTTCTGGTCTAGTGGTGTAGCCGGGTTGCTTTAGCTCCCGGCGCAGACTGCTCTCATCCTTAGCTTAATGCCTATGGGTTAGGAAACCTGCCCCTACGAGGCGATGAGTTGACGATAACCGTGCTGTAGGGGTGGGTTTCAAACCCACCCTCCTGATTCTCCCTCAGCTACTTGGGGCTGTTCAAACCCAACTGATTGCGCATCTGCGCGATCTGATCTCTGACCGCGCCATCGGAGGTATCGACCTTCTTCTGGAAAGCGTCAATGATCTGCTCGGCACTGAGTTCCTGACCATTCTCATCGACGGACGCGCCCCACTGATCGGATTCCTTGGTCAGTTCAGCTTCCACCGCATTGACCAGTTCCCGCAGTACCGCCGCCGTTGTTTTGCCCGTCGTATCAATGATCTTCGCCTCTTGCAGCCCCTCGAAGGTTTTCTTGTACAGCGTCTGCTGTTGATCCCAGTCATAGACGCGCTGGAAGGTGGCGAACAAGCCCGCCAGATTAGGCAGAATGACCACCACGATAGCAATCGCTGGGTTAATCTGCGCGATGTTCAAGCCCGCTAAGATGGAGACCACCAAAGGAATGATCAAGGTACACAGCAGCGTCAAATCGGCATTGAAGTCGTATTCACGACTGCGCCGCTTGTAATAGACCATTTGCTCCCGAATGCGCTGTTCGTTGTAAATGTTGAGCAGTGTGTCGCACTCGGCTGCGGAGTGGGCGGGAGTACGCGGCTGCGTATCCGGCGCGATGTCCAGCTTCTTGGGATCGGCATTCTGGATGCGCGTGACCATCTTTTGCAGCGCGAACACATGACGCTCGTTATCGTAAGGTGGCATATGCATCAGATACAGGAAGTACTGCTTCCGCAATGCTTCGGCACTACGCCGCTTTTCGTACCAGACTCGCTGCGGACGATCCCGATTGTAGATGTACACCAGCACCGTAGCGATAGCGCCGATCAGGGTGGTGAGCAAACCGAATATTGAAGCGCTGGAAAAATCCTCTTGTGCGGTAGTTGGCGTCTGTGCCAGCGCCGTCGTGCCAGTCCCGATGCCGCTGTTGCTGCTGGCTCCAGCCGACTGTGTGCTGGTAGCGGCAGGGCTGGGCGCTATAGTGGGCGCGGTGGTAGCAGTACCGCTGCTACTGGCTGGCACGCTGATCGGTGGAGGTGCGCTGCCCTGTCGTGCTGCCCGATCCACCGTCGCGTAGGTAGTCAGTGCCGCGAAGATGGTGGCGAGCAGCGCCAGAAAAGCGAATAACCACTGAAATAGAAAGTATTGATTCTGCCAGTAGTTGGCGTTGTGATCTTCGTCAATGAAGGTGCGCACCAACGTCCGGTTGAGCACCTTAATGTCCGCACGAATGGTGCTGTCGGCAGGAACCTTCCATACGTTATCGAGTTGATCGTGAGTGACAAACGAATACTGCTTTTCGGTGATGAATTTGTCCCATTCTTGCGGCTGCTTTTCAGGATCGGGCGGCTGCGGCTTGGGATCAAAGCGCAGGGTTGGTCTGCGCTTCGCTTTGAACAGGAAGTAATTGCCGATGCTGCGCGCGAACGACTGCGCTTCTTCGGGTGGATCGGGAAAGATGTAATTCTGCGGGTTTAGTGGAGGGGTTGTGGGTTGTGGGTCGGGTTGCCCGCCGCTTGTCGCTGTGCTCATAGATCAAATTTCCTCCGGTGCGCGTGGTTTATTCCCTGATCAGCGCAAGTGATTAAGTTTATTGTAAGCTAATCGGCAAATGGCGCGAATACACTACTCTACCGATGCAACCGCCATCGACCGATGCGGTACTCTTGTAGAGATGCTGCATGTAGTATTCTAAGCGATTTTTGCCGCCGGACTTTTGAATTTCTGTGTGCGTGTGCGTTTCAGCAGTAGTACCGTTCATTCAACTAGGTGGGTTGCGATCATGCCAACTTCTGAGCCTCCAGCACTGCGTTTGTTCATCGCCATCGAATTTCCGGCTGCGGTGAAAGCAGCCATCGCCGGGCAGATCGCGCACTGGAAAGCGGCGGATCGCCAGCGCGGGGTGCGCTGGACACAGCCGGAGAGTTTGCATCTGACTCTGAAGTTTCTGGGCGATACGCCCGCTGATCGCCTGCCAGCGATCAAGGCGGCGCTGGTGCAAGCCGCGGGCGGGATCGCTCCATTCGCGCTGACCATCGGCGGATCAGGTGTGTTCCCGAATGTGCGTGCGCCGCGCATCCTGTGGCTTGGCGTCGGCGGTGAGTTAGATACACTGCTCCAACTGCAAGCGGGCATTGAGCGTTTCGTCGCCCCGCTTGGTTTTCCGACGGAAGCGCGTCCGTTCAGCGCCCACATCACCAGCGGCAGAGTCAGACCGGACGCCCGCCGCGACGCCCTCAAGCCGATCCTTGAGGCGCTGGCGCAAACGGGCAGTGATCTGGCGTCGTGGCAGGTGAACGCAGTCTCGCTGATGCAAAGCGATCTCAAGCCGTCCGGCGCTGTCTACACACAGCTACAGCGGGTATCCCTGACGCCGTGAAGCCCGGCGCACACTCATCTCAGGGAGTTGGTTGAATTACGAACTGGTTCAAACCCTCAGCGATCAGGCTGACGGGGCTGGTTCCGTCGCTCTGAAGCATGAAGATCGACACGGGCACGGTTTCCAACTGATCGGCTTGTGTTGCTTGCGTCAAATCCAACTCACCGGAGACGATCTCTGCCAGCCACGAATTCAAGTTCGGAATCTGACTGAACCAGAGAGCGCCATCACTGGCTGCCCCAAAGCGCCCGATCTGATAGCCATCTGCTGAATACACGACCTGATCAGCAGCGCTCGCCCGATTCACCAGCTTGATCTGCCGGATGAACAGATCCCAACTGCCCACGCTCATACCGTTGCCACCGATTGCGCTGTCAAACGCTTGCTTTTGCTCCGGCGCTAAGGCAGCAATGAGATCGCTTCTGGGCACGCGCGTGCTGTAGTACAGGGTGTCACTGCCAAGCCAGCCAAGCTGCTCCGGCATCTGGGTGGTACTGACATCAGTCAGCGCGCCAGTAGCAAGATCGATCAAGGCAACGCCGGTCTGCACGTTCGCGCCCTGATAGCTGGTCTTGATCGCCCCGATCAGCGTGCCATCGGGCGACACTTTGAGCCGCGAGAGGTGTACTTCCGGCTGAGATTGGCTGTCGCTGAGCGGAGCCAAAATACGATCCATTCCTGTTTGCGGATCGAGCAGGGCAGCGCCAGCACCGTTGCAGCTTAGACTATGTAGGATGCCAAAGGATGTCCACTGGAGAGTCAGGTAGTTGCCGCCGAACCCTGTCTCCTGCCAGTACTGCCAATCAGCGGGCAGTGGCGATCCACCACCGCAGCCGACGCCGAAAGAGATCTTACCCAGCGTCGTTGGCTGCGCGTCGCCAAATGGCGGGATCGTGTTGAGGTTAACCCAATACTCGCCGTTGGCAGCTACCTGATCGCTGACTGGCGACGCATAAAGGAC
>JAHBVK010000005.1 GCA_019637555.1 Anaerolineae bacterium
AGCGCTGTACTTGCCATCAGCCAGATGAATGATGCCGCCGGGGGTCGCGCCGTAAGTGTACGCCAGCACCGTGAAGTGCCAACCAGTGGCTGGACCACCGTCATTAATGAAGGAGAAGCCGACGACGCCGTTATCGCGGTTGGTCAGTTTCTTCGCCATTTCGCGCAGCTCGTCCCATGTAGCAGGAGGTGCATCGTAACCGGCGGCTTTCAACAAGGAAATGTTGTAACCCAAGCCCATCGCGTAGGCATTGTAGGGGATGGCATAGTACTTGCCATCTTTGCTGGCGAGATTCAGAAGATCAGAGTTAAAAACGCTGGTCAGACCGCTAGCATCGAGCAGTGAGGTGATGTCACCTGCAACGCCGGACTCGATGTACTTCTGCGGTTCGGTCATGTAGACCTGAAACAGGGTCGGCACCTGATCGCCAGCGACCAGCGCCGCGAAGGAATCCGCACCGTAGGTGTATTCCAAACCCTGAACGGTGACATTGGGATACTTGGCTTGGAAGCGTCCAACTAACTCGTCCCATGCCTTGCGGGCGGCGGTGTCAGTTTCTGGTGGCATGTTGGTGATGGTGAAAGTGACGGGGCGTCCTCCGGCGATCTGGTCAGGCAGTTTGAGGACTTCAGGTAAACTCTGCGCTTTAGTGGGCTGATAGACCGTCGCAGCGAGGGCGACGATGCAGAGGACAACAAATAAGCGAATAGCCTTACGCATGGCTTTCTCCTTAAAACAGTATTTGCGGCAAGTGATGCGAATCAATTCAAGCTTGGAAGCGGATGAACGCGAAATGGTAGTAACTATTAGGGCAATAAGGCGTCTCCTGTACGATCAACAAGCGAATTGTGAGATGAAAAACTAGGCACCAAGTTTTTAGAAACGTTTCAAAATCATACTAGCACCAGACTCTTTTTTTTGTCAAGCAAATCACGACAGGAGATCAAAAAGTGAGTAACAATGATGGTCGTTTAAGTAGGCATAGCCTGATGGGGCGTGCAGCTAATGACTACACTTCAGCCAACTTCGCAAATCGAAGCAAGTACTATGTTGACGCCAATTTCAATGCTATATACAATGAATTTGTTGTATCGTTTCAAACTATGCTTAACACTTGTGCCCAATTGGATTGGCACCTAACGTTATGAAAGAACAATCTACGGTTTTTGAACGAATTCGTTTGGAAGGTATCCCCACCGCTAATCCCGATAGTATGGTGGTAACCCGACATGCACGGTTCACGATCCTGACATCACGGCTGATCCGTCTGGAATGGACGCTTCACGGTCAGTTTGAGAATCGCAGTACTTTTGCTTTCCCAAATCGCTACGCCGACGCTCCTACATACTCTTGTCAGGCACACGGCTCTCAATACGAGATCAAAACGGAATACCTGCATCTCTACTACAGCGAAAATGGCAAACCGTTCAGCGCCGCGAATTTGTCGATCCGTTTGCTGCTCAATGGCGCGTGGGTAGAGTGGAAACCGGGAACTGACAATACAGGTAACCTGAGAGGCACATGTCGCACACTGGATCAGTGCGCTGATGCTGCTGCCTTGCAAGAGGGGTTGCTCTCCCGTGCAGGCTGGACGCTGTTCGACGACAGTAACACGCCCGTTTGGGACACTGAACAAACGTGGATCGAAGCCAGACCGGAAGATCACCTTCAGGATTGGTACTTCTTCGGCTACGGTCACGACTATAAGGCAGCGCTCAAGGAGTACGTGCGTTTCGGTGGCGCGATCCCGTTAGTGCCGCGCTTCATGCTCGGCGGGTGGTGGTCACGTTTCTGGGCGTATCACGCCAACGATTTGAAGCAGCTTGTAGCGGATTTCCGCTCTCATGATCTGCCTCTAGACGTGCTGGTGCTGGATATGGACTGGCACACGCCAGACGGCTGGACGGGGTACACGTGGAATTACGATCTGTTCCCTGATCCAGTGGCGTTTCTGGCTTGGGCGCATGAGCAAGGGCTGCACATCACCCTGAATCTTCACCCTGCCGATGGCATCCATAAGCACGAAGCCGCGTATCAGGAGTTTGCCAGACGGATCGAGCTTGATGTTTCCGATAACAAGCCGATCCAGTTCAACGGTGCAAGTAAAGCGTTCATCCAGAACTACTTTGAACTGCTGCATCATCCGCTGGAAGATCAGGGCGTCGATTTCTGGTGGATCGACTGGCAGCAAGGCACAGCTAGCGCGATCCGCAATCTTGATCCGCTGACGTGGCTAAATCACCTTCACTTCCGTGATGCCACACGGCGGGGAATCCGTCCACTGCTATACAGCCGTTGGGGCGGGCTGGGCAATCATCGCTATCCCATCGGCTTCTCCGGCGATACTTACGCCACGTGGGAATCGCTGCGCTTTCAACCTTATTTCACGGCGACAGCGGCGAATGTCTGCTATGGCTGGTGGAGCCACGACATCGGCGGACATTTCGGGGCGGTTGATCCCGAACTATACGCACGGTGGGTGCAGTTTGGTGCGGTCAGCCCTGCCTTGCGCCTCCATTCGACAAAAGACCCGCTGGCGGAACGCCGTCCATGGGGCTTCACGGGGGAAGTACTCGAGGCGGCGAAAGAAGCATTTCAGTTCCGCTACCAACTGCTGCCTTACCTCTATAGTGCGGCGTGGACATCCTCACGTGAAGGGATTTCGCTGTGCTACCCGATGTACTACGAGCAACCCGAAAGCGAAGATGCTTATCTTGCACGTGACCAATATTACTTCGGTGGTCAGTTGATCGCCGCGCCAATCATCCGTCCCAGTGATCCACAGACCGGACTTGCGCCGATTGAAGTGTGGATACCTGATGGCACATGGTACGACTATCACACGTTGGAAGCTTTCACTGGTCCGCGCTGGATACAGCAGCAAGGCGACCTGAAACGTATCCCAATCTACGCTAGAGCAGGTGCTATCGTGCCGCTAGCGCCGCATCTGACTAACACGCGTGAATTCGATGGTTCGCAAATCATCTTGAACATGTTTCCGGGTGCGGATGGTACCTTCACTTTGTATGAGGATGATGGCACGACAGATGCCTATAAACAGGGCAAATATGAACTAACGGTGCTGAAACTGGCACAGGCAGATGCTGGCAGCAGTACGCTGACTATTGCTGCGTCCGAAGGTTACTGCGCCAATCTGCCCGCCATGAGATCATTTGAGATTCACTTCCGCGCACTTTGCCGCCCTGATCGAATTATGGTGAATGAGCAGATACACAGTAACTGGTACTATGACGAAAAGATGCACCAAGTGATCGTGGCATTGGATAAGACGAGCCGCAAAAGTGTGCAGCAAATCACGCTCTACGGCGCGAACGCTGTAGCAGGCAGCGAGACATCAGCAAATGCCGCACCATTTGTTCATGTAGTCGAAGCGGTTCTATTTGATGATGCGAGGCAGCAGCTTGGAACGCTGGTGATCGCGCCGCCTGCCGATAACTCGCCGTTCGATGTGCGCGTTCAG
Organism: Anaerolineae bacterium; assembly: GCA_019637555.1. Lineage (GTDB taxonomy): Bacteria > Chloroflexota > Anaerolineae > Aggregatilineales > UBA2796 > JAHBVK01. The sequence goes on from JAHBVK010000005.1 coordinate 3,482, forward strand.
TGGCAGTTAGCCAAAGATGGCAGTGTAGACGCTGCCGCGCCCATCGTGTTAACGAACTGCCAGTCGCGCCAGATCTTCAACTGTCCATTCCGCGACGAAGCTGATACCAGAACTTTCCGCTGGAGCGCCGAGGTCACAATTATGTGGCGCGGTGGCACGATCACACAGACACACCACAGCCAGATCGCCTATCCGAGCGTGGCGCAATGGCAAGCCTTGATCTACGATCCCGAACAGACTCCGCACTCGCTCGGCGACGTGCTGACCAATGGTTCGTTGAAATGGCAGCATTTGGGCTTAGCGCCCGCCGAGGCGATTAACCTGCGCCAGCCGTTTGGCTTGGTACTGCTAAAAGAAGACCGCCAGCGAATCATTAACGGCGAACCGCTGGAAGCCTGTCTGAGCACCACTCTGATCAATCACTCACCAGAGCCGCAAGAAGTGATCCTGCGGGTACAGCATGTTGGTACAACACTGTGCTACGGCAATGGCGCAGCACTAACGCCCACCAATCCGGTCCCACATGCCACATTTGCGCCGATGTTCGACTCGTGGATGCCGCCGCAGCAGGAATATTACTCGTTCACGTTGCAGCCCGGCGGCAACACGCTGACCATCTTCACACAGCCGGATCGCCAGATCAACTGGTGGGGTGTCGGTGTAACGGCATTTGATCGAGCGGGCAACGTGCTGTTGTAAGTAAAAGTGTTGGTCAATAGAAGAGGTTCTTCGATGAGATCGTTAGCATTATTTCTTCGATCTAAGGCTTTGGCGCCGAAAATTCTGGTCATCGCGATGGCGCTGCTGGTTGCACAACTCTCCTTCACGCCTGCTGCCGCGACGACCTTTGCCGCCGAAAACGGCTTACTCAAACTGACCGCTGCCCACTATGAGATCGCCTTCCGCGAAAGCGACGGCGGAATTGCCTACATCCTCGACAAAACTACCAATCAGAATATCAGTGAGGGCAGCACGGATAACAATCTGTGGTTCGCCTCGATGGGCAGTAACCGTTCTGTCAACGGCAGCGCCTACCACATCGACTATGCGTGGGACGAGGCGACGAGCCAACTCACGCTAACCTTCATTGCCGCCGATTTGGTGAACGTTACAGTGACGGTAGACGCCAGCGACGATCAGGTGATCAAGCTGCAAGCAGCGGTGACCAATAACGCCGCCAATCCGATTTCCACCTTTCGCTTTCCCAACGAACTGAAGGTAGTAGAAGCGGATGTCAACGATGCGCTGATGCCGCTGATGCCCGGCGCCCTGATCAGTTCAAAGTTCTTTCAGATAGGCGGAACAGGCGTCAACGAATATCCGGGTGAATTGTTCGCGGATTATCTGGCGATCAACTCGGCACGCGGCAAGCTGACCATCTATTCGCTGCTTGGTGACGCGCTGCAACCCTCCTTCATCGGCTTCGAGCATCTGGAAGATACCGTTCGCAGCACACGGATGATCCACAACTTCCGCACCTGGATCGAGACGGGGAAATCGTGGACGAGTCCATGGGTTGTACTCAACGTTGGTCAGGATTATCCAGCGACGATTGCCAGCTACCGCACCGAGAACGGGATCGATAAGTACAAGTCGCTGACCGAAAAATTGGGCGATGCCGCTGAAAGTTATTTTGCCTATCCAATGTACAAGCTCGATCTCGCTGCGATCAAGCAGACGTTTCAGAGTTTACAGGGATCGTTAGTCAGCAAGGTAACTATTCCGGGCTTGGTGCATGTGGTGGTACTGCAAAAAGGCGGTCACGACAACACCTATCCCGACATCATGCCGCCTGATCCCAAGTGGGGTACAACGGAGGAATTCTCCGCCTTCATTGAGGCAGTTCACGCGGCGGACGGCGTGGTCATTCCCTATGTCAACCTGTCGTGGTGGGACAACAAAGGTCCAACGCTCTCGGCGCTGCCAGCCGATGTCAAATTATTCAGCTTGCTGGATATCAAAGACAGTACTGGACTGCCTAACTTCGAGACTTACGGACCAAACGCCGGATTCGTGGTCAACCTGCACAACGAGTTCGTCAAGAACAAGATCGCCGAGCAGATGAAGGCGCTGACCGATGCGGGCGTTGATGGCGTGTTCGGCGATCAATGGGGCAACCGCGCCGCGCCGTTTGACTTCAATCCGGCTGGTCTGGAGAAGTTCGATCCAGCGACCTCCTATTTCGAGGGCATCCGCGATCACTTCCGCACGCACGCCGATAGCAAGCTGTGGACGGAAACGGGTGTCGATGTATTGGCTGATGATGGCATCGGCTTCATGGGTACAAATTACCTATGGGACATCAAAGGCTATCGAGGTAAGACTGCGCCATACACCAGCTACTATCCGATGGCGGGTATGCTGCTGCGCGACAAGGTGCTGCTCTATCAGCATAATTTGGCGGCGGAGACATGGACGGCTGATAAACAGATGCTGCGCTGGAATCTGGAACAAGGTTACGGCTTGAGCAACGCCTTCTACGACATCCCCAAAGGCGCATTGAACATGGATAACCCGGCGCTGAATCTGGTCGGCGTATTTCAAAAGTACGTACTAGCCAACTACGCTGATCAGCTTGTGGTCAGCTACAGCGATCTTGGCAACGGTGTCAAAGAGACGAAGTTTACAGACTTCACGGTGTACTCGAACTGGAATGAGGACGCCTACTATACGGTCAACGGCAATACGTTGCCCGCTGGTGGTGTGGTCACGCAGGCGAACGATGGATCGGTGACGGCGGGCGTGTTCAGTAGCTACAACGATGCTGAGTTGAGCGGCGGCGATCACTATCTGGTGGAAGTTCGCTCGGCAAATGCGATCAAAGTGTTCCAGCCGTTAGGCGCGGATACAGAACTAGCGATCAAAAACATGGAGGGTTGGACAAGTGCGACGGTGACGGCGTATCAGTATGATGGTACGGTGATTGGTACGGCAAATGCTGCGGTTTCCGCTGACGCAATCACCTTCACTTATGCCGCCAACGTTGATGGTAAGCCAGTTGGCTACTATCAAATCACTCCCTGAGACTCATTCTAAATCACAGAAGGAGGGAGATGCGTGCGAATACATCTCCCTCCTTCTGTTTCAGGTCGTTGAGTATCCGTTTATTGTGTGACGAACATCCCCATTGCCGTCAGACTAGGATCGATGGTTGTGGCACAGTCGGTGAACTGTTTGAGGTAAGCGCTGCGATCTTGCGAGGTTGCGTCAAAGGGAGCGACGTTGGCAATGCAGCCCTGATATGCCGTCGCAAAATCCTGCGCGGTTGTTAGCTCCGTCTCCAGATCGGCATCCTTTAGCACATAGTTGTCGAAGGCGCGGTTCAGCCAAAATTCCAGAATGAAGTTGCTGGGGTCTGAACCGTTGGCAAAGGGGGACTGGAAGTTGATCGTGTTTGGATCAGACATCAGCGCATCGACTAACTTGTAGATCGCAGCCGTATCCGCCCCCTGCGAAGCCGCAAACGGCGGATCGTTGATCAGCGAACGGCGGGCGGGCATGGCGGAGAACAATTCGGGATGCCGCGCGATGGTACTGAGCCAGCGGTAGCAAGCATCCGCGTTCTGCGTGGTCGCGCTGATGTACGCCGTACCCATGTCGTAGGACAGCGTGTTGTACTGGCTGCCACGCGGGTAAGTAGTGATGCGGTAGGGATCTGCGCCCGGATTGCCGCCGATCACCTCACGCACGTTGAAACCAGTCAGCGATTCGGTGTAGATCGGGTCTTGCGTCGGACCATTCATGATCACGGTGAAGTTGCCGCGTGCTAATTCCTGATAGTCGATATAACCATCTTTCGCTAGATCCAGCACTTGGCGGATCGCTTCTACTGTCGCCGGATCAGTGAAGTTGATGGTCACAGGGCTGGTGCGATAGTCGAGTGGCAGCCCGCCGTAAGCGGCGATCAATTGGAGCAGATAAACTCCACCAGCACCGCGCGGCACAAAGGGCGTAGCATCATCTGCTGTTGGTTTGAGCGCGCGCAGCGCATCCACGAACTGATCGATTGTCCAGCCGTTTTCCGGCGCGGCGACTCCCGCTTGCTGGAACAATTCGCTGTTGTACTTCATCACCTCCGGCTTGATGTCGATGGGCAGCGCCCATGTGTGGTTATTCTTCTGTGCCAACGCCAGCGCATTGCCAACCACATCGCTGCGGTCAAAGCCCGGATCGGCGTCAAGGTAGGGATCGAGATTGAGCACCAAACTCTCGTCTAGATTGGGGACGGCGTTGTAGCCCATGTAGAAGCAGTCGTACTTGCCAGCGTAGGCAGCGAAATCACCGAAACCGCTGTCCAGATTGATCTTGCCCACCTGCGGATCGCTGGCGACGAAATCCGCGATCACCTGATCCCACTGTTCTTGGTTGGGCATCGGCTGGATGAACGATTGCAAGCCGAAGTTCAACGCGATCTCGCCGGGTTGCAGCACCACTTCAGGGATCGGCGTGGCGACGGTGACAACGGTAGTGGACTTTTGATCGGCGGCAGTTTGAAGATTGGTGACTGCCTGCGCTTCGGCATCTTGCAGCGCGGTATGCGCGTCCGTGCCATCATCGATCATCGCTTTCAGGGCGGCAACGATGTAATCGGCATAACGCAGTTCCGCTACTGGAAAGCCTTTTTCCAGCGCGTTGTCGATGAATGCCTGATCTTCAGGCGATAGCGGCGCACGGGAAGCGACCACCATACCACCTTCCGCCGGAGTCGATTGCACACCGCGCAAGCTGCGCCGCGCCGGAGATGCGCCGAACAAGCCGTTAGCGATGGAAGCATTGTTGGTGATGTACTTGGCGAGCTTATACGCCAGTTCGGGATATTGCGTGCCCGCACTGACGGCGACGCCCTGCGTGGTCAATCCTGCCACGCCACCGGGCAGCAGCGATCCAGCAGATTCTGGAACTGGCGGTGGGGTCGGCGCGTTGCTGTCATTGCCGCTGCTGCCATCGCTGCCGCCGACAGCCATGAAGCCAATGCCAGCGGAGATGCCGAAACTACCGAAGATTTTCAACGGCACGGCGCTGATCTCGCCGCTGCCGTTGGCGGAGATATAACCATCCTTCTGAAGTTCCGCCCACGTGGTCAGCAGTGCTTCAAGTTGAGGCGAGTCGAAGGAGGGCGCGTCCGGCACGGCGTTGGGATCGTAGAAGCCCTGTTTCGCCAATGCCCGCAGCAAATAAACTTCATTCCCGTAAGTGATCATGCCCGCGCTGGTGACTTTGCCAGAGGAATCGACCTGCGCTAGTTTCTGCGCGGCGTTGGCGAAGTCATCCATCGTCCACGCCTCGTTGGGATATGCCAATCCCGCGTTATCGAATGCCGCCGGATCGTAGATCACGAGGATGGCATCAGTGGAGACGGGCAGCCCCCAGACGCTGTTATCCCACTGGAAGGATTGCCATGCGCCGGACAGGAAATCTTCGACGTTGAGCGAGGCATCGGCACTTGCCAGCGGTGCAAGATTGAGCAAGTAGCCAGCCCGCGTCGCCTCAATGGACAGCGTGTTCGAGGCGATCTGGATCACATCCGCCTTCGCCACGTACTTGGCAATCGCCTCTAAGTTTTCAGTCAGACCATTGGCGGCAGGCGGAATCGCCTGTGCATCAAAGCCTGTATAAACGATGTTGACTTTCACGCCGGGATTTTCGGCTTCAAACTGAGCAAAAACATCTTTCGGCAGCAGCATCCGCATAATATCCGGCAGCGCCACTGTGAGCGTGATGCCACTCTGTGCTTGTATCGCGGTGGCGGCTGGCACGGCAATCACACCGATCAGCAGTGCCAGCAGCAACATATACCTAGACCACCTTCGTAAATACATCTCGCCAATCCTTTCGCATGGAAATTTGCAGGTGGTCATTCGCCACCCGCGATCTACCATGCTTGGGCGAGATTGCGGTCAGATTGCAGGGTGATTACAGGGTCGTAATACCACAGAGGGTGAAAGGCTATCTCAGTATGAACTGTTTTTGTTATAGCACTATTTTTAGAGCTAAACTGACCTCACGGAGTGATCAGGAGTTTGATACCGCAAACAAATCTTTATTTTGAATGGTCACTTCCAAATTATGTTGGTGATGCAATGAAAATACGCAATCTTATAATGTGGGGCGTTGCCCTAGCCCTGACTATCCTATCCGCGTGTAGTCCGACTGCAAACGCACCTACCCCTACAGCAGTTCTCCCAACGCTAGTGCCTCTAGTACCAATGGACGAAGAAAACCTATCTATTCTCAAGTCAGTTGTCGTCCTAAATGCTGCTCCTGAAGCATGGAGAGATATTGCGTTCAATTCTGATGGCACATTACTTGCCACAGCTAGAAGAAGCGCTACAGTTCTTTGGGATATGAAAACGGGAGGGCAGTTCGCCACAATTGCGGATTTACAGATTAATGACCTCACTTTTAGTCCAGATGGGACTCTTTTGGCTGGCGTAGAAGGGACGTCCACCATACATTTATGGGAAGTCACGACTTCCAAGCAAGTTGCCACTTTTGAAAGTGGAGATTATGCCGTTGCGCTACTCACATTCACTCCTGATGGAAAACATCTCATCGTCTTAACTGAGAATGGAGAAGTCCAACAGTGGCTTATCTCTTCCGGCGAGCGAATTAACACTCATAAAAGCAGCATCTCGAAGGCAACACGGTTAGCGTTCAGCCCTGATGGAAGTCGTTTAGTGTTAAGTGGTAGGGAGCAAGACAAAATTGAGATTTGGGATGCGTTAACGTGGAATAAAGTAACTGATCTCAGTCTTGCACATAACGCAAACGAGCGGGTCAACGTTTATCAGCTTTTTTTTAGTACAGATGGAAAATATCTCACAGCCTCTGTCGGTACACTTGCTCCATACTTGGTAAATTCAACATTGAGCCGTTGGGATACACAGAATTGGCAGCAAATAGATACGTCTGGAATACAGTTATCTTCTGGGATCAGCATCATGAATCCAGATGGAACACTAATAGCGGAAGTACAGAATAATACAATCCAGTTTCGAGATGGGTTGACTGGGAGTAGCATTTTCACCTTAAGAAACATATCAGCGATGGTGTTCGATGATAGCCTTCTGTTCAGCCCAGATGGTTCTCAACTGGCGGACAAAAACAACAACTTGATCATTGTCTTAGGCGTCCCAAGTGACTTTCTTAGAGAAGGAATTGCCGTTGAATTATTAAGTTCAGTCAACAAGGACGGTCCTCATCAGTTTAAGGGTGTAATCCCTGAGCAGTGGCTTACCAAAGCTGGTAATTTACCTCAGTATAGAGTACGTATCAGGGATACAGTCACTGTGGTAGACACCTGTGAATATAACTTCGCTAAGGTGGATCGAGTACGTTTTGCCACGATAGTAGAGATTTACGATACAGAGAAGAAGCAGATAATTGATAAACGACAGTTTGAAGGAGGCGATCCCGGAGGATGTCCCTTTACAATCACCATTACGATTGGCGGTGATAATAGACTTAAAGGGACGCCACCAAGCCAAGTTGAATTTAGCGAGTGGTTCAGCGAGGTGATGGCAGAACACGGCTTCACTGCCACATCCACGTCCTTAGCTACGTCTACTGCCACTGCGGTTGCTACTGAAGGTGTCACTACAAGTGCGACTGAAAGTAAATAGCTGGACGACACTGAGCGATAGAACGTATTAACGCTTCAGCCAGCGAAGCGGTAGCCGATGCCGGGGACGGTGAGGATCAGCGTGGGGTTGCCGGGATCGAGTTCCACTTTTTCGCGCAGGCGGCGAATATGCACGTTGACGGTGCGTTCGCTATCGACATCGGCGGCGTAGCCCCACACCGAATCGAGAATCTGATTGCGGGTGAGTGCCTGTCCAGCGTTCTGCGATAGGTAAACTAGTAAGCGGAATTCCGTCGGCGTCAGGTTGAGCAATTGCTTGCCGCGCCAGACCTGCCCGCGTCCGCGATCAATAACCAGATCACCAATGAAGGTGGTGTTGCTATCTGTCGTAGAGAGTTCGCCATAAGCGCGGCGCAGCAAGGCACGCACGCGGGAGAGCAGTTCGCGCAGTCCGTAGGGCTTGGTCACGTAATCATCCGCGCCCATCTCCAAGCCGAGCACTTTATCCAGTTCTTCGCGCTGAACGGTGAGCATCAGGATCGGCTGGTGGAATCCGAGTCGGCGCATCTGCTGGCAGAAGTCGAAGCCGGAACCATCAGGCAGGCGCACGTCCAGAATGATCAGATGCGGATTGAACTCGCGGGCGTAATGGACTCCCGCTGTGCCGTTATCTTTCCAGATCACCTGATAGCCATCGCGCAGCAAGCCTGCTTCCAACCCCTTTGCTACGGCGGGATCGTCTTCGATGATCAGGATGGAGTTTTGCGCGCTCATTCGTTCATGCTCCGATTAGTTGGCTCAAGCCAATAGCGGCAGTTGCAGCGAAAAGCGAGTCCCTTGCTCCGAGCTTTCCACTCCCACGGCGCCTTGATGTCCTTCGATGATGGTTTTGATGATCGCCAAGCCGAGTCCGCTGCCGGGGTAAGCCGCAGCATTACGCGCACGACGGAAACGGTTGAACAGGTAGGGCAAATCTTCCGCCGGAATGCCGATGCCTGTATCTTGCACCCACAGCTTGAGCAGATTGCCTTCGCGTCGCAAGCCGATGTGAATATCGCCATTTTCCGGTGTGAACTTGATGGCATTGTCGAGCAGATTGCCGACCACGCGGCGTAACTGGGCTTCGTTCACCCGCGCCGTGATCTTGCCCTGCGCTAATGGCGTTGGCGCATCGAAGTGGAAAGAGACGCCTAACTGCTCGGCGCGCGAGGCGTACAGTTCGCTGACTTCAGCGATCAGCGCGGTCATATCCACTATCGTGCGTTCATCGTGCAGTTCGCCCGCTTCCAGTCGGGAGAGATCGAGCAAACCGGCGGTCATCGCTTCGAGCCGCTTCAACTGTTCCTGCGCCTGCTTGATGAAGCCGACGCTGACGCGCGGATTTTCCTCCGTCGCTGCTAGTTCGAGGTTGGCGTGCAGCGCGGTGATCGGTGTGTGCAGTTCGTGGGCGGCATCCGCCACGAAACGCCGCAGCGTGATCACCGTATTTTCCACGCGCCGCGCCATGTGGTTGAAGGAACTGGCAAGCAAGCCGAATTCATCCTGTTGAGTCAGCTTGACGCGCACAGCGAGATCGCCTTCCGCCATGCGCCGCGTTGCCGCCGTCAGCTTGAGGATCGGATCGCTGAGATAGCGGCTGATCAACCAACCGACGCCAATCGCCAGCACGATTGCCACCAGCGCCGCGCTGACCAATGCCCGCGCCACGCCATCCACAATGTCCGTCCCGTAAGCAGGTCCACCGGAAAGTTCTACGTAGCCCATGAACTGATCATTCAGTCCGGTCAGCGGCAAGCTGACTAGCTGATCGGAACGGCGATCTGAGATGGCGATATTGTTACCACTGAGTCCAAAGCCGAATTGTGTGCCGGAGACTGGCATCAAGATGCGCTCACCGCCGCCACCTGCCGCCGCGCTGCCCGTGATCACAGGGGAGTTGAAACTGGCGGATCGCACCTCATACGTTTGTGGAGGCTGCACCAAATTAATCGAGGTATAGCCCATGATGCCAACACCAGCGGGACCGCTGAACGTCTCCCGATGCCAGATCGAGATGTCCTGTGACATCTGGGCGTCCTCTGCTTGATGCATAATAAACGGCTGCGGCATTCCGGCATTGTAGGTAAGTGCCACCATTTGCGGCGCATTGTTATCACCCGAATCAACCACGATTGCACCGTTGGCGTTGAGGATGCGGATGCGCGTCTGCGTCAGAAAGGCGAGGCTCTGCAACTGCGATTGAATCTGTTCCGGCTGCAACTGCGATTGATACATCTGCGCGACGGTGCTCTGAATCGCGGCGGCGTTTGCCTCTAAGCTGGCATATTCCTGCTCTGCGTAGTAGGCGCGCAACGTGGTCAGCAGCACGCTGCCGAGCGCCAACGCCGCCAGCAGCGCGATCACCGCGTAGCTGAGGGGCAGCCGCCAGCGGATAGAGTTAGGTAACATTCTCAAGGTCAAGCCCTCGCCATCAAGCATCACTTTTGCAGCCTTATCATAGCGCAATGAACAATCGCTGTGAATCCCGATGGGAACCAGTGCCACTTTCGGACGCAGCATAACCAGCGCACATTACGACCAGATGACGGGCAGATTACCATTCCGTAATCTACGCACGCCGCCCGCTGATTACGGAACTGTAACATCCCCGTAATTACCCCGAAATCCACGTTTGCGAAGCTGTTGCCGTCATCGGTTTTGCCTACGTGGAATGCGTGTTTATGTCCCGCTTGTTGGATCGTCTGTTGTTCACACTTGAGCGCCTCAATCAGCACCGACTACTGGTGTTGTGGGCGCTGCTCGGCTTGGCGATGGCAACCACGCTGGCGATGGGCGTGTGGCAGTACGTCGATGCGGTGAACACGCGGCTGCTCAGTTCGCGCTTGGCGAATCCGCCGTACGCATTCCGTTTCCGTTATCTGGGCGACTGGAACGGCGCGATCACGCAGGCGGATGTGGAAAGTGCCAGCGCCGCAATCAACGACGGCTTCGCAGGGACTATCGATCTGCCGACGGCGCTGAAGGTGGGGTTCACGCGGGCAGGGACGTGGGCGGTACGGCGGGAGGGCGATAAGCCACTACCACTCGGTGCGATGAGCCTCGGCACATTGGTGGGCGCGGAGTCGCAGATCGAGATCGCGGCGGGCGAGTGGCAGCCTGATCCGGCGCGGAAGCAGGGCGATCCCATCCCCGCACTGATCCCTGAAAAGCTGCTCTATAACATGGGCTTGCAAGTGGGCGACACGCTGACAGCGACCTTAGTGGGTGCGGAACCGTTGACTCTGCGCGTGGCAGCGTTATGGAAACCCGTCAACGCGGACGATCCAGCGTGGATATTTCCGCCCAAGTTCTTCGACAGCGTGATCCTCGTTCAGCCAAGGGATCTGTGGTCAGCCGTCGCGGGGATCGCACGTCCGGTGGATGAGGCGGCGTGGTATCTCTCCTTCGAGGGTGCGACGGTTAAGACTTCGGATGTCAGCAACCTGTTAGCGAAGATCACCGATGGTCAGCGGAACGTGACGGCGGCTCTACCGGGAATCCGGCTGGATCTCTCACCTGTCGACAATCTTAACGCCTTCAACGCCGAAGTGAGCCGCCTGACGCAGCAGTTGGTGATCATGATCCTCCCAGTCAGCGGGTTGGTGCTGTACTTCGTCTCGCTGATCGCGGGTTTGCTGGTCGCCCGTCAACAGCCGGAAGATGTGACGCTGCGAAGTCGGGGCATGGCACGGCGCGAAGTGCTGGGCGTCCATATTTTGATGTGGCTGCTGTTGGCGGGGTTGGCGCTGTTGATCGGCGTGCTGCTCAGTCCGCTGCTGGTGCGCTTGGTGGGGCAGACGAGTTCGTTTCTCCATTTTGATGATCTCAACAATCGGCTGACCGTGACGCTGACACCGCAATCACTGCTGGTCGGCGCAGTCACCAGCTTGATCGCCATCAGCAGCGCGTTGCTCATCGCATGGCGCAGTTCAGGGCAAACCGTGACCAGCTTCCGGCAGACCAGCGCCCGCGCGGCTAAAGCGTGGTGGCAGCGGCTGTATCTGGATGTGCTGCTGCTAATCCCCGCGATCTACGTTCTGTTCACCCTCAATCAACAGGGCGGTTTGATCACCGATGCGGAGACGCCGTTCAGCAATCCGCTGGCGTTCCTCGGTCCGACGGTGTTCTCGCTCGGATTAACGCTGCTGTTTCTGCGCTTGTGGCCCCAACTACTGCGCGTTGGCAGCTCGATCCTGAACTACGGACGGGGTATCGCGGCACTGATGGCGCTGCGCGAACTGGCGCGATCCATCGGACGCTATCGCAGCACCCTGTTAATGATGTGTTTCACGCTCAGTCTGATCGGTTTTACCTCGTCAATGGCGAGCACGGTGGATCGCAGTCTTGAGGATTCGATCAATTATAAGACGGGCGCGGATGCGGTGCTGGTCACGGCGGTGGATGCGGTCACCGAAACCGCGTCGGATGCTTCGACGACGGTAACAGGGTTCAACGAACCGCCCGTCGCCGATCTGCTGGACGTTGAGGGCGTGGCGCAAGTCTCGCGGGTTGGTCGCTATCAGGGACAGATCATCTTGCCGACGCAGCGACTCAGCGGCACGGTGCTGGGCATTGATCGCGGGGCGATGGCGGCAGTCACGCGCTTTCGATCCGATTACGCCGATACACCAATCGCTGATCTGTTCAATCGCTTGGCGGGCAACCGCACTGGTATCCTGATCAGCAAGGCGGCGGCAGCGCAGTACAAGCTGCTGATCAATCAAGAGATCGCGCTGCAAATCTCGGCGCTGGGCAGTTGGTACGAACTGCGCGTACCGATCCTCGGCACTCTCGATTATTTCCCGACGCTGAATCCAAATGATGGCTTCTTCGTGGTCATGAACATCGATCCGATCTTTGAAGCCGTCGGCACGCCGTTGCCCTACGATGTGTGGATGAGCCTGCGCGCTGGCGCTGATCCGCAAGCGGTGGAGCGAGAGGTGCGGGCGCTGGGTTTTCCGGTGGTACGCTGGCTCGATCCGCAGCAGGAGTTGGAAGCGGCGCGGCTGAATCCTTCGCGGCAAGGCGTCTTGGGGTTCCTGTCTATCGGGTTCATCGCTTCCGTGCTGCTCACCCTGATCAGCACCGTGATCCAGAATACCGCCTCGTTTCGGGCGCAGTCGGCACAGCTTGGTTCGTTGAGAGCGATGGGATTAAGCAGTGGATCGGTGGGCGCATATCTGATTCTGGTGCAGGGCTTAGTCGCTTCCAGCGGCATCCTCAGTGGCATGGGGATTGGCGTCGCCACCACACTGCTCTTCTTGCCGCTGCTCGATTTCAGCGGTGGACTGCCGCCGTATCAGGTGCGCGTGGACTGGATCAGCATGATCACGGTTTACGCGGCGCTGGCGATCATCCTATTCGTGGTCACGCTGATTATGACCGTTTTCATGGGCAGGGAACGCCTCGCCACTATCGTTAAGTTAGGGGATGTCTAGCAATTATGGGTTGTCGATTTCTTATAGGTTGCCTGTTTGTGGTTGCGATCACGGCTTGTTCGGGCATCACGCCACCGGATGAAACGGGCGCACAAACGCCGCCCACCAGCACACCGATCCCCACCGCGCCCGCCGTCGCCAGACCAACTTATGTGGTGCAGCGCGGCGATGTGCAAGAAATTCTCGAATTTCCGGGGCGCTGGCAGCCGCGTGATCAGCAGCAGTTGTCGTTCGAGATCGGTGGCACGGTGCGGCGAGTGAATGTGCGTCAAGGCGATACGGTGACGGCAGGGCAGCTATTAGCCGATTATCAGATCACCGACTTGGAGAACCAGCTTGCCAGCGCCGAACTGCAACTGCAATCGGCACTCGCCAGCTTGCAATCCGGCGGCGAGAACAGCGTGCAGTCGGTTGCCGATGCCCAGATCGCGCTGGCGAATGCCAAATTGAGTCTCGAAAGCACGAAGGCGAACAGTCCATGGACATCAGTTACTTCTGCCAAACTCAGCTTAACGAACGCGCAGAACGCCCTGATCAACGCGCAGCGCGCTTATGACGATGCCCTTAGCCATCCCGAAAATCCGGCGTCGGTGGTCGATGGCGCGTATCAGGCATTGCAGAGCGCGATCTTGGGGTTAGCAAGCGCACAGGCGGGTTACGACTCGGCGGCGCAGAGCTTCAACAACTATCAGTTTCAGATCAAGCAGGCGGAAAATGCCGTGATCGCAGCGAAACTGAACCTCGAAGAAGCATTGAAGGGTGGCGGCAACAGCAGCGCAACGGAAGCGGTGCGCTCGGCGCAGTTGAGCATCGATCAGATCAAGGCAAACATCGCGCGATCCTCGCTCTATTCGCCTATCAACGGCGTGGTGCTAGAGGTGAACATCAAGCCGGGAGATCAGGCGGAGGCATACAAGGCAGTGATCACGGTGGGGCTACCAGAGCCGAAGGAGGCAATCGCCAACCTCGCCATCAGCGACGCGCAAGATTTGAGCGTGGGCTTGGTGGGTGTGTGCTACGTAGTCAACCGCCCTGATACCGCCGTGCAATGTGCAGTGCGGCGTATCCCTGCCAGCAGCCGCGATGCCGATCAGACCACGCGAGTCGCCGCCTCGTTCGACGGCTTGCAAAACGGACAGTTAATCACGATCCAGATGCCGCTACAAGTGCGCGAAAACGTGCTGTGGCTGCCTCCCGCTGCAATCCGCACCTTTCAGAACCGCACCTTTGTGGTCTTGGATACACCGGACGGTCCGCGCAGCGTGGATGTGGAATTGGGACTGCAAACCACAGATCGCATCGAGATCATCAGCGGCGTCAACGAAGGCGACGTGGTACAGGGACCGTGATCATGAGCTACATCAGTTGCAAGCAGATCGTCAAGGTTTACCGCGTGGGCGATCATGAGTTGGTGGCGCTGCGGGGCATCGACTTTGAGATGGAGAAGGGCGAGATCGTCGCCATCATCGGTCCGAGCGGTGCGGGCAAAAGTTCGCTGCTCAATCTGCTCGGTGGCTTGGATATCCCGACGGCGGGCAAGCTGATCGTAGACGGGCAAAGTCTGCTGGAATTGAAGGGCAAGCGACTGGCGGATTATCGGTTGCGGCGTGTGGGCTTTTTGTGGCAGCAAGTGGAGCGCAATCTGCTGGCACACCGTTCGGCGCTGCGGAACGTCGCGCTGCCGATGATGTTGGCGGGAATGGCGTGGCGTGAACGACGACAACGCGCTCACGATCTGCTGGAGGCAGTTGGATTGGAAGATCACATGGCGAAGACTCCTGCGCAGCTTTCGATTGGACAGCAGCAGCGAGTCGGGATCGCGGTGGCGCTGGCGAATCAGCCGGGACTGCTGCTCGCCGATGAACCAACGGGCGCACTAGATCGCGCCAGTGCCGCACAGGTGATCGCGTTGCTGCGCCAGTTGCGGGAACAGTTCGGGCTGACGATCCTGATGGCGACACACGACATGCAAGTCGCCGCCCATGCGGATCGCATTTTGACGCTGCGCGATGGTGCGTTGGGACAAGACTTTTCGCACGGGGACGACTCGAATTCGCAGGTAGATGCCGAGGGACGCTTGCTGTTACCCGACGCGGTGCGATCCCATTTAACAGAGGCACAGCGGATCGCCATCGAAATTCGTCCTGAAGGAGTGCTGCTGCGCCCCGAAACTGAGGAGAGTGACGACGCGGGTGCGCTGCTACATGACCTTGTACCACAGGATGCAGCGCCACAGCGACGACGCTGGCGCATCTTCCGCCGCCAGCGCAGTAACGCGGTTAGCAAATCATGATCGACTCATCAGCGGAAGAGAACCGCGTGGTGGTGCGGAGTCTGCGGCGTAGTTTTGGCGAAGGCGCGAACGTCGTTCATATCCTCAACGGCTTGGCACTGACCGCGCAGACTGGCGAGTTGGTGGCGCTGTACGGTCCATCGGGCAGCGGCAAGACTACGCTGCTCAACCTGATCGGCGCATTGGATCGCCCGAACGAAGGATCGATCACGGTGTGTGGGCAGGACATCCTGAAAATGTCAGATCGGGCGCGCACGCAGTTCCGCCGACGGCAGATCGGCTTCGTGTTCCAGAACTATACACTGCTGCCCACTTACAGCGCCGCCGAGAATATCGATCTGGTGCTGCGACTGTGGGGGATCGGTTACTTCGAGCGCCGTCGTCGGATACGCTCTGCGCTAGAAGCGGTAGGACTGAGCGCGTGGGCGAGTCATGTGCCTAACGAGTTAAGCGGCGGACAGCGGCAGCGGGTAGCGATTGCGCGGGCGTTGGCGTTGAGAGCACCGCTGGTACTTGCCGACGAGCCGACCAGCGGACTTGATACGCGTACAGCACGGCGGGTGATGAGTTTGTTTCGCGGCGTGGCGCAGGCGCAGGGGACGACCTTCCTGATAGTGTCCCACGATCCGATGATCACCGATTACGTGGATAGTGCTTACGACTTGCAAGATGGTCGCTTGGTCAGGCGTGCGGCTAACGATCAGGATTCGCCTGCGGAACAGAGTCTGCAACTTCAGTTAGAGGTGGTACATGATTAATCAACATGTGATGAGGCTGCTTCGGCACACGTGGCTGTTCGCGGTGATCGGGCTGGCATGGCTGACCAGCGCCTGTAATTTGCCGCTGGAAGCGCCAAACGCACGACCAACCGCGAACGCTTCGGGGACGGCGATAGCACAGGTGAGCACAGCTACCGCCACGGAGACGATCCCGCCAAATACGCCGTTGGCGACGCTGACGCCATCCAAGACACTGCGCCCGCCGCCGACGTTCGAGCCACCGACACCGACTCAGCTCGCCACTATGACGCCAACCGTCGCGCCCACAGCGACACTGGATCTGAGCGTGTCGATCCCGAACCTGAATGGCGCGGAAACTGCCACACCGACCAGCGAAGTCGGCTGCGAACCGCGCAAGGAGTGGAAACTGCGCTATACCGTTGTGCGTGATGATGCGCTGTCCAAGATCGCGGATTTGTACGGTACGACGGTGGACGAACTTGTCAAGGCGAACTGCCTGAAAGATAAGAACATGATCGTGATCGGACAGGAACTGCGTGTTCCGGGCACCGCGCAACCCGTTGTTCCCTACAAATGCGAACAGTGGGAAGTGCTGACTCCGCTAAACGGTACGCAAGCGATCCCCGGTAATGGCAGTCTGACTTTCAATTGGCGCGGACCGCGTGCGGCACACAATTTGATCCGCATTTTTAGACCGGACGGCAGCAAGGTGGAGTTCGTGCTCGATCTACGGCAAAACGAGACTATTGATCTGGCGGAACATCTGCCGCAGCAAGGCTGGTATTCGTGGTACGTCTATCCGCTGGATGCGAATTACGCGCAAATTCCCTGTCAGGAAGGCGGACCATGGACGTTCCTGAAGGCGCAAGCTGTCGAAGAACCGACTTTGCCTTAAGTCACATCGCAGGTGTCGAAGGCAGCTTTTAGCGCCAACAGCGGATCGCCTAGCGGGTGAAACTCGTGACCGAGATAGCCCTGATAACCTGATTCGAGGATGGCGCGAACGATAGGAGGGTAATTCAGCTCTTGCGTGTCATCCAGATCGTGACGTCCGGGATTGCCTGCGGTGTGATAGTGTGCGAAATATGCGTGCCGCTGGCGGATCGTGTTGATGATGTCGCCTTCCATGATCTGCATGTGGAAGATGTCGTAGAGCAGTTTGACGTAAGGGGAGTTGACCAGTTCGCAGACTTTGACTCCCCACCCTGAATTATCCGCCTCGTAATTTCTGGTTGGCAGCTTGCTGTTGAGGAGTTCCAGCACCAATGTGACCTTCGCCTGTGCCGCGAACTCCGCTAACTGTCGTAAATTCTCCGCCGTGATTTGTGCGGCGGTGTCGGGATCGACACCGTAGCGGTTGCCGCTGAACACCAGCAGAGTAGGGATGTGCCACTTGACTGCTAGATCGAGTCTGTCGCGCACCGGTCGTTCAAGATCAGGCAAGTTCTCACGGCGATTCAGTCCTTCGGGCGCCAGTGGAAAGGCAGTGACGGCGGCGATCTCTAAGCCGTGATCGTGAATCAACTGCCAATATTCCGGTTCTACCAGTTCGACTCCGCGATAGCCGATACTCGCCGCCGTGCTGACGAGCTTCTCAGCGGGAGTGTCATCGCGGGCGAAGCATGACCAGACGAACGATTGTTTGATCGGCGTAGTCATCTCAGGGGGTCACTTTCTTGATGGTGTTGGTCATGTAGCGGCGGATCAGTTCGGGCTGCGCCACTTGCAACCGCTGTGGCGGAAAGCCCTGCGTAATTGCGGTTAGGTCATCGATCACCATGCTGCCGATGTCCCATAACGCTTCCTCGACAGGTCCGGCGCGGTGAGCGGAGAGCACGGCGTTCTCGGCGGAGCGCAGTGGATGGTCGTAAGCGAGGGGTTCGGTGGGAAACACGTCAATCCCCGCCTTGAAGCGACCTGCCACCACCAGATCGGTGAGCGCCTCGAAATCAACGACGTGGGCGCGGCTGACCAGCACCAGTACCGCATTTGGTTGGATGCGTTCGAGCATGGTACGCGATAGCAGTGCCTGATTCTCGGAAGTGGGCGCTGCCAGCACGAAGATCACGCGGGAAGTCTCCAGCAGTTGTTCTAGCGAGATCGGAGTAACGCCCTGTGAGCGCAGATAGCCATCGACCAGCCAAGGATCGTAAACACTGATCGGACAGCCGAACGGTTGCAACAGCGGCTGTAATGCCCGCGCCAAACTGCCGTAGCCGATGAAGCCGACAGGTTTGTTGAACAGCATGAACGTGCCCACATTGCCCGCGTGCAGCCACTGCTCCTGACCAACTCGCATGGCGCGGTCATTAGAACTGATGCTGCGAGAGGCAGACAGCGCTAATGCTAACGCCATCTCCGCAACAGGACGGGCGAACGCCGGAGCCGCCGACAGGATGCGGATGCCCTGCGCGAAGCAGTAATCGTAATCGAGGTTGCGCGGCATACCGCCAGAAACGGTGAGAATGCCACGCAGCGAAGGTAGTGCAGGCAAAATGTCGCCGTAGCGCCAATCCGCACACACGACGGCGCTGGCAGTAGTCAACGCTTGACGCGCTTCGTCCAGCGGCATCGGCTCATCTTTGCCCCAGATCACCTCGAACTGATCGTGCAGGCGGGCGAGGTCATCAGCGGAGAAAATTTCGGACATTTGGCGAAAGTGGGGATCAACGAGGACAACGGGTTTCTCAGACATAGCTTAATGCCTTTGTTGTGATGTAAGTATTGGTCAATACAAGGATGGTTGTAACTGGCGACGGTGACGCTCCAGCAGATACCACGCGACAGCAGCACCGGGCCACGCGAACCAGTGTCGGGAAAGCACCGTACCGGAGTCCGCTTCGTAGCCTTCCGGTAGTGCGCCATCCCACTGCGCCGCGCGTTTCAGGTTGTTCCATGCACGTGCCACGCTAACTTCATCGTTCATCAGATCGGCGGCGATCAATGCCTGCAAATCACCGAGCGCCCACGGTGCCCGCGTATGCACCGAGCCAAGATGACCAGCGT
Source organism: Anaerolineae bacterium (assembly GCA_019637555.1). GTDB lineage: Bacteria > Chloroflexota > Anaerolineae > Aggregatilineales > UBA2796 > JAHBVK01. Next base: position 22,580 of record JAHBVK010000005.1, read on the forward strand.
AGTAGCCACCCATATTGCGCTCGGAGAAGGCGAACTTCAGCGTTTCGCGCCAGACAGGATCAGCCGAATCGATTAAGCCCCACAACGGCGCGAGCACTAACGGTAGATCGTTGGCGTCGTGGTAAAAGTGGTATTGTCCCTGTCCATCGGTGGCGTAGGCAAACATGAGCACTCCTTCATGTTCTGCCACGAAATATCGTTGGATTGAATGCTGAGTTTCTTTAGCTAAAGATTCCCACTGCGGATCGCCGTCAAGCTGGTGTAGCCGATTGAACACGCGCCACAACAGCAGATGACTGCTCAGATGGTAGGGAAAGTGGATCGGATCGTCGGCTGGTGTTTCGTCGGTGGGTAGTAGCAGACCGGAACTGGTGGGATACCGACGCGCTAGCAAACTCTCGATCAGCGGGCGGATGTGCGGGCGCAGCCGTTCAAGGGTGGATTGATCATCCGTCTCCAGCACGTAATCCGCTAGTTCGAGCAAAGGGAAAAGCTGTTGATCGAGCTGAAACGCCGCATCTTTGATCCTGCCGTTCGCTAGATAACAGCGTCCCCATGCGCCATCGAGTCGGTCCGCCTGCTCGAACATCCAGATCAGGTGGCGACGGACGACGGTGTGCGTATTCTGATGTCCATGCAGTAACGCCAGCGCCATATAGTAGGCATCTCGATTCCACGACAGCGGCAGCAGCATGTGGTCGGTGAACAGGCAGACTCCAGCACCAACGGGTATTCCCAGTGCCAAGCTGTAGCTTAGACCGCGCCGGAGGATCAAAGAATCGGGTATATCGTGCCAGCGTTGTCGCCATTGGCGAAGCTGATGCTCTAACACGGCGTATGCATCCAACTGCGACAGGCGCTGCACTTGGGCTATCGCTTCATCCGGTGTTTCGCCCAACCCGTAGATCAGTACTGATCTACCCACCTGACCGGAAATAGAAAGGTTTATCGGGTCGCCATCTTGCTCTTGGATCAGCAGTTTCTGAGGTGGAAAGGCAGCGATAGCAACCGCGTGTGGCAGGTCGGCGTTGTGGACAATCAGAATACCGTCTTGGAACATAATGCTGGTCTTGGCGGAGACAGGTGTCAGCGGTCCGCCTTCAGTGATCTGTGTGTAGGCGCAGCGTTGGATGCTGACTCGCCCCGTCCAGCGCGGCATGATATGCTGCGTTTCCCAGATCTGGATCACGCCGCCAGCGAGAGCAAACGTAGTGCAACTGGCATCGCTATTGTCAGCGAAAATCAGGCGATGACGGGGAACGACTCCTTCGAGTAGTTCTAGTTCGGTCTCACGCGTAGGTAAGTTAAAGGTATAGCCAATGCCATCAAGTGAAGCTAAATCGGCGCGGTAACGACGCACACTGGCGCTGTCGTAGCGATCTGCCTCAGTAAAAGGTAGCGCCGAGGTGAAAGTAACATAACCATGTTTCGGATGATAATTATTTAGCGCAATAATCCTGCCAACATGATCGAGGCTGCCATTAATTCCTAACCCGCCGTCGGCACAGAAATCACTGAAATCCAGCGGCTTACGTCGCTGCCCTGTGAGCGAGATGCTCATGCTAGTTGCTTCTCCGTCGCTGATGCAGTAGTGATTGAATCGCCTGAATCTCGATCCAGCAGGCGTATCTTCGCTGGCGGGATACGTAGCCACACTGTTCCACCTGCGCTGACAGGGAAATCCGGATGCGTCGAGACCTTGATCGTGTCGCCGCCGAGCTTTACGGTGAGCAGATTCTGTGATCCGAGTGGTTCAACTACCTGAACTGTGACAGGCAGCGCATTGGGTGCGGATTCGGAGAGCGTCTCGATGTTCTCGGCGCGGATGCCCACATCAATCACCTTGCCGTCGTATGGTCGCAGCGCCGCGTGAAGATCGACTGGCGGATCAAGTGCGAAGTCGCCAAGGCGGATAGTTGGTTTGCCGTTGGCATATTGCACCTGACCAGTCATGAAGTTCATCGGCGGGTTGCCAATAAAACTGCCAACGAACAGGTTAGCAGGTTGATCGTAAAGCTGCATCGGGCTATCGACTTGCAGTAGTTTGCCGCTGCGCATCACGGCGATACGATCCCCCATACTCATCGCTTCGATCTGGTCGTGTGTCACGTAAATGGTGGTGACACCTAACTTAGAGAGCAGTGATTTGAGTTCGGCGCGCATCTCCAAACGAAGCAGTGCATCGAGGTTGCTCAGTGGCTCGTCCATTAACAGCACTGTGGTATTGACGGCAATCGCGCGGGCAACGGCAATACGCTGCCGCTGCCCACCGCTCATCTGGCTGGGATAGCGATCTAGCATCCCTTCGATGTGCAGCAGTTTGGCAGCGTTCATCACGCGATCATCGGTTTCCGCTTTGGAGGCTTTACGCATCTTCAGGCCGAAGGCAATATTATCGAAGACCTTCATATGCGGGAAGATGGCGTAGTTTTGAAAAACCATCGAGATGTTACGCTCACGCGGTGGCAAGTAGGTGATGTCTTTACCATCAATGGTAATGCGCCCCGAGTCCAGCATCCCTAAGCCAGCGACGGCACGCAGTAACGTGGTTTTGCCACAACCGCTTGGTCCGAGCAGCACTACGAATTCTTGATCGTGGATAGTCAGGCTAACGTTGTCAATGGCGACGAATTTGCCGAAGCGCTTCACCGCATTTTCGATAATGATTTCAGCCATCTCTTAATTACCAGCCTTTCACTCTCTAATGCAGCAGCGTTTCAGATCATTTATTAAAGGTGCCGTACAGATTGAATAGATAGCGACGGATGAAGAAGATGAATACGATGGATGGAATCAACATGAAAAAGGCAGCCGCAAACTTGAAGGGATCGGTTGACTTATCCAGCGAATAGAGAATTTGCGCGGGCAAGGTGCGGTTCTGGCTAGTCAGCAAAATCGCTGCGAACACTTCATTCCATGAAAGGACGAAGGTCAGGATCGCGGAAGCAGCGATGCCCGGAATAGATAGCGGCAGTACCACTTGCCAGAACGCTTGCAAGGGATGGCTGCCAAAGACTTGCGCCGCTTCTTCAAACTCTACTGGCACGCTGGCGAATACACTGGCGATCACCAGAATGGTTGTTGGCAGCGTAAGCGCGGCATGCATCAGCGCCAAACTGAAGGGGTTATCGAAGATCCCGAGATTGATGAAGACCACCGCCAGCGGTACGGCGAGCACCACAATAGGGAAGGCGCGCACGGCAAGAATGCCCAAACGTATCAGATCGCGCCCCGGAAACAGGAAACGGGCGATCGCATAGCCAGCCGGAACGGCGATGATCGTGGAGATCACCAGCGTCAGCACCGCTACCAATAAGCTGTTCAGCGTTGAACGGAGGATGCCCTCGGCATTCAGGAAAAAATTCAGCGTATCGGTGGAAATCGGATTCGGAAAAAAGGGCTTGGGGAAGGCATAGACATTTGCCGATTTGCTGAACGCCATTGTGGTGATCATCCAGATCGGCAGCAATGTCCAGATAGCCAGGATCAGGGCAACGGTGTAAATGCTGCCGCGCCGCAGCAACATGCGGTTCTTGGCACGCTGTCGTTCCGCCGAGACTGCTTCAACTGGTGGTACAGATGGCTGTGACAGTGTTCCGCTGGTCATGCTTGTTTCGTCGCCTCCTCTTGTGAACGAACGGCGCGTAAGTAGAACAGCGAGATGCCCAGTGAAACGAGCAAGATGAATCCAGAATATGCCGCCGCTACATTAGGATTGTTAAAGCGTGCGGGGTCATACCAGCGGTAGGTTTCGTTCGCCAGCACCGTGACCAGATCACCACCGGACAGCGCGATAACAACGGCAAACACTTGCATCGCCAAGATAGTACGCAAGATCAGGGCGACTTGCAGACTTGGGCGCAGCAACGGCAGTACGATGTGACGCACCCGCTGCCATACAGTAGCACCGAACACCTCACCAGCTTCCAGATAATCTTGCGGGATTGCCTGCAAACCAGAAACGACGATGACCATCACAATTGCCGTCGCCCGCCACACCTCCGCCAGCACGATAGCCGCAATAATCCAGCCTTGCTGCTCAGGGCGTAGAAAGATAAAAGGTTGATCCATTAAGCCAGTGGAGACGAGGAAGGAATTGAGAAAGCCGCGCTGGGTGAAGATGGCATACCAGAGCAAGCCTGATGCCAGATCGGAGATGCCTAGCGGCAGCGCGTAAATGTATAAGAACAGCGTGTTACCGCGAACGCGCGTTTGCAGGATCAGCGCCATGATGATCGCCAGCACGAATTGCAGCGGCAGGATCAATACGATTAACAGAGCAGTGGTGAGCAGCGCCCGCCCGAAGCGAAAATCCTCGACCATGCGCCGGACAAAATCGAGGGTCCATTCACGCGCTGCTTCGCCGCTGACCACGCGAGCGGTCTCTGATTGTGTGCGTGACTCGACAAAGACATTTTTCTGATTGACCCAACCCGATACTGTGTCCCCGTTGATCCCCTGTGCTTGCACATTAAACCAGTAAGTAGGGCGTTTGACGCCATTGGATAGGGTCTCTTCGAGGCGGGCACGATCCGTGATAGCGAGGTTACTTTGCATCGCTACCGTGCCTGTAACGGCAGCATCATCGCGCGCTTCCGCCCGTAAGTTGAGGAATTGGACGTCGCGCATGAAGGCAAGCTGGAATGACTCTATCATCGGATAGGCGAAGAACAGCGCCAGATAGATCATAGAGGGCAGTAATAAGAGGTACGGCAATAATTTCTGTTTGTTCAAAATGCCCTCCTGCGCGAACGTGAACTTCAGAATGCGTAGTGAGGAGAGGCAAGAGTGATACCCACGTCTTTGTCGGACGGATCGGGCATCACCCCTGCACTAGTTCAGGTTACTACTAAGATGTTCGCTTCGCCCGATTGTGAGGCGAACCCATTCTAATCAGTTCACTTGGCAGGGACCATCACCAGCAGGATCAGGCGCCCAGCACGATGCACCCGTTTCCGTCATCAGCTTCTGCAGTGCCGCGCCTTCTTCGTCAAGCACAGTCTGGATGTCCTGACCTTCGATGACGATGCGGTTAAACACATTACGGAATAGCTGATTGATCTCACCACCGCGATCACCAAGACCAATGGGCAGCAGTGCCACGATGGAATCGGCGGAATTGGACTGCGCTTCTACCGCTTCAAGCTGCTTGGCGATTCCGGCGGGTAGATTGCTGGTATCGACACCTTCCACCATCGGGTAGAAGCCTAGATCGCGGACGACAGCCGCTTGCGTTTCCGGCGACAGCATGAACTTGATCAGTGCCTTCGCCGCGTCAGGATTGGGAGCCGTATAAGGGATCGCCAAGCCCGCAACGACAGGCATATAGCCACGCCCGGCTGGTCCGGCAGGCGCAGGGAACGCCACGAAGTCATCTGGGCGCTCGTCAAAAGCTGGCTTCAACCGAGCAACGTGATCGAAGGCGATCATCACTTCACCAGACAGAAGCTGCTGATTCATGAAGTCGTAGTTGATCGATTCGGGGTTGACGTAGGGCCATAGATCGTCGCGCACGAATGCCATCATATCGGCAGCAGCCTTGCTCTTGAACTGCGAAACCATACCACCCGTGAAGGAGGGATAGAGATAACCCTCTAGAAAGCGATGGAACAGACCCTTAACCGGGAACCCGAGTTGCGGCTTGCCAGTGGCTTCTTGCGCGGCTTTCGCCCATGCTGCCAACTGATCCCACGTCAGCGCGTTGATGTCCGCGCCATCGGGCAAGTATTGCAGCGCATCCTTGTGAGCAGCCATGACATAGGTAGCTTGCATCCACGGAATGTAGTACTGGTAGTCGGTGGTACCCATCTTGCCTAAGGTGACAAACGAGTCGATGACATTGGAATCCTGTTCGATTTCAGCCAATAGATCGGAGAGATCCATTAGCAGGTCATCGGCGGCTAGGGTGGGGAATGTACCGTGCAGAGCACCCACTACATCGTTGACGCCCTTGCCAGCTTGTCCCTCGGCGCGAATCAGGTCGATAAGCGGACCTTCTTCAGAACCTACGAAGTTGACCGAGCCATCTTTGAAGTTAGTCAGAATGCCACGAATTAATTCGGACTCCTGCACGTTATTAAATTGGGTGGAGAAAAGGGTTACGTCCCCGCCCTGAGCCTTGGTTGGTGTTGTCGTCGCTGTCACGGACAACAACAGCAAGAGTGCCGTTACTAGTAAGCTAATCTTGCGAGTCATTGCTTGCCTCCTAAAAACATTCTGTACTGCTGGATATTTAGGATCACCTTGATCGGAATTACCTTCTGATCAGGATGTCCTTCATCCGATGCATCATCCTATTTAAGAGTCTTGCCGCTGGACTCACGAATTACCAGCGTAGTGGGGAGAATGACGTGAGTTTGTTGTTCCTCCTCTCCGTCGATCAATCCGATCAACATTCGTACTAGCCCTTGCCCTATCTCGTAAATAGGCTGATGAACCGTTGTTAATCCCGGCGATGCATATTCGGCGGCTGGAATATCATCGAAGCCGGAAACCGCTATTGAGTTGCCAACAGCGATGCCACGCTGTTGTAATGCGCTCATCGCTCCAATCGCCATCAGATCGTTGCAAGCGACGATAGCTGTGATCTGTGGAAAATGATCGAGTAGATGGTTGGCGGCGGCATAGCCACCAGTCCGCAGCAGATCCCCGCGAACGACATACTCAGCGCGATAAGGCAGATCATGTTGCAGCAGCGCGTCACGATAGCCTTCGTAACGGTAGTAACCGCTAACGATGCCTTCCGGCGGCAGGATCAGTCCAATATGGCGGTGCCCCAGCGCGATGAAATGCTCAGTGACCCGTCTGATCCCTTCGCGGTTATCGGCGTCAATATAGGCGAAATCGGAATCTTCATTAGGTGTACCCCGCCCATTGACGACGAAGGGAATGCGCTGTGTCTTGAGGTAGGAAATGCGCGGATCGTGTTCGCGGGTGCGTGCCACGATCATGCCATCGACGCGCTGACCGCCGACCATATCACGGTATGCCGCCATTTCCGCATCACCGGGACTCTGCGCACTGATCAGCAGTGAATACCCCTCATTGGATGCCGAGTCGCCAATGCCGAGGATCAGTTGGCTGAAGAAGTCATTGGAAAAGCTGTGCCGATCATTTGCCTGAATGATTAACCCGAGGGTTTGAGTGCGTTGGGAACGGAGTTGGCGAGCGACTAGATTGGGTTGATAGCCGAGTTGTGAGGCAGCGGCGATGATGCGTTGACGTGTCTCTTGATTTACATCATCGTAACCTGCCAGCGCGCGGGAGACGGTGGTGATCGAGTAACCAGTCTTCTGAGCGATATCTCGTAAGGTAACTTGCATAAAAAACTATTTCAAAACGGTCAATTCGACTGTCTTATATTTAATGGTATCCAAAACGTTTTGGATGTCAAGTTGATCGAATAATTCAAGGGTAACTACTAGATTTTCTTTGTGCCATGTGGGCGAGTATTGACTTGTGTCTTTAGTAACCGTTCGCGACACATCTTCACTATTGACGCTAAGGGTCGGCTGTGATAGCATTTTCGCTCATCTGCCCTTATCGTCTAGTGGCCTAGGACGCGGCCCTTTCAAGGCTGAAACTCGGGTTCGAATCCCGATAGGGGTACTCTTCCATTCTCAGATATGTCTTGAATCGGGAAAGTGTAGTAATCACTTCCCGATTTTCATTTCCCGTGATTTTCGCTACCAACTGCCTCGGCGCATGGCGCAACGTAATACGGATCACACATCCGCCCAATGCCCAGAGCGCAGCTTCCGTTACACGGGAGGCGACTTCCCCGGCAACATCTAAGGCTACATGGAGCGAAAGAAACAATCCGTAAGGGTAAATGGTCCGCTGTGGGCAAATGCAGTATTGTTCGATAACACCGATCAACGTTCGGCATTATGCTGTCCGGTATATCCTGCCACTGTCAGCTTATCGAGGCGATAAGCATGCAACGTTAGGCGCTTGGCTCTAGCCGTCGGCTGAAACAGTTCTGATCGAGGCAGCAATGAACACGGCTCGATCAGCTGTAGTCTAACCACGATCAGCGCTCGGTTTTCATCCCGCGCAATGCAAAGCCGACTGACCCCGACGGATGGAATTTCGGCTCTTGCGCAATAATGACCATCGCTTGTTCTGCCCTATCCTCACCATAAGATCATTGAGTCAAGGAACAACTGCTTCAAGTCGTCCTTACTGGCTGGACGCGGCGACAATTTAGTCACACGGTGCTGTGGCAGCGTGCCTTCGGCAAGTACCTCGACATCTGCTTCGGTAAATCCAACTGCCTTCAGCCCATTTGGCATCCCGGTTTTTTTCATTACCTGAATGATCGCAGTCGCCAACACTTCACCAGCGTCACCATCAGCCGCCGAAATATCAGCCCCCATCAATTTAGCGGCGTGCAAATGAACCTTTGGATTAGCTGAGGCGGTAAAGCGAAACACCGCTGGCGCATTCAGGATCACCGACATCCCGTGTGGAATGATAGGACGTCCAACATGTTCGTAGCCTTCCGGAATATAGCTTCGCACCATCCCGGACACGGGATAAGACATCCCGTGCGGCAGATGAACACCTGCATTTCCAAAGCCGATGCCCGCAAACGCAGCGGCGAGGAGCATCTGACCACGTGCATCGTCATCTTCAGGGTCTTGGATAACTTTGATGATATTTTCTGAAACCATTTCAATAGCGCGGGATGACCACACATTGCTGATCGGATTTGCGCCTTGATACGCTGGTCGCAATTGCGGACTTGTCGGTGCAGGACGTTGGCTAAAGGGAATAGCGGTTAAGGATTCGATTGCATGGCTTAACACATCTAATCCTGAGCAGGCAGCGACCATTGGCGCGAGAGTGCGCGTGTTATGCGGATCAATGATCCCCATCACCGGACGCAGTGCCCGGTGTGCAATGCCAGTTTTGGCGTGCATTTCCAACAGGTCAAAGATGGCAACACCTGTTGTTTCACTGCCAGTTCCCGCGGTTGTCGGGATAGCGATCAGCGGTTTTAGCGCACCGGGAACAGGCACACCTCGACCTATCGGCGGATTCACATAGTCTAGAAAGTCGGCGGGATACGTGGCGTAGAGGTTCGCCGCTTTAGCGGTATCGATTACCGAGCCGCCACCTACAGCAACATAACCGTCAAAGTTCCCTGCGCTGGCAAAGGCGATTGCCTGCTTAAAAGACTGATCGGTAGGTTCGACACGCACTTGATCATAAAGAACAACGTCGATCCCCTCCTCACGCAACGCTTTAAGGGTGATGTCAATCATCTCACTGTTGCTGAGATGTGGATCGGTGACCACGAGCACGAGCGTAGCACCCAGCCGTTTCATTTCATAACCAACTTCGCGAGTCACGCCGGGACCAAATTTAATGCTGGACGTATCCATCACAAAAGCAGATTCAAAACTCATTTTTTTAGGACTCCGTAGTCAATAGTTGATCGTTATAAATATCCCATGCCTGCGCAGGAGTCGCAGCAGCATGGATGAGTGCCATAAAAGCCTTCACGACCTGCGACGGATTCGGATGCTGGTAAACGTTTCGTCCGTAGACCAAGCCTTTTGCACCTTGCTGCAAAAAGGCATAACTGCGTTCTAGGACGGACTGCAGATCCGCTTTACCACCCCCGCGCACCAGTACCGGACATCTCGCCGCCATAATCACCTCGTGATAATCTTCGGGATTATCGGTTGGGTCGGCTTTAATAATGTCAGCGCCTAGCTCCCGCGCCTGCCGCACCAGTGGCACCAGTTTGTTTTTGTCGCCGTCTACTTGATAACCACCACGCGAACTGTTCGTCTGCATGACCAATGGTTCGATCATCAAAGGCATCCCGTATTTGTCGCACATTCCCCTTACGCGGCTGATATTGCTGATCGTTTGATGATGTAATTCTGGTTCATCAGGTAGTAGTAACAGGTTGACCACCACGCAAGCCGCATCCATGCGCAGCGCTTCTAAAATCGGCTCCTCCTCATTTTGCAGACGGTTGAACATATACTTGTGTGTCTGAGGATTATAGGGATTGCCCACATCAACCCGCATGACCAGTGCAGGCTTATTTTTACCCTTGATGCGCTGCAGCAGATCACTTTGCCCATAGTTCATCTGAATAGCATCGGGACCGGCTGCCACTAATTTATTGACGACTGCCTCTACATCTTCTAAACCGTCCAAGAAGCTGTATTCATTGAAGACACCATGATCGATGGCGACATCCAAACAACGTCCAGAGTCACTGAACATGCGATTTAAGCGGACTTTTGGAGATAAATACATCTTCTGAGTTTCCTTTGCGGCGAGATCTGGACTAATCGATGGATTGTGGGACAGAAAACTGTACTCCGTGTTTACGGGTTAAGGTTGCTAGCAACGCATCGATCTGTGTCTTTTTAATTTCAAGCGTCCAGTGATGCTGGCTAGCCATGATAGTGGCTAATTCCTCGATCAGTTCGGAGGACAGCTCACCTAGGATGGCTAGCAAGGTGCGCCGCAGAACCAGATCACTGAGGCTGGTCACGTATTCATGGTCGATGATGTAGCTGATTTCGCGGTAGCTATAGTGAGGCTGATGCTGCAACGGCTGATCGTCGGCAGCACTGAGGAATGCGGCTACGTCTTCGGCGCGGGTTCCATAGCGTTCAAACAGCATCCGGATACGTTCTACTGGAAGGTGCGTACTCTGTGCCTGATTCTGGATCCATTGAGTTCGCTCGTCCTCACCTCGCGGATAGTCTTTTCCGCCGCCAATAGCAAGGCTGTCGGTTGCTACGGTCCGAGGTTTATCAAGTTGCTTGAGAATCAGGTCGCCTACTTGTTGGGAAAAGCCCCTGAAGGTAGTCCATTTGCCGCCTACCATCGAGTAGATCGGGAAAGGAACAATCTCATTGGGTGCAAGTACATTGACGGAATGATCGCGGCTGATTTTTCCCGTAGTGATGGCGTTGCTCGCGGGTAATGGACGCACGCCGCAAAAATGATATACCACCTCGGAACGCTTAACTTCAATGGCAGGAAACACCTGTCGGATCGACTCAAGGATATAGTCAATTTCATGGGCTTCACAAATGGCTTCATCCGGCTTATCTTCAAGGATATCGGTTGAGCCAGCCAGCACCTTGTCAAAATACGGGAAGAAGATGCATATGCGCCCGTCTTCATTCTCAAAGTACATCATGTCACCTTGCGTTGCTTCCAGTAACGCTGGATTATCGATCACGATGTGCGAACCTTTGGTCCCACCGATGTATTGTGTCCGTTGGCGCAAGGCTTGATTGGTGAAGTCAATCCAAGCACCAGTGGCATTCACCACTAGTTGTGGGTGGAGGGTATAGACAGTTTGGGTCAGCTCATCGACCAACTTCACCGCCTGTGCTTCAAGTCCAGCCAAGCGCAGATAATTGAGCGCGTTACACTGCGGATTCGCTGCTTCAGCGTCCTGTATCAATTCAATGCCCAATCGTTCAGGTAGATAAATTTGGGCGTCAAAGTAGGTGGCGGTGCAGACAATATCGGGGTTAAGGAAGGGGCGCTGTGCCAGTGCGGCTCGCTTTCCTGTTAGCGAATGAGACGGCATCAAACGCTGTTTACGGGTGAGAAAATCGTACATCGTCAATCCCGTCTTGACCAGCAGCGCACCGCGTTTCGTGGATCGATTGCTGAGGCGTAGAAATCGCAGTGCTCCGTTCACAAATCCAGATGTCCAGCTAAAGATCGGAATTGTGGTCGGCAGCGGGCTGACGGCATGTGGCGCATTCTTGAGCAGATTATTTCGTTCGGTCAGGGATTCACGAACAAGGCGAAATTCGCCATTCTCCAAATATCGCAGTCCGCCATGGATCATGTGCGACGAGGCGGCACTCGCTCCATTGAAAAAGTCGGCTTTTTCCACCAACAAGACGTTGATGTTCTGAAGCGCCAATTCCCGGAACAAGCCAATGCCATTGATACCACCGCCGATAATGAGGACAGATACATCGCGTTGGTGCTGGAGGTAGTCGAACTTCTCTAATCGCGTACGCATGATCTGCAGCCTCTTTCACTACTTTACTGACGTTCCAGTGAGCTAAGGCGATTCCACGCCTCTTTCATTACACTAGTTAAGAATTGATGTTCTTTGAACCGTTCCGCATAAAGCGGTGTGGCGTCGGCGTGTGGTTCATAACGTTTGGTCACTCTCACCGTTTGCGCAACCGCGTCGGCATAATCACGGTAAACGCCCATCGCGATCCCCGCGCAGAGCGCCGCCCCCTTGGCACCGATTTCTTCACCATTCACGAGTTCACAGGGGATATTGATGGCATCAGCAAACATCTGCGACCAGACCGCGCTGCGTGCGCCGCCGCCCGTAAGACGTGCCGTCTCGATGGGAATTCCGGCTTGCCGTAGTCTCTCTAGGTGGCTCATGTGTCCGTAGACCACGCCTTCGTAGATGGCACGTAACATATGCTTTTTGTTGTGCCATCCAGCAATGCCGTAAAATCCAGCGCGCGCAGTGGGCTGGACATTCGATCCATAGAGAAAGGGGTGAAACAAAATGTTAGTGCTGCCGGGTGGCAGTTGTGAGACGAGTTCATTGCAGACCTCATAGACAGAAATCCCGCGTCTTTTGGCTTCGGCTTTTTCCGCATCACAAAATTGGGTGACGAACCATTCCAGATTGGTCGCCGAAGTCGCACTAGCTTCAATCACCAAGTAGGAGGTATCGGTGTAAATGGAATTCATGAAAATATGCCGATCATCAACGAGGGAATCGGTAACTACTTCGTTGATACTCCATGTGCCGGCGATGATGCACACCTGTCCGGCATGAATGACCCCCGCTCCCAAGGCGCTAGCGCTGACGTCAAACATCCCACCAACGACGGGCGTACCGGCTAGAAGTCCGGTGATGTTGGCGGCTTCAGTGGTGACTTTTCCAGCAATCTCATGACTGGCGATGGGTTTTGCTAATGCTGACCGCATTTCAGGGATGCCTAACAGCCGCAGAATGTCATCATCATAAATTTTATGAGGAAGGTTAAATAAGCTTGTCGCACTCATGTCAGTAAAATCGGTACTGTATTGTCCCGTCAAACGATATTTAATGTAATCTTTGCTAAGCAGTGCCGCGCCGATGTTCTTGTAGTTGTCCGGTTCGTGTGCTTTCAGCCATGCTAGCAGTACTGGCGGCTGCCCGGTCCACAGCTGTTGATAGGTGCGCTCCCACAGCTTGTCGGTAAGCCCATCCGTCTGCCATCGGTCGAGCAATTCAGTGGCGCGGGTATCTAGCGAAAGTATCGCTGGACGGAGCGGCTTACCCTGTTTATCTAGCAAATAGATACCATTGCCGTGCGAGGCATTCCCAATCGCCAAAATGTCTTTGGGATCAATGCCTGCGCCAACGATCGCCTCCCGAATCGCAGTAACGGTAGTCTGCCAAACGCCAACCATATCCCGTTCTGTCCATCCGGGGTTGGAATACTGCGTGTCTAATACCTGACTGCTCAGGAAAATTTGGTTGCCAGCAGTATCAAACAGCACTACCTTCGTTACCGTGCCGCCATTGTCGATGCCCAGCAAATAAGAAGTCATGGGGACTGCGCTCCATGGTCATCTAGGTGCAATACTTCGGTGGCAAGACAGTCATCAATGACCAGCATATTGATCAACTTGCCTCTTAAGGCGGCTAAGGTGGAAGGCGCTTTGGCAGTGCCAGCGGCGACTCCCAATACATTGGCAATATTGCGAATATCATCAAGGGAAATGCCAACTACTCTGGCGTTATAGGGTGTTTGGGAGAGTTGACCATCCTTGTCAATGTAGTAACCGCAAAACTCACCGACTGCACCATTACTCTTCAAGACATTCAAATACTGCTCTGTCAGGTATCCCGCGCGGATGTGGGCGGAAAATCGCGGGTTGAGGGTACCAATACCTGTGATCAGCAGTTCGGCTTCACGTGCCGCGCCGAGGGTATTGCTGATACTCGGATCGGTCAGGATGGCGTCCCGGACTTGCGTACTTTCGACCACCAATGGGGAATGGAGATAGAAGTGTTGTCCTCGAATCCGTTCGGCGAATTGTCGGGCAATATCAGTGCCATCAATGAGCGGGTCGCTGGTGCCGGATGCGCCGATCACCTGAACAACGCGCGTGTTCTGTAGTTGCTGTCGGGGTAGTGCCGTAACCACTTCGTATACGGAGGTTCCCCATGTAACCCCAATTGTCATGTTGTCGGCGATGATCTGCAAAAGATAAAGAGCTGCCAAACGCCCCAAACGTTGCAGGACATGACTTTCAGCAATGTTCTGGGTATTCAGCACGTGCACCGAGGTCAACCCGAAGCGCTCACGCAGCTTTGCTTCTAAGGCACTATCACGCCGTAACGGAAAGTTAATGCGAAACTCGATGACGCCTAATTCGCGGGCTTCCATCAACAATCTTGAAATGCTGGCACGCGAAACCTTCAACTGTGAAGCGATCTCTGCTTGATCTAGTCCGCGCTCATAGTAAAGATGCGCCACTTCGGCGAGTTGTTGCAGTTGTTCGTCAGAAATACTATTCTTCATCACATCTTTCAATCAAGCTGCACATATGCGCATCTTCGAAATTGTTCTCAGTCGCATATTGGCAATTTATATCTTCTTTGCTAGTTTGTCAATAGAACTTGGACATAATTGCAGAGTTGAATATAATTTCAGACGCGCATTGACAGTGCCTCTTCTTGTACTCTACACTGTCTGAAGTAGTTACGAGAGCGCACAAGAAGGCGTATGACGCTCTACGAAAAGGAACTAGGATGGTTACGCGTAAATTAGGAAAGACGAATGTACAACTAACGACGATTGGCATGGGTACCTATGCGCTTGGTGGCGCGAATTGGGAGTACGCTTGGGGCGAACAAGATGATCGGGACTCAATTGCTGCCATCCATCGCGCGTTCGACCTCGGCATCAACTGGATTGACGTCGCACCAGCTTATGGGTTGGGTCATGCAGAAACCGTTGTTGGCAAAGTGCTCGCAGAACGATCAGATGATATTTTCGTTGCGACTAAATGCGGCTTGGTATGGCAGGATGGATCGCCGATTATTGGCTTTAACCTTAAAGCGGAAAACATCAAATGGGAAGCCGAACAAAGTCTCAAGCGGCTAAATCTCGAAGTCATTGATCTCTATCAAATCCATTGGCCCAATCCCGATGAAGATATTGAAGATGCTTGGGGCGCAATTGCTGACCTTATCAAGGAAGGCAAAGTGCGCTTCGGTGGCGTCTCCAATTTCAATCTCCTTCAAATGCAGCGCGCACAAGCCATTCATCCTATCACGTCACTGCAACCGCCCTACAGTATGGTTCAGCGCGATTTTGAAAATGATCTACTCGCTTACTGTGCAGAAAATGAAATCGGCGTGATCGTCTATAGTCCGATGGAATCGGGCTTGCTGACGGGAAAACTCACCCGCCAACGATTAGCGGAGCTGCCCGATAATGATTGGCGTAAAACAGCTACTCCATTTGTAGAGCCAGAAATCACTGCTAATCTGGCGTTAGTCGTGGGCTTGCGTCCGATTGCGGAACGGAACGGTAAGAGCGTGGCGGAACTCGCCATTGCCTGGACATTGCGTAATCCCGGCATTACTGCCGCGATTGTCGGGGCGCGTCATCCTTCACAAATTGAGCAAACCTACGCCGCCGCTGATTGGGCGCTATCCATGGAAGAAATCGCTGAAATTGATCGTTTGTTAGCGCTCAGGGAAACTGCTTTAACATCAGGACGCTAAGGCACGAGAACTTTTGGACGCCGACAGTCGATGCCTTTGACAACTAGCTTGAACTAGCGTGCCAGTCGTGGGGACGGGAATTGCGGAACTTTGTTCAAAGTGATCGCGGTGACTACGCAACTGTCGCGGCAGCCGTTTCCTCATCTTAGAGTAGTGGCATGGAGAACGCTGCTCATGGAAACCGAATTGTTTGTGAAATGGCTGCACCGCATGACTCCCGTACGATCAGTTCGCTGTAGACGATTGTCTTGACAGGGATCGTATCGTCACCCTGAATGAGGCGGTGGAGTTTTTGGAATGCCAACACACCCATCTCATATTTTGGAATGTTGACTGTTGTCAGGGGTGGGCGTGTGTATGCGCTTTCCAGTGTGTTGTCAATGCTAGCAATCGCAATATTGTCCGGGATTTTCAGTCCAACCTCACGAATTGCCTCCATTGCGCCGAAAGCTGATTTGTCGCTGATCGCAATCACCGCCGTCGGGTACTCGGCTTGTTGTAGGATTTCTTTCATCTGGACATACCCTTTGAGAGGATGTCCAGAGACAGGCTCTGGTAGCCATTCTGCTGGGATAAGCAACCCCGCTTCCGCCATGGCAGCCATACAACCACGAAGCCGATCTACCAAGCTGCTATACTTTGTCGGACCTTTCAGGATAGCAATCTTGCGATGACCAAGATTGAGGAGATGACGGGTAACCTGATACCCTGCCATGAAATTATCCCCCAGAACGCAGGGAAGCCGCTGCTCATCGATGTGGTTTTCGATCAAAACAATTGGGATGCTCAAGTTTTCTAGTTGGATGACCATTCCGGGCGTAATATCCCCGTCGTTGGCAACGACAACCCCGGACACTTTCTGGGTCAGTCCACGCTTGAGCACGTCGATACTTCCAGTTGCCCTATCGAATATGAACAGTACGAGATGATAGCCCAGTCGCTCCGCAGCTATCTGGAAGCCCCGTATAATTTCACCATAGAAAACGTCGCTAATCACGGGAACCGAATTCTGCTCGATTAATAGCCCGATTGATTTGCCATGATCGCCGTCGACGGTTGGTTTCACCTTGTAATCGAGAGCAGCAATCGTGTCCCATACACGCTGGAAGGTCTCCGGTGCTATACCCGGCTTATTATGGATTACCATCCACACCGTCGTCAGCGAAACTTGGGCGGCTTTGGCTACATCTCGCATGGTTGGTTTCGCACTTTCCAACGTCGCACACTCCTCTTGTTTATTAAACAAATTCCATTGTATATGCGTTCAAATTGGTTGACAAGCTGACCCGAACGTCGTAAAGTATTGTATAAAGTACTTTTTTGTGAACATCTACGCTGGGAATGAATATTATGAAACCAGTGTTGTTTAATAGAGATCATGCTTGTTTAATAAACAGTTTTGTGGTTTTACACCATAATCCTTTGTCTGCGATATCTGCGGCCAAGAGTACCCCGAATTGCGTTTGAAAGGGGTTTCTTGGCTTTTATTTATTTCATTGCCGGGTGGAGACGTTTTATGAATACCATTAAGATCGATCTCAACCGTCGTTTTGGCTCAATCAATCGCGATTTATTTGGAGGCTTCGCCGAACATCTGGGTCGGTGCATTTATGGCGGTATCTACGAGCCGGGATCGCAGCTTGCCGACCAAGACGGTTTTCGCACCGACGTGCTGGAGGTGCTGCGTCGGCTGAAGATGCCCGTCATGCGTTATCCGGGCGGCAATTTCGTCTCCGGCTACCGCTGGATGGACGGCGTGGGACCGATCGAGGCTCGTCCGACGCGTCCTGAACTGGCTTGGGAGACAATCGAGCCTAATCATTTCGGAACCAACGAATTTGTCCAGTTCTGTCGCAAAATCGACACTGAGCCATACCTCGTCGTCAACTGCGGCGACGGTGACATGCGCGAAGCGCGGGACTGGGTTGAGTATTGTAATGGCGCGCAGAATACTGCCCTGGCAAATCTACGCCGCAAACATGGTTTCGACGCACCTCACAACATCAAGTACTGGGGAATCGGCAACGAGGTCGATGGTGAGTGGCAGATTGGCTATAAAACCCCGGAAGAATATGCTCGCGCATACAAGGAATTCGCCAAAGTCATGCGCTGGGTCGATCCGTCAATCAAGCTACTGGCGTCGGCTATCTCCAACTGGCGAGCCGAATTCGTAGAACGCATTCAGTTGTTGCTCGATCACGCACCGGATCTGATCGATTATCTCGCCATTCACTGGTATGTTGGCAACCGGGAGAACGACTTCGCTAACTACATGGCGACGTCCGAGTGTCTTGAGGAGCGTATCAGTGTCGCCGAGAGTCTGATCAGCGCCATGAAATTGCAGCGCAAAATCCAGAGGCAGATTGCGATTGCTGTAGATGAATGGAATGTCTGGTATCGAGCGCGTGGCGAGACTCTGGAAGAACGC
Source organism: Anaerolineae bacterium (assembly GCA_019637555.1). Lineage (GTDB taxonomy): Bacteria > Chloroflexota > Anaerolineae > Aggregatilineales > UBA2796 > JAHBVK01. The sequence goes on from JAHBVK010000005.1 coordinate 40,771, forward strand.
AATAACCTAGAAGAAGTTTATAACTTGGAAGATGCTCTGGTAGTGGCGATGCATTTCAATGCGTTCATCCGCCATGCACAGACAGTGAAAATGGCAAACATCGCCCAGATTGTCAATGTGATCGCTCCGATCTTTACTAGCCCGAACGGTTTGTTTCTCCAGACGATCTTCCACCCGTTCGAAGTGTACAGCCAAACATGCGGCAATGTCGCCCTTGATATCTTCTGGGAAGGTGAAACCTTCTCTGGAGGCGATTATAGCGGGCTACGGACACTGGATGTAGCCTCTACTCTGGATGAGACGAAAAAATCACTATCTGTGTTCGTCGTCAACCGCAGCGAGAAAGATGGGCTTGAAACCACGATCACACTCGACAGCGGCCAGTTTGCCGGTCCTCTTCAGGCACACGTGATCAATGGTCCGGACATCAAGGCAGAAAACTCATTTGATCATCCCGATACGGTCAGTGTTTATAAGACCGACTTAAGGGTAGAAAGAAAAAGCTTCGTTTACACATTTGAGCCACACTCAGTGACGGTTCTTGTCTGTGCTGTCGAGTGAATTTAATAAAGGAGAAACTATATTGAAAATAACGCGTTGTTCGCACCTGATTAATTGTCCGCTTTCTTCTGGAGGATGGAAATGAAAAAGTATACGTTATCGAGACGTGATTTCTTAAAGCAAGCCGCCGCACTCACTGCAGCATATGCCATTCCTGCTGGGCTGCTGGCGTCTCAAACCACAACCGTCCACGCCCAAGGTGAAGAAGTTGCGCCAGGCGTGCCCCGGAATCAGTGCCTGATCCTGGAGAATCCATCAGGGACTGTGCTACCAGCAGATGACTTCAACCGCTGGCGGAGCGGCTACAGCGGCTCCTGGGTTTGCGGTTTGCAGCAACTGGCTCTGGATGCGCTGTGGTACATCGACCCGGATGCGGGAGTTGACGGCGTATGGGATAACGCCTTGGCAGCCGAGCCACCGATCTACAATGAAGACTTCACCCAGATGACCGTCAAACTTCGTGAGGGCATCTATTGGAGCGATGGCGTCGAGTTTTCAGGGGATGACCTGTACTTCACCGTTGATCTTCTCAAGAAAACACCCGGAATGGGAAATCAGGGCTTGTTCGAAAGCAGTGTCGAGCGCATGGAGCGGCCCGACAAAAATACCGTTGTCTTCTACCTGAAAAAAGCCAACTCCCGCTTCCACGCAGCCTTCACCGTGCGCTGGGGTGCTCTCTACATGATGCCCAAGCACATCTGGGAAAAGGTTGAGGACCCCGTAGCGTACACCTTCAATCCTCCGGTCAGCCTAGGTGCCTACAAGCTCAGAGATTTCGATCCTAACGGTCAATGGTACCTGTGGGAGCGCCGCGAAGACTGGCAGCGAACCTCGCTCGCTCGCCTTGGTGAGGTATCGGTAAAGTACGCCATGTACATTGATCCCGGACCAAGCGATAAGCGCGTACTCGCCCAGTTGGCTCATCAACTGGATGTGATCCATGACATCACTCCCGAGGGACGTATTACCCTAGCACGGCAAAACCCAACCTCGGTGGGCTGGTTCCCATCGTTCCCGTGGGCGCATCCGGATCCCACCCTTCCAGCAGTCATTTACAACAATGAAAAACCTGGACTGGATAAGCGAGAAGTCCGCTGGGCGTTGACTCTGGCGATTGATATCGCCCAGGTCGCCCTGTCCTCTTACAGAGGTGCGGCAACCATCTCCGCCATTCATGTTCCACCGACTGGAATGTACCCTCAGTTCTATCACACGCCGCTGGAACCATGGTTGAATGACTTCACTATCAAAGTTGGCGGGGCGGACTACAAACCTTACGATCCCAGCGCCGCTCAACGGATCGCTGATTTGGCTCGCCCGAGCCTAGGGGATCTGGTGCCGACCGATCCCGAGATTATCAAGCAGTATATTGGCGCTGGCTGGTGGAAATATGATCTTCAAGCAGCCGAGCAGTTGATGCTCGACGCTGGCATGAAGAAGGTCTCCGGCAAGTGGGCATTGCCTGATGGCTCACCGTTCAGAGTGCCGCTGATGAGCATGAATGAATCAAACCCATCTATGAATCGCGCGGCTGCCATGATCGTCGAGAACTGGACGACATTCGGCATCGATACCACGCTGGATGCGCAGGCGAACCCATGGCCCATCATGAGCAGCGGGGAGTACACTGCTAACCTGGCGTGGACAATCGAGACATGGGGTGGTCATCCCGATCTGTTCTTCTTCCTCCAATACTGGCACTCACGGTTGTACGTCGCGAGCGGCGCACCCGCCGCGGGCAGCAACAGTATGCGCTGGCGCAACCCCGAACTCGACAAGATCATCGAAGGAATCGAGAAGATTTCCTTCGACGATCCGAAGGGTATCGAGTTGGGCTTGGAGTTCTGCAAGCTTGCCGCTCAGGAGATGCCAATTACGCCGCTGATGGCGTATAACGTCTTCACGACTATGGATACCACCTACTTCGAAGGATATCCATCTATCGATAGCCCCTATACGGATCCAGTACCGAACTGGGGCAATACCAAGTATATGTTCGTCAAGATTAAGCCCAAGACGTCATAACCCTGCCGTGGCGGGGATCGTGCCGATCAAAGGGTTGGTACTAAAGAATTCAATGCAGTAATCTAGACGAGCCAGCAGTATCAACGCATGACTCCTCCACTGCGGTGGTCTTCATCGGCAATCGCGGTGGAGGTTTTTTCAAAAGGGATAGTCCCGATGCGAAAATTCCTTCTTAAGTATTTGATTCCGCGAATCATTCAGTTCCTAACGATCATTTTTGTTGGGATCACGGTCACTTATATTATTCCTAGGCTCGCGCCCACTGACCCGGTAGAAGCGCAGATATCCACAATGTTAGCGATGGGGAACTCCCTCGACCCCGCATCTATCGAATCAATGCGTGCGGCGCTGACCGACCTGTACGGGCTGTCAGGAAGTCCGGTCGAGCAGTATTTCACGTTTTGGGGACGATTGTTTCGGGGTGACCTTGGACCTTCGCTCGATAATTTCCCCACTCCAGTTTCCAGCATGATTGGTCAAGCCCTGCCGTACACCCTCAGGCTGTTGATCCCCGCGGTGATCATATCGTTCATATTTGGCAACATTTTCGGGGCAATGTCCAGCTACTATCCAAAAAATAAACCGTTGAAAGTGATCGAAGTACTGGGGCAGGTGGTTCGATCAATTCCTTACTACATTGTGGCTATCGTTCTGCTCGTGGTGTTTTCATATTTCATCCCGCTTTTCCCTTTCAGCGGTGCATACCCGAAAGGGACTATTCCAGATTGGTCCTCCCCTGCATTTATATTGAAGAGCCTCCATCACGCCGTGCTCCCGGCATCCACCCTGATCTTGGTTGGATTTGGGGGGTGGTTTGTCGGCATGAAGTCCCTTACCTCCAATATCATCTCTGAAGACTATGTGGTGTATGCGGAAACCGCTGGACTGAGCAAAAATAGGATCCTCACCCATTACATAATGCGCACTGCTATACTGCCGCAACTCACTGCACTGGCTATGGTGCTCGGAACGATCTTCAGTGGTGCCCTCATCATGGAAGTCGTTTTTGGTTATCCCGGCATTGGCAGTTTAGCCATAAGAGCGATCTACAGTAACGATTACTCAATGATCATGGGTATCACCATTTATTCGATCATCGGGGTTGCTGCCGCCGTTTTTCTCATGGATTTGCTCTACCCTCTGTTCGACCCGCGAGTGCGCTATCAATAGGAGAGAAACTATGTTTCAGGTGTTGCGTGATCTCCTCAAATATGATGGTCGCTTCCGTCTGGCTGTCATTCTGCTGGGGTGGGTGGTAGTGATGATTGTGCTGTCCTTCAACTCTCCTTATGATCCCAACAAGTCCTTTGTGGTTCCGTGGGACCTTCCTCCATCTTGGGAACACCTTTTCGGAACGACTTCCCGGGGACAGGACCTCTTCTGGTGGCTAACCTTTGCCGTACGCAATTCCCTTTTCTTGGGAGTACTGACCGCGATCATCTCGCGCGTAATTGCGATTTTCATTGGTCTCACCGCCGGATACCGGGGTGGATGGCTCGACCGGGTGCTAATGTCGCTTAATGACACCTTCGTGGTTTTACCCTTGCTTCCCATCCTGATATTGCTCGGTTTCTTGCTGCGCGACAAGATGAACCTGTTCTATCTGGCGATAATATTAGGTCTTTTCGGCTGGCCATTTGACGCCCGTCTTATTCGTTCTCAGGTGCTCAGTCTGAAGGAACGATCGTTCACACGCACCGCGCTTTATTCAGGAACAAGCTCCTTCAGGATCACTATTCACGAGCACCTTCCCTTCGTCCTGCCGATAGTGTTTGCAACTACTATCAACAATATACTGTGGTCAATTGGCATGGAAGTTACGTTGAGTATTCTTGGGCTTTCGGATCTGACCACCCCCACACTTGGTACCGCGCTCTTTTGGGCTAACCAACACGGTGCGTTGGTGGCGGGGGTTTGGTGGTGGATCGCGGCTCCGGCTCTGGTGACTATTGTCCTGTTCCTCGGACTGTACTTGTTCTTCACGAGCATCAACGAATTCATCGATCCGCGTACCCGTCTACGCTTGATTGGAGGATAACCCGTGAGCCTATTAAGCGTAAAAAACCTCCGTGCGTATTACCGGACTGAGGTCTATGGAATCTCCCGTACAGTGCAGGCTGTTGACGGGGTATCTTTTGACCTCCAACCGAATGAGATTTATGGCGTGGCAGGCGAGTCCAGTTGCGGCAAAACCACCCTGATCAAAGTGATCTCGGGAAATATCAAACCTCCACTAAAGGCGCTTGAAGGAAGCATCAACTACCATTTTGGCGAGTATGAAGTGGACATGCTGCAGATTTCGCAGGATGAGCTTCGCCAGAACGTCCGCTGGAAGGAAATCTCGTATGTGATGCAGGGATCGATGAGCGTCCTCAACCCGGTGCGCAAGGTGATTGAGACCTTCAAGGATATTGTTGATACGCACGAGCGCATTACCGATAAGGAGAAATTCCTCGAACAAACGCGCACCCATGTCAACCGTCTGGGACTCCCTACCGATGTGCTCAACGCTTATCCGCACCAACTCTCTGGCGGAATGCGCCAGCGGGTGGCAATCGCCTTGGCAACGGTGTTCCAGCCAGCCTTAATTATTGCGGACGAACCCACCACTGCCTTGGATGTCGTTGTGCAGCGCGGTGTCCTGCAAATGATCAAGGATATCCAGTCCATGAGCAACAATACAGTTCTCTTGGTAACTCACGATATGGCTGTGCATGCCAACGTGGCTGATCGGGTGATGATCATGTATGCGGGTCGGATTGTTGAAGAGGCACCAACGGATAGTATCTTCAATGCACCGCTTCACCCATACACGCAGCACCTCATCCACTCACTCCCGATGATTGGTGATAGATCGACTAAAGCGAGTCTGAAAGGTACACCACCGAACCTTGCCAACCCTCCGAGCGGCTGCCGGTTCCACCCCCGCTGCCCTTATGTGATGGATGTGTGCCGTACCGTGGTACCTGACTTGGTCACCGTTAAAGAACGTCATCGCGTGGCATGCCACTTGGTCAACGAGGACTCACTATGAGCGCAAACGGAAAACTGCTGGATGTTCAGCATGTGACGGTCGAATTTCATATTGGTGGATTGATGGGGGGCACACTTCTCACGGCGGTAAATGATGTCTCCTTTTCAATGGAGAGTGATAAGCCAGAGATATTTACCCTCGCTGGCGAAAGCGGCAGCGGCAAAACCACGCTCTCTCGCTTGCTGCTTCGCGATCTTGATCCAACAAGGGGTAAAGTGCTGTTTGAAGGTCGCGATGTGTCAACCATCCGTAACCGATCCAAGTTCCATGAGTTTATGAAGAAAGTCCAACCGGTTTTCCAGAATCCCTTCGAGACTTTCAACCCACTCCGGCGGGTAGACGCATACCTGTTCGATACAGCCATGAACTTTGGGATGGCGTCAAACCGTCGGGACGCAGCCAAGGTTGTGGATGATGCTCTCCGCAATGTGGGGTTGTCGCTGGATGAAGTGACGCAGCGCTATCCGCACGAACTTTCCGGTGGTCAGATCCAACGTGTGTCAGTGGCGCGCGCGCTGATCTCAAAGCCCAAGTTGATCCTCGCCGACGAACCAGTCTCGATGGTCGATGCATCTCTGCGCATGGAGATCGTGAACCTGTTCCAAAAGCTGCGAGACGAACAAAAAGTGAGTGTCATTTACATCACACATGATTTGGCAACTGCTTACTACATCAGCGACCGCATCGGAATTATGCTGCGCGGGTATATTGTTGAATCGGGACCAGTTGCGGCTGTCCTAGAACGTCCTATCCATCCATATACGCAGCTCCTGAAGGAATCAGTTCCCTCACCCACCCCCAATAAACGTGAGTCCTGGGCAACACACATTGCGCTTGGAACAACTGAAGTCAAAGAGTACGGGAGAGTCGGGTGCAAGTTTGCGGGCCGCTGCCCGCATGTGATGGACATCTGCCGTCAGGCTGATCCTCCCGATATACAGGTTGGATCGCAAACAGTGAAGTGCTATTTGTATTCGGACCAAGTCGAGAAATCCGGAGCTGGACTACCATCTTAGCCACCCTCCACTATAAGCTTAGTTCGCTACCTTGTCGAGCCATCCCGTAGGCAAAATCGTCTAATGGAGATTGGGCACAATACCATCAAAGTATTAGAAACAGTCGAGCGATGGTTGAAGCGACGTGGATGGGAAGTGGTGACATTAAACCATCATCAAGCATTAACTATAAGTAGAGACTTCTGGTTAATTAGGCTGTATATTACCGCTAAAAGTGACGCTCAAGATCTGAATGCAACTTATAGACATGAGCAGAACCAAATAGTGACCACGCTCCGCGATTCTGCTTTAGCGTGAAGCGTGGTCACTTTCTCCAACCTGACTGGTGCCGGACACTCATCGTTTGAGAATACGATGTGATATGGTTACCAGTCAGTGCCAATACTTCTGCATATTGTCGAACAATCATGATATGCGCTATTAGCGAGAAGGCAAGCGCCCACCGTATCATGTTATGCTATCAACGTCCCATCCAGCCACCGTCTACCGTCAGGATAGTGCCAGTAACGTAGTTTGACGCCTCGGAGGCAAAAAACACCACCGGTCCCTTGAAATCGTCGGGTTCGCCCCAGCGTGCCGCCGGGATACGCGCGAGGATGGCTTGAGAGCGCACCGGATCGTGACGTAAGGCTTCGGTATTATCCGTGTTCACATAACCGGGAGCAATGGCGTTCACTTGAACGTTGTGCGCTGCCCATTCGTTGGCAAGCTCCTTCGTCAACTGCCCGATTCCGCCTTTGCTGGCTGCGTAGCCCGGTACATTGATGCCGCCCTGAAAGGTGAGGAGCGAGGCAGTGAAGATAATCTTGCCACTCTTGCGCTCAACCATGCGCTTGCCTATCTCCCGACTTAGGATGAACTGGGCATTCAGATTGACCTCGATTACTTTGTCCCAGTACTCATCTGGATGCTCCACAGCAGGTTTTCGCAGGATCGTTCCGGCGTTATTTACCAAGATGTCGATCACTGGGAAACTAGCGTTGACCTGCTGGACAAAGGCATACAACTGCGCTCGATCTGCAAAGTCGCAAGCATAGCCCGTGAAATTCCGCCCGCTTGCCCTTACATCCGCCTCGACAGCACTGCCAGTGGACTCTAGCGATGCGCTCACCCCGATGATGTCAGCACCTGCTTCGGCTAAGGCAACTGCCATCGCGCGACCTATGCCCCGTCGTGCGCCGGTCACCAGCGCTGTTTTCCCGTTGAGCTGGAAAAGGTCTGCCACGTTGGTCATGCTGGATCGACCTCGATGAGGATTTTCATCACATCGCCACCTTTTTCCAGCATCTCGATTGCTTCCTGAAGCTGTTCCACCGGACGCACCTGCGTGATGATCCGATCGAGGGCAAGTTTGCCACCACTGGCGAGTTCAATCGCGCGGTCAAAGTCCTGATGCTCATAGACGCGCGCTCCCTGTAAATTCAGCTCACGCCAGAAGCAGCGAAACAGATCCACAGGAGCAGGGGCGGTGGCAATGCCAACAATGACGATACGCCCACGAATCCGCGGCAGCTTGGTCATCATTTCTGCGCCAGCGGCGCTGCCCGTCACCTCAAACACGACATCCACTCCGCGCCCGGCGGTCTTATCCATGACGTAGCTAACTAGATCGGTTTCCCGTGGATTGACGGCATCCATACCCAGCGAGCGGGCGAATTCGAGGCGGTACGGATTAATTTCCGAGACGATCACCTGTGCACCAATTGACTGTGACACCATACCGATCAGTGTGCCAATGGGTCCCCCTCCCAGAATCGCAATCGTTTCACCAGCCCTGACCTGCCCCATGCGGACATCGTGGCAAGCTACTGCCAGCGGTTCGACCAACGCGCCGTACACCAGTGGCAGCGCTGGTGGCAGACGATGCAGTGTGTAGGCGGGCACAGTCCAATAACTCTGGAACCCGCCCGGTGTGTCGATCCCCATGAATTTTAGGTGCTCGCAAATGTGACTATAGTCAGCATCGCGTTCGAGGCAGCGATCCGTATCTAGCGGCATCACGGCAACCGCATCGCCAAGCTGGAAACCTTCCACGCCATCCCCCAGCGCGGATACTGTCCCTGAAATTTCGTGTCCGATTACCTGCGGGACCGAGACACGTCGATCCATGTTGCCGTGATAGATATGCAGATCGGTGCCACAAATGCCACCGTACGCCACGCGAATCTGTGCTTCGCCAGCACCGGGCGGCACTGGCTCAGCGTGCCCAAATGAAAATTGGCGATTCCCTTGATAAAATGCAGCTTTTGTCACGCTTAGTCCTTTCCTTTTGTTCGTTACGCTCTCCACTGGCGGTTGAGCCAGCTTAAGTCAAGTTATGTCAAGCGGCTGAATTCTTTCGTCTGCTCACCAGCCACTTTCCGGCAGCAGCGCCGTCTTCAGGAGACGATAGACAGTGGACGGAAAGATTAAAAGTCACGGTCATCCGGCAAAGGTAAACTCTGCACGTGCTTCTTCAGATAGCCGCAACCCATGTCCCGGTACATCGGGCGCGATTGCATAGCCACGCTCAAACTTGATGGGATCAGCCACCAGCGCGTCCCAGCCAATCAGCGAATTCTCCAGCCACTCGACTTCGGGCAGTGCCGCTGCTAGATGAACACCGATTTCGCAAGTGGTGTTGCCGAGCGAGAGTGGTATACCGTGCTCGGCAGCCAGCCATGCGGCATGCATCACCTCACTCACACGTCCATGTACATTGAGGACGTCCACCGCATTACGTTCAAGCAATTGGCGTTTGCCCCGTAAATCAAGATATTCACCCGTATTCACGAAAGTAAAGGGTACTTCTGCGCTGATACGCGCCAAGCCGTCGAAATCACTGCGTAGGCAGGGGTCTTCAATCCAGTAGACATTGATGCCAGCATCGCGGTAAGCGTGTAGCGCACGGACTGCCTCTTTAGGCGACCATGCTTCGTTGGCATCGATCATTAACGTTGCTTCAGGACCGACCACCGCTACTACTTCGCGCAGTCGGTTCACGTCCCACGCCAGATCAGGATGTCCTACTTTGACCTTAAACGCTGTATAGCCCCTTATGACGGCATCTACATAGAAGTCATGTACTTGTGCGCTTGTCAAATGGAAGTCAAGACCGCTGGCATACGCCTTCACACGGTTGGTCGTCCCGCCTAACAGCCGATAAAGCGGCAGCTTAACGTCTTTGCCATACAAGTCCCACAGCGCCTGATTGACTGCTTCTTCGAATAGGAGGACGCGGTTATTGCCGCCGCGTGGTCGAGTCAGGCGGTGGAGCAGCGGATATATAGGTTGATCTTTCAGCGCGTCCCAATATTCCGCCTCGAAGATACGTACGAGTTCAGGCTGCGGGGGGAAGAAGTAGCTATTTAGCAGCCCTAGCCCTACTTCCCCTTCCTGCGTGTACAGTTCCAGAGCGGTGATAAATATCGTGTCATGGCGCACCTGTGAATCGCCAATGGTCCGTGTTAGTGGTAGCCGGAAGCGGGTTATCTGGTAACTTTTCAGAGTCGCTGACATGTTCTCTCCACAAGCCTTAATCCGATTGAATTGCCACAACTTGATGAAAGCGTAAGCCAGATCCTCATCGACATCAGTCGAAGGGAACAGGCAAAATGAACCGAAGGAGTCGTGTGAAATGTCAGCCGTTAACTGCCAATCGTCATCGCCATCGCCAACGAGGCGCGTTAGGACCGCGGCGTGTTGCACCGTCCACGCAGCATGTTTGGCAAGCGGAGGCTGCACTAGGAGCATCGCGGCTCACGCGCTCAGCGAGTTCGTCACACGTATGTCTGCCTCAACCGCGCAGCGCCCCCGACAGAATGCCCTGCGTCAGCACGCGCTGGAAGAAGAAGAAGAGCAGCACCGTCGGCAGAGTTGCCAGCACAATGCCAGCGAAAAGTGGTCCGTACTGGGTAGCCTGTTCATTTCGCGTTGCCAGAAGCGTAAGCGCAACCGTCGCCGTCCTTACTTGATCCTTCTGCAAGATGAGCAAACTGAACAGGAAGTCGTTCCACACGGTGATGAATTGCAGGATGCCAATGACGACTAATCCCGGCTTGACAAGTGGCAGCACAATGCGCCAGTAAAGACCGAACATCCCACAGCCATCAATGGTCGCCGCATCCAGCAGTTCATCCGGTACACCGGAGCGAATGTACTGCCGCATCAAGAAAATGTTGAGCGCTGGCGCTAACCAGGGGATGATCAACGGCAAGAAGGTGTTAACCCAGCCGAGCTTGACCATCAGCAGATACCAGGGAATGATGATGGTCACACCGCCCGGCAGTGTTGAGGTGACCAGCACCAAGACAAACAGAGCGTCTCGTCCCGGAAAGCGCCGTTTGGCGAACACGTAGCCAATCAGTGACGAGAAGAAGACTACGCCCAGCGTATTGCTGATGGAGACGACCGCGCTGTTTTTTAGGTAGGTTAGAAAGGGCAGGCGTTCAAACAACTGTACATAATTTTGCCACTGCAATTGCTGCGGTATAAAATGCGGCGTTAGGGAGAATATTTCCCCTTGCGCCATCAGCGAGCCAGAAAACGCAAAGAAGAATGGTGCCAGCGCCAGTAGACTGAGTGCGATCAGCAAAGCATAGAGCAGAACGCGCAGCACCATGCGCGTCAGGTAAGCTTCCCGATCCTCGCTGGATGCGCTAAAAACATAAGCCCATTTCGATCGTCCCGTTGCCATGCTGTCTTTCCTCATGAATCGTCTTTACTGCGGGTGAGGCGATATTGAATAATCGATACCACGATGATCACCAGACTCAGCAGAAAACCAAGCGCCGCCGCATCACCATATCTTTTACCGGCACTGAAAGCCGAACGGTAAATTTGCAGAGCAGGCGTTAGCGCATTGTCGTCCGGACCCCGCCCTCCCTGATACAGGCTGTATGGCTCACTGAACAAGCGCATAACCCCGATGGTTGTGCTGATCAGCAAAAAAGCCATCACCGGACGCATCAGGGGCAAGGTAACTGAAAAGAAGATTTGCAGTTCATTTGCCCCATCGACTCGTGCCGCCTCAAAGATTTCGGCGTCCAGCGATTGCAGACCACCCAGCACAATCAAGGTGTAGTAGCCCAAACCACCCCAGACGCTCAACACGATGATCGGGATGTATGCCCAACCTGCCTCCGTCGTCCACGGGAACGGACCAACGCCAGTCACCGCCAATGCACTGTTCAACCAGCCGTACTCGCCGCCGAAGATGAAGCGGAAAACAATACCGATCACCACCAGCGAGGTGACCACCGGCATAAACAGGATCGTTCGGAATAGTCCGCGAAACTTCAGAAATTGCAGGTTGAGCACCACACCCAGCAAGAACGGTAGCAGAAGCCCCAGTGGCACCAAGACCAGCAGCAGAAAGATGGTATTGGAGATGACTTTGAAGGTCAGCGGATCGCTTAGCAGAAACTGGTAATTCTCGACACCGACCCAGCGCGGTTCGCCGATGCCATCCCAACTCTGGAAGCTCAACACTAACGACCAGCCAATTGGATAGGCAAAGAAAATGACGAACAAAATAAAAAATGGCGAAATGCACAGGTATTCACGCCAATATTTGAGCAGCCCGCGCGGGCGTGATTGCGTATTTGTGCTGCTGCGTGTTCGCGCCGGGTTGGTTAACTGAATATTTTCCACCGAATTCACTCACCTAAGGAAAACGACGAGTCGTTAATCCGGCAATCCCATAAAAATTGCTTGCCTTCCACCTCACTTACACAGAGAAATGGAAGGCAAGTGCTGACGGTTACTGCTTAACCCTGATAACGCTCGTTGAGTTTGCGAACGGTATCGCCAATGGCTTTCATGCCCTCCTCAACGCCGACTTTACCCTTCAGGATGTCCGGCATCTTGGCATCGACTTCACCAATCGCTTCATTGTACACAGGCAGTTTATACCACTGCTTGGGATACTGCTTAATCGCCTCTGCCCACACCTGATTGTAGAGCTGGTCGCCAAAGATGGGCGCCTTAAGCGTCAAAAATTCTTCGCCATTAAGATACGGTAGATAGGACGGCGTGTTGCCGAACTTGGCGATGGCGCTTGAGCCTTCCATCGTCATGTGCGCGAATTCCAGAAATTCCGAGACTTCTGTAGGATGCTGGGTGAACTTCGTAGACGCGGTGTTTGCCCCGCCGAAGTTTGCCGTGCGAATGCCATCCTTTGCGGCACGCGGCAGCAGCGCCACGCGCCACTTGCCGAGACCCTCCTCAGGTGTCGTGACGGCGGCTCCAATACCAAACTGACGGTACCAATCCTGCATAGGAAATGAAGCAACTTTTCCTGCTTTACAGGCGGTCAGGAAGGTTTCATTGAACATGCCATCGTTGATGGCAATATCCGCATCGTAAATCTTCTTGACCAGCGTCATCGCCGTGATGCCCTTATCGTCATCCATGTTCACCTGAGTACCATCGGCGTTGGTGATGTTGCCACCGAGCTGCGCCAGAATGAACGTCCAGAGCACTGAGGCGTACTGGCTGCCATCGGTTGGCAAGAACAGGGAATAAGCGCCTGTATCCTTCTTGATTTTCTGCGCCGCTTCAATGAACTCGTCCCAAGTCCAATCATCGGGCATGGTAACGCCCGCTTGTTCCCAGATGTCCGGGCGGTAAAACAGACCCGTCAGCGAAATGGCTCCCGGCACTGAGGCATATTTGCCAGTTGCTGGAATATAGCACTCTGCCAGCTTGCCCTCAGGAAAATCGCTCTTGTGTTGGTTGATCAGGTCTGTGCAGTCGAACAGCACTCCCGTTTTCCCCAGTTGCTGCACATCGAATGGTTCGGGCCAGAATATATCTGGTACACCGCTCGGATCGGCATCACCTGCAGCTAAAGCGGTACGCAACACATTCATATCGTTGTTGCCCATCATGTTGAGCGTGATGTTGGGATATTTAGCCTCGAACAGCGGTTTCACATTGTCAAATGGATGATTCGCGTGTACGAATACATTCAAGGTGACCTGATCCTGCCGCGCCGCCCGCGCCAACAGATTAGCTGGCAGCAGCATGCCAGCAGCGCTGACTGCACTTAGACGAAGAAAATCTCGGCGAGAAAATTTTAGCTGTGACATAACTGCTCCTTATACTATTGCTTCAGAGGCTTTAAGGGTGCTCAGATGGCAACTTTATAAACAAGAAAACAAACATGGTTGCGTGTGCCCGAACAAGCTATACTGTCGGTCAAGCGCTGACCAGCCTGTTTCCGCAGGTGAACCTCCTTACCGACCTATGGGGACAGGTATATAGTTAAACAGTACTTCGAGTACAAACCTGATTATATTGAGTGGCTTGTGCCATTTTGTTGCCAAGTTTGTGCCAACTTAGATTTTCGAGCTGATTGATGGCTATCAAAAGGCATGTAACTGAGCAAGCGTTTCAACAGCACCTGCAAGTATGTTTGCAGCACTTGTATGACTATTCTTTTCTGGAAGCGCACGAGCTAACCCGTATTCTTCTTGGCGAGGTGGTGGAAGGGGATCGGGTAGAGGCAGTACGGGAACTCATCTTACAGGGTATTGAACGTCTGCGACCGGGTGCTGGTATCGCTTTCCACTCCAAAGCGGCGCGTACCTATAACATCCTCAATCTGCGCTATGTGTTACAGCAAGAAACACTGGATGTGACACAGCAATTAGCGCTCAGCAACCGCCAGTTCTATCGGGAACACAGCAAAGCGATCCACATGCTCAGCCGCCTTTTGTGGAACTTTCCGGGTGCTCAGGGACTGCCGCCACCTGAAAGTAAAAGCGCCCCGACGGGAACGATCTCCGTGGAAAGCGAAGTGCTGCGTTCGCATGATAAAGCTGCCCAGAGTCGCCTTGACTTATGCCAGCTTCTGGCGTCCATTGCCAGCGACTCACAGGCGCTCGGTGCATACCGTCAGATCGCTATCGACTTCGCTGCCAGCGGACAACCCATCTGGCTGGAGATCGACCGCACGCTGCTGCGTCAGGCGCTGCTTTTTATTCTGGCTGCCTTAGTGGAAGCCGCCACTCTCGGCTCAACGATTCAGCTCAACGCTGAAACCACCGCAGAGTTCCAACGCATCAGTTTCGTCGTCAACGATCCATCGCTCGATGGACAAACGCTGCGTGCCAGTCTCGAAAATCAAGATACGCTGACTATGCTGGTGCGAACCTTGAAAGGACGCTTAGATTATGAAGATGACTCCGGCAGGGTGCGCCTAGCGCTGGATATCCCTTCCACGGTCACTGCGATCCTGATCATCGACGACAATCCCGATCTCGTTAATTTATTTCGGCGCTATCTGCACGATCAAGCATATGCCCTGTACGCCGCAGAAGAAGCCAACAGCGCCATTCAGCTAGCCCGCCAGCTCCATCCTAATCTGATCATTTTGGACATCATGCTGCCCGGACAGGATGGCTTAGAAATCCTGCAAAATCTGAAGACGCACATCAGTACCCGCGATATTCCGATCCTCATCTGCTCTGTGCTTGAGGCGCGTGGTTTAGCTATTTCTCTGGGCGCAGATGATTTCATACACAAGCCGCCAGACAAAGCATCTTTTCTTAAGACGCTGGCTCAATGGCAATGGCAGGAGTGAGCGCACCAACAAGCGCCTCCACACAACGGACTAATTCAATCGGCTCAAAACCTTCCTGCTTCGCAACACTGAAAGTGCCTTCTGTCGTTTTCTGCAGAGCATCCGCTGCACCAAAGGCTGACGCTAGGATAATCGGCACTTCTGCTAGCAATGGATCTCGTTTGATTTGCTGGGCAATAGACAACCCGTCCATATCAGGCAGCAACAGATCCAGTATAAGTACGTCAGGGCGCTGGCGGGCTAGCAGACGCAAACATTCCTTTCCAGAATAAGCCTTTTGCACCTGGCACGGCGCTGGTAGGCGCTGAAACATACGCGTGAACAGCCGTACCATATCCGGCTCGTCGTCCACAATCAGCACGTTGTGAACTGGAACCGCCAATTTATCGAGGGCAGTACAAAGTGCCTCAAAGGTAACTGGCTTGACCAGAAAGTCACTGATTCCATAGCGCTGCATGGCGCGTTTACCGCTCGGCATCGGACAGGTGATGATGGGGACGGTATATTCCGTGAGCGTTGCCCGTGCCTGCGACTCAAGGTGGCTGTCCACAATCAGTGCCGTTGGCTGGATGGCTTGTACTAAACGCGCTACTTGCTGCACGCTACTTACCCCGACTGCTGCATGATGCTCGGTATAGCGCTCAAAGAGCTGGGTTACCGCCGGATCTTCGTCAAGAACCACAAAATAGCGTCCTCTATCTGGTCTGCTTTCCAATGTCCGCCTTTGCCACTGTTCCCAGTCCTGGAACATCTGCTGCTGTGGCAGCGGCAGCGAAAGCGTAAAGATACTCCCCTGACCGGGGATGCCGCTGCTTGTCACCGTCAGTTGACCGCCATGCATCTCGGCGAATTGTTGGCTCAGCGTTAAACCAAGCCCTGAGCCGCCAAAGCGCTGATTCAAGGCGCCATCAAGTTGATGAAACTCCTCGAAAACACGCGCTAAATCCTCCTGCTTGATCCCGATTCCCGTGTCCGCTACGCTGATGACCACACGCGACTCCAACCGCTTGACCTGCAAGGTGATGCTGCCCGTATCGGTGAAGCGAATGGCATTGCCGAGTAGATTGAGCAGCACTTGCCGGATGCGCAGCTTATCCACGGAAAGCAGCGGTAGCTGCTCTGCCACGATTACCTCGAATCTGAGTCCACGGGCTTGGATCTCATCCCGTACCAGTTCTGCAGCTTCAGAAACGATTTGTTCGGGGGGCACATCTTCCTTGAGGATAGCCATATGTCCCGCTTCAATCTGGGAAATGTCCAGCACATCGTTGATTAAGCCCTGCAAATGGCGCGCGTTTCGATAGATCGTGTTCAGGTCGGACCAGTATGCTGAGGGCAACGGCACACCGTAGGATTGGGGTGCTTTAATGACCGAGTCACTAAAACCGACAATAAGATTAATAGGCGTGCGTAATTCGTGGCTCACAGTGGCGGCAAATTGCGCCTTCATCCGACGTGCCTCCTCGGCAGCCCGTCGAGCATGCTGCGCTTGACTGTTCGCCCGCTCTAAATCCTCCTTGGTCTGCTTCAAGTCCTTGGTTAAGCGCATTAACTCTTGGCGGTGCTGCCGTGCCTCATGCATCTGCCGCAGTGCGTAATCTTGGTGCAGCCAAGCAATGTCAAGCGCTTGATAGAGACTGCGATGTGCTGCCAGACTGGTGAATAAACTGAACCACATAAATACAATAGGCAAAAAGGCGCTGTTGGCAGCAGCATCCGCGGACTTGCCAAATGGTGCGCTTATTAGGAAGTAGGTGGTTATGAGCGCCAGCAAGAGCGCCATCCGCCGCCTTAGCAATACACTCGCAACCAAGAGAATCAAGCCGAACAAATAGGGTACCAGCGCAGTTCCAAAGTGCTGGGTAGCGATCACGGTACAAGTCCATAAACCAGCAATTAATGCACTAGCTGCCCAGCCAAAATGCTTGCGCCGCAGCGCGTAGCTGAAGACGCAGATGCTTTCAACAACCGCACATAGTACAAGGGTGGTCGGTGACGGATAACCAATGACAAGGTAACTCGCCGCCAGCAAACACCATATCCCGCCGAAGATCAGCATCAGCACAATCTCCAGCACGCTAACTCTAAGCTCGTTTAGGGTGTCTTCATGATCCTGCGTGCTGTTATGGGCGACCAGCATGGCAGCCTTCCTCATGGGTTTGACTATTACACCAATAGTAACTTAACCTGTCTACCGGATTGGAGAGGAAAAGATACCACTGGTGACAGAACACCAGGATAGGGAATACTTTCCGTTAGGGGTACGGTTATCCAGAAGGGTCACTGATCGGGAAGGTTAATTACCTTGCCGATTTTTGTTTGTGTTACGTGGATGCGCCTGCTGAAGGCACTACTCGTTGCGGGGTCAGGCGGATTTTCTAGTCGCAGAGTTTAAGGGTGAGCCGACCCACTATCGATCAGTTCACGAATGGCAGAATAGCGGCGAGCCAGTTCAGTGAGAAATGCCAGCGCAATGGGTGAAAACGGCAGTGATCGATCCCAAATCAACTTCAAGCTGCGGTGCAATGGTTTACCCTCAATTGTGCGTACCCTAAGTTGGTTCTGTTTCACCTCGCTTTCAACCACATAAGGGGGCACAAGCGCCAGACAACGTCCTGATGCGACAGCACGTTTCATAGATTCGAGATTATCGAACTCAGCCCCGATGATAGGCATAATGCCATGAGCGCGTAATGTTTCATCTAACCATGTACGGGATTGACTGCCCTGCTGACGAACAATAAAAGATTGCTGATTGAGATCGCCTAAGGTCAGAAACGGTTTATCCCAGAAAGGATGCTGAAATCCCATGATCACGACTTGCTCAACTTCTTCGAGCACCAGATGGGCGATTTTGCCTGCTTGAGCATCCCTCAGTTCGCCTTCTACAACGCCCAGATCAAGCCGATGTGCCTGTACATCAAGAATGATCTGATCGGTGACGCCGGTTTGAAGCAACACGGTTAGCTGCGGGTAGCGGGTGCGGAACTGCTGTACCCAATCAGGCGCGAGGTAAATCCCCACTCCGGGCGTTGCACCGATGCTCACTTTACCTGACGCGATCTGTTCCACATTCGTGACAGCAGCCTCCGCTCTGACCAGTAGATCAAAAATCTGGCGACTGTAGTCAGCGAGAACCGTTCCTTGTGTAGTCGGAGTTACCCCACGACGTCCGCGAACAAAAAGCTGCTGACCCAGACTGGTCTCTAGTTCTTTGATGTGCTGACTAACTGCTGATTGCGTTATGTAAAGTCGATCTGCTGCTGCGCTGAAACTGCCTATGCGTGCCACTACATCAAAAATTTGTAGTTTGTACAAATCGATCATCAGTGTTTATCCAGCTCACAAACCGTTGCCATTAGTTTGGCTAATGATACCCGATAAGTAATTGGCTGTACCTGTACGACGGGTGTGCTACTACAGTAATGGTCAAGCTGAAGGGTTGTCCACTAAGGCTATGAGGAACATTCATGCGCAAATTAAGCAAGAAAAATCAACAGACCCTATGGCGGATACCAAATGTCGGCGGTATTGCCTTGATCATCCTCATCGTGGTCGTTGGTGTAGCTGTGTGGAACCTGACTTCCAGCAGCGGCACCGCCAAACTTACGCCGCAAGAATATCAGCGGACGTTTGTCAGCACGGCTACACAGCATCTGTTGTTGGATGTGCGCACGCCCGAAGAATTTGCCAGCGAACATATCACGGGTGCGGTTAACATCTCGCTTCAATCTCTAACGCTGCGTTTGAGCGAAGTTCCACGGGATATCCCTGTTGTCATCTATTGTCATAGCGGTAATCGCAGCGCTCAAGCCGCCAGTATTTTGCGTAACGCGGGCTATACCAATATCTACGATCTCGGCGGCATCAATGCGTGGACTGCTGCCGGATTACCTACCGTTCAATAAGCCAATCAATTCACATGGGAGGATACGCTCTTGAATCTGTTGAAATCTTTGTTCGGCAATGATGGCACCTCGCTCTCAGCTGCTGATGCGAAAACACGCATCGAGCAAGGGAGTCCTTTATTCATCCTTGATGTGCGCCAACCTGAAGAATTTCAAGGCGGACACATCACAGGCGCAAAGCTGATCCCGTTGGCAGAGCTAACCAATCGGCTGAAAGAATTGCCGAAGGATAAGGAAATTTTGTGTGTTTGTGCATCGGGATCGCGCAGCAGCGCAGCTACCCGCTTATTGAGCAACGCTGGCTATAAGGCGCTCAATATGCGCGGTGGTATGACAGGTTGGCGGCTTGCTGGCTTCCCCATGAAAAAGGGCAGATAAGGAAATCAGAGCATGGTTAGCTTGCTGTTGGGATTTCTCATTGGTGCCTCGTTGGGACTACTCGGCGGCGGCGGTTCGATCCTAACGGTTCCAGCTCTCGTATATCTGGTAGGGCAGCAACCGCAGGTCGCGGTAACGACTTCACTGGCGATTGTAGGAACCAACAGCTTGCTTGGGGCGTACTTGCATCAGGCACAGGGCACTGTGAACTGGCGAGCGGCGCTGATCTTTGGTGGTGTTGGCATGGCAGTCTCGTACTTATCTGCCAATCTTTCCAAGCATCTTTCGCCGCATCTTCTGATGGTTGCATTCGCTGTGTTAATGCTAGTCGTCGGTAATCTGCTGCTGCACAACCGGGCACAGCAGAGACAGCAATTCCGCTTCAGTGCGTGGAAGTTGATCGGCAGTGGCGTCATCGTGGGTTTGCTCACAGGATTTCTAGGTGTCGGTGGCGGTTTTCTGATCGTCCCTGCGCTAGTCATGTTGATCGGTCTACCGATGCACGAGGCGGTAGGTACGTCGCTGGTGATCATCGCGCTGAACAGTGCGGCTGGCTTCGCCGGGCACCTGAACGGGCAGGCGCTGGAAATGGAAACCATCCTCGCTTTTCTTGTGGCTGGTATTGGCGGCACCTTCGTCGGTGTGCGCTTCGGAAAACATCTAGATCCGTTAGTGCTACGGCGTATCTTCGCGCTGTTCGTCATTGCGCTAGCCGTTCTTCTATTGATTGATAACCTACCCAAACTGGGTTGATGAGGAGTTCAGTATGTATTTGCAGCAGTTTTTCATTGAAGGATTGGGCTGCGCCTCCTATCTAGTTGGCTGTGAAGGCGCAGGCGTGGCGGCAGTCATCGATCCGGATCGTGATGTACAGAAGTACCTCAATGAGGCAGCCGCCCACAACCTAATGATTACTCACATTGTCGAGACACATCTACATGCCGACCACGTTTCCGGCAACACAGAGCTTGCCCAGCACACTGGCGCAGCAATCTATGTACATGAAGCGGCTAATGTGGAATTTGAACACAACGTATTAAGTGACGGTGATCGTATTGTGCTGGGCAACGTAGAGTTACACGTGCGCTTTACACCCGGTCATACACCGGAAAGCATCACGCTGCTTGTGATCGACAAAACACGCGCCGAAGAGCCGTGGATGGCGCTGACGGGTGATACTCTGTTTGTAGGTGATGCTGGACGTCCTGATCTGGTAGGTCTTGATGTCGCCAAAGAATTGGCGGGACACATGCACCACACACTACAAAACGTGTACCTGCCGATGGCAGATGGCGTGATGATCCTGCCGGGGCATGGCGCGGGGTCGCTTTGCGGTAAATCGATTGGTTCGGTGTTGACTACCACGCTCGGTTACGAACGGCTCCACAATCCGGCACTACTAATTGCAGATCGTAAGGAGTATATTGACTTTGCCGTTAGTGGACTGCCCGAACAACCGGGTAATAACAAACGCATCAAGCAGATCAACCGTCAGGGTCCGCGTATCTTGGGTGAAGTTGCACCGCGTGGGTTGAGTGTGCTGGACACCGTTACCGAACTGCGGCGCGGCGCGATCCTGCTAGACGTGCGCTCCAAAGCAGCGTACAAGGCGAAGCACATCCCCGGTTCCGTATATCTTGAAGCTGATGCCCAATTGAGCAATCGCGCTGGCTTTATGCTGCCGCCTGACGTTCCAATCATCCTACTGCTGACGGATGAAGAACAGTACCGTCAAGTTGTGTACAGTCTGGCGCGTGTCGGCTATGACTCCGTAGTCGGTTACCTCGCCGACAGCCTACAAACGTGGGAAGCAATGCGCTTGCCGACAACCAGTGGCGATATCCATGATATTAGCGCCTTACAGCTTCATGATTTGCTGGATCAAGACGCTAAACCGCTGGTGATCGATGTACGCGAAACGTGGGAATATCGGCAAGGGCACGTCCCCGGTGCGCGGCTAATGTCCCTTGGTGACTTCGCCCGTCGCACGGATGAACTTGATCCTAGGCAGCCTATCGCCGTTATTTGTGCCTCCGGTTCGCGCAGCCAATCGGCGGCGGCATTGCTAGGCACAAAGGGCTTTGAAACAGTCTACAACGTGGTCGGTGGCACAATCGGTTGGCTGCAACACGGTTTTCCGCTAGAGCGTGCGTAGGCGTCTAGCGCGGGACTTATTAAGTAGATGGGGTAGCGAAGAATTATCATTACCCCATCTACCAGCAGATACCCGTCAAGCGACTCATGATTACGCTACAATTCACGATTCGTAGGCTTGCCTCTGATGCACGATGATCGGTATTGTCATGCTCAGCGACGATCAGTTGGTTAAGTTAAAAACAGTTTTGCCAATACTCAAAAACGCAGATGCACAACTCCTGAATGCCCTGCGTCGAGAAGCATTTTTCGCTCGTATATCCGCCGGACACGATGTGTTCGTGGAAGGGGATGATGCCAATGCCATCGCACTGTTAATCTCAGGCGTTGTTCGTGTCTATAAGATCGGGGATAACGCCCGTGAGATCACGCTCTATCGTTTCGGGACTGGTGAATCTTGCATCTTGACTGCAAATGCTATCCTGTCACAGCAAACATTCCCCGCGATAGCCAACGTTGAACAAGATGTTGAAGCGGTCATGATTCCGGCAGATACGTTTCGCAGGTGGATAAGAGAGTATGACCAGTGGCGTGAATTTGTCTTTACGCTATTGTCTCAAAGATTATTGAATGTGATGGAAATTGTGGATGCGGTCACCTTCCGCCGGATGGACATTCGCGTCGCTGCGCTGCTGCTCGAGCGCAGTAGTGCGAACAATTTCGTCAATCTCACTCACCGCGAGATCGCGGCTGAACTTGGCAGTTCGCGGGAAGTCGTCAGCCGTATCCTTGAGGATATGGCGGATCGTGGCATGATTCGCGTTCTGCGAGGGACAGTTGAAATTGTCGATCCCGAACTTCTGAAAACTCAAGCCACTCGGTGACTTTATCACTGACATCTCCTCAGCTCATCCCTATACTGAAGCTATTACTGAGCTAAAGAGGAGAAGAAACATGGATACCTTCGTCAACTTCATGGCTTCAACCGCTGGACGGATTGTCCGCATCGTGGCAGGAATTGCGCTCATCGCAGTCGGCTTAGGGGTACTAACTGGCACGACTGGCATCATCGTGGCTGTCATTGGCTTAGTGCCACTGGCGGCGGGTTTGTTCGATTTTTGTGTTTTTGCCCCGCTCTTTGGTCGTCCTCTAAGTGGACCGAAAATTCGCGCAGGAAAATAACGCTGTCCACTACACCAAGAGTGATCTCACCTTGCTTCCCGCGATACAAGAAACCTCAAGACGCGAACTTGAGGTTTTTACGAATTTAACCGAACTACCACAGCACGAAATTGCCGTTAGCTTCTGATCAACTCAATTGTGCCGTTAGTTCCCTGTAGCTTCCAACGCTGTGAACCTAAAGACTGCGGATTCAAACTGTCGGCACAGCGATAATCTTTAAGGCTCATTTCTGCCACAAACTCAGCTTGCTCGGTTGTCAGCGTCAGCCGTCCATTGGCTTCCTGCACTCCCGTGATTTCCGAGGTGACGTAGTGAATCACAACTCCCGGTCTGATCCGCCAGTCCAGCGGAAGGATTGCCCCACGTCGCGCTGGTAAGGAGATCGCGTTACCGCCAAACTGCGGTACACCTGAAGAAGAAATGATCGTTTCGACGGGATCATCCTGATAGTTGCTGACGAATAAGAACCTACCGTTTTCACCTTCCGACAAACGCACATCAGCCCACTCCGTCATGGTGAACAATGAGTGGCATCCCATGCGATTCGCCATTTGATGCAGGATATCCAGATCAACAAAGGTGTTTGCCGCGAACGCCGCGCCGAGCAGCATTACGCGACCTGTGCCCAATTGCTTGAGGAAGCCCACAGTTTGTCCATCGGATGAGGTGGCGAATACCTCATCAAATTCGCCGGAATATGTTTCCTGATAGGTAACAGGAATATCAGGGTAATCAAAGGCGCGGATTCTGACCGAGATATTAGGTGCATCGCTTCGGACACGCTGAATGCCCATTGCTTCCTGCAAGATGGTGCAAGGTGAGTGATCAGAAGTCTGGTCACAGATACGCCCGACGAGGATCAAGTTACCACCTTCGCGCACATAATTAGCCAGGTTCTGTTGTGTGGTGGCATCACACTGCTTTTCCATCATCAACCAGAGGATCGGGGTCGTCGTCACATCAAGGCGAGCGCGAGTAATTTCTAGCGCGTTGAAAGGACGATGAGTCAGCGTCAGTCCGCGTGCCACAAAATCGAATAAGACAGTATCACGTTGATGAGTCAGGATGTCAGTAGAGGTGCGAGTTGCGTCATTGTTCACTTCGGTCATGAAATAGTCGAGCAAAAACCCAATCGTCGTCACAGTTTGGGGGCGCGAATGTAACAGATCAGCACCATAAGCCGCGATGACGCGGGAGAGTTTAGGGTAGCGATAATAGTGGCGGCGCAGCGAGCCATCTTTACGAACCGGATGTCCCCAATCGTGACGCTTGACAGGGCTTAACACCGGATCATTTTCGCCGTCGAAGAATAAGTAGTGATTGATCGCTCGCATCCCGCCAGAGATGCACAGACGGGTATGCAGATCGTAAAGCGACGATTGTGCGCCACCGAAATCTAGATTGCCGCCAGCCTGAAACTCGATTGAAAACAGCGCTTGATCAGGGTTTTGCAGCGCTTTGGTCATCTCGTTCACCAACAGTAATTGATGGATGTTGCCCTCGCCAATGAAGATGGGATACACATCCGTCGCGCTGATCATGCCCTGCAGTTCCATAACCTCGACCAGTTGCGACAATCCGATAGGGAAAGTTTTGCCTCCGTTGCCGAAACCATGAATATTGACGACAGGCGGGACTTCCATCCCAAATGCCTTCGCCCGATCCCAGAGGTAGGTGGCATAGTCGCGCAGATAGTCGCGGTAAAATCTGCGATAATCCTCAAGGATATAGGCATCATGTGGGGAATGTAGCTGCGTGATGCGTTCCCGAAGAAAGTTCGCTAGATCCGCGGCGGGATAACGCTGCGCGAGGCGATCACCATAGTGGTCCCGCAAGTAACTCGCAAAACGCGCCAGAGTGTCAGGGTTGATGTCAACCAGATTCCTGACCCACTGGATCATGCCCATTTCGTTGTCCAGTTGGATCATGATGATCTTGCCACCGCGCGTGATCTGGCGTGGAGTTAGCACCTCGAAGACTGCCTGATACCAACCTTCAACGCAGCGTAGGAAGTCAGGCTGCAAATAACTAGCGACGTTTTGGGCATTTCCATCTTGTCCAACAAACGCAGCCTGCGGATATTGGCTGAACACCCAAGGCGGCACTCCCTCGTTGATCGTTTCCGCCATGATGTAGGGACCGGGTCGAGCGATGATCCAAAAACCCATCTCGGTAGCCAAATCCAGAAAGCCAGCTAGATCGCGCAGCGGATGTGTATGACCGTCGACATCGGAGAGATCAGGTTGTGGTTGATGCCACAACCACGGGATGTAAGCGGCGACGGTGTTGAATCCGGCATCCTGGAGCAATCCTAAACGGTGTTTCCATTGATCGACAGGTGCGCGGAAATAATGAAATTCTCCAGCGTGAATGAACTGTGGTTGATCGTTATCGGTCAGCCAGAACTGACCCTCTTTAGCATAAAAAGTGTTTTTTGGCAGTGGCGCGATATCCATTGATGATTTCTCCGGCGTGAGTAATTGTTTTGAATGTTGTTCTTGCGCTTTAACTTGAACTATCGAGACGAGGACTCGCGGATGATCAGGCGGGTAGGAATACGATGCGCCTGAAATGGGGTCTTGTCCTGTATGAAGTCGATCAGTTGGCGAACAGCATTCGCCCCCCAATCGAAGCGGGATGCTCCAATGGTCGAGAGAGCGGGCTGCACGTAGCGGGCGAGAGGAATATCGTCGAAGCCGACGACGGCAATATCAGTAGGTGCGTGAAGTCCACATTCTTTTATGGCGCGCAGAAAACCAATCGCCATTTGATCGTTAGCACAGAAGACCGCTTGAGGGATAGTACTAGATTGAAGGATCGCCATTGCGATCTCGTAGCCTGAGATTTCGCTGAAATTGCCCTGATAAACAGGCACTTGCAAGTGATGTTGTTCTGCCGCTGCTAGGAAGGTTGCCATGCGCTCCGTGTTGTCGATGGAATCGGCAGCGCCTGCAATGAAGCACAGTTTACGCAAGCCCTGATCGTAGAAGTGCGCGAATGCTTCGTGAACACCCTGCGGATTATCGAGTAAGACAGGTAGGATGAACTCGTTTTGCAGGGGGCGATCCAGCACCACAATGGGAAAATGGCTGGCAGCAAGTTTGAGGATCGCGTCGTTGGTGATGGTGGAATCGAAGACAATTGCGCCATCCACCTGGCGATGCAGCAGCATCCGGCGGGTCGAGCGCGTTTCAGGGCAGACCAACAATTCATAGTCTGTCTCTAAGATGGCGCTGTGGATGCCTTCTAGGATTTCATCATAGAATGAGCCGCCAAAACGCGAGATGAACACGCCGATGGTCTGCGTTTTGCCTCTTTTCAAGTTCTGGGCAAAGGCATTGGCGCGGTAATTGAGTTCAGCGGCAACCTCTTGCACTCGTTTGCGGGTAGCTTCACTGACTGTGCCCGTATCGTTGAGAGCATAGGAGGCTGTGGTGAGGCTGACTCCGGCACGTTTGGCTACATCTTGGAGCGTTGCCACAATTGATCCTTTTTAGTGAGTAGACCCTTACTCGCCACCTGCAATCCCCGTCCGTTCCACTGATTCAACGAACCAACGTTGTAGGATGAAGTACATCAGCAGCAGCGGCAGGATATTCAAAAACGTACCACTCATCTTGACCGCTTCATTTATCCGGTCAAAGATGTTGACGGTACCGGGCGGATAAAGGTTTTCATATGCCTGCGTGAATCTGGAGAGCTGCATAGGCAAGGTGGTAGTGCCGCCTTCCAGAAAGATAGCCGTCAAGAACGTTTCATTCCAGTACCAAACAACCGAGAAGATGAAAGAAACGATGTACGCCGGAATCGCTGATGGTACAGCAACGGAGAGGAAGATGCGAAGATCGGAGGCACCATCCAACCGCGCCGATTCTTCTAACACTTTCGGCAGTGAAATGTAGTTCTGGTAGAAGATCAGGATGAAGATGGCGCTTCTAAATCCTTGTCCCATCAGCGCAGGCAAGATCAGCGCCAACGGATTGCCAAGCAGCCCTAGATCGCGGTACGCCAGCATCTGCGGGATGACCGTGTTTTGCGGCGGGATGATGAAGGTAGCGAGGATCAGCAGAAAGACAAGCGGTTTTCCCCAGAAGCGGTAACGTGCCAATCCGTAGCCAACTAGCGAGGCGACGAAGGTTTGCAGCAGCGAAGGGATTACGCTGACCATGATCGATGCCAGCAGCGTATTGGGATAGTTGAGCACGCGAAATGCTTTGTCGTAATTGCCTGTATATAGCTCTGTTGGCACCCACTGCACCATCGGGTTGAGCAGATCGCCGGGACTTTTGATGCTGGTAACGAACATGAACAGCAGCGGCTGAAGATAGACGAAGCCGATGGCAATCAGCAGTGCGTAGAGAATGAAGTTGAAGATTGCGCCATTATGGACGCGGTTGCCAAACAAGAAGCTGCGTAGGCGATCCACAAATGGGTGACGGAGAATTGTGCCGATCACATTGACCTCCTCGCCCAATTCGCCAGCGAGACATAGATGATCGCCAGCAAGAGCAGCATCACACCAAAGTAAATGAAGGACATGGCGCTGGCATACCCAAATCCTCCCTGCACGTCATAGGTCTGTGCGTAGATGTAACGGATCACTTTGTTTTCGGAAAAGTGAGAGAGTGTGATGATCGTGTAGATAGCGTTAACCAGTGTCGCTGTTGAGAGCGAGGGCAGCGTGATCTTCCAGAAGGTTTCCCAGCCCGATGCGCCATCAATCGACGCTGCCTCGTAAGTGCTGCGATCAATGCGCTGCAAACTCGCCAGATAGATCAAGATTTGCACACCAGAAAACCACAGGATCAGCACGAAGGAAGTGAGCAGATATTCCACCGGACTGCGAAGTGCGCGCGGGAGTTCTTGCAGAAATTCGACCACAGCAGGGACATTAGCGATACCCTGTGTGGAAGCTGCGCCCTGTGCTGTCAGTTCCTTGATCACCGGTCCGCTGGTGATGACGATCGGCAGAAAGAAGATGACACGGAACACGCCCTTGAATCTAAACTTGAGATTCAGAAACATGGCGATCAGCATGGCGAAGATCAGCACGATAGGGACCGAAACCAAAGTCTCGACCGTGTAACCAATCAACAGTTCGATGAAGTTGGGATCGGTAAACAGGGCGCGAGTGTAATTACCCCACTCTAAAAACTTCAGATTGATGCTGGTCGCCGATACTGTGACCTGATTCAGACTGTAGTGGAAGGTCTGGATCAGCGGCAGGAAAGTGAACAGCGCAAAGCCGATTACCCAGATCAAGATGAAGCCATAGCCATGTAAGGCTTCTTGTGTCCGCAGGCTTAACTCGCGGCGAGAGGTACGGCGAGCCGTCATGACTTACTCTCCACGTTTGTATCCACCTCTACTAGCGCCGCATCTTTAGCGGCGATAGTAATGCCATTGCGCACGAAGGGTTGATCGGTGTAGTTAACGATGATTTGCTTACCGTTGGCATAGGTGGTGGCATAGACATCTTGCGCCACTGCCTGACGCGCCACGATCTCCTGACCACGCACAGGAGCAAGCAGGGCATTCATCCACTGATAGGTGTCGCGGATTTGATCGCCCCACTGCGCGTAGGACGAGGTGTAAATCCAATACGAAGGCGTGTTAAGCATGTTGGTGGTCGGTTGATACGTGACGAAATACGACGGATAGATGCCGTAATCGACATGTCGCAGCAAGTCCTCTTGCAGGTTGGAGGAAAAGTTGATCGCGCCGCCATAATAGGGCAGGTAACCCGCCAGCACAATCGGCAAGAACGGCACCGCTTCAGACGTATAAATGTAGCCGTTATCACCGAGTGGCATATCGTAGTAAGCTTGCGCCAGTCCAAACAGATAGTCGTTGGGATGGTAAAAACTGAGGCGTAGCGACGATCCAGCCAGTAGTGACTGGTAAGCCGTGATCGCTTCCTCGCGGCTAAGCGGCGCATCCTGACGGAAATCGCTGTAAAGCGTCGAACCGATGCTGTCGAGCGCCAAACCGACATTGAGCTGCGAGGCGATGCTACTTGCCGTTTCAGCATAGCGGCGTTTCAGCGCCTCCAACGTGAAGTAATAGGCAGGATAGCGGGTGTAGCCTTCCAGACTGACGTTTGTGATCGCTTGCGCGATGTCGTTACGGGCGGAGTAGCCAGATTGCTCCCACAGCGCTGACTGCGGATCGAGATAGAGCGAGAAGCTGCCGCCTTGTGCCCCGATCTTTTCCGCGATAGTGCGTAAATCGTTGATACTGCCCAAGCTGGACTCCAGGGCCAGCGATGTGGGCGTCATGGTGGAAGCACCTAATGGCTGCCAACCGTAATAGATCACCTGTGCGTTGGGGATTTGCAACCCATCTAGAATTTCGCTCATCTGCTGGATGGTGGTCATCGCCACGAAACGATACCAGAGCAAGACCTTTTCCCAGTCGCCGCCTAGAAATTCGAGGCGAACGCCGATGTTGGGATTAGGATCAGTCTCCTTGTGCAGGCGGTCAGCCGCTACCAGATATTGCTGATAGCTGCGCGCCATGCCCACATAATCCGCCGCGCCACCCGTCAGGAACCGATAATGCACGACGGCATCGAAGGCATTGGTCTTTTTCTGTACGGTGGTCACACCCGCGCCGGAGCGATTGGTGGCTTGGAAGTAACTCTGGTTGTAAATGAAGGTATTGTAGAGGAAGTTGAAATTGGTGATGACGCCAGCGGGATGCACCTGCACTTCCCCATAAGCCGCACCTTTTTCCACTACCGAGAGAAAAGCGCTTTTATTCTCACCTTCACCATGCACCATGCCAAAAACCGGAAAGTTGATCGGATAGGGAGAAGTAACATCAGGATCGTAGGGCACGATACCGAGCATGCCCAGATCAGGACCGTAGTAGCGCCCGTAGTACATGTTCTTGGCTTTAGTTGAGTCGGTGAAGTGGATTAAGCTGCCCGTGCCATCAGGTATGAACATATAACCGGGTGTACTCGCGCCACGAGTTGCGCCCAAAAAGGGATAAATGTAGATCGATCCGAGGCGGTATTTCGGATCATCCTGACGGATGGAGGTAGCGGGGACTTCAACGCGCAGACCATCCGCTTCTAGTTGCAAGATCACTTCTAGTGCGATGCCATAACCGGGGAACTCTAGCTGTGCCGAGATGCCTTGATCTACCGTTGAGAGCGTCAGATTATGGTCGGTGTTGGCGATGGAGATGCGCTTATTGATCGCTTTCTCGTCCAGATACTCGATGCTGATGCCACTGCGAGCAAATGCTTGCCACGATTTGTTGAGGCGATCTCCTTCGATGGGTTCATCAATGCCAGAGTGCCACAGGTAATTGCTGCGTTTATCCAGCAATTTGAATGCCAACGTCTCAGAATCAACATAAAGCGCATACAAATCATTCTCAGCGACGTGCTGGTAAGTCGCTGGAATCTCTTGTGGACGAGGAGCAGCGCTAACCACATTGATCGGCAGTGGCACTAGGGCTGCAACCAGCAGTAGCGAAGTCAACAGAAGCGCCGCACGTGAAGTAAAGTTAGCCACGTAGACCAACCTCCTGAACAATCGCCATGATGAACTCGAACAACTGATTGAACAGCACATACAAAATGTAAGCACTGAGCAAGAAGATGGCGATGGTGAACATCGTGACGAGAATGTTGCGGACGGTTTCCGACACCGTATAGTTGTGAATCTCTTTGACCATGATGAATAACATCAGTCCGACCCAGAACAAGATCACCTGTGTCGAGAAGGTGTAGAGAAAGACCTCGTTCATCGAGAGCAGATTAGAGATCAGCGCGAGAGGTAGGGCGAACAGCGCGTAAGGGAAAAGGCTGTAGGCGCTGCCAATGATCACCTGACGAAGACTACCCTCACCATCGCTGATGGTAGAGACAAGATAGTTGGCGGCGTTCCACAACGCAAACAGCCCTAAAACATAGGCGATTTCAGTCTCTACATGAATCTCCCAGAGATTGGCAAAGGGGCTGAAGATGAAACTAGTGATGTAGAGCGTCAGGATACGCACCACCAACACCCAAGCATAAATCAGGAAGGCAGCCAGCAGCGAACCGCGCAATTTTTGTTTAATGTAGTAAAAACTATCCGCAGGCTGCTTGATGAAGCGGAACATGAACGCGAAATCATCCAGCAGACGGATTCTGCGCGCTGACTGTAGACCTTGCCGCAACGGATCGAGCCAGCGATTGCGTCGTTCCAGTCGCGTGAAGACGCCCAACACGATCCAGCCGCCAAAAAGTGCCAACAACGCATTGGCGAGTGTTTTTTGCAGCACGGCATTGCGCAGTTCCCAGAAGGCTTCGGAATAGCCATTGCGATCCTCGGCGTAGCGGTACGCTTGCAGCGCATTGGCGTAATCGCCATCCTTAAAGTAGGCATCCGCGATTCCCTGATACGCCATGATGAACAAGCCGTTATAGGTCAGCACTTGCTCAAAATAGGGTTTTGCTTCCTCATAGAAACCCTCTAAGTAAAGGCGCACGCCGTTGTGAACTGTTTTAGCGAATTCGGTGGCGCGGTAGGCAACGATGGCATTCTTATCTTTGTCCAGTACATAGAGGTCATCACCCGTGCGTTTTATCGCGGTGGGATTTCGCAAGGTGCCGAGCCGTTGATCGCCTGAGTCTCTAGCGAGGAAGCCAAACAGGAAGGTTCCGTTCAGATCATATTCGAGGATCGCGCCAAAGGAATCCACCGCTACCAGCAAACCATCCGCGCTGACGCTGAGCGCCCGGAAGGTATTTGATCCGAATACGCCATCGTACAGGTTTTTGCCAGCAACGTTGAATTTTCGGATGCTTTGATTACCACTGGTTCCAGCAGTGATGGTGTACACGAGCGATTGGTAGTCAATGGCGACGTTGGAGGGTGAGGCAGCTTCGTTCTTGATGAATTGCTCTAGCTGTTCATCGGTCAGGAACAGCCGTTGCAAGATCATCTTGAGCGACATTTCCGCTGCGTTCGCACCGAAGTAACCGATGAAGTGCCCATCAGTATTCAGCATCACCAGCCCGTCCACCGAGCCTTCGCTGACGATATACAGATTCTTACGCACATCAAGGACAATTTTGCGCGGCAGAAATTCGCGGTTTCTACCAAATAGCGGCTCGGCAGGACGTCCAAATTCCTTGAGTAAGTTGCCATCTTTATCCAAGATCACGATGGTGTTCTTGGCAGCATCAGCGATGTAGAGCGTTCCCGCTTCATCCACATACAAACCCGTTGGCGACTTCAAGATGCCTGTGCCGTACTCCGTCGTCACCTGAAAGTCGCCATCCAGTTTGACGATGCGCCCATTGCCTGTATCCGCAACGTAAAGCGTCCCATCAGGCGTGATGAACATATCCTCAGGGCTGGAAAGCGCGAGATCAATTTCAGCAAGTGGCGTGTAGGCGTCTTGCGTCGGGATCAAAAATCCGCCGGGACCAATTGCGTAGGTGGTGTAAGGTGAACGCGCACTCGCTGGCGTGGCACTAGCAAGCAGCCCGCTGACGATCACAAGCAGTAGGAGCAGCAGAAATTTTCTCATTTCAGCCCCGAATGTGACATCGTACTCATGACTTGGCTTTGCAGTAAGACGAAAATCACGAGGTTGGGCAGGAACATGATCAGCGCACCCGCTGCGGCGACGCCGACCCCTGCTACCGAATTCGTACCCGCCAGCGCATTGGTACCTGCAGCGGCGTTCGCTCCTGCGGTGGTGGTCAGTGTGTTGAGGTAGAACGCCAATGTTCTGAGGCTCTCGTTATTCACATAAAGCGTGGATGCCTCAGTGTTGTTCCACGCCGCTTGAAAGGTCAGGATGGCGATGGTGGCGAGAGCAGGCTGGATCATGGGCAGGATGATGCGCCAGTAGATCCGCAGGTCGGATGCGCCATCGATCTGCGCCGCTTCGATCACTTCGTCAGGCACGCCGTCGATGAACTGCTTAAGTAGGAACAAGCCGACCGGCATCGCCAACACGGGTAGGATGTGTACCCAGAAGTTATTGAGCAGATGTAGCTGCTCGATGATCAGGAAGCGCGGAATGGTCACGGCGATGGGTACGAACATCAGCGCCACGTTGTTGATGGCGAAAAGCATTTGTTTGAGTTTGAAGCGCTTCTTAGACAGCGCATATGCCGCTGTGCTGGAAACGACAATCGACGATGCCACCGTGATCACCGTGACGAGGATGCTGTTGAACAGATACCGACTGATCGGAATGCCAGAAGTGGAGGTCTTAGACAGCAGATCAGTAAAGTTCTTGAGCGTGGGATTGACCACGAAAAAGCGTGGTGGATAAGCGAATAACTCATCAGCGGGCTTGAAGGCGCTGGAGACGATGAACACGATAGGCAGAAGCATGACCACTGACAGTGGCAGCAAAAACACGTAGAACTTCAGTTGGCTAACGTGAAAGCCCTGCGGGTTGATGCCCCGATTGCGGATTCCAGTGAAGCGGTTGAAGGGACGGAATAATCTGCTAATCATCGTTTGGTCATCCCTCGCTGGCGAATAGGCGATTGGCGAGGCGGGTGAAGAACAGCACCATCAACAGCAAGACCACCGAAATCGCGGCGGCGTAACCCATCTCGTAACGCAGAAAGCCGTAGTCCTCGATGTGGTTGACGATCAATTGTCCGGCATAGCGCGGTGTGGGATTGCTGCCGGAAAGGGTGACACCGATGGCTCCAGCTTGGAAGGTGCCGACAATCGCCATGACCGCGCCGAACAACATTTGCGGTCGCATCGAGGGGATGGTGATGAAGAAAATCTCCTGCCAGCGGCTGCTCAAGCCGTCTACCGCTGCGGCTTCGTATAATTCAGGGTTGATCTCCAAAATGCCCGCTAACATCGCCAGAAAGCCAATGCCCATACTACCCCACAGCGTGACTACGATCATGATCGGCATCAGGTACTGCGGCGATTGCAACCACTGGATCGGCTCTTGAATCGCGCCCAAGCCCATCAGGAAGCTGTTCAAGTAGCCTGTTTGATCGCCGCTGAACAGGGTTTTCCAGACTACCGCCATCGCTACGCCAGCGGTCATTGACGGTGAATAGAGGATCAGGGCGAAGATGGTGCGTGGCAACTTGGGTAGCTGCGCCAACATCCACGCCAGCAGAAACGCCAGCGCGTAGCCACCCGGTCCGACAATCACTGCGAACTGGATAGTGTTGGGCAATACGTAACGCATGAAGGTGTCATCCTGAGTGATCAGGGAAATGTAGTTACGCAAGCCGATCAGTGTGGGGAACTGGATAGCATCGAAATAGGTGAAGGAGAGCAGAATCGCTGCCAGCACAGGCACGACGATAAAGACGATGAACAGTACCATGTACATCGACAGGAAGGCATAAGCACTGCCTTCTTTACGCACCCACCGCTGAAGAAAATTACTGCTTTGCATCTGCCATCCACTTTTTCACGGTGTCGATAGTCGGGATTTTGATCTCGCGCACGCGCACGCCGTCTTTGAGATAGCCGAATTCCTCCATCTTGCGGGTGATCTCGCGGTTGATGATGGTGACGGAACGATCAATCGCCACACGCGCGTTAGTGCCATCAAAGACGATGGTGTTCCAGACATTGCTCAGTTCACGCTCTTGCATATAGCTGCCGGGCAAGCGCACCGGCTCTTGCAGCCACTTCCACTGCTCCAAGATGATCGCTTTGTGCTCGTCGGGAATATCCAATTTGCTGAAGGCTTCGATATTGGCGGAATTCCACAGATATTCCTTGCCATAGTTCAAGACCAGACGCTCCTGAAACTCTGTCTGCGTTTCGGTGGACATCCACCACTTCAGGAACTGCCAACCTTCTTCAGCCTTATCCGTATCTTTGAACATGATACTGGTCTGCGCCGAGCCAGTGGAGTAGCGATTTTGTTTGCCATCGGGCAGCACTGTCGCCGGATACAGATCGATATTCCACAGTCCGCCTAGCTCCGGCGCGGCGGTCAGCAGCTTGATGTAGGTCTCGACGTTGGAGACGCCGATAGGCAGCGTGCCGTAGCGGAAGCTCTCATAGAAGCTGGCAGTGGTCAGCGGCATCCCGTAGATGGTGAAGCACTCTGCCATGAACTTGACGGCAGCGATTGCCTGATCACTCTGCAAGCCGGTTGCAAAACCGCCTTCGCTATAGAGATCAGCGCCGTAATTGAGCAAGAAGGGGGCAGTTGCCAGATAGAATTTCTGCCCGCTGCCACCCGTCGTGCTAGTAGAAAGCGGTGTGCCGTAATTCATGCCGTAGCGCTGCAACTCAGGCAAGATTTGCAGTACCTCGGTCCATGTGTGCGGTACAGGCAGCCCCAACGAGTCGAAGATGTCTTTGCGGTAAAAGGTGACCCAGAAATCTTGTGTTTCCGGTATGGCGTAGACCGAATCGTTGATGATGTAGCCTAAAAGCGCACCGGGCGAATAAATGTTGATGAAGGAATCGAAGTCGGGGAACGAACGTAGATCGTAGAGTGCGTTGCGAACCGCTAGTTCGTAGGGCAGATTGGTACTGACGCCAAGAGCCACGTCGGGCTGAATGCCGCCCGCATTCGCCAGAATTAGCTTTGCTTCGTCGGGCATGATCGAGAATTTGACGCGTATGCCTGTATTCGGTGTGAACGACTCATCAACCATCAGTTGCAGCAAGTCGACGTACTGGCGCGGACGGTTAACCCACACTTCAAGCTCGTCGTCAGCAGCAGCAAGCGATACGTAGGGATCAGATTGGAAGGAATTCAGAAAGCGCTTGAAGTCCTCGCCCAACGTGGTAAAGAAGGACACTGAGGGAGTTTGTGGCACACTATCGGCAGAGTGAACGTAAATCTTGTCGATGCCCAGTGGTTGATCTTGCAACAGCGGCAGTAACGATCCGAGCAGTTGAGCCGCCGAACCGGAGCCTTCGGAAAAACGCGACATGTAAATAGGAATCTTATCGGGATCGGAGGCAAGGAATTGCAGGTTGTCAATTGCCGTCTGGTAAGTTTGCGACTCCGGCGATGCGCCGCTCTGGTTGTAGGAAAGCAGCGTATCCTTATCATCGATCAGGTTCTGCGCGATGGTGTTCAGGCGATCCTTAATATCGGGAATGTACTCTGAAATGACCCATTCCTTAAAAGGATCGCGCTGGTTGCCTGTCAGCTTCTTGATCTCCAAGGCAAGCGTGTTGATGTCGATCAGTGCCTTCTGGATGGTCTCGATAGCAGGCAGATAGGGCGCGTTGGTGGCTTCGATGCCAAGTACGTTAATGCCTTGATGTAGGAAAACTTTGTAGGGCGTGTCGCCACCCGCATGAACGTCGATCCAATCACCTGAGTAAGGAAAGGCAACAGCGTTGAACTGCGCGAACGGAACCGTACCGTTGATCAGGAGGCGGCGAAATACGGTGAAGTTACTGCGCGTATTTTGCAGCGTGCGGAAACTGATCTCGTACAGACCGGCTTGCGGTACATTGAACTCATAGTAGGCAGTAGTGCCGCTGTCGCCCCAACTTTCGCCACCCAACGTGTTGAGCAGCAGTTTGTAAGTGTCGTAAGGTGTAACAGTGACACTGCGGCTGTTGGTCGGGCGCACTGCTGTGTTGTCTTTGTAAGACAGATTTTCCGCTTCCAGCGTGAGGACTATACCTGAAGTATCAGTTGCAGATTGCGCGGCGAGATATTGACTGTAATCGGGATAGGGCATGAAGGGCGTCAGATAGATGCTGCCTACATACATCGCCCCTCTGGTTAGCGTGAGGTCAAAGCGATGTTCGCCAGCGGAGAGTTTGACGCGAATCGGATACGGCTGGCTGAAATTAGCATCTTCAACGGCGACTTTTGTCCAGCGTACATCGCGTTCCTGACGGATCAGAGCATCGTTGCCATAACGATCTTTGGGAAACGTACTACTGATATTGCGATAAAAGACTGGAAAGACGAGACGCTGCAAGCTGCTAACAGGAAAGCCCTGATCGATGCGCAATTCCGCTTCGGGTGCATCCGCAGTCGCTGGTGTGGCGACATCGAATGAAAACGTGAATTCGGCTTCTTTGGGAACAGTCACCTTGAACTGTAGCGCGGTGCCTTGCAGCATCAGGGTGCTTGGCTTGTTGTATTCACGAGCAACCTGATCCCCGGCAAGTGTCGAACCGAGCGAATCAGCGCGCACTTCGATGGTAGGCTGATCTGGCGGCGTGATCTCTACGACGGCGGTTGGCTGCTTGCTCACCGCCTGATTGGAGCTGGCAGGCGCACACGCCGAAAGCAAGGTGATGCTGAAAATAAGCAGTACAGACGTTGCTAATCTGAAAAAGCCGCACCGTTTCGAGGGCATAGCCAAATCTCCAGCGGTAACGCGCGATCTATTCGATGCAGTATTTTAGCGAGCGATAACTGAACTGATACTAAGGCGAGAATTCTATACTTTAATCAGACTGCTCAAGACTTAAACAAGTTAACTGATGAAGGTTATTTTTTTGAGCTAGAGGGGAACGCTACACCTGAACAGCGTCCCCCTCAGATGGTGAGCTAGTACTACTTACTGCTTACTTGGGCAGTTCAGCACCGGCATCATCGAGAATCTTGTTAGCAAACGTTTCCAGTTTGGCAGAGAGGTCTTCGTACTTGAAGCTGCCAGACGTCAAGTTACCGAAGATAAAGCCCATGTTGACGTCTTTGTTGTCACCGATGTCAACGCCGGGTTTGCCTTCCCAACGGGCATTGATGTAACCGGGGACGATCTTCGCCAGCGACTCGACGAGGCTGTTGTCCAGCGATTCCAGCGCCTTACGCAGTCCGGGGCGATCACCCACGAAAGACATGTACAGGTCGATGGACGCGGCGTTGATAGATACTGGCATTCTGGTCGGGACTTTATCACCAGCTTTGGCAATTTCGGCTTCCTTGGCATAACCTTCCTTCGAGAAGGTCATCCACTTAGCGAAGTCGTAGGCAGCAGCGGGATCGGCAGCCGTCTTGGAGACGACGATGATGTCTGCCACCATTGCCTGATTGCCACCGGGGATACCCACGAAGTCCCAGTTGAAGGTCGCCTTCGTGGAATAGTCAGGCACTGCCCAACCACCATCCCAACGCACACTGGATTCTTGATTCAGGAACAGTTCCCACGGTCCTTGAGACTTAAAGTTGGGCTTCTGCTCGTCAGAGAGACCCTGCCATGTGTTCGGCTGTAGCTCGATCACCTTGGCGACGGCAGCCTTGAAGGCGGCAGAGTTGTAGTTCATATGTTTGCCGTCGAAGCTGAACCACTTCAGATTGCTATCTTGCGTGCTAGGATACCAACCGAGGATGAATTCGAGTTCGTCTAGACCCAGAACGCCCTTCTGGACGTTGGACATCGAGGTAGTGGCAGTTAGGAAATCTTCCACCGACACACCGTAGGCGGGCGCATCCAAGTTAGCTGCCTCGAACAGGTCCTGGTTGACGAAGTACCCCATGACGAACTGCGCAGCGGGCAGACCCATCACTTTACCGGAATAGCTCACTGCATTCTTCAATACTTCCGGTACATCTGTCCAGTCGGCATCTGCCTGTGCCATTTCGGTCAGATCAGCTAACCAGTCGTTCTTGACGTACAGCGGGGTGTTATCTGCCATGAATACGTCGGGCAGTTCACCTTTGGCAGCGTAGTTGGTTAGCTTTTCGTTCCAGCTACCGTCACCGGACATATCGACAAACTCGACGGTGACATCAGGGTGCGCAGCCACATAAGCGGCAACCAGTTGGCGCTGAATATTGTTTTCCTCAGCGGTTCCAACATTCCAGTTGGCGTAACGGATGGTGACAGCAGCTTTGGCGGGGGTAATGTGTGCTGCAAAACCGAAGACTAGGACGAAAATGAGGGTGGCGGTTATGAGTTTGGCTAAGGATTTCATTTCTGGCTCTCCACACTAATTACAAAAAACTGTTGGATTATCGCTGTGAAGGCAACACTTGCCCCGATCAGCGCATCCAAGAACACACATAGGTAGGGCGCTTATAGCTTCATTACTGCCCCTAACTCACTGCGGATCCGGCGCTTCAACAAACGAAGATACATAGGCGCTGGGCGCATTGCTGAGCAGAGGAATAATGCTGATGGATTCGCAACCTCCTTCTATTTTTACTAAAACAAAATGTTTAGCGATTTGGTTGTTAAGGTCACCTCGTTGAAAGCCTCGCTTTTTCTTTTTGCAGGCTTTGAGATAAACTATCAATGAGGGAAGTGAAAGCTTTCACTTCAATCCGAAACTACCATAGTCGAGATTTTTTGTCAAGTAAATCGGCAGTTCGTCAAAGTTCGCATGCACACATTAGGTTTTCAAGCTTTTCTAGAATGCTGGCAACGAAAAGTCCTACTAATTTTGACCCTCGCTTAAGCTGATAGGATGACCCATGCCCCACGAAAACGACAGCACTATTAACGAACTTATCTCCCAAATGACGCCGGAAGAAAAGATCGGGCAGCTAAATCAGTTCTCTGCTAGCCCCGATCTGCACCCTGATCTGCTGCGACAGGGTGGCTTGGGATCGCTGCTGAATGCTTCCGGTGCATTAACCGGACAGGGCTTCTCCGATTCCGGTAATGCGGAAATCAGCAACCACTTTCAAAAATTGGCTCTCGAATCACGACTAAAAATTCCTCTGATTTTCGGGCGTGATGTGATTCACGGCTTCCGCACCGTATTTCCGATTCCCTTGGCGCAAGCCGCCTCCTTCAACCCTGAGTTGGCGGGCGAGGCTGCCTCTGTTGCAGCGCGAGAAGCTTCTGCCTGCGGCATCAAGTGGACTTTCGCACCGATGCTCGACATCGCCCGCGATCCGCGTTGGGGACGAGTAGCCGAAGGTAATGGCGAAGACCCGTATCTCGGTTCTCAGATCGCTGTCGCAACAGTCAAAGGTTTTCAGGGCGATGACTACGCTGCGCCGGATAAGATCATTGCCTGTGCCAAGCACTACGTCGGTTACGGTGCCTCAGAAGGCGGGCGGGATTACGAGAACGGCGAAATCTCCGAGCCGACGCTACGCGATGTCTATCTACCGCCGTTCTTTGCTGCTGTGAAGGCGGGCGTCGGCACGATTATGTCCGCCTTCATCGACCTCAACGGAATGCCCGCTACCGCTGATCGACGCTTACTGACGGATGTGCTGCGCGGCGAGTGGGGTTTTGATGGCTTCGTGGTCTCCGATTGGGAGTCGGTTAGAGAACTGACCTATCACGGCATCGCAGAAGATGACGCTCACGCAGCACGCCTAGCCCTACACGCGGGCTTGGATATGGATATGGTCAGCGGTGTGTATTTGAATACACTAGGTGAGAGCTTACAACAGGGCAAACTCTCCGCTGTTGAACTCGATGAGGCGGTATGCCGCATTCTGCGGATCAAACAGCGGGCAGGTTTGTTCGAGCAACCATTCACCGATCCGGCACGTGAGGCGCGCGATACGCTAAGACCGGAAGATCGGGAGTTGGCGCGGCAATTTGCCCGTGAGAGCATGGTGCTGCTCAAGAATGAGGGATCGCTGCTGCCACTGCAAGGATTCCAGCGGATTTTGGTGGCGGGCAACTTCATCCATGCGCGTTCTGAACTGTTTGGCGCGTGGACGCCGGATGGTCGCGCGGAGGATGTGACGCCGTTCGATGAGGCGCTGCGGCAGCTTGCTCCCAAAGGTACAGAATTATGGTTCACCGAGGCACCGGATATGGCGCTGCATATGGCGCATCAGGTGGATGCGGTGGTGCTGGTAGTCGGTGAGCATCCGATCCGTTCCGGTGAGAACTGCAACGTTAGCGATCTGGGATTGCCGCCCGGTCAAGCGGAGTTTGTTGAGGCGGTGGTATCGCTCGGTAAGCCCGTCGTGCTGGTAGTGTTCGCGGGGCGTCCACTGGCGATCACCCGCCAACTAGCGCAGGCTGACGCGGTGTTGTATGCGTGGCATCCGGGTTCGGAAGGCGCAGCAGCGTTAGGTGAATTGTTGTTCGGGCAAGCATCGCCATCGGGTCGGCTGCCGATCACGATGCCGCGTGCCACCGGACAGGTGCCGATCTACTACAACAGCAAAAACTCTGGACGCCCGATCAACCGCGATGCCCTGTTCCGCACGCGCTATCAGGATTTGATTCCCAAGCCACTGCTGCCGTTCGGTTATGGGCTGACCTACACCAATTTTGAGTACGCCAACCTGAAAGTGAGTCAGGAAACGCTGCGCGGATCGCTGGAAGTCAGCGCGGAGATCAGCAATACCGGATCGCGGGCAGGCGTGGAAGTGGTACAGCTTTACGTGCGCGATCTGGTCGGCTCGCTAACCCGTCCGATCCGCGAACTGAAGGGCTTCCAGCGCACCGAACTACAATCGGGCGAAACCCGCCGCGTGAGCTTCACACTGCGCGAAGAAGATCTCGCTTTTACCCGCGCTGATGGTACGTGGGGAGTCGAATCCGGCAAGTTCCATGTATGGATCGCGCAGGATAGTCAGTGTGGCTTGCAAGGAGAGTTCCGGCTGTAGCACCTGTTACAATTGTGCTGGTGATTGAAGTTGTAACGGGATGGCAGTCGATGGCGGAAACGGGTAAGCAGGGCAAAACGATCACGGCTCTGGAAGCACAGAAGCGCAACAAGGAGCGTGTCAACGTCTATCTGGATGGCGAGTTCGCCTTTGGATTAGGCATGTTGGAAGCGTCGCGGTTACACAAAGGTCAGCAGCTTACCGAGCGCGAGATCGCCGCGCTGACCACGCAGGACACGGTAGAGCAAGCGTATGATCGGGCGGTGCGTTTTCTGGGAGCGCGTCCCCGCAGCACAGCAGAAGTGCGTCGCCATCTGACCGAAAAAGAAACCGCGCCTGCCATGATCGAGGATGTGATTGCACGCTTGGAAGCACACAGCTACCTTGATGACACCGCCTTCGCCCGATTCTGGATCGCCAACCGTCAGGAGTTCCGACCACGCGGCAATCGGGCGCTGCGCTTTGAACTGCGCGAGAAGGGCATCGCCAGCGAGATCATTGACGAAGTGCTGGCGCTGGTAGATACGCAAGAGGCGGCTTATCAGGCGGCACGCAGCAAAGCGCGTCAATTGAGCAAACTCGAACCGCGCGAGTTCCGCGAGAAGTTGGGTGCTTTCCTCGCGCGGCGTGGCTTCGACTACGATGCAGTACGCGAAGTTACGGATCGGCTGCTCAAAGAACAGAAAGAATTGACAGAAGATTCAGACGATTGAGTCAGCCGATCCAGTGATCAGGATTTGAGCAGCCAGACGCGCATTTCTCCCGCCTGACGATTTGCCCAGAAGCAGTAGGGGATCGCTTTGAGCGCGACAGGCGTGCGGGCGATCTCG
This sequence comes from Anaerolineae bacterium, assembly GCA_019637555.1. Taxonomy (GTDB): domain Bacteria; phylum Chloroflexota; class Anaerolineae; order Aggregatilineales; family UBA2796; genus JAHBVK01. Next base: position 82,833 of record JAHBVK010000005.1, read on the forward strand.
TGCGCTGACTCGGATTGGTAAGGCTGATCCTGCCACTGTGCGGGATCGAGCCGCAGCGCCTCGCCTGTGATCGTGCCTACGCCGCCAAACAGATGAGCATCAAATTCATAGGTAAGCGGCGATCCGAATGGCAGCGCTAGTGTCGCCAATGCTGCGCCGTTATCAGCTTCTTCCACACAGTAAACAATTGGTCCACGCTGTAAGGCGATCCGTCCGGCGTCTTGGCGAATCTGCGGATGCGACACCATGCGTTCGATGGGCATCGCCAGCAACAGCATAACCGTATCGCCCTGCCGCCATTCGCGCTGGATCACGGCGTAACCGCGTTCTGGCGTCAGCGAAACAGCCACGCCGTTGATCTCGATACGGAATTCCCGACACCAGCGCGGAATCCGCAACGCCAGTTCGAAAGTCGTTAGTTGATCCGGCGTCAGCGTGAGCGTGATCTGCCCGTCCCACGGATAGTCTGTTCGCTGCTCGATGTGCACATGACTGCCGCCGATCTGCACGTCAGCGCGATTCTGATTGTAAAGCTGCACGTACAGGCGATCCGGCGTCAGTGAGTAGAAATATGTGCCGACGGATGCCACTAGCCGCGCCAGATTTGAGGGGCAGCAGGCGACATCAAACCACTCGGTACGCTGATAGTAATCACCCGTCATCATGGTGTTCCACAGTTCATAAGGACTGACCTGCGGATGCGCTTCTAGCGGATTCGCCTGAAAGAACAGCGATCCCTCATGAGAGACGCCACTGAGCAGAGCGTTGTAGAGCGCCAGCTCTATCGAGTCGATGTAGCGGCTATCAGGTTCGAGGCTGAACAGGCGCTGTGCCCAATAGATCAGGGCAATCGAAGCGCAGGTTTCGCTGTAGGCGCTCTCGTTGGGCAGGTTGTAGGGGAAGGTGAAGCCCTCGATGGTGTGGATCGAACCAATACCTCCGGTGACGTAGGTATGGCGCTGAGTCAGCTCGTCCCACAATTTCCGCATAGTCGCCAGCAGTTGGTGATCACCTGACTCTAGCGCGATCTCCGTTGCGGCGGCGTAGAGATAACAGGCACGAACCGAATGTCCGATCATGCCCGTGTGCTCACGGATCGGGACGTGCGCTTGAAGATAGGTGTAATCCTTCGCCCAGAAGCGGCGGGGGTCTTCCCCACGATCCCGCGCTTCCTGATCATAGTAGTGCGGCTGCTGCCCACGCTCGTCAATGAAGTAGCGGGATAGCTGGAAGTAACGCGGTTCGCCCGTCTCTTGAGCCAGCCGCAGCAGCGCCAGTTCCAGTTCGGGATGACCACAGTAACCGTGCCTTTGCCCTTCAGCCGCCCCGAACGTCCTGCCGATGTGATCAGCGTAACGGCAGGCGATCTCAAGCAGTTTGCGCTTGTCTGTCGCCTGCGCGTAAGTGACCGCCGCTTCGATCAGATGACCCGCGCAGTACAATTCATGCTGATCGCGCAGATTACGCCAGCGATTTTGCGGCTCGACAGCGATGAAATGGCTATTGGCGTAGCCATCTTCCATCTGTGCCTGCGCGATCCAATCGATCACCTGATCGATCTGCTGCTCGAACTCAGGATTCGGGTGTGTGCCTAGACTATACGCCACCGCTTCGATCCATTTGGCGGTGTCGGAATCCCAGAAGATATGCGGTTCGTGGGGCTGCCCGATTTTCCATTCCAGCTTCCACGCCTCGAGCCGTCCGGTGATCTTCGACTGGTGATAAATCGCTGGAATCGTCCGATCACGATTGGTGGCTTGGCGTGCGCCCCAGAAGCCACTATCGATCTGCACATCCCGCCATGAGATGGGACGCGGCCTCACTTTGATCCTTGCACTTTCTCCAGAAACGCGGGGACAACGGCGTAATCGCTCTGCTTAGTGACGAAGCCAGCGGTTTTTAGTGCCTTCTGGATGTGTTCATTTTGCATGAACAGCTTCCACACGAAGCCATCCTGATAGTTGGCGATCATCAGCAGAATGTCGCCTTGATCAATGCCGATAAACTCTCTGGAGTACCAATCTTGATCTGCGTTGATGGCGCTGACGAAGCCATATTCGCGCCAGACTTTTGATCCGAATCGCTTGAGCATGGCACGCATCGACTCAAGGGCAGCATCGGGCGTGAAGGGCAGGCAGGCGATAGAGGCGTAGGGCGCAATCGTGCCGTCGTGGTTGTTGGGTGCAGCACCGTAAGCGCGGTAGCCTTGCGGTCCGTCCGAGGCGCTGAGTCCCCACACGCCGTCCTGATAAGTGCTGTACAACTTGGCGTTCTCGGCGCTGAACTGCTGATTGCGCTGACACGCCAGCTTGGTGTTATTGACGTAGTTGGCGAAGGCATCTTCTTTATCGCGCAAGTCCAGCCACGCCAGTGGATATTGATAGACGAACAGCGGTTCACCGGGCAGGTAGATATATTTCCCCGGCACGTAGACCGGACGCTTCATCTCCGTCCATGACTCGGCTGGCAGCGGGTGCGTCGGTGATCCGAGCGCCAGCATGTACATGATCGGGTTCTCGTCGAAGTGATCCCATTCCGCATCGTAGAAACCGACCTCCGGCTTCCAGCCCATCGAGATAAACTTGCCGTTCGGCGCGAAGGTCGCCCAATCGACCTGTCTGTAGATTTGATCGCTGAGGGCGGCAACTTCCGTATCTTTGAAGTATTCGCCAGCAGTGATCGCGCCTGCGAGGAACAGCGCGGTATCAATCGAAGAAACTTCGCTGTCCCACATCTGGTCGCCCGTTTGCATGTTGACGAAGTGGAAGAAGAAGCCGAATTTACCTTTGACGCCCCCTGATGCGAAGGTTTTCAGGGTTATCAGGGTGCGGGCGTAACCCTCCTCGTAGCTGATCCAACCGCGCTCGATGGCAATCGGGATGGCGCTGAGTCCGAAGCCAACGGACGCGACGCTAGAGGCGGAGTCAAGCGTGCTGCGATCCTTGATCAAGCCGTTAGCAGGGTTCGACTCGTACCAGAAGAAATCAAAGGTTTTGCGGGCGACGGCATCGAGCAGAGCCGCGTCAGCAAGCGTCAGCAGATGTTCTGCCTCCTGCGCGAACTTATCTTGAGTAGGTGGTGTTGTGGTCAAGGTCATGCTCCCTAGATAGAAAGGTTCAGTCAATACTGTTTTGCCACTCGTACCTTCGTGGAAAAACGATAAGTACAGGTTGTATTTAGCATCCGGTTTGGTCTTTTTCATCGCCGGATCGAGAGGAAAACTGATGTTATTCCAGCCTGCTTGCAGCGTTGCCATGTCGCTATCGCTGAACACGCCCGCGATCCACGAAAATGATCCGGTCACGTCTGCCATACCCAAGAAGAAGCGGTTCGGATTCAGTTCGTTCGTTTCAGGCAGATAGACTTGCAGGTTCAGATGATCGTGCTGAGTCCACTCCGGCAAATCCGCACCGCTGACGGGGAACGCCAATTTGGTTTCGTCGCTGCTGCCGCCGGGTGTGATCTGTAAGGCATTCTGCCCCTCTGGCGTTTGGACGTCCTCGCTGATAGCAAAGGTCGATCCGCTGTTGTCCCCGTCTAGGCGGTTGATGTCTTTCCGTTCCCAGACTTGCCAAGTGATCGGGTTGTCCTGTGCTCGAATAACGGAGTCTGAAGCCAAGGGAATGATGAGAGTGAGGATGATGGCAATTGAACACAAATACAGTACAGCCCTGTTTCGCATAATATTCTTGCCTTCTCCAACGCACTAACTGATACAAGATTTAAGATTGACCATCGGTTAAGAGGTCACCAAGAGTCAGTATAGCAGTGCCGTGATGTTTGTCAAAACGCTTTTACAATAAGCCTGAAACGAGAATGATTTGCCCACAATTTATTAGCTGGCTAGACTGTAAGCGTTTTTACATCACGACAAATCTCAAGGTTTACTGCCTGAAGCACGATGAGCGCAACGATATTTGATGTAGCAAAACGTGCGGGCGTTTCAATCGGCACGGTTTCCCGCGTAGTGAACAATCGGGATCGTGTGCACCCTGAAACGCGCGAACGGGTGCTGAAAGCGATCCGCGACTTGAACTTTCAGGCGAATGCCTTCGCTCGCGGATTAGCGAGTCAGCGCACTAATATGCTCGGCTTGGTGATCCCGCAAGTGAACGACTCGTTCTTCTTCCAGATATTTCGGGGCGTCAACGATGAAGCCGCTGCTATTGGCTACACGTTGGTGATCGTCAGCCAGCCGAGACAGGGTAGTGAACGACGCTATCTTGATTTATTCCGGCGTGGGCATGTTGATGCCATGATCCTCGTCGCTATTGATGCCCGCCGTGCAGACATTAAGCAGATACAGGAAACTGGCGTGCCTGTGGTGTTGATTCAACAGGATGGCGGCAGTCAGATTCCGATGTTCGTGGTGGATAACTACGGCGGCGGACGCCAGATCGCGGAGCATTTAGTAGGGCACGGTTATCAGCGCTTCGCCTACATCACAGGCTCGGATTTCACACCAGACAGTGGTGAGCGTTTGCGCGGATTGCGTGATGTGCTGCAGGAACACGGCTTGTCGATTGACGATAATGACATTGTACGCGGCGATTTCCTTGAAGGCAGTGGTTACCGCGCCGCACTGGAACTGCTACAACGTCCGCAAATGCCCCGCGCTATTTTCGCCGCCAACGATCAGATGGCGGCGGATGCAATTCGGGCAGTGCAAGATCAGGGTTTGCGCGTGCCAGACGATGTCGCCGTCGTCGGCTTCGATGATGTGCCGTTGGCGAGTTACGTCACGCCACGCCTGACCACCGTGCATCAACCAACCTATGAATTAGGTCGCGAGGCAGCACGGATGGTCTTCAGTGTATTACAACGGGAACGCGATCAGAATCTGGCTAGTCGATTTGCGCCACGAGTGCAGTTGCCAACGACCTTGATCGTCAGGCGATCTTGTGGCTGTGAGGAATAGCCTCAAAACTTGTGCTCAAGTTGTTTAACCACCCGTTTTTTTATGGAGACAGCCTAGATAATGCCAGCACCGTATTATCGTCATTTGATCTTCGATAACAGCCTGACCAAAGACAGTTATTTTCATAGTCGTGTAAACGCCATCGCGCCGAGCATGGTGAATGCCATCGATGGCAAACTCCCGATTACGTCGCAACATTTCATCAGCCCTCCGAACGCGTTGGAACTGACGTGGAATTCGCAATCGGGTGGTGATTGGTTCGCGGAAATCCACGTACATTACTGGCGCGGGCGAGATGAGGACGGCGAACAGTTGGTGGGTGATACGCTGCGCTTGTGGTGCTATGCCGAAACTGCGATTGATTCCGAGGCGCTGCCGATCATGTTTCTGGAGATGACAGGTGGCAAGGGAACAGGAGCGCTGCGGTTGGGGGAGATCGTGGCTGGTATCCCCGCCGCGAAGTGGACACAGGTGAGCATTCCGCTGGCGGCGTTTGGCGTGCAGTCCGGCGATCATCCTCAGTTGCATAAAATCTTCTTTACGCAGCATACCGATGATGGCGAGTCGCATACGCTGTTCATTGATGAGATCAGGGTAGTGTCCTCGACTGCTGAAATGAGCGCGGCAAGCCCTGTGCCAACTGGATTGCAGGTACGCGCGTATAGCCGCCACGTCGATTTGTGGTGGGATAAGCGCGACGATCCGACAGTTCTGTACTACGTAATTCAGCGATCAACGGATGGGCAACCGTTTGCACCTATCGGGATTCAGACGCCAGCCTTCAATCGTTACACGGATTATGTCGGTAATAATCCAGCTACTTACCACTACCGCCTAGTCGCTGTTAATCAGAGCTATGCGGAATCCGCTGCTTCCGCGACAGCTACAGCGACAGTCAGCGCTGCCGAGCCAACAGATGAAGAACTGCTGACCATGGTGCAGGAAGCGCATTTCCGTTATTACTGGGATCACGCGCATCCTGACGCGGGCTTGGCGCTGGAATGTGTGCCGGGTTATGAACATACCGTCGCGCTTGGCGCATCGGGATTCGGGATCATGGCGCTGATCGTAGCGGTTGCACGCGGGTTCGTCAGTCGAGAGGCAGCAGCCGAGCGATTACTCAAAGCTGTGAATTTCCTTGCCAAAGCTGAACGCTATCACGGTGTGTGGGCGCACTTCCTTGATGGACGCACAGGCAAAACGATCCCGCTGTTCGGCAAGTACGACAACGGTGGCGATCTGGTAGAAACGGCGTTCATGGCGCAAGGATTATTAGCAGCGCGGCAGTATTTCGATCAGGACAACTTCACCGAAACTGCGATCCGCAGCACGATCACGCGGTTGTGGGAGGAAATCGAGTGGGATTGGTATCGCCCGCCGCACGATCCTGATGTGCTGTACTGGCATTGGTCGGCGGATTACGAGTGGCACATTGGGCATCCACTGATCGGCTGGAACGAGACGATGATTGTCTATCTGTTAGGCATTGCCTCACCCACACACGCGATTCCAGCGTCGTTGTATTACAGCGGTTGGGCGGGTCAGTCGGAACGTGCGATTCGCTACCGCGAGGGCTGGAGCAAGTCGGCACGCGGCAGTCACTACCGCAATGGCACACGCTACTACGACATCGAACTGCCTGTTGGTGTGGGAGTCGGCGGTCCGTTGTTCTTCACGCACTACTCTTTTATGGCGTGGGATCCGCACCAGATCAGGGATCGCTTTACGGGTGAGTTGGACTATTTCGAGAATAACCGCCGCATCGTGCAGATCAACCACCGTTACTGCGTGGAGAATCCACGTGGCTACAAGGGATACAGTGCGAGTTGTTGGGGATTGACTGCTAGCGATGGGACGGGTGGTTATATGGCGCATGAAGCCACACCGCGCAACGACAGTGGTACCATGACGCCGACGGGTGCACTGGCATCGTTCCCGTACACGCCACAGGAATCCATGCAGGCGCTGAGGCACTTCTACTTCGAGCGCGGTGCTGAACTATGGGATATTTACGGGTTCCGCGACGCCTTTAATCCCACACAGAACTTTGTGTCACCAATTTTTATGGGCTTGAACCAAGCTCCCATCGTAGTGATGATCGAAAATTATCGCAGTGGGTTGATCTGGAAGATGTTCATGTCCAATAAGGAAATCCCCGACGCACTTTCGCAACTGTAAGTTTGATCAGGGATGCCCTGATCGGCAGCAGTCTTCGATGACTTATTTTGCTCCAGACCTTGCAGGTCTGGAGCTATTTGTTTTACCCAATCGCCACATCGGTTAGATCAGTAATAGCAAGACTCAACATGAGATCTGCTTGACAGTTTTTTGAATCTTTCGTAATCTTAAGAAAATGGAAAACGTTATCCATCACATTCAACGTCACTATATCTATGGATACAGCAATGTGTGGTAACGTTTTCCATCGACATTGATGTACTTGTTTTACGATACTAAAGTTAGCGTTATGCCAATAACTTTGCGTGAACTCGCCAGAGCCGCTGGTGTTTCTACCACCACCGCATCGCGCGTTTTGTCGAACAGCAGTCACAATGTATCCACCCAAACGCGCGAACGGGTACTGCGGCTGGCTGATGAGATGGGCTATCGTCCCAATATGGCTGCCCGCAGTTTACGCAGTGACCAATCCTTCACCGTTGGCATCATGGCGAACGACATCACTTCGATTTTCACCCCGATCATCATTCGTGGCATTCAGGATGTGTTAAAGGACGCTGGCTATTTCTGCGTGATCACGTCTTTCGATGGGGATATGCAGCTACAAGATAAGGCGATTGAAGAGCTGCTAAGTCGCGGCGTAGATGGCATCGCTTTCGTAGAGTCGTGGCAGTATCTAGCACAATCCATCCTCGTCAAGGCGAACAAGCCGTATGTATTCTGCGAACGACTGTTTGGCAACTCCATCGCCAACTCCGTGATCACTGACAATCGCAACGGCGCGAGGCAGGCAACCGAACATCTCGTCCAGCTCGGGCATCGGCGTATCGGGTTCATCAACGGTCCGGATCATTTCTACATCTCGAAAGAACGTTTATTAGGCTACCGAGCCGGGCTGGCAAGTGCTTCCACCCCCTTTGATTCCGCACTCGTCTTGCGTGGCGATTGGGGCTTAGAGAGTGGTTATGAGGCGACCCGTCATCTGCTCAACCTTGCGAAACGCCCTACTGCCATTTTCGCTGGCAACGACATGATGGCTATCGGCGCGATCTATGCCATTGAGGAAGCGGGCTTGCGCGTACCCCATGACATCGCCATCGTCGGCTACGATGACCGCCCCATCGCTACCGTGATCAGACCGAAATTGACGACGTTCACCTTACCATGTTACGAGATGGGCTGTGAAGCCGGAAAACTGCTGCTATCGCAAATCGAGGGAGGGCTGGCAACGACCCCTGAACTTATCCTTCAAGGGCAGATGATCGTTCGAGAGTCGTGTGGAGCGCACTTGACACCAAGCTGAGGTTCTGATGAGGGCTAAGGGTCAATTTCTTGACTCTTAATGAGGCTTTGCTATAAACTACTTATACGTATAAGTGATACGTATCAATAGAGAGTTTGGACTAGTTTTTATGGGCAATCGAGGCAAGACACTGCGAAAAGCGAGAGCAACACAAGCGGATGTAGCGCGGCTGGCTGGTGTCTCACAGGCGACGGTCTCGTACGTGCTGAACAACAATACGAGCGTCTCTGTCCCCGTAGAAACACGACAGCGCATCCACGATGCGATTCAGCAACTGGGCTACATCCCGGATCGCAATGCACGCAGCCTGCGCACCAGCAAAACCTTCACCATCGCCTGCGTCATTCCCGACATCACCAATCCGTTCTATCCCGCGTTTGCCCGCGGCGTGCAGGATATTGCTGACGTGCAGGGCTACGACTTGATCCTGTACAACACCGATGGCATCGCTGAGAAGGAACAAAAATGCCTACACTCGATCTTGCAGGGCAAAGCGGATGGTGTAGTGGCGACATTCTCACACCTCGGGTTAACCGAACTTCAACCTCTCTACGAACGCAATATTGCCGTCGTGAAAATGGATGTCGCACCAGTTGATGTCCATGATTTGCCCGTCGATGTGCTGTATATCGATAACGTTGAGGCGGCGCAAACCGCCGTCAGCTTCTTGATCGAACACGGGCATCGTCGCATCGCCATGATCGGCGGCACAGATGCGCCACCGCGCGACACCCGTTTACTGGGCTATCGGCAGGCGATGGCAGCGCGTCAACTAGTCACCGATGAACTGCTTATTCACAGCGGAGACTTCACGCAAGGCAGCGGTTACAGGGCGATGCGCGATCTGCTTGACTTACCCTCTGAGATACGACCAACCGCCGTTTTTGCCGCCAATGACTTGATGGCTATCGGGGCATTGATGGCGATTACAGAGGCGGGATTGCATGTGCCGCAGGATATAGCAGTGGTCGGGTTTGATGATATTCCGGCAGCCTCGCTGGTCAACCCGCCGCTAACCACCATCACGCACTTTACCGAACGCCTGGGACGCCGCGCCGCTGAAATGCTGCTTGAACGGCTGAACGGAGATGTCCACGCTCCCGGACGCGACGAAGCCATGCCGTATCAGTTGATCATCCGCGAGTCCGCTTAGGACAACAGTAGCGACAAGGAGAAAGTTATAGCTGATTAGCAAAAGTTTTGAAGACGACCTGACGTTAACTCATCGCAGCCAAGAATCGTTATCCAGAAAGGATTTTTAGCAATGGCAGACCACAAAAAGATCAGCCGCCGTGACTTGCTCAAAATGATGGGTGGAGCCGCCGCTGCTGGCGCGTTCAGCCTCGCGCCCATGAACCTGCCTAACCTGAACTTCAACCGCCGCCAGACGACTACACTACAGATGCTTTCGCACTCCAGCCCTCAAACGGAAAGCTATCGTCGCGCAGGCGAAGCGTTTGCTGCCAAGACGGGCATCAGCCTGAACATCACCGAAGTACCGTTCAACGAACTTCAGGTCAAGATGATGACCGAGCTGCTGGCAAAGACCGGCAAGTACGACATCATCCCGATCACCAACGCGATGCTCTACCCCGCCTCACAGTATCTGCAAGACCTGACCTCGCTGTTTACCGACGACTTGAAGGCGGATCTCTCTCCCGCCTCCATCGAGAATGCCACCGACCTTCAAGGTGTGCTGCGCGGCTTGCCCACCCTGAATTCTCTGCCCGCTAATTTCGTCCGCACCGATCTGCTAGAGAAGGCTGGCTTGAGCGCTCCCAGCACGTGGGACGAGTACGTTGAAGTGACCAAGGCGCTGACCATCGAAGCCAGTGGCGACCAGCCGAAAATCTGGGGATCGCTGATCGAAGCCAGCTCCAAAGCGGTACAACCTGCCTTCAAACTGGTCGGCTGGTTCTATCAGGCTGGTGGCAGCCTCGCGGATGCCAATCTGAAGCCGACGATCAACAGCGATGCCAACGTAGAAGCGCTGCAATTCGTCTCTGATCTGATTAACGTCCATCAGGTCGCGCCGCTGGAAAGCGCCGAGATGATCTACGAAGATGTGCACAACCTGTTCATTCAGGGACGTGGTGGTACGGCGATCAACTGGCAGTACATGGTGGGCATGGGCAACGGCGATCAGTCGCTGGTCAAGGATAAGTTCGCTGTCGCGCCAGTGCCGATGGGCAAAGAAAAGGGCGTGGTGGTGGATCATTGGGTATTGGCTCTGCCAGCCGATTCCGCCAATCAGGATGCGGCGCGTGAATTCGCCAGCTTCGTCCTCGAAATCGATCAGCAGAAAGACCTGCTCAAGTCGGAAGGCTTGGTTGCCCGTTACTCAGCGATGGACCCCAACGATCCCAACGTCAAAGCCGCCAATCCATTCATTGATGCGTGGGTGGAAGAACTGAAGTGGGCGCGTCCGCTGCCGAAGTGGGAGAAGATCAACGATGTGATGCTACGTATCTCTGTCGCCATGAACACAGCGGTGACGCTGGCAGCCACACCCAAAGAAGCACTGGATGACGCTCAGAAGGAAATCGAAACGCTGCTCGGTATGTAAACCATCACAGCAGTTTTGGGGTCGGTGACCAGCATCTTCGATTCACTGAGAACCCGATCTTTCGACATCTGATGGACGCCTTTCAATGGTGAACAACACGAAAGCCCTAGTAAGCTCGTTCCGTGCCAGCCATTGAAGGGCATCCTTCGGAGATTGTACCAGAACGCAAGTCTTGTACCGGGAACGCCTTGATGATTAAGACCTCACCTATGCCAAATGCCGAACCCGCCCCTGATCGTTTGCGGTTGGCGAAGGCGACTCAACATCCCCGCTTTCGAGACGCCCTGATCGGCTATGCCTTGATCTTGCCTGCGATGCTGCTCGTTGCTGGCGTGTTGATCTATCCGACGTTGTTCAACCTTGGCGTTTCCTTTCAGGAGTGGTCATGGTCAACACCTGCTGATGCACCTAAACCGTTCGTCGGTTTGAATAACTTCATTCAGTTGCTCAATTCAGACCGCTTCTGGAACTCTTTCCGCATCAGCCTCACACTCGTAGTCGTCTCGGTCATCGTCCAATACCTACTTGGCTTGGGGTTGGCACTGCTGCTGAATAAACAATTCAGAGGACAGCGCTTGTTCCGCGCCATCTTCATCCTGCCTATGATCCTGGCACCCATCGTGATCGGCATCCAGTGGCGCTACCTGCTCTCCGGCAACTTCGGCATCATCAACTACGCGCTCACGGAGTTAGGCATCACCGCACCACGCTGGCTTTCCGACCCGAAACTGGGCGGCTTTGTCCTTGTAATGGTGGACACGTGGACATGGGTTCCCTTTGTCACCTTGATCCTGCTGGCGGCGATGCAGCAGATTCCGCAAGAGGTGTTAGAAGCCGCTGAGGTCGATGGGGCGACGTGGTGGGCGCGGGTCTACCACATCGTGCTGCCGCTGCTGCGCCCTGCTACCATCATGGTCTTGCTGCTGCGAAGTACCGAAGTCTTCCGCGCCTTTGATGTGCCTTACGTGCTGACGGGCGGCGGTCCCGGACGAACGACGGAAGTGCTAGGAATGCTGCTCTACCGTACTGCTTTTAGCGAAGGAAACCTTGGTGTTGCCTCCGCGCTCTCCATCCTGATCGGTGTGATCGGCATGGTGATCGGCACTGTTGTCATACGCTTCATCCGTACCGATACCCGCATGTTCTAAGTGTGGCTGGTTAGCGAGTTTAATCATGACTGCAATAGCTCAGAGTAGACCACAGATAAAAATGCCCAGCATCGGCGCACCGCGACGACGCATTGGCGACGCGCTGTTTTACGTCGTGCTCCTGATCATCGCGCTGATCGACATTTTCCCGCTGCTGTGGATCGCGCTGAGTTCGTTCAAGACCCAGTTAGAAATCTTCAAGATGCCACCCACTGTTTTCCCGGAGCAATTCACGTGGGCAAACTATGCGGATGCGCTAGCACTGCTGCCGCCGGGGCAGCAACCTGTTTCGGATATTCCATCTGGATTGCTCAACTCGGTGATCATTTCCGTAGTCACCACCGTGCTGCTGTTGATCATCAGCGCGATGGCTGGTTACGCTTTCGGTAGGATCAACTTTCCGGGCAGACGCACGCTGCTCTTTGTGCTGCTTAGTTTGCGAATGCTGCCGGGCATCGTGTTGGTGGTGCCGCTGTTCATGCTGGCGACTCAACTGCGGATGTTCGATACCCGTCCGCTGCTGATCATCGTCTATACGGCGTTCAACTTACCGTTTTCCGTCTGGCTGCTCTCGGTCTTCTTTCAGGAAGTGCCGCAAGACCTAGATGATGCTGCGCGGGTGGACGGCTGCACCAAGTTGTCGCTGCTCTATCACATTTACATACCGCTGTCGCTGCCAGCACTGGCGACCATCGGTATTCTAGGCTTCATGGCGGCGTGGAACGAATTCCTGTTCGCCGTAACACTGACATCATCCATCGCTGCCAAAACGACACCCGTCGCACTGGCGTCGATGCAATCCGCCTTTGAAACGCGCTGGGCAGTGATGACGGCAGGCGCAGTTCTGGAGAGTATTCCCGCACTGCTGCTAGTGATCTTCGCTCAGCGCTACATCATTCAGGGGCTGACTTTTGGCGCTGTAAAGAGCTAGTTCTATAACGAGCAATTCGCTATTTAACTTCTGGATCAACAATCATGAAACGTATTATTCTGGACACCGACATCGGTACTGATGTCGATGATGCGATGGCGTTGACTCTGGTCGCGGCGTCGCCAGAATTCGAGGTTATCGGCGTTACCACCGTTCATGCGGACGCGCCACTACGAGCGCGAATCGCACGGCGGTTACTACACATGGCGGGGCGCGACGATATTCGCGTGATCGCTGGCGCCAGCATCCCACTGCAAATGCCGTTGCCGGAAAAATTCCACTGGATGCCGCGGCTGCGAGGACACGAGGGCAAAGGCATTCTGACCGAAGAAGAACTGATCCCCACTGCCGACCTGCAAGCGACGGCAGATGATGCTGCGCAGTTTATCATCGAAGCGGCTGCCAAGTATCGCGGTGAACTTTCGCTTATTACCATTGGCGCACAGACCAACGTGGCGCGGGCGTTACAGATCGAGCCGCGCCTCGCTGACTGGATACGCGAGATCACGGTAATGGGCGGGACTGTTGATACCGCGCGTTTCAACTGGGCACCACTGCTAGAGACGAATCTGAATTGCGATCCGCTGGCTTCTGATCTGGTGTTCAGTTCGGGTATTCCGCTGACGCTAGTGCCAATGGAAACCACCACGCAGGTATTTCTGACCCCGCAGCAGCGTGCCGATATGCGTAGTTGGGGACATCCTCTCACCAATACGCTGGTCACGTTGATGGAAGAAATGCTGGAGAGTTTTTCCACACTTTCCGATGAACTCGGACTGCCTGCCGATTTCTATGAAGGACGCACCTTCATGCATGATCCGCTGGCGGTTTATACCAGTATGGCGACTCAACTGATCAACGTGCGGCGTACACACGTCAACCTCGAAGTAATTGATCGCGTGGTGCGGACGATGCCCTACGCGGATCGGCAGCCGAACATACAAGTCTGCGAATGGGTGGAAGCAGCGCCGTTCGTGCAGTTCTGGCTGGAGCGCGTCCGAAAGCTGGTGACGGCAAACTAAGATGACGGTACTACCACTTGACTACGCGGAGCGCGTCTACGCGGGCGTGCTTGGCAAAATGATCGGCGTGTACTTAGGACGTCCGTTTGAAGGCTGGACCCATGAACGGATCATGCAGGAGCTTGGCGAGATCACTTATTACGTTCATGATAAGTTCAAGCGCCCGCTAATCGTCACCGATGATGATCTCTCCGGCACGTTTGGCTTTCTACGCGCCATGTCTGATTACGGCAATAACCCTGATCTGACGCCCGCACAGATCGGGCAAACGTGGCTCAACTATCTGGTCGAAGAACGCGCCACTTTGTGGTGGGGTGGTTTCGGCAACTCCACCGAACACACCGCTTACTTGCGGCTCAAAAACGGCATCACGGCACCTGCCAGCGGATCGGCAGCCACTAATGGCAAGATCGTGTCCGAGCAGATCGGCGCACAGATCTTCATCGATGGTTGGGCGATGCTTGCTCCCGGCGATCCTGAACGCGCTGCTGATTACGCCCGTCGCGCTGCCTCCGTCAGTCACGACGGTGAGGCGATCTACGGCGCACAGGTAATTGCCGCGATGGAAGCGTTGGCATTCGTCGAGTCCGACATCAATACATTGATCGACGGCGCGGTGCGCTTGATCCCGCGTGATTCACTGGTCTACCGCCTGATCATGGATGTACGAGGTTGGCACGCCGCTGATTCCGCTGACGATTGGAAGCAGACGCGATCCCTGATCGCGGCACATTACGGTTACGACAAATACACGGGTGTCTGCCACATCGTTCCCAACCACGCACTGATCATCCTGAGTTTGCTCTATGGCGGTGGTGAGTTCCAGAAATCGCTGCTGATCGCGAACACCAGTGGTTGGGATACCGATTGCAATTCCGGCAACGTCGGCTGCCTACTCGGTATTCGCGGCGGACTGGCTACCTTCGAGCAAGATGGAGTCGATTGGCGCACACCCGTTGCAGATCGGTTGTATATCTCAACGGCGGAAGGTGGACGCACGATCACTGATGCGGTCACGGAAGCCTATCAGATCATCAATATGGGCAGGGCGCTGCATGGTGAGTCTCCGCTACAACCAAAAAACGGCGCACGTTTCCACTTTGAGCAAGCGGGCGCGGTGCAGGGATTTCGTGCGGATGAAGGGGCGTCGATCCGTAACGTGGCTGGTCATAGCGGCAGCGGATCGCGCAGTTTGTGCATTGACTATCATAGCGCCGGTAATGTCGCGCGAATTTTCACGCCGACCTTTGCGCCGCCTGATGTCGGTGCGCTACCGCCTTATGCGCTGATAGCCGCGCCGTCCCTGTACGCAGGGCAGATGATCAGAGCAGAAGTGCAAGCGGATGAGACCAACAATGGCGCGCTAGAAGTCCGTTTGCAGGCGCAAATTTATGGCGCTACGGATCACTTGTCACCGTTGGCAGGTGCAGAACAAACCATTCAGCCCGGTCAACGGATCACGCTGGAATGGCAGATCGAAGATACCTGCGGCGCTCCAATCGCTGAGATCGGTCTGGAAGTGAAGGGTAATCAGGCTGGTCGTCTGTACCTCGATTATCTGACGTGGCAGGGGTCTCCTCAAGTGACGCTGACCCGCCCCGATCACGGCGGATTGCAGTGGCATCGAGCGTGGGCTAACGCTATTGATCACTTTGAGCCAACGTGGGGCGAAGCCTTTCGTCTCGCTCATGATAGCGGACGCGGCATGATCATTCAGGGATCACGGGAGTGGCAAGATTACGAAATGCAGTCAGTGATCACGCCGCACTTCGCCAGCAGCGTCGGAATCGCTGCTCGAGTACAGGGTTTAGAGCGCTATTATGCGCTGCTACTAGTTAACCCCGATATGATCCGTTTGGTCAAAATGCTGGATGGCGAAACAGTGTTGGCGGAAGAGCCGTTCGAGTGGCGGGAAGAAGCTAGCTACGCACTCAAACTACGCCTCAATGGTAGTCACCTTCAGGCATTCATCGATTCTAAACTGGTCTTTGATATTCACGACAATGAACCACTATGCGGTGGTGGCGTTGCCTTTGTCTGCGAACTGGGCAGCCTCTCCAGCAATGCCATCAGCGTACAACCTACTAAGGAGTCAGAGCAGCAATGACAACCAGCGCAACGGTGCAAGTGACGCCAGACGGTTTGCTGATCGGCGGCGAACTGATGCCGCTGTACAGTGGCAGTGTGCATTATTGGCGGCACGAGCGCAAAGATTGGGACAATGTGCTGGCAAATGTGCGCCAGATGGGTTATCGTTTCCTCGATACTTACTTCCCATGGACAGTACACGAGATCGAGCGTGGGCGCTTCGACTTCGGGGAGATCGATCCGCGTAAAGATGTCGCCGCTTTTCTAGAAGCGTGCCGCAATGCCGGTTTGTACGTGCTGGCGCGTCCGGGTCCACACATCAACGCGGAACTGCCGACTATCGGATTTCCGCCGCGAGTGCTGGACAATCCGGCGGTTCAATCGCTAACGGCGACTGGCGCACCAGCCGTGATCCCTGTTGTTAACACGCCGTTCATCGCGCCGAGCTACGCCAGTGAAGCATTTTATGAGGAGGTGGGAGTCTATTTCGATGCACTCGCACCGATCCTCAAGGAACATCTCTATCCGGCGGGCATGATCGTGGCGGTGCAAGCAGATAACGAGATGTCGTTCTGCTTCCGAATGCGCTGCTACGACCTTGACTATAATGCGGATGCGGTGGCGCTGTATCAGCGTTGGCTGGCGGAAAAATATAGTGATCTTGCCGAACTGAATAGAGCTTACGGCACCTCTTATGCCACTTTCGCTGAGATCGACGCTCCCCGCGAGTTCAACGCCAGTCGCCGCGCCGACTTGCCGTATTACCTAGATTGGGCGGAGTTTCAGGAATACTACATTCACTACGGGCTAAATCGTGTCCGCGTGATGCTGCAAGAGCGCGGCTTAACGGGCGTGCCTTACTACCACAACTATCCCACCTTTTACCCTGAAGCGCCGTTCCGCATGGCGGCATTAGAAAAGGATTTCGACATCGCGGGTGTAGATGCCTATCCGCGAGTGTCGCAGTATCCCGCCGTCAAACGGGGATCGCAGTTCACCTCGACGATGAGCCGCTTGCCTTTCATCCCAGAGTTCGGATCGGGCGTGTGGGCTTGGTACCGCCCATTGAGCGTAGAAGATCAGCGGTTCAATATGCGTGCCACGTTCATGCACGGCATCCGTGCGATCAACTATTACATGCTGGCGGATCGGGATCGCTGGCTGAACTGCCCATTACTCAACGATGGCACGCCGCGCCCTGATCATTTCGCGGTACATCAAACATGGAATGAGCAGCTTCAGCGCTTGCGCTGGCACAAACTACGCCCGCAGCGCGATGTGCTGATCCTAACACCGCGCATCTACGAGCAGCTTCGCTACGTCGCCATTGACGCGGGTATCCCCTATGACTGGATATTTTCGTTCTACGTGCCCTTGCCTAACGATCTATTTGCGTCGGAGCAAACTTTCGGCGGGCGCGACCTGATCCAGTTGCAGTTGCCAGCGTGGATCACGGCGCTGCGGCAGGCGCTGGAAACGTTGGGGGTTCCCTATGCGCTCGGTGATAGCGATATTCCGCTGACAAAACTTCAAGATTATGCGGCGGTGGTCGTACCAACATTTGAGTGGATCGATGCCGCGCTGTTGGACAAGCTGGATCGCTATGCACAGGCAGGCGGACACGTGATCTGCGGACCGCGACTGCCAGCACAGGATGTGTATGGTCAGCCACTGAATCACTGGAACATGCCAGCCGCCGAAGTGAGCGGACAGCGCATCCAACTTGGCGCAGACTTATGGCTCAACGATGCCGACCTGTGGCAGCACTCCAGCGATCAAACTGCACTGGCGCCATTTGCGACGCAAATCCAGCGTGATCAGGGTGATGTGACGCTAATCACAGGCGCTTTGCCAACGGTTGGTGAAGTTGAGGCAACAGCATACAGCCATTACGCAGCGGTGCTGCTGCCGATCTTGCAGCAACTTGGCATTGTTCAACGCTGGCACTCGGACAATCCGGCATTGGATGTCACGGTCTTTGAGGGTGAAGGGCGGCGTGTGGTCTGCGTGGCTAACGCAACCGCGACAATACAACAGGGCGAGATCAGCGTTCCTGAAGCGGCAACGTGGCGCGATATTGATACGCAGCAGCAAAGTAGTGGAACGCTCAAGGTGAAAATGGATGCATGGGCGATCAAAATCTGGGAGATTTCGGCATGACGACGGTACACAACAACGCAGCAAATGACATCACTGCTAAGAAACCCAGCAGTGTGCTTGGCATCATCGCGCCGGATACCCGCGTTTTCAATCTCGATCCGCTGCAATGGCAGCGCTGGTTCGATTTGCTGTTCAAACCATTACGCACGGCTGATGGCTTGTATCTGCTGCATGACGAAGGTCGGCTATTGGGTGTCACGCCTCATTACGCACGACATAAGCTTCAAGTACCCGATGTGATCGCTGATCCAGCGGAACTGGCGAAGCAATTGTATCAGCAGTGGGGACGTGGACCGGTGGCGATTGTGGATCGGCAGTCGCTGCGGAATTGGTTCGACCAATTTCAGCGTGAGTTCAGCGCCGATGATGATATTTTCTCGCTGCTGCTTAAAGCGAAAGACCTGTATCTGGAAGCATCGGGGCTAACCCTGTTTCCCAATCCCATCGGCGGTTGGGCAGATGTCGCGCCGGAGTTCATCTCCACCGTCACGCGATCTCTCGCGCCAGCGGATACGCCGTGCTCAGTGGTATTCGCTGCTTACGATGGGACGGAACTATGGGCGAGTGTGCTGCTTGGCTTTGAGAATGGTTTTCTGAAAGCCCTGACGACGCTGCCAATGGGGTACGATGTCGACTGGCACAGTGATTATCAGCGGCTGTTACCCCTTGCTGCAGACTTATATGCACCCGCTGTTGCTGGAATCTTCTGCCAGCGCGAAACCCTGACCAAGTTAGGCATCAGCCCGCAAAGCTGGTCGCAATGGCTGGCGGCAATTCAGCGTAAAGAAGTGATCTACGTCAGTAGTCGGTAGATTCGCAGCAAGTCGATTCGCTGATGGTTGTTCGCCATCTCGCTCTACTGCTCGGATTTTGGTTGGCTGCATTTCAGGCGTGTTCCTGTTAGAGTCGGTACGCGAATCTAGATGCCGTTGCCTATTTCCCAAGAGCAGTGAGATAGATGACTCAGCCAAAATTTCTTTCCAACCCAAGCGCCGAAGAAATGCCACGTTCTGCCGATGTGGTGATTATTGGCGGTGGTCCGGCGGGGACGGCGGCGCTGTGGGCGATTGAACGATTCGCGCCGGGAACGCGCACTGTCTTGATCGAGAAAAGTGATCAGTTAGGCGCGGGGAGTTCGCTGGCTTCGCTGGAAAACTTCCGCACCTGCTGGCCCGCCTTATGTTTGGCGAGGCAACTGGCACGCAGTGTCGAAGTCTTTCACAACGCGGATGAATATTTAGGTGAAGGCGCAGCGGAAGCGATTGCTATCAAGCAGCAGGGCTATCTGTTCGTTGCGTTCAACGAACAACAGGCAGCGGGGTTGAAATCCGACGTACAGCGCCTGCACGAGATCGGGTTACCGCATATTGAATATCTTGAAGGCACAAAAGTCGCTGCTCGTTTCGGTTGGGTAGGCGAGAAAGTGATCGCCGTCAAGTACGATCCGACGGCGGGATGGCTGGACTCAAACGCCCTGATCTACCGTTACGCAGCCAGCACACGATCCGCGCAAATCTTGTTAGGCATCGCGGACGTGCAAATCTGCGTGGAGAATGGGCGCGTAGTCGGCGTGCAGACGCCACAGGGCAAGATCGCTACTGATAAAGTGTTGATCGCGGCGGGCGCGAGTTCTAAAGCAATCGGACGTACTGCTGGCGTGGAACTGCCGATCCTGCTGCGTCCACGCCAGAGCTTTACCACAGGTTGGCGACACGAAATGTTCCCTCCCGATGCGCCGATGATCATCAGCGCCGCTCCTCATCCGCATGTTCGACCGGAAGCGCGGGATGGTGCTATCTTCGCGTGGGAGTACAACTGGCAGAACAAGTATGCAGGCGCAGAATATGGCACGAATAGCCAGCACGACGCGATCACTGAGCCGTTATATCCAGTACAGCGTCTCAAAGATCCCCGCTTTCCCTCGATCACGCTGGCACTGCTGGCACGGCAGTTCGGGCACAAAGACGGCACGGGATTCGCTGATCCGCGCTACCTACGGGGTATCTCTCACAACATCGGTTATTACGTCTACCGTGATGAAAATGCGGCTTATCGGCTGGATGCAGAAGGCAACAAACAGCCTTATGACAGTGAACGCGCGATCATTGATGCGGTGCCGGACGTAGGCGGATTGTATATGTCGGTGGCGCACGTTGGGCACGGGATCATGAGTTCTCCCGCTGCCGGAGAGATCGCCGCAAGTAGGCTACTGGGATTGCCGCTGCCCGATCCGATCTTCGAGCAGTTCGGTCTGGCTGCAAATTGGGTGGAATATGACGAGGGCGTGCTTTAGTGTTAGCTTGATCGAAGCAGTAGATAAGCATCTTCTAGCGTTGGAGCGACTGGCTGGCGCTTAATGCCCTTAGGGGTGCTGCCGACTACTCGCATCACAACTCGATCCTGCTGCTGCGATAGACGACTGACCGTGCAATGCTCAAGCATGGATGGTAAGTCAGCCGCTGCAACTTCAAGCTCGCAAACTTTTCCGCTGGCAAGTTGGCGCAACGATTCCACCGCGCCATGAAAGATCATCGAGCCGTCGTTAAGCACGATCACAGTTTGTGCCATCTGTTCCACTTCGGTGGGCACATGGGTGCTAAAGATCGTCAATTGACCGCTGCGTTTGTGTGCATTGATCAGCAGTTGGCGCACACTCTCCTGTTCGGGCAAATCCAAACCTCGGAACGGCTCGTCTAGCAGCAGCAACGGTGGTTCGCCCAGCAGCGCCTGCGTGATCCCGATCAAACGGAGTTCGCCACCGGAAAGACGATCTAGTGGTTTACTGGCTATTTGTTCCAGTTTCAATTTTCTCAGCAATGGCGGAATACACTGCGCATCGATCTGTCGCACACTGGCGAGGTAGCGTAGTAGTTTTATTGCTGTCATGTTGGCAGGCAGATCAAGGTCTTGCGGCAAGTATCCAATCTGGCGGCGAAGCGGCGTTAGATCGCCGTGATAAGCGTGTGCGCCAAAGCTTGCCCAGCCTATATCAGGCTTGATCAGCGTTGCCAGCAAGCGCAGCAGTGTGGATTTGCCAGAGCCGTTGGGACCCAAGATCGCCGTGACGCCGCTGTTCGCCGCCGAAAGTGAGAGATTGAGTCGCGCGAGGGCAGTGATGCTGCCGAATGATTTGTTGATCCCACGCAGCACTAGTTCCACAGCGAGTCTTCCCTTAGCAGTAAGTTATTGAGGAAAAATCGCCCTGACCATCGGAAGATCAGTAGAGAGACGACGATAAGAATGACAGAGGCGAGCAAGATCGTGTTGGAAGTGCTCACTTGAGACAGAAACCAGCGAGATGCGATCTGAATCAAGTCACCCGTAGACTGCTCGGCACGGGTGATCTCTTGCCAGCTCGCGATGACCAATCCGATCCATGTGAGTATGGGGGCAGTCAGCCCGATAAAAGCACCGCAGCGTAAGGACAGATACAGGGCAACACTGGCGATGCCCAGCATTGGTCCGAACCAAGCGATCAGCAAGCGCCACAAGATCACACCCGGCGCATTTGCCCAGATCAGGCAGAGTAAGACCAAGGCGATGATGCTGTTAATGGCTAGCACTAGAACCAGTCGAGCATAGAGAAGCTCGATTGGACGCACCGGACTTAGCTGCTCTAACTCCCATAATCCGCGCGTGGCGGGGCGGAAGGCATAGGCGACAGCAGCCGTCGTTAGTACAGGGGCGGCGTAAATGAAAGCAAGGATGAGCAATCCGTTCTCTTGCAGCAACGCCAATATAAGTCCCAGCGCAAAGACCAAGCCGCTGGCGAGCCAGAAGGCAGGTTCAAAGAGAGCCGCTTGTGTATGCACAAGGCGCAGCCAATTTTGTAGGCTGAAGGTAGATTGTTTGGCTACCCGCCCCTGCAACAATGGCGTTAGAGTCGATAGCAGCTTCGATGGATCAGGTGCTCGTGGAGTCTCGGAGGTGGCGAGGTACTGCGCCACTTCGGTGAGATCGCCAAGTTCGGTCTGCTC
Source organism: Anaerolineae bacterium (assembly GCA_019637555.1). GTDB lineage: Bacteria > Chloroflexota > Anaerolineae > Aggregatilineales > UBA2796 > JAHBVK01. The sequence continues at coordinate 105,124 of JAHBVK010000005.1, forward strand.
AGCAATGCTTAAGCCCTCAAAAAGGCGATCTTTGTCGTTTAAATTGTGTGGTTCAGTGTGAAGTTTGGTCATCTAGACTTTCTCCCGCTGCTGTGCTGCACCTGCACTAACAGCCAACAGCGCTTTCAAATAGCGCAACGCGTGAAACAGACGACTCTTGACTGTCCCTGCTGCTGCGCCCGTAATCTCAGCGATTTCCTCGACTTTGAGATCGTCATAGAAGCGTAGAATGAGGACTTCCCGATGTTCTGGCGACAATCGCTGCAAAGCAGAAGACACTTCATCTCTTTCAGTGTTATCGATTGCTAGCTCGTCCAGCGCGACGGGATCAACGATGTCGAACATCAGGGACGGCGACTCCTCACGTTGGACGTAGGCAGATCGAAAGTGATCGTGGGCGAGATTGCGGGCAATGGTATAGAGCCATGCCTTGAAGTGATCCGGCGGCTTGCCTTGATGTGTGATCAGCCGCGTGAAGGTCTCTTGCAGCAAGTCTTCAGCAGTAGCGGTATCACCGATCTGACGATAGAGAAAGCGAAACAAGGGAGCGTTGTAGCGATTGATCAACGCAGCACAGGCTTCGCTATCTCCACGCAGCAGACGGCGGTAAAGCAATTCATCCGTTTCCGCTGGTATCATCATCGCAAGGCGTCCTGAAACGTTGTCCCTGAACGGCTACGCACATTGATATAACCGTTCAATAGCAGAAGTCCACATCCTAGCGCCGCTAACAGCGCACGATTATTCGCGTAGCTGATGTTGGTGGCATCCGGAGACCCGAGGCGTGTTTTCATGAACAGATAGATGGACTGTGTGAGTGTGCCTTGAGTATAGTAGTCGAAGCCCCAATAACCCATCACCACCGCGGCAACGATCCAGTAGTTACGAGTGAGATTGCCCACCAGCAACGCCACACTAAGTAGGTAGAGGCTGGGCGCAACTGCAGGCGCGACCACTTCAGCTATATCGAATTCGCCGTAGGCGATGCGGAAGCTAAGGACACCGATCAGCGCCATAATCCCTATCCAGACCATCCCTGCCAGCGTTCGCATCAGCGGAAGTTGCCACGACGATTCGGGATAGCTGCGGCGCAAATCCGCGAATCCGGCTTCATGCTCCACGACCATCAGATGAGCAGTGGCAAGCCCTCCCGCTAGTGGTAGCAGCAGTTCAAATGCCGAGGTTATTTGCTCGATCTGAGCGGGCTGCCGCTGCCACATGACGTACAAAATCAGGGCGTAGAGTGGCAGCAAGAAGGCTGGCAAGATCATGGTCATGTCGAAGACGACTCGCAGATCATAGTACAAGCCGGGTCTAGTTGGCATGAGCCGCCTCCTGCAACCAGCCGAACAGCGCCTCAGGAGTTAACGCCAGCACATCGGATTCATGCGCCTGCACTTGCGCCAACGCCTTGACAACGCCCGCATCTCCCTGCGCTTGGTACAGATCGATCAGCGCCAGCGCGACTTGATCGGCAGTAAAGGCGACGGTTGGCTCACTGCCGGGAGCATAGTAGGTGAAGGTGGGATGCTTCTTTTGTTCCTCTTGCGCCGCGATCACTGCCGCTTTCATCGCTGCTGCGTCGCCATTCGTGCGCCGATATGCCTCGACGTAGATAGAGATGCCGTTGAGTAGTATTGAGCGATCCGTAGCAGGGCGACCTGACGTTGTGCCCCAACTATCGACGATTCCGGTTAGCTGACTGCCGGGCCAGAAGCCCGCAACGATAGGGCTGACGAACAACTCGGCGCGATCAAACAGGTCGTTATAGCGCTGATCAAGGGTTTGCAAGAAGGAGGGCGTCGTTGGGATCAGCACCCAACCATCGGTGATCTGTCGCCCCTGAGGTATTAGGGGTGACGTTCCCGTAGCCAAGATGATGACGTGCTTAAACCCACCGTTAGGGAATAAGTGGCGCACGCTTTCGATCAGCGGTGGATAGAGCTGCTCTACGGTAACCGACACAGTGGCATCATCTCTGGCTGCGTAGACCGTGATCTCGCCAACTTCTTTGCGTACCATGCGCGGTGAACCGACCAGCATCGCCCACTGTGCTGAATCAGCTTCAAAGGTTCGTTCAGCGGTCAATGGCAAGTTGGAGGCAAAAGTCATCTGATCCGCGCCAAGTATGGTCAGGCGAAAATGCGATGCCCCATCACCGAGAAATGAGGCAGGCGTGTAGAAGCCTGCCACGAAATGCCCCGGCAGCGGATACCACGCGATGTTGAACGATAAGCTGACGCCGAATTCCTTGATGAAATCCTGCGCTACGGGGATAGTGCCGTACAGATCGGTGTTCCAGAGCGCACTACGGTAGGTCAATTCGAGCTGTAGTTCAGCACCCGATTGCAGAGGATCGGGCGGTGTGATGGTGAGGAAATCGCCATCCCGTGTGTAAGGCAGATTCGCCTGTGTGATCTGCAAATCGTGATGCAGCGTCAGCGGTAGTGAGGCTAAGGCAGCATCGGTGCGATTGCGGATCGTGAGCAGCGCGTGGAACTGCGGACTCGCCAGATCGCTGAGATCAACGGTCAGATCGTAAGTGGTGATCGCTTCAGGGGCATCGGCAGGGAGAATGAAGGACTCGTGTTTCTGTTGATAGGCACTGAGTTTTTCCGCATCTTGTGCTTGCGCTTCAGCAACAGTAGAGGAATAACCGATCCCTGCGAACAACGCCAGCGCGATTGCAGCTACTGAAGCCAATGCCGCCAGCGGTGACAAACGGCGGAAACGGCGCTGAATCTGACGCAAGGCGATCCAACTGATGACGGCGACGAGCAGACTCGCATAGAATAGGTAGAACCACGAAGGTAAGTCGCCAGAGATGCCTGCACCGAAAATCTCCGAGTAGAGAGGTGGCGATCCGTTGCCGCTGAAGTTGAGCAGTTGAGCAAAAGGCAGCTTCATACCCATCAGCATGTTGGGCACGATCAGCATACCAACCCATCCGGCTGCCAGTATGGGGTACAGCCAGCGCCGAGGACCAAGCAACCCTAGCAGCAGCCACGTTAGCGCCGTCGCAAAGCCGAACAGGATGCCACAACGCAGAACGAACAGCGGCGCACTGGCGAAGAAGGACCCGGCGGGACCAACCAACCAAGCAATGATCAGTGGTTCAACCACGAAGGCGACAATCGCTAGTGTGCAAGCCAGCCAACGTCCTAGCGTCACTTCCGCGCTGGTGGGGAAACTCTCCTCCAACGCCTCGAACTTAGCGCGAACACTGCGTGCCGCGCTTGCTCCTGCCACAAACAACGTGACAGCAGTTATCATGGTTTGCGTGACCAGCCGTAACGATCCCTCAAGCAGATATTCCGCTGTGAGTCCGCGCTGCGATCCCAGCGAAGCATAGAGCATCGCTAGCCAGCCCACATGCAGCAGTGGATAAACCCACGTCAGGCAAAGTAAGCGCAGTTCCAGCCGGAAGGCAGCGAACAACCGTGATAGACTCAGATTACGCATAGCTCGCCTCCTTTATGCCGCGAGAAGCGGGGGCATGGATGCTCGACATCACCGCCATGTAGCCATCTTCCAACGAGGCTTCAGCGGGTACACCGCGACCAAAAGGATTTTCAGCGGCGATCAAACGTACCTGTAATCCGCTGCCGCTAGCAGAGCGGCTGGAAATGATCGAGTAATGCTGTTCTAGCTGTTCCCATTCCTGAGGAGCAGCATCGATCTGCCAGACCAGACCCTTTGCCCGCGCAACGAGTTCATCAGGAGTGCCATTGAAAACGAGCTTTCCTTGATTGATCACGGCGACACCAACGCAGCTTGCTTCAATATCGGCAACGATGTGCGTCGATAGCAGCACGGTGCGATCACCGGAGAGGCGTGCCAGCAGGTTACGGAAACGGATGCGCTCCTCTGGATCGAGTCCGGCGGTTGGCTCGTCAACGATCAACAGCGCAGGATCGCCCATCAATGCTTGCGCGATGCCCAAGCGTTGACGCATCCCGCCGGAATAGCCACCGACACGCCGACGTGCATCTTTGGTCAGATTGACCTGCTCCAGCAAACGCTCGATCTGCGCTTTGCGTTGGTTCGCCGGAATGTTCTTCATAGTGGCGATGTAGTCCAGCGTTTGGTAGGCATTCAGACTGCGGTAGAAACCGAAATCCTGTGGCAGATAGCCCAGATTCTGACGCACCTCGCCGGGCTGCTTGACCAGATCGTAAGCGCCAATGGTGACGCTGCCAGAGGTCGGCGGCAGGAGAGTCGCCAGAATTTTCATCAGGGTCGATTTACCCGCGCCGTTGGGACCGAGCAGACCGTACATGCCGCCTTTGATGGTCAGCGAGACATCATCAAGGGCACGGACGCTGCCGTAATTTTTGGTTAGGTGGGAGATCTGTATATCCATCACTCACTTCCGTTGCTTGATCGTTACATAAGTTAGGACGGGAGTGCCAACAAAAACGTTCAAAAGTGGTCAATGGTTATTCCTTTTGGACATCTTAACGTTTCCGCCACCTACCGATCAGAGGTATACTTTAGAGAATTGTCTGATGTTCATCTGACACTTTTCAAATCCTTGCCAGTGAAAGGATTTTTCTCATGGCAATTGCAGTAGAAACGACCTCACAGACCTTCGATAAGATCGTCTCCATGCTCGGTGACAAAGCCGACTCACTTCTGAACCATACGAGTACCACCATCAGCAAAGATCAGTTGCACTTACCAGGTCCCGATTTCGTGGATCGGGTGTGGACGATCTCGGATCGCAATCCGCAGGTGTTACGCAGCTTGCAGCAAATGTTCAATACCGGACGTTTGGCGGGCACGGGTTATCTTTCCATTTTGCCCGTCGATCAGGGCATTGAGCACTCGGCTGGTGCATCATTCGCTAAGAATCCAGCGTACTTCGATCCTGAAAACATCGTCAAGTTGGCGCTCGAAGGTGGCTGTAACGCCGTCGCTTCGACGTTCGGTGTACTTGGCTCAGTGGCACGCAAATACGCGCACAAGATTCCCTTTATGGTGAAGATCAATCACAACGAACTGCTCACCTATCCCAACAAATCCGATCAGGTGTTGTTCGGCAAGATCAAGCAGGCGTGGGACATGGGCGCGGCAGCAGTCGGCGCGACAGTCTATTGGGGATCGGAGCAGAGTTCGCGCCAGTTGCAAGAGATCGCTGATGCGTTTGCACAGGCGCATGAGCTAGGACTGGCGACAATATTGTGGTGCTACACGCGTAACAATGCTTTCAAGGTGAATGGCACGAATTACGAAACTGCCGCTGATCTGACCGGACAGGCGAATCATCTGGGCGTGACCATTCAGGCGGACATCATCAAGCAGAAGCTGCCGACCAACAATGGTGGTTACAAGGCGCTGAATACGGGTAGTTCATCCTACGGCAAACTGGATGAACGCATTTACACGCAGTTGACCTCAGAGCATCCGATTGATCTGACGCGCTATCAGGTGGCGAACTGCTACATGGGGCGCGCAGGTTTGATCAGCTCCGGCGGCGCAAGCGGTGAGAACGACTTCGCGGAAGCGGTGATCACGGCGATCATCAACAAGCGTGCAGGCGGTACGGGCTTGATCAGTGGTCGTAAGGCGTTCCAGCGTCCAATGGCTGAGGGCGTGAAGCTGCTGAACACGATTCAGGATGTGTATCTGTCGCCGGAAATCACGGTAGCGTAAGGTAAATGACAATACATCAGGAGGTGGGTCAGGCGATCCACTTCCTGATTACTCCGCTGAACTTCCCCACTGTTCAATGTACGCTTCCATTTCATGCAGAAAGCGCAAAGACCATTTCGTTTCTATGCCATGTCTGAGTGCTAAGGCACGTTTATAGTCACTCACGGCAAGTGCGCGATCCTCTTTGAGCGCATACACTTTGCCGCGAGTCCAATAAATCGCCTCATATTCAGGTTCAAGCTGCTCGGCTTTATTCAGTAGCTCTAGTGCCTTGTCGTAATTTCCCCGCAATCCTTCGATCCAGCCTAAGTTAATTGAGGCGGTAGTTTCGGATTCGGGATGAAGTGCCAGCATTTGCCGGAAATCTTCTTCTGCGCCATCGAGATCACCGAGTTCACCACGCGCTAATCCGCGATAGAGAAAGGCGCAATAATCTTTGTTGTCCAAGCGGATAGCGATAGTTGTATCTTCCAATGTGCGCGTGAATTGCGTGTTGTAGAGATGTGCCACACTGCGGGAGTAATACGCCCCCCGATCTTTGGGATCGCGTTTGATGGCAGCATCGAAATCGGCAATGGCGGCATCTAGCTGACGTTTTTTCAGATAGTGGCAACCTCGTACATAGTGGGCATTGTAAGAACGCGGATCAAGGCGAATGACTTCGGTGTAATCAGCGATAGCGCCATCCTCGTCATTTTTCTTCACCTTCAGATTGCCGCGCATGGCATAGGCATGAACCGAGTCAGGGTTGTACTCAATCCAGCGCGTACAGGTTTCTATCGCCGCGTCAGTATCTCCTGCCTTCTCGTGTGCATCTACCTGATCTTTGAATTGTCGTTCCTGCATATCCCATTGGCTGCCACTTGAGGAGGTCATCTGCGCGGAGTATGGCTGGAACGACACAGTTTGCATTTAGGACAGATGGAGGCGGCGAGGGCGGGGTCATAACCAATATCGTGCGCGGCTGCCTGTGCCTCGTTGTGGTGCTTGGCAAGCAGCGCCAAAAAATGCCTTTCGGTTCGTCCGGCAGTTCTCCAAAATAGTCGGCGGGAGGAGTTCCCGTTTTCACACGATCTAGCACAAAGTCGCTGAGTTCTGAAGGGTGTAACGCCGTCCATTCTAACAATCTGGTGATGGTCACATCCTGAAACTGGATCAAGCCAAGCATCAGGTGTGTAGTACCAATACGAGAATGATTCCAACGGCGGGCATAATTCACCGCGTTTTGCAGAGCCTGCTTGATTCCTGTACTGAGTTCAAGTTTTTGCAGCGCCACACGCTGCTTGACTACACCTCGATACTCTGTGTGTACCAGCGCCTTGAGCAAATCGAGCGTGATTTGCATATCCTGAAGGGCAAGCGAAGGCGCACCGCCAGTGATCCTGAGAGCAATGAGCAGATGTCCCGGCTCGACAGTGGCGTGGGCAAATTCGCGGGCAATATCTTCTGATAACTGCATTGCACGGCGGGCTTCATCGCTGAATTTCAGCTCATTACTTGACATTTCTGCCTCTCTGAATAGCCCTAAATCGCTGCACTCCAAGTATGGAGGTTTATTTGTGCTTTTTCTTTCACCCGCGTGATCTGATCCTCAGTGACGGCGCGCTCGAAGCTGCGGAAGCCGCTGAGTTTGAAACCATGTCGCGCACAGATTTCGCCCATTTCCAGCGCCTGCTCGATGGTTAGCTCCTTGCCGACACTGTAATCCTCGTAGCGACCTTCGAGCGCCAGCGCCATCGTCTCTGCCATGCAAGCATAGGATTTGCCGGGAGGGAAGCCAAAATCGAAGTGGAAATCGACAGGTCCGGGCACTTCGACCATGCCACCTTCGATCACTAGCACGTCGTCACGGCGATCCGCAACTAACTTGGAGACATCGCGCGGACGGGCGACATCGCAGACCACCGCGCCGGGTTTGAGGTGTTCGGGATAAATCACGGCGTCGATGGCGCTGGTGACGGTGAGGATCAGATCGGCGTCGTAGATCATGTTCATGTCCGTGCCAGCACGGAGCGATGCGCCGCGCCCCTCGCACTTTTCGCGCACCGCTTGGATCGCTTCATCGCGCCGCCCGATCAGGATCAGCTCGGCTACGTCGCCTGCCAGCAGTTGAGCGCAAACGCTGCCGATTGCACCTGTCGCACCGACAACTGCCGCCGTCGCACCGCGTAGAGGGATTTCCATGACTTCGGCGGCTTTGCGAACTGCTTCCACCGCCATGTAGATGGTGTAGCTGTCGCCAGTCGTGACAGGCATTTCTAGCCGATCCGCGATGGTTCGTCCGGCATCTCCGACGACGGAGGTGAACGCGCCTAAGCCAAGAATCCGCGCACCGAGTTTGTCCGCTTTGTGACCACAGGCAACTAGCTTGTCGTAGACCATGTTGACGGGTAACTGCAACATGCGCTGCGGTGTGAAGGGGCAGGCGATGAACCAGCCCTTGATCTCCTTGCTCGTTTGCTGCGAGGTGACGCCGTTAATCTCGGAGATGTAAACTGGGGGAAAGTAGGCAGAGAAGAAGTTGACCTGCTGCTCGGTAAGGAGTTTACCGAGCCATGGCCACTTGCGGCTGACATCTCGTTTGGGATTGATCGGATGGATGATGAAGGCGAATGTGTCGTTGATCACCACGACTCCAAGAATGCTTCTTCACCGATCTTTTCCACGCGGCGCGGATACTTTTGCTTGTGCAGGCGAGCAACTTCAGGACGCAGGTCGTGGTGATCGCTCTCCTCGTAGCTGATGTTCTTTTTGATCACGCGGCGGGAGGGCGTGGCAAACAGCACCACATCGGACTCGATCATGCGGGCAGGGTAGATGATCAGACCGGAGCCAAGCCGACAGTTGTGACCGACGCAGCCACCAAGCACCACCTGTCCCACGCGCTCCAGTTTGCCGTCAATGGATTCCGCTTTCAGCGGCGTGGGCAGCAGATTGAAGTCGGTAAAGGTTGTACCAGCGCCGATGAAGCTATCTCGTCCGACGATGCACATTTGCAGACAGGTATTCTGCGCCAAGATGCTGTTTTCCATCATGATGCTCATGAACAGCGCGGCGCGGAAGGGTAAGAAGCAGTTATCATTGACCACGCTCAACATCAGTTGGCAGCCCTGCGCGATGTTGACGTTGTTACCGATGAAACAGTTGCCGATCACCGCACCGGGACCGATGGTTACGTTATCACCGATGAAGGTTGGTCCTTGAATGATGGCGGTAGGATCGATGGAGCAGTTCTTGCCGATGTGGACGAGTTCCGAGCAAGAAAGTACTTGAGTCTGCTCGATCAACGCCTTCCATAGAATCTTCAAGCGAAAGAGATTGCTTTCCTCTTGCTTTGCCTCAAATCGATGCCCAATCGAGAAAATGCCAAAGATCACGTTGGCGTAGAAAACGTGTACCCAGTTTTCGACGGAGAGCATGGCGCGCTTGGTCAGATAGTGCGTCAGGTTGCCTTGGTTGCTCATATAGTCAGGCACGGAGTAGTAACCGACTTCCGTGCCGCCGCTGTTGACGTAGATCGGGATGATCGGCGCTTCGGGCTGGTAGCCGCGCGGGAAGTACCACAGGTCGATCTCGTAATGGTCGATCACATCGCGTCCGCGACCATCGCGCACGGGTTTGCCGTTACCATCGCGCCGCGGCTCAGCGTGGATCGAAGTGGACAGCGGCAGCGCATAGTTAGTGAATGCCTTGTCGCTGGGCTTGAAGGCGGCGCGGCAAGGAGTTCCGGTATTGCGTGCCTGCGTGATGAAATCAGTGATAAACGGCTCATCGAAGTAGAGATTATCGCGGTGAACGATCATTTCTTCTTGATCGCGCGGTACCTCTTTAAGCGACTCGACAGGAATCTCGGTTTCGCAATAGTCGCTGAGAGCATCGCGCTGCGCCAACCATAGTGGTTTATTCAGGATGCTTAATTCACGCGCTGGCTGGTTAAACGGGGCGATGTGGCGCGTATCAGTGATGATGAACTTGCGCATTTTTGCCATAGCGCGGTTCTCCGAAGAAGGTGATTTTCTGAATATTGTATATCGAGAGTGCCGCTAGCGAACCCCTTTCCGTCGCTGAGAAGTCTCACAAGATGGATCGTGTTAAGATCGCGTCATGCAATCGTTGAATTCAACAGCGAATAGACCATTAATTGTCGAAGGGAACTGCGTGTGATCAACCCGCACCTCAATGCCTTACTGACTGACTTTTATCAGCTCACCATGATGGCATCTTATTTCCAATTTAAGATGCACCGCCGCCGTGTGGTCTTTGAATATTTCTATCGCGATGCGCCGTTCAATGGACAGTACGCGGTATTCGTGGGCTTGCATGCATTGATAGAGTATTTGCAGGCGCTGCGCTTCACCGAGGAGCAGATCGCTTATCTGCGGACGCTGGAGGTGTTCAGCGGCGATTTTCTGGACCATCTAATGGAGTTCAAGTTCACGGGATCGCTGGAGTCGCTGCGCGAGGGCGAGGTGCTGCTGCCCGGTGTTCACGGAATCCGCGTGACGGCAGCATTGGAAGAGGCGCAGCTGATCGAGACGGCACTGTTGACGCTGGTAAACTTCCCGACACTGATCGCTACGAAAGCCGCGCATATCAAGTTCAACGCCGAGGATAAGCGGGTGATGGAATTTGGCTTGCGGCGCGCTCAGGGCGTAGATGGGGCATTGACTGCCTCGCGTGCTTCGTACATCGGTGGAACGGACGCGACAAGTAACGTGCTGGCGGGGATGCACTTCGGGATTCCAGTGGCTGGAACACACGCACACAGCCATGTAATGTTCTTCCCAGATGAAGTAGCAGCGTTTGAGAATTACTCGCAGACGTTCCCCCGCGCTGCGTTGTTTCTTGTGGATACCTACGACATCTACAAAGGCTTGGAGAACGCGATCCAAGTAGCACAGCAAATGGAAAAGATGGGACAGCAAGCAAGCGGAGTCCGCATCGATTCGGGCGATCTGGTGTACTGGTCAATCGTGGCACAGGTGATGCTGGAGAAGGCAGGATTGCCCGCAATGCGGATCGTGTTGAGCAATGACCTTAACGAGCGCAAGATCGCTTTGATCCACAACGAAATCCGGCGCAGTGTGCGCGACGAAGGGTACTTGCGGGAGATCAGTTCACAGGTCGGTTGGGAAGTGGAGCAAATCTCGGCGGAGGCAGTGATCGAACGGCTGGTGTTCGGCGTGGGCACACAGTTGATCACGGGTGGGGAGCAGGCATCGCTCGGTGGGGTGTATAAGCTGGTAGCGGTGCAAGATGAGCGCGGCGGCTGGGACCCGCGAGTGAAAATCTCAGGACAGCCGGAAAAGGTGACTAATCCGGGGATGAAGCAGGTGGTGCGCTTACTGCGGAATCACTTCATCGTGGCGGACATCATTGCGCTGCCGGAGGAGGAGATTGCAGCGGGCAAGCGCTTGGTGGGGATCAACCCGAAGAATCCGAGCCAGCAGAAAGTATACGAGAACTTTGACCGTGTGGAACGCTTGCATGTGCCGATCTTCGAGGAGGGCAAGCTGGTGTATCAGATGCCGCCGCTGGATGAGGTGAAGGCATATGCCAAGTCGCGGGTGAGGACGATCCGCTTAGAGAGCCGACGGTTAGAGAATCCGCACACGTTGAAGGTGAGCGCGACGGAGCGGTACTGGCGCTACAAGCAGGAGATCGTGGATCGGGCGTGGGCGGTGGAGCAAGAGGGATAGCGTTGGGAAAGGTAGTGCTGAGTGCTGAGAGAAGAAAGTGCCTGAAGTTCGCAGGGAATACAGGGCGGATTCAGGCGGTTTGTTTGGGAAAAGTTGGAGAGGTGATACGTGAAGTTAGAGAAATTCAATGTCAAAGAGTTCAGTTGAGATGAAGCACTTTGTCAAACTGACGAGGCAATGTGAACCGGCAATCGCTACGCAGCAATAAGCCTTTTTGTTCGAGGGTCATATGCAGAGATATTTAGCAGCGCTGACCATCGTGTCGTTGATCGGGTTGGTGTTGACACGCTCCTTGTTAATGCAAAGACAAGGGATTAAGGCAATACACGTCGGCAAGCTGGATCAGAAGGATTTCGTGATTCTGCCGTTTGCTCTGTTTTATTTCTACATGATATTTGCCAACGCCTTCGAATTACCTGCGATTAGCACACAAGAATTCTTTCAGTCCGAGAGCATCTCGTGGATTGGTGTTTGCCTGTGTCTGGCAGGATTGCTGCTATTCGTGGGGAGCCTGATTTCTTTTGGGCGAAGTTTTCGTGTTGGTATCGATACTAATACGCCGGATAAGCTAATAAAAACGGGAGTATTCGCCTTTAGCCGCAACCCGATCTATGTCGCGTTCTGGATGGTGCTATTGGGCGAATTCTTGATATTTCCAAACTGGATCCTGCTCCTCTATCTTGCGCTGGGAACGTGGTTATTGCATCGTCAGGTGCTGCGTGAAGAAGCGTACTTGAGTGAGCATTATGACGGGGAATACGCGGAGTACATGACTAGAGTAAGAAGATATATCTAGATTGTCGTAGTGACTTCGATCTGGGATAGGCGGTATTCCCGGCAATAATTGCCGAACTGAACAAACGAAGTTTCTGCGAGATTCCAGCCGTAGCATTACTTAATCTGGCTGAAAATCACCCAAAATGAAAACAGCCTTAGCTATATGATGCTAAGGCTGTTGTTTTCCTGTGCATTGCCAGATGAACTAAATGTCCAGCGTGGCGTCTTTGGAGTGGGCGATGATGAAGTTACGACGCGGCGGCACTTCGGGACCCATGAGCATGTCGAAGGTCTGATCCGCTTGTGCGGCGTCTTCGAGCGTCACTTGCAGCAGCAGTCGCTTCTCTGGATTCATGGTGGTTTCCCAGAGCTGTTCGGGGTTCATCTCACCAAGACCCTTATAACGCTGAACGCCGACCTTCTCCGGTTCGCTGTAGTTCTTCAGCCACTTTGTCATTAACTGCTCGTCGCGCATACGCGCTTCGGGATAGACGTAGGTTACCTGCTTCTTGTACTCCATGCGATAGATCGGCGGCTGGGCGATGAACAAGCGCCCTTCGCTGACAATCGGCTGCATGTAACGGTAGAAGAAGGTGAGCATCAGGGTGCGGATGTGCGATCCGTCTACGTCGGCGTCCGACATCAGGATGATGCGTCCGTAGCGCAGTTTTTCCACGTTGAAATCTTCGCGGATGCCCGTACCCAACGCCATGATCACCATTCTGATCTTCTCGGATTCGAGAATCTTATTGATGTTCACTCGCTCGGTGTTGAGCATCTTGCCAAAGACAGGCAGGATCGCTTGGAAATGACGATCACGCGCTTGTTTGGCACTGTTGTGTACGAACACACCACTTTCCAGAGCGAAGTTATGTGTACCGGGAACTTCGATGTCATAAACGTCAATACGCTCAGAGAGATGTTCGACGCTCACGACACGATGATTGTAATTAGCAACGGCTTCACGCGCTTGTTGCTCATCACCCGCGAAATAGCGTTCGCAGAACGTGTCGAAACGCAACAGCGATTTATCACGTTTGGCGATGCGATATTGACGGTAAGCGGCTAGATCAAGTTGACCATGCTCAAACTCGATCTGCTTCAGCGCAGCAATCGTCTTGTTGTAATACGTATGACTGAGAGTCGTATGACGTTTTGCTCTGAATTCCTCAGTCCATTGCTCGCTGGTTTTGCCACGACGCCAATCGCGCAGTTCAGGATTATTCCACTGTTCGATTGAGCGTTCAGATGCGGTGCGACGAGCTTCTGGATTTTGTTCAAAGTAGGTGCGGACACGCTTGGCTTGCGCCTGACGATTTTCCTCAATCGACCAATATTGTTCCTGCGCTTCGGTCAATTGCTGGCGATTCTGCTCACGATATTCAGGATTTTCTTCGTAGAACTTACGCCATTGCGCGCCCATATAAGCCTTGTACTCGTCATCTGCCCACTGTGCTTTCGCTTGTTCAGAGAGAAGTTGACGTGTATCCGGCTGCTGCATCCGTTGACTCATACGAGTACGGAACTCATCGGTTTGACGCGCTTTCCGCCACTTGGTAATGACATCAGGACGATGAAGCGTACGCTCAACGTGTTGGCGATGCAACTCTAAATGTGCCGATGCAGGCATCCGCTGAATATTGGTGGGATTGTTATTACGCTTGTTGAAATCAAGATGGTGGCAATGATCACCAGCATCCTGCGTATAAACACCTTGCCAACGGTTGTGCCAATCAGCCAAGATGTGTGTAAACAACCAGCTATCTGAGCGTGGATCCCACGCCATCTCATAGCCGTTGATGGTGATCCCTTTCTCCCGCGTATCTGAAAGTTTGCGGTGAAGTGGCATCAGCGAGTCGGCAGAAGTGAGATCGGCGGCAGCCTTATAGCTACCGTCGCGCAGCATGAAGCGATGATCAGGCGTGCAGATAATGTTTTCGCCGTTATCCAGCGTTACGCGTACCACGTCAGCGTTTTGCTTTGTCCGACGCGGATTGACGATCTGCTGTAAACCGATTGTGCCATCGTTGCGGATAGTATAGCAGAAGTGCTGCTTACCTTGTGCCTGTTCCTCGATAATCTCAAGGAAACTGAGCGAACGACCATCAGCAAGTGCCACGCGCGTATCGCCGGAGAAGCAACCACCTGCCGAGTCGCCTTCCACGATGAATAGCTCGGTGTGCAGACCGCGTTCGGAGCAATCAGCGAGCTTACCGGGAAGCGTGGTATTGGAGAGGAAGGTTTTGCGATCATTGAGCAGAAGTTCACGCTGCTTGGCGAGCGCGTCCTGAATACGCTGCGTGGTCAAGCACTTCTCGATGATCAGCTTCGCTTCTTTAGGATTATTCTCCAGATATTCGGTGAAAGCATCACCAACTACACCGCTGACCGCACCAGCGACTTCGGTGTTCATCAGCTTGTTCTTGGTCTGATTCTCGAACTGGGGATTGGGATGGCGCACGGCAACAATTGCCGTTAAGCCTTCCAGCGTCTGGCTGCCCGTGAAGTTCGAGTCTTTATCCTTGAGGTAGCCCGCTTTACGCGCGTAGTTGTTAAGCACACGGGTCAAAGCGGTACGCATACCAGTGAGATGTGAGCCACCTTCGCGGGTATGGATGGTGTTGGCGAATGCCATTTCCAGCGTGTTAGTCGTATCGGCATACTGCAAGGCAAAATCGACCAGCATCACGCCGTCCATCGACTTACCTTCGACGGAATACTTGAACTTGAGATCGCCGTTGCCGGAGATTACGCCGTGCAGTTCATCGCGGTTGCGATTGAGATAGCGCACGAAGGATCGCAACCCGCCTTCAAAGTAGAAGGTGGTTTCTTTGGGCAGCGGCTGGATGCGCTCATCAACCAGACGAATGGTGACGCCCTTGACGAGATAAGCCATCTGACGGAAGCGATCTTCCAGCGTATCGTAGTCAAAGACGGTTTCTTGCATGATGGTGGCATCAGGCATAAAGCTGACGCTGGTGCCGGGAACTTCACCCGGTTCCAGTTCACGGAGCTGCTCTACCTCGCTGGTTGCTTCACCACGCGAGAAGGTTTGCTGCCAGAGATACCCTTCGCGGCGAACCTTTACAATGGTGTAATCGGAGAGGGCGTTGACCGCCTTGACACCGATACCGTGCAAACCGCCAGATGCGCTATAGGCACCTGAGCCGAACTTGCCACCGAAGTGCAAGCGCGTGAAGACAGCGGTTAAGGTTGAAATGCCAAGCTGGTGATTGATGCCAACTGGAATACCACCGCCGTTGTCGTGGACAGTAATCGTATTATCGGCGTGAATGACAACTTCAATATAATCGCAACGACCTGCCATTGCTTCGTCAATGGCGTTATCTACTACTTCATAAACGAGGTGATGCAGCGCTTTAATATCCGTACCACCAACGTACATGCCGGGACGTAAACGAACTGCTTCTAGCCCTTCCAGTCCGCGTAGATGCTCTTCGGTTTGCTGCTGCAACTGCGGTGGGTTAACCACACCAATCCTCCCTCGATTTAGAGCTTCGATGAAACCTTTATTTTACCTCAAAACCAGCATTTTCGCAAAAACATTTGTTCGACAGAAAGCGCGAATCTAGCAAGTTGATGCGATGCGTGCCGAAAGTGGGATAGTTAAAAATGCGTAAAAGTATGGTGCGAAGGCGACGCGAGCAAAAACGCCGAACATCAAATCTTCGTTTTCTTGAAGATGCGCTCCGGGATGTTGCGGATGATCATCATGATGAACATCCAGAAGAATGGCGCGTAGACAATATCCTCGCCCTTGAGCATAGCAGCGTGTATGCGCTTGCCGACGGATTTCGGATCGGCGTACAGCAGATTTTTCTTGAGGTTGGCAGTCATCGGTGTATCTACGAAGCCGGGCTTAATGGTGACGACGTTAACGCCGACTTTTGCCAGACGGCTGCGAACGCCGCCCGCGAATAAGGTGACCGCGCCCTTGGCTGATCCATAGACGTAGTTACTGCCACGCCCGCGATCTCCGGCGACGGAGGAAATCACGCAGATGGTGCCGCGGCGCTGCTGCTCGAAGTAGTTTGCCAAATGCGTGAGCAAAGTCATGTAGCTGAGTCCGTTGGTGGTGAACTCGCGCAGCATATCCTGAACATCGGCTTCAGAGCGCTTCTGTTCGCCCAGTGTGCCATGCGCGATCAGCACGGCATCCAAGCCACCGAGACGACGGATCGACTCCTCAATCAGAGACAAATGGGAGTCGAGATCGTTGAGATCGGCGGACAGGGTATCAACAGACTTCGCGCCGTAGACCTTGAGATCGGCGGCGTTGGCGGCAAGTTTTTCAGTGTTACGGGCGATCAGCAGTAGTTCCGCGCCTTGCATGGCAAAGCAGCGGGCGGTTTCATGCGCGATAGCAGAAGTCGCGCCGAAGATCAGTAGCTTCATCAAACCTCAATCAATCGGAGTTGGTGACACGACGCCAGAAATTAGACGAGAATTTAGGATCGACATACTGCGAAAATTCCCGCCAGCGGGGGAAGAACGTCTGAAAATCCCGTGCCGCCATACGGGCATCTTTGGCTGGATAGAGCGCACCGTCACTATCGCGAACGATGGCATCCAATTCGTTGAGCAGCTTTAGCGTGCGTTCGCCGCGGAATTGGAAATCCAGCGATAAGGTGATGCCGTGACGCGGGAAGGAGAGCATCCCCGGCGATTTAAGATTGCCGAAGGTCTTGAGCACCGAGACGGGCGAGGCATCGCCGGAGTCCACGACGCGCTTGAGCACAGTTTTGATCGCCTGCTGGTTATGAGTGAAGGGAACCACTAACTGATATTGCAGGAAGCCCGCAGGACCGTAGAGCTTGTTCCACTGTTTGATCATGTCCAGTGGATAGAAGAACGGCTCCCACGATTGGAGTTTGTGAGGCACGCGACCAAGCAGCGAATAGCCGATATTGACGGCGAGTACAGTCAGTTTGTTGACGGTGAACGAGGGCGCGTCCATGGGAATGGTCAGCAGCGATTTGGCTTTGGGCTGATGCGATGGCGTCGGTTGCAGACGATCATGATTGCCCGCTTGAACGTAACCACGTCCCAAACGACTGCCGCTAGCGAAACAATCGACCCATGAGACGGTGTACTCATAGCGCTCGTCCATGGCGGCGGAGACATCGAAAAATTCGTCTATGGTACGGAAGCGAATTTGCTCTTTGGCGATAAAAGGTCCGGGAATACGCCGGAGACGGAACTCCGCCCAAGTGATCAAGCCCGTGAGTCCGAGTCCGCCGATGGTGGCGGCGAATAGTTCGCTATTGGACTCGCGGGAGCAGATCAGGCGTTCGCCGTTGGAGCGCAGCAACTCAAACTGCGTGACGTGCCGCCCGAACGTACCGCCGACGTGATGATTCTTACCGTGAACGTCGTTAGCAATCGCACCGCCGATAGAGATGAATTTGGTGCCCGGCGTGACGGGTAAGAACCAGCCTCGCGGAATGAACACTTCCAAAATATCCGCCAGCATGACACCTGCTTCGCAGCGCAGCAAGCCCGTCTCTTCGTCGAAGCTAATGAAACGGCGCAGTCCCGTCATATCGATCAGTGTGCCGCCATCGTTTAGGCAGCTATCACCATAACTGCGCCCGTAGCCGTAGGGCAGTACCGATCCTTCAATCGAGTCGAAGTTCGAGGTTTCCTCTTGCCAGAAGACCGCTTTGACGCCATGAGGTTGAGTTTTGGGATAGCGTCCCCAAGATTCATAGTTCCGTGCGCGCATGGTGTCGACGTCAGTGGGAGATTCCGACACGGTAGTTGGCTCGGCAAGCGATGGGGAGGCGAGGCGTTCAGGTGCAGCGATCAAGGTACGATAACTCCGACTGTTTCACAGCAATCCTCATTATTATACCCTATCGCACACGAGTATCCTCATCACAGAAGCGTCGTCATTGCCGAGAATTTAGACGATCAGCCAACGATTGCAGATGGAACCAGAGTTGATCCCAGCGGCGGAAGTCCCAATCAGCAACGGGGAAGCCCTGAGAAAAATCTGCTATCTCACATTGATCGCCCGGCAGGACGATAGAGGTGGCAGCGTCGCCTTGAATGATGACGCTATATGCAGTGATGGACCAATGGTTCATTGCTGTGTAGTTGGTCCACAACAAATTAGCGGTGTTTGCACGCAGGCAGGGAGTAGTGCTGGCAAGCGTGGTTTTGAGGCGATCCGTAAAGGCGAACCAGAAAAGGCTTTGAATAACGATGACTACTGTAAACAACCATGCCAGCCGCATGAGGACCGATTGGCGTGGTTGCGATTCAAGCAAGCTAGAGCGATTGTCTAACCATGCAGCGATGATGAATGGAAGTGTGAAAGGCAGGAGAAAAAAGCGATAACTAAGGGCATCGATCCAAAATATGGGGACAAGTGCCCAGATCATGCCTGCAATCACGGCGACGGTGAGTAATCGAGAGGCGGTGCGCTCCGTCCAATTGATCTTCAGGTTACGACTCCACGCCCAACGCTCACGTAGAACAGGCAACAGCAGCGAGAAGCCCGCGAACCAGCCGAGCAGCAGGATCACCAGTGGCAATCCTAATACAGCAGAGGTGAAGCGCAGTCCTAACGATCCGCCTGTAGAAAGTACGTCTGCCTCATAGGGAGTAATGCCGCTAAGGAACCAGATCACCGCCGCGACGGAAAACCCGATCATGGCAATGGCGATGGTGCGCTGATGCTGCAAGAAGGCGAGGATCGCGGCGATGCCGAGCAGAAAGACAGCAAACGGATGCGAGCAAATAATCAGCAGGCTGAAAGGGATGATGAACAGCCAGTGATGACGCTCGACACCAACCAAGATCGAGAGATAGATCGCCCATGCCAGCGGCAGCAGCATCGCCAGTTCGCTGATGTAGGCGATCTGACCGGGGAGCAGCGCTACACAGACTGTGAACACCACCCAGATAAACAAGCGCGGTTTCTTGGTCCTGACGATCCACCAGCAGAGCAGCAGTGAGAACAGGATCAGGCTGACGTAGGTGAGGTTGAAGATCAGCGAGAGCAAGGTGAGATCGTGGGTGAGGTAACTCGCCAGCAGCGTAGGGAGTTCGAGCAAGCCGTGAATGGTACGGCGGTTGGGGATGAATACTTGCCGATCATTGAGAGCGCGGAAGAAATAATAACTGCCGTCGTAGGTAAAAACAGCCCCACAGACGGCAGCAATCAGCAAACTAGTTGTTATGAACAGGAAGAAACGGCGCATCACGTCGAAATCATGTAGCCCACACCATGAATGGTGCGGATGAAGCTCAATTGAGTCCCTGACTCATTCTCTAGTTTAGCGCGAAGATTGCGAATGTGCGCACGCACCAGATCAGGATCGCCGGTACGGGGGGGATAATCCCAGACGGCTTCCAACAACCGCTGCGTAGAGAGCGCCTGATTGGGGTGTTCCATCAGATAGCGCAGCAGGCGGTGCTCGGTAGCGGTCAGTTGGATGGAGACGTTGTTGACGGTTGCTTGATACGTATCCGAGTCGAGCTTGACGGGACCGATCTCGATCACGGCGACCGCATCATCCATCTGCGTGCGGCGCAAGAGTGAGCGCACCCTTGCAGTTAGTTCCGCCAGTTCAAAGGGCTTGGTCACATAGTCATCACCACCAGCATCGAGTCCGGCTACGATGTCATCGGTTTTGTTGTAGGCGGTGAGGAACAGGATCAATAAATCCATGAAGCGGGCATCACTGCGCAGCTTCTTGCACAAGGTTAAGCCGTCGGTACCCGGCATGTTGATGTCCAGAATCACCAGATCGGGACGACGGTTGACGATCTTCTGCCATGCTTCGTTAGCGGCGGACGCCTGTCCAATTTCGTAGCCTTCCCGACTAAGCGCACGTGTCAGCGTCCCCAAAACGTCAGCTTCGTCATCAACGGTCAAGATGTAAGACATACTAAGCTCTCCCTGAGTTTACTTACTTACCAGTTTCGTCGTCTTCACTGGTGAGGGGCGCAATGGGCAAGGTGACCCGAAAACATGCTCCCTGTTTCACCGAAGTGTCTAGCGCAATGTTACCGCCGCAGTTTTCCGTGATTTGCTTACAGATGTACAGTCCTAAGCCCGTGCCTTCGCCCTGTGGTTTAGTCGTGAAGAAGGGGTTAAAGACGCGCGCTTGATTCTCTGCTGGAATGCCGGGACCGTTATCCAGTACCGTTACTTCTACCAGCGACTCCTTGACATTTGAGGAGATGCTGAGGTGAGCGTTGGGCAAGTGACTAAGGGCATCACGCGCATTTAACAGCAGGTTCAGCCAGACATCTTCCAGATGTCCTGCTTTAGCTTTCACAAAGACTATCTTCGTAGGCAAGTTGCTCTCGATCACGATGCCGCGCCGTTCGATATAGGTGGAGACGAGTTCCAGCGTGTTACGGATCGATTCATGGACATCAACAAGCTGCGGTTGGTCATGGGGTTCACGGCGGGCATTACTGAGCAGCCGTTTGACCACAGTCAAAGACCGCCGACCAGCGCGATGAATCGCTGTAACGCCTTCGCGCATCGGGCTGTCTTGCGGCAAATCGCGGAGGATCAACTCGGCATCACCGATCACGGTAGTCAGTGGATTATTGATCTGATGTGCGACGACGGCGGCAAGCTCACCAATCGCGGTGAGGCGTGCTGTCTCGACCAGCTTTGCCTGTGCGCGTTTCAATTCCTCGATGCTGCTCTGCAAGTCGGAGTACAGGCGGGCGTTATCAATGCCGGTAGCTGCCTGTGTGACCAAGCCCTGCACCAATTTGACTTCTTCGGGACGCAAGGTGCGGAAATCGAGCGTGTTATAGGCAGTGACCACGCCGAACAGTTCATTTTTGATGCTCAGAGGAACGCAGAGCATCATCCGTGCACCGTAGCTTTGCATAACTGCGCGAGTATCTTCTGGCACTTCGGCATCGCGGACATCGTAAGTGGAGGTGCGGTTATCCGTCGGCGCACAGTCACAGGGTGGCTTGGTGGTGGCGTAGGGTTCCTCGAAATAGAGCGTGCTGCCGTATTCCACGACCCGCACAGCAGAATCACCGTCGATGAGCCATAGACAGATCCAATCCGCACCTGAATACGCAACGATCTGTTCAGCCCCGTTGAGGATCAATTGGGCAGGCAGCGGGCGTTGATCCTGCGCGATCAATGTGGTTGCTTCCATCGCCAGTGAGCGAAGCTGTTGGCGAAATTCGCTGGTCACTTCGGGCACCGTGCCGCGGTAGTACAACTCGATGAAGCCGACAGGTGGTAGACTGATCGGCTGCGTGCTGCCGGACGATTTGAGTGGCAGCAACAACAGTTGGTTGGCACCTTCCTTGACCAGCAGATCGCGCTCTTGTTCCCAACGATCTTTGGTCTCGGTGCGATTGACCACAAAGAAGGCACCTTGATCGAGCGCCTTTTTCAACATCGCGCGACTGTCGATCTTGATCCGAGCGCCCTGATCCTTCATCCAGATCGCGCGCCACGTGCGGGCGATGGTTCGCAACGATTCATCGGGCTGACGCTGCAGAATCTGGCAGCCGTTGAGGTTAATGGCGTGCATGATCTGCTGGCAGATGCCAAGCAGCACATCGCCCATCGACAGCGTGGAGTTGACCACTTTGCCCGCTTCCGCAAGGATGGCAAGCTGACGGTTTTGCTCCAAACGATCCTCGTAGAGACGCGCGTTCTCGATAGCGATGGCAGCATGCGCAGCGAGATCGAGCAGCAGTTCTTGATCGTTAAGGGTGAAGACGCGAGGAACACGCTTATTGTTGACACCCAAAACGCCAATCACCTGCCCTTTGTACATCATGGGTACATAAAGCAACGATTTGACGAAATACTGGGTGCGAATCTGCTGCGGACCACTATCGCCTACAAGCAGTGGTTTGCCTGTGCGGAATACTTGCCCAACCAGTGAGTTCTGGTTGCGGATGCGGAAGTTGCGCGCGTTATCGTCGTCCAGACCTTTCATGGCGCGAAGGTAGAGAGTCTTGCCGTCCTCATCAGGAAGCAGCAGCAGCCCTTCTTCGGCGCGGGTCAATGCCGTGCCAGCCTCAACGATCTTGTTCAACACTTGATTGAGGTCGAGCACAGAGGAAATTGAACGCCCAAGATCCGATAGGGTTTTGAGGGCAATCAACTGCTGACGGCGCGGCACCTCAACCACCGTCTCTTCATTCTT
Organism: Anaerolineae bacterium; assembly: GCA_019637555.1. Classification (GTDB taxonomy): domain Bacteria; phylum Chloroflexota; class Anaerolineae; order Aggregatilineales; family UBA2796; genus JAHBVK01. Next base: position 127,430 of record JAHBVK010000005.1, read on the forward strand.
AGAACGACTGCTTGAGGAAGCCCCGCCGTTGCGATCCGCGGTGGTCACACTAGCTAGCAAAATTTCTGAGGTGCTAGTGCCATCGCGCAACATCTCGGAGACGTTTCGCAGCAGTTCCGATTCATCTTCTTTGGAACGCATAGGATTGTAGGGGTTGCTGCCAATCCCTTTGCGATTGATCGTGATGAACGGTAAGCGGGCGAATCCGGGCGAGGAACCGATGTAGTCGTAAATAGTTCGTCCACTGCGATCCATCATGCCGCCATCGACCAGCGCCATTTTGTAGCGCGAGTGATCGGCAGCAACGGCATCTCCGCAGTTATAGGCATTGTGAACATCGTAGCCGGCGTTAGTGAGTAACGCCGAAACACGATCTGCCACGCGGAGATCGTCCTCAATTATTAGGATACGAACGGCATTGAGGTTTGGCAGCATAGGTCAGGACGTAACGACTCCTCAATATAGCGCAAATGGTGCGCTTCCATTCTCATTCCGGTTTACTTAGACGTTCCCGGCGACGTGCTAAATCATCATCAATGTCTTTGCCCTCGGCAGTTTTCGCAGTGGTAGCAGTATCAGTCGCTGCTGGTTGCGCTGTCGAAGCTTGTTCCAGTGGTGATGAGACTGGCGCTGCTGCTTCATCGGATCGCGGGATGATCGGCGCGAGGACGGTTTCCGCACGCTCCCGCACGGTTTGCAGCAGATCGTTCAGTTTGGCACCCGTCGCTTTGCCCAGTTGGTCGAGCTGTCCGGCTAAGGCTGGCGGTATAAGATCGGGTCGTGCCTCTGCTTGCTGCGATGGTGGCGCATTGGTCGCTTCGGTACTATCACTGGCTGCCGTCGCTTCATGCATCTGACGGGCATCAACGATCATGGCTTCGAGCATGTTAACACGCTCAATGTAGGCAGAGGTGGCGGTTCGATGCTCATCCAACTGCGCGGCTAACATGGACGCCCGATGGCGCGCCTGCTGCATGAGACCTACCAACCGACGCGCTTCCGATTCATCGCCACGCTCCAGCGCAGCATCAGCCTGTTGATCGTAAGCAGCTTGCTGGCGCTGCACCTCGTCCAGACGAGCCTGCATGGCATCTTCTTCGCGCAATGCAGCGTCGATCTGTTTACGCATGGCATCCACTTTACGCTCGACATCCGCGATTGCGCGCGGATCACGCAGCGCTGCCGGATCGAGAGAAGTAGTGGCAGCTTCATCGCTTCCAATTCCCGGCACGCTGTGCAGTAAGCTGTCTACGCTGGAGCGCAGCAGTGTGTTTAGCTTATCAAACAGATCGGACATTCTCTGCCCCTTCACTATGAATATTGTATATAAAGCTATGAATATGTGGGTTACGACATAATAACAGCTTTACGCGCTATAATCCGCCCAAAATCAGGCATTTTCAAGGGCTTATAGTCAGCGCGTGAAACGAGTTCAATCCGACGATGTAGTGTATTACCAGTTTGAACAATGGGCGAAATCGGATGCGCTAACGCACGGTGTCTTTACGCGGATAGGCGGCGTTAGTGAGACCCCTTTCGCGTCGTTGAATGTCGGCGGCACAGTGGGCGACGATCCTGCGGCAGTGCAGGAAAACCTGCGGCGCATCTACGATTCGATGGAAGCGGATGAGCAAGAGGTTTGCACCGTCTGGCAAGTTCACAGTGCCGATGTGGTGATCGCGGATCAGCGTGTGCCGGGGCGTCGCTGGCTGGCACGGGCAGACGGAATGGTCACGAATCAGCCTGAAGTAACACTAACGATGCGCTTCGCTGACTGCGTACCGATCCTGTTTCACGATCCTACGCAGCGTGCCATCGGAATTGCGCACGCTGGCTGGCGGGGTACGGTGGCACAAGTGACCGCGAATACGGTGCAAATGATGGTGGATGCTTTTGGCAGTGATCCGGCTGATATTCAAGCCGCCATTGGTCCAAGCATTGGTCCTGATCACTATCAGGTAGGCGAGGAAGTCGTGCAAGCGGTGCAAGCTGCATTTGGCACAACGGATGGTTTGATCGCACGGGCGGCTGATGGCAGCGCTTATCTCGATCTGTGGGCGGCGAACAAGCTAGCGCTGGAGCGCGTCGGTGTGCATCAGATAGAAGTGGCGGAAATCTGCACGGCGACGAATACCGCCGAATTCTTCTCACATCGCGCGGAAAAGGGCAAAACGGGTCGCTTCTGCGCGGTGATCAAGATGAGGGCGCAATAAGGTGTCCGCAGAGAATTCCATTGCCGCCAGAATCGCCGCTGTTCGTGACCAAATGCGAGACGCCTGTGAGCGCGCAAACCGATCAACGGAATCGGTGACGCTGGTAGCGGTAAGCAAAACACATCCCGCCGAAGCGGTAGTCGAAGCGTTCAAGTGCGGTTTGCGACACTTCGGTGAAAACCGTGTTGAGGAAGCCAGTCAGAAGATTCCCCGTGTGCGTGAACTCAGCGGCACGGAAGCGGAGCGAATTACGTGGCATATGATCGGTCACGTACAAAGCCGCAAAGCTGAAGAGGTAGTCGGCATTTTCGATACGATCCACTCGCTGGATACGATCAAGCTGGCAGAGCGTTACTCACGGTTTGCGGTTGAGGCTGGCAAGAATGCAAGAGTGCTGCTGGAAGTTAATGTTTCCGGCGAGGAAAGCAAGAGTGGGTTCGAGGCGGCGGGTTGGCAGCACGATACCGATCTGCGCAATCAACTGTGGGACGCGGTAAGGAAGATCAGCGCACTACCTCATCTGAGGCTCGAAGGGCTGATGACGATGGCTCCGATTGTCGAGGAGATGGAGCAAACACGCCCTGTTTTCGCGGCACTGCGGCAACTCCGAGATGCATTGGCTGCGGATTTTCCCCAGTGGGAGTGGCAGTCGTTGAGTATGGGCATGACCGATGATTTTCCAATTGCGATTGAGGAAGGTGCAACCCTGATCCGGGTAGGACGCGCCATTTTCGGAGATCGTGCGTATACATGAATCATCATTGTTAAGCGTTAGAACACTGTTACACATCAAGAATCTCAGGAGTATGTATCGTCATGGGTAGTTCGATAGCGGAGCTGATTCACCTTATCTTCACGATTTTCAATCTGCTCATTCTGGGGCGGGTTTTGCTCGGCTGGATCAATCTTGATCCGTATCATCCTGTAGCCCAATTCCTGTACCGGACGACGGAGCCGTTTCTTGAACCGATCAGAAGGGTGATGCCATCGATGGGGATGTTTGACCTCAGCCCGATTGTTGTTATCATCATTGCAGCAGTCCTAGAAAACATCCTTGTTCAACTTGTCCGGTAGCGCACCCTACAGCGCCCGGCTGATTGCAGAGTATCCGCAATACAGATCATAGCGACGTGTAGCCGTGGCTGGAGATGCCTACTTATGACTCGTAAACTTGACTTCAAGATCACTGATGCCAAGCGTGGTGCAGCCTTCACGGTGCGGATCGTGACACGCGCACAGCGGGATGAGATCGTCGGTGTGCAGGAAGATGGCACGCTGAAAATCCGGCTGACAGCGGCACCTGCCGATGGGCAAGCCAATAGCGCGCTGATCAAATTTCTGGCAGAGCGACTGGGTGTGCCAGAAACTGCCATCGAAATTGTGGCAGGCAAGGAAACGCGCGATAAGTGGATTAGCGTGGAAGGGATTTCGACTGCAGAAGTCGATGATCTATTGAAACCCGATCCCGGTGTGGTAGAAGGCGACTAGCTACCGTTCGCTGATCAACTGCATAGTTGCTGGAAAAGCAAGCGAATCGCAAGCCAGTGGGAATAGTCCTGCGTCGGGTTGCGATTTTTTGATTCCGGCGTAAAGGTGAGGTTTGTCGGGTCGATTCAGGACAAATGTCAAGGACATCAGAAGCGCAAGTTTTTAGAATCTGCTCTCGCCATAGTTTAGTTTTGCTATGACGGAACGAGGAGCTGATGTTATGTCCACAGCACTAGCCGAAAAGGTCGAGGATTTTCTGTCTCAACAACGCATCGCCGTCGCTGGCGTCTCGCGTAATCCTGAAAGTAGCGCAGCCGGAAATCTGATCTATCGTCGCATGCGCGCGGCGGGTTACACGGTATTCGCAGTTAACCCCAATGCCGAACAGGTTGAAGGTGATGTTTGCTACCATGATGTAAAAGCGATCCCCGGCAGCGTTGATGGCGTGATCATCGTCACTCGAGCCGATGCCACCGACCAGATCGTACATGACTGCGCTGAAGCGGGAATCAGACGGGTATGGATGCATCACGGTATGCACGGGGCTGGCTCCAGCGTTTCGGCAACTGCCGTCAGCTACTGCCAAGACCATCAGATCAGTGTGATTGATGGTGCGTGCCCACTAATGTTCGGAAAGCCATCAGACGGTGGACATCGCCTAATGCGCTTCTTCTTGCGCTTGTCCGGTGATCTGCCGAAGTAGCCTGTAAAGTAATCAGGAACTAAGTTGCTTTCATACTCTGATTTGTGCCTCTAGCAGGTGTAAGGAGACCGAGCTGCGCGCCAAGCAATACAGCTCGCGGCGATGAACGTCTCCGGTATCCAGTATCAAATGACTGGTTTCTAAGCCGTCGCTTTATCTAGATACAAGCGCTGTCGATTGTTGCTTGATGTTGGTGCGGGATGATCTGAGTTCACCTTATATCATCCCGCACCATATTGCGTTGTTACATCCGCACGTAACCACATACTCCCGCTCGCAGCACCGTAAAGATGGCTACTAGAACTGTCGTCTAGTAGTCTCTAGTTTCTTTAAGTTGTTATGAATCAGCTTGACATATTGATGAACATCAATATAATTGTCAGGCATGAGCGTAAATGATGCGGCGATAAGATCAACGGCAAAGTGGATCAACCAACTGTAAGCCACTATCTAAAAAGGAAGAAGAAGTAGGTTTGGTCTTAGTTAGCAAAAAGGTCGCCAGCGGTTCTATACACTCCAGCAGGAGGAGCGGAAGATCTGGTGGAATCACCTGTTTCGTGCCGGAGATCCAACGTAAAAGAACTCGCATGTCAGCGGCGGACAATAAATAGGGGTATGTCCTCTTTTTTTGGCGAAATATATTGATGAACATCAATGCAATAAGGGTTTCAGTCACCATGTATGATGTGATCGTAATCGGCGGGGGTCAAGCGGGGTTGGCTGCAGGGTATCATCTCAAGCAGATCGGCTTGAAGTTCGTCATTCTGGAAGCAGGAAACCAGCCTACTGGCTCATGGTCGCATTATTATGAAAGCCTCAAGCTCTTTTCTCCTGCACGGTATTCATCTCTGCCGGGGTTACGCTTTCCCGGTGACCCAGAGCACTATCCCAGCCGGAATGAGGTCATCGCTTATCTCAGCGACTACGCACACCACTTTGAACTGCCTATCATCACCCAAGCCCGTGTTCAACATGTTAGCAAACAGGAAGGCATCTTCTATGTTATGGCAGCAGGTGGTAAACAGTATCAGGCACACAGCATCATCGTAGCCACTGGTTCGTTCAATCGCCCTCATTTACCGCAGTTACCCGGACAAGAAACCTACAAAGGTTCACACCTGCATTCTGCTTCATATCACCAGCCGATGCCCTATCGTAATCAACGCATCGTGGTGGTGGGCGCGGGAAATTCAGCCATCCAGATCGCTGTTGAACTGGCGCAGGTAGCGCACGTTACCTTAACCAGCCGCACTCCGATCAAGTTTCAACGTCAGCGCATGCTAGGTCGTGACATTCACTTCTGGTTGAAGGTAACAGGGCTTGATAGCTTACCGTTGCCAATCACACGGACAACAGCACGTTCCATTTCTGTTCTGGATACGGGGCAATATCAAGCAGCGATCCGCGCAGGCAAACCGGACTACAAAGCTCTATTCTTACGCTTCACACCGGATGGAGTCATCTGGTCAGACGGGTGCCACGAGCAGATTGACACGGTGTTGTTTGCCACGGGCTATGAGCCAAATGTGAATTTCTTGACTAACCTGGGTGTAGTGGATGCGAATGGTCAGCCGCAACACAGAGCAGGCGTTGGAAATCTGGAGGGTTTATATTTCGTTGGCTTGTCCGGACAGCGATCCCTTGCTTCGGCTACTCTGCGTGGTGTTGGGGCAGATGCTCAGTACGTCATTTCCCATCGGGTTCGGCAGCTTGAGCAAAAGAGGAGACCACGTTCATGAACCGCGCAGACATAAGAGCGCTCTAGCACGAGATGCACGACGCCGGCAAAGTCTTTAGACGTGGGAGGTAGGTGAGTTTTAGAGTGCTAATTCCGATTCAGTCAATACCATACAGTTAACTTGCGCATGATTTTGCCAGTAATGGCGATCCAAAATGAGTAGAGGTGGGGAAATGGGTAAGACAAATTTGCCAGTCGCTGTAATCGGCGCTGGACCAATTGGATTAGCAGCGGCAACGCATTTGCTTGAGAAAGGCGAAACGCCGCTAATTCTGGAATCTGGAGCATCAGTTGGCGCGAGTATTTTGGAATGGGGTCATGTCCGACTGTTCACGCCGTGGCGCTTCGCAACGGACTCGGCAGCGACCGCACTGCTGGAGGCGGCGGGATGGCAGCAACCTGATCCTGACCAGCATCCCACAGGTGCTGAACTGGTCGAAGGCTACCTTAAACCGTTAGCGCGTCTGCCTGAATTGCAGGCACATCTGCATTTGAACTCAAAGGTTATTCGTATTGCTCGATCTGGCTTCGACAAAATGAAGTCGAATGGACGCGACCAAGCGCCATTTGTCTTGACGGTACGCGCTACTAATGGAGAAGAAGTTCAGTATTTGGCGAAGGCTGTCATTGATGCGTCGGGAACGTATCGATCAGCGAATCCACTTGGCGCTAATGGTACGCCTGCCCTCAATGAAGCAGATTTCGCTTCACAGATTTTCTACGGGATTCCCCATGTGCTGGGTAATGAGCGCTCCCGGTATGCTAACAAAACGGTGCTGGTGGCTGGGAGTGGCTCATCAGCCTTCAATATACTGCTCGACCTGACGCGCCTGACGGAAACGGCGCCTGATACGAAAGTGATCTGGGTGATCCGGCGACCATTGACACGGCGTTTGTTTGGAGGCGGCGAAGCTGACGAACTGCCAGCGCGAGGTTCGCTTGGGCAACGCGTGCGCGAACTCGTTGAGCGTGGCAGTTTTCAAGTAGTCTCTGAATTTAAGACAACCGGACTGCAGCATGTTGGCAACCAGATCATGGTCAGCGCTGGGGAGCAAACTGTAGGTCCAGTAGATGAAATCATTGTTGCTACAGGATTCCGCCCGGATTTATCCATTTTCTCCGAACTTCGGGTATCACTCGATCCGGCAGTTGAGAGTCCCGTTGCGCTGGCAGAAATGATTGACCCCAACATCCATAGCTGCGGTACAGTGCGACCGCATGGAGCAGAGGAACTTCGGCAACCGGAGCCGAACTTTTACATCGTGGGCAGTAAAAGCTATGGTCGTGCCCCGACCTTTCTGCTGCTCACGGGGTACGAACAGGTGCGCTCAGTCGCAGCAGCGATTGCTGGTGATTGGGAAGCGGCTCGGCAGGTCCAGCTTGTCCTACCCGAAACAGGTGTTTGCTCTACAACAGCGGATGATCCCATTGGCGGAGCCTGCTGCGGAACCGTCTCACCGGTAAAGCAAGGCAACCTTATTCATTTGGGATCAATAAGCATCAATGCATCCCAGCAAGGGCCATCAACTGTTGTGATTGGTGAAGCTGTCGAACAGCCAACGACTCCCGGTCTGTTTGCTTAGCATAACCGCCAACTTGGTTGCTGGGGGCAATTCGTTTAGCGCTGCCAAGTTTTAAGTATCAAGCTCGGCAAGCAGCCCTTCAGCAACCTTCCTAACGTCAGGGACAAGTCCAACTGCTAAAGTGGGCAACTTTAGCAGTTAGCTGACCTAGGTTCTTGACCTGTATTGCACTGCTTCGGCAACGTGCGCAATCCTAATCACCTCGCTTGCCGCTAAGTCTGCAATAGTGCGACTGATCTTCAATACCCGATGATAGGCGCGGGCGCTGAGGTTGAAGCGTTGCAAGGAGGCTCGAAGTAATTGAGCAGCGACATCTGCCATTACGCAGAACTGATTAATCTCGCTGGGACCGAGGTCGCTGTTGGTGAGAATATGCGCATTGTCGCGGTAGCGATCCTGCTGACGTTGTCGCGCAGCCTCAATACGATCACGGATGGCAGCGGAGGATTCGCCCTTGCGCGTGTCGGCGGGATTGTCGTAATCGACGCGCCGCAGATCGAGCTGAATATCAATGAGAGTAAAGACCCGTTCTCGGGCGACCGAGATGGTTCACTCGCCATTATATGTTCCTCTTGCATATGCTCCGCAGCAGTCATTTAGCAGGCGCAAGTCACGATCCTACACCATTAGGGCAAAAGAGATGTGGTACAGTAGCTGCACTGAAATTAGGTCAATGTATTGGTTTCTGTGCATTAACATCTCCTCAAAGATTTGATGAATTTAGATGCCAAGTATGAGAAATAGTCCTATGTTATCTAAGCGGATAGGTATCCAAATTGACCTCAATGATTCGTTCTGGGTTCAAGTTGAGGAAGCAATTTATCACGCGCTAGATGACCTTGATGTTATTGAGCTAGTACCGATTGAGGTCAGCGATCCGATGACCTCTCACTTGCTCAATGAACAAGGGGGCTTAGTTGAAGAACTGCTGACTTATGATTTACAGGCGCTCATCTGCAAAGATATTTTACCAAGCCACTTTCCGCTTCTACTGGCGCACCAACTCCCGATCATCTATCTAGCTGAAACTGAAGTTGAGCATGAAGGTCTGGTGTCGCCGCGCGGTTTGTACGATACCGCCCAACTTGTAGGCAAATGGCTGGCAGAGAAGTTAGGTGGAAAGGGAAATATCCTTTGCGTAGGGGGGTTGGTCGAGCCAAATGCCGATGATGGTAGCAGTCGCTTAGCAGGCTTCTGCGATGCGTTAAAACCTTACCCTAATCTGGTGTATCAGCATATCCCTTCCGTGTGGAGCTATTCCAAAGCAAAAGAGCAAATTGGCGAGATGATGAGCCGTCTGTCGCAGCCCATTGACGCGATTTTCGGCTTGTCGGACACGATCGCGATGGCTGCCCGCAACGTTGCTGAGGAGATGGGGCTGCTGCTGCCCCAAACTTATGTCGCGGGCATTAACGGTGATCCGCTGGCATTGGCGGCGATTGCGGAACGGCAGATGACGTTGACGGTGGAGACGCCAGCCGCAGAATTCGGGCGCAAAGCGATAGAGCTGGCATATCATGCTGCCTGCGGGGAACTGCTGCCGGATCACTTTAGCTACCATCCGCGCCTGATTACCGCTGACAACGTCAATACGATGGCACTGAAAAAGCTGATAGCGATTGCGGACATCCCCTCACGCATGGTGGGTGTCAATCGTAGACAAGAGCATAATCGGCTCATTCAGTTAGAAACCAGTATTGAAATTGGCAGGCGTGTCGGCACACTCTTAGATCAGCAGACGCTACTTCAAGAGATTTCTAATCTCATTCGCACACGTTATGAATATGATATCGTGCTTGTGTTCTTGTGGTCAGAAGCCGAGCAACATTTTAGGTTGGCTCTGCCCGAAACGCCATCCTCGCCGGGCACCGATAGCCCCGACCTAGAATGGGATAGCGTGCTGGATGAGGTTGTCTCGACCAACGCGCCGATTTTTATCCCCGACGCCCGTACCAGCCTTCGTTTTCCCCTCAATCGGCGCTGGGCAAGGACTCGTTCGCGGATCGCTTTACCGATACAAGTGGGCGATGACCTGATCGGAATACTCGATCTGCACAGCCACCGCACCGCACCACACGGACGCTACGAGTTAATCGGCTTGCAATCGCTGGCAAACCAACTCGGTATGGCGATCCGCAATGCGGAATTATACGCGGAAGCACTGGAAGCCAGAGCACGCGCCGAGCGTGCCGATCAGCTTAAGACACGCCTGCTGGCGAATGTGAGCCATGAGCTACGAACGCCCCTCAACGTGATCATCGGTTATGCCCAAACGGCGCTGGCATCACCCAATCCGTATCTCGGAGAACTGCCCGAACCGCTGCGGCGAGACTTAGGCTACATCAACCAAAGTGGACAGCATCTGCTACACCTGATCAACGATCTGCTAGGGCTATCTCAGGCAGAGATCGGCGCGTTGGAGTTATTTAAGGAAACAATCTCGACCAAAGTGTTCTTGCAAGACGTTTTTAGCACCCTGTCGGATACCGAACGTAAACTGGATGTCATTTGGCATCTCAAGCTGCCGGAGTTCCTACCTCTGCTCGAAGCTGATCCGATGCGGCTGCGTCAAATCCTGATCAATTTGCTGCACAATGCCGCCAAATTTACTAATGAGGGCGAAATTGAGTTCGGTGCGGAAGTGCTGCTGCCTTATCTTCACCTATGGATTCGGGATACAGGGATCGGCATCCCTAGAGGTATGCAGGAACAGATATTTGAGCCTTTCGTGAAGATCGATCCGCCTAACCAGCGTCAAACTGGTGCGGGGTTGGGCTTAACCATCGTGCGGCGGCTGGTCGCGCTTCACGGTGGATCGATCACGCTAGAAAGCCAAGCCGAGCAGGGCAGCACCTTTCACCTTTATCTGCCGCTACCGAGCGCTTCCGGTCAGGTGATTGCCAACTCGGAGGAGCAGACGGAATCGGTCTTGCTGCTAATCTCGAATGCCGAACCACCGTCACCCGCGATCACCGCACTTTGTGAGCAGCAAAAACTGCAAATTCAGAAATTGAACTTGAACGACGACATCAACGCGATTATCAGGGAAGTTCATCCGGCTGCCCTAGCGTGGGATATGTCGAACGTCGATCTGGCGGCGTGGAAATTGTTTGAACGCTTGCGCGCACATCCGCGTATCTTCCAGCTTCCCTTCATCGTCTATGGGCAATTTCAGAGCGAAGAACCTGCCATCACCGATGTGATCATGAAGCCCGTCAGCGATAAAACGCTGATGGGAACCTTGTTGGCGCTGCGCCCGAAAACGGCTCAAGCGCCCATACTCATTGTAGATGACGATGCGACAGCACGCGATTTATATCGGCAGCTTGCGGCGCAAGCCCTGCCCGGACGCACGATTCAGGTTGCCGAAAATGGCATGCAAGCGCTCGCCCTGATGGAACAGACGATTCCCGGTCTGGTCATCCTCGATCTGATGATGCCGGAGATGGACGGATTCGCCGTGCTGGAAAAGATGCGAAGCCAGAATGCCACCCAAGCGATCCCTGTGATCATCCTCAGCGGTTACCTGCTGACGGCTGAGGATATGCGCCGTTTAGATCACCGAGGCGTAGTCTTTCACAGCAAGGAGATGCTGACTGATGCGGAAATGGTCAGCGTCCTTCAGAGGGGCATGGGAGAGGTCAGAGGACTCTCGCAGCCGACGAGTTCGCTGGTCAAACGGGCGCTGGTCTATTTGCATCAGAATTACGCGGATACCAATTTATCGCGCCAGAAACTGGCACAAGCGATCAACGTTAGCCCTCAGCACCTAGATCGTATCTTCCGCGAGGAATTAAACCTCTCAGTCACCAAATACCTGAATCGTTTCCGCATTCAACGCGCCAAGGAACTGCTGCTCCGCACGTCGGACAGCATCACGACCATCGCGCTGCGCGTGGGTTACAACGACGCCGCCTACTTTAATCGGGTGTTCCGCGAACTGGCAAGTCAATCTCCGGGCGCGTATCGCAAACAGGATGCCCGCGACAGGAGCGATCAGTGAACGATCAATCCAAGCGCGTGTACCACGGCAAGCGCGAGAGGGGTGCTTCAACTTCCATCTCGCAGAAGCCTTCGACGATGCTACCATCATCCCCTAGCCAGCGCCCGCCCGGAAAACGGATCAGGCGGCGGACTTGCCCCTTGTTGATGACGGGCGCGACCAGATAGCGATCTCCTAGCATGTACTGGTCGTGAATCTGCTCCATCTGCGCGTCCGGAAACTGATAAGCCATATGCCGCATGATCGGTTCACCCGTCTGTGCTGCGTGCTTGGCAAAGCGCAAAATTTCTGGTGCTATGTGTTCCCGCAGTTTGATGACCTCCATGCACAGCGCAAGATGCTGATCATCCAGCACGCGGTTGGGCAGCATCGAATACTGAATGATGGGAAAAAAGGTCGCGCTCTGCGCCCAGCGAATATACAGTTCGGGATCGATTTTCTCTGGAACGCCGCCCAATTCGCCGCCGCCCACCATATCGGGGCAGGTGTAGGGATAGCCCATCAAGCCATGCGCCAGCGAAGTCGGGATGGTGTCCCACAAGCCACCCTGTCCCCACACATGTGCTTTATCGCGCACGCGCTGGATCAGCGGCTGGTTGCCTAGCTTCCAGCAAGCGCGGTATTCGCTGAGGCTGTACTTCAAGCCAATCCGACCATAATCCTCACAGTGACCGCTAGGCGTCCGCGAAGCGAACGACAAATCAGAAGGTTGATAGCGAAACGGATCGCCGCCGTCGAATTTGAAGCCATCGACGTTGTAATCCGCTGCCAGACGATCCAACTGGCTTTGAAACCAGCCAAACGCTTCAGGATTGGAAAGGTCTAGCACCGCGCTTGCCCCATTCCACCAATGCTGAAGAATTGGCGCTTTCTCCCGATGCTGATCGAGTTCAGCGTCTTCACTTATCACCTGCTGATCTGCCATCAGCAAGTAACCAGCAGCGGCGAGTTCTTGATAGGTGCGGGTATCCGCCGTCACCCAAGGGCTGACCCACAGGACGACCATGAAGCCCAGTTGATGCAGTTGCTCGATCAACGCTTTAGGCTGCGGGAAGGCGAGTGCATCCCACTCCCAGACCCCGTTATTACGATACCAGAAGTCGTCAATGATCAAGACGCCGGGGCGCATCCCCGCCTTGAGCACATCCTGTGCATAGCGCAGCACTTTTTCTTGAGTCGGATGCTTGCCCATGTCGATCCATGTGTTGTACTGCGGGGCAAGAAAACTCAACTCATGGGGCAGTTGCCCATCCGGCGGAAAGAATTTTCGTCCTGCCGCCAGATAAGCGCCCCGCAGATCGGACTCCTGCGCCTGCCCCCAGATGATCGCATTCTCCGACGTTTCATCAAGGTACAGCCAGCCATCCTTGAATTCAAAGGCGAAGGGCGTCTCGCTCCACACATAGCGCCCTTGACTGGACACCAACAAAGGACATGCCTGGTTGCCGGAAAAAGTTCGGTGGAGCGACTGCCGATACTGGCTGTGGGCATGAAAGGGCATTTGATCGCCATGGCGTGCCAGCCCGCCCCACCAGTATTCACCCGGCAGCAGTTTGATCGAAGTAGATGTGGACAATTAGAATCTCCAATTGAAGTCTTGGATGAACGCTACTGCACGCTATTGGCTATTGCACCGCAAATGTTCCCAAGGTCAGCCAGCCCGCTAAATCGGCATCCTGAGTAGTGTTGGCGAAGCGCAGTGGCATACCTCCCGTCATCGGATTAATGACGTGCAGAACCAAGGTGTAATCTCCCGCCGCCAATTGGGGCGCATCATTGCCGTAGTGCCATTCGGTATAAGGTGTTTCTCCCGTCTCAGCAGGGAGCAGTTCAGTCAGATGCCAGTCGGGATCGTAGCGAGCAACCAGCTTGCCCGCTGAATCCAGCACAGCTAGCTCTGTTTTCCAATCGTAGTAGAACGGAGCGACGCCCGTATTCTGGATTCTCAAGGACACTTCCAGCGCCGCAGCGGAGGTTATGTCTGGCAGGGTCACGGTGCTGACGTAAAACTCGTAGCCCATCCGCCGCGCACCTGCCAACGCCGCCTGATAGATCGGCGTGTCCGCTGTTATGCTTTTCAGCGTGAACAGATCATGCGCGATCAGCCATGTGACGTGTGTGTAATCGACGGCGGCACTAAAATCCTCGGTGTCGTTGCGCGTTGGTGGATCGTTCCACACGCTGATCTGGATCTCAGGACGCAGTTCACCGCCGATAGGCTCCACTTTCCAGCGATCCAGACCGCCAGCCCATTCCATTTTTCCCATGAAGTACCAGTCTTCACCGAACAGGGTGTTGTAGGCGAACGAATCGTCGTGATAACCGATGTTCATGGACATACTGCCGTATTCCACTCTGCGCCCCGGCACGGCGGAACGTCCTCTGGCGGGCAGCATGGGATAGCGCATGAGCAGCCGCGTCTTATTGAAGGCATTATCAAAGGCAACTAAGACGCGCTCCTGATTTTCCTGAGAAGGCATCCAGTTCTCCTCGTTGGGATCAGGCAATGCTTGATAGAGTCCGGTGGATTGCGTGAAGCCATCCATGGGCCATGTGTGCCATTCGCCCCAGAAGCCGATCAGCCCGATGGTGATGAAGCCGATGCGCGGATCGCCGTCGTAGCGGCTGCCAAAAGCGGCGATGAAGGATTCCAACACCTCCATCAGGCGCGGATCGTCGTAATCTGGCGATACGCTGTCGCTGCTTTGCAGTGAATTGCCAAAAAAGGTGTAGGGACGGACTTTCAACCCGCCATCAAGCAGAAATTGCGGGATGCCCGATGGACTGCCGGGGTAATCGAGATAAACACGCAGCGCCGCCTGATGCCCCCGACCAGCGATGGATTGCAGTTGCGGTTCTAGTCCCTTCTCAAAGGTGAAACTATCAGGACCATTCATCAGATTACGCAGCGGCGTATAGAACCACTCCATGCTGTGCGGAAAGTCATTGGCAATCGGGGTGTTCCGCGAGCCATACGCATCGTAAAAGGGCATAAATCCTTTTAGGGGATTGTCCGCCGGAGCAGACGCGTAATCTAGAACGGTGGTCGATCCGAGAGCTTTCTCAGGCTGCGCTCTCAAGCTTGCCCGGTTGGCAAGCAGCAGCAAACAACATCCTAGTGCCAATAAGAATTTCTTCATGACGTTCATTCCATAGCTATCAATAATGGAAAATCGAGGGCGGGTACTTTTCGGTAGCCGCCCCGATGCGTGTAGAGGTAGGAGGATGATTTATTTGAACAGCGCGTTGATCTCTGCGTTGATCTGCGGTAACGCATCCTGAGCGGTGACAACGCCGTCAAAGATGTCTTGCAGCACTGGCTGGAGGATATCGCGGATTTCGCTGCCGTGTTCGGTCATGGGCAGGAGATAAGTACCATTTTCCGCTGCCGCGATGCCCGTGAAGGCGGAAACATCAAGTCCGCGTTCCTTGTACGCTGCAATCGCGCGATCCACACCAGTCTGGATCGCCGGGAAGACCACCCCAAAATCACCAACGATGTTGGCGCAATCCGTCGAGGCAAGGAACTTGACCCACTGCCAAGCCTCTTCGGGGTGCTTAGTTCCAGAGTAGATCGCGTCGGAAAGTCCGTTGATCGGGGAGCGACGACCTTCTGGTCCTGCTGGAAGTGGCGCGAAGCCAACTTTGAACGTCGCATCGCCCGTGATCCAGCCGATTTCCCACGATCCCATCGGATACATGGCACTGCTGCCCGCGAAGAACAGGCTCTCTACGCCGCTGGCAAGCTGATCGCTGCCGGGCGCGTAGCCGTGAACCAGATGCAAGTTTGCCCACCACTGAACGGTGGCGATCACGCGCGGATCGTCATAGTGATAAGCCGTTGTCCAAGGTCCGTCGGTTAGCTGGAAACCGGTGCTGGCAGCGAAACCAGACCAATCGGGTTGAGCGCCACTGCTGGCATCACCAACACCGCCCGCAAAGCCCCACTGTACTACATCCTTAGCATCAAACTCTGGATCGAGTCCGTTATGACCCTTGCTATCCAGCGTCAGCTTGGCGATTGCCTGTTGGAAAGTGCCGCCGTCTTCGGGATTCCACGTCCAATTGGCGATGTCTTCAGCCGTGATGCCAGCCTCTGCGAACTTGTCGGCGTTGTAGTAGATAGCGATGGTGTCCCAGTCCTTGGGTAAGCCGTAACGCTTGCCTTCGCGTACCCAGAGTTCGGGATCGACTAAGTAAATGCTGGTATCCACTGCGTCGCGCGTGAGAAACGGCTGGATGTCCAGAAGCTGACCTCTGACCAGCAGTTCGGGATAGCGGCTGACGTGGTTGGTAAAGACATCAGGGGCGGTTCCCGAAACGAGCGAGGCGGTCAGACCATCCCAATACTCGCTCCAGCCGGATTGCTCAATCGAGATGGTGATATTGGGATTGCGCTTGGTGAACTCGTCGGCGCACGCTTGATAAGCAGGTAACTGGTTGGAATCCCACAGCGCGTAACGCAGTTTAACGGCGTCGCTCTGCGCTAGTATCGAACTAACGTTAGCGAGTGCAAACAAGCACACTATCACTATAGCAAATGACCTTTTAGGAAATCTCATTTTCTTCTCCTTAGAGATGTTTATGCTGAGCGCAGACGATGAATGAGCTAGATGAACTATTTTGGGGTGAGCAGTCGCCTCCTTTGAAAAACTAGCGGTATCCCTGAAACTGAATGGAATCGACGATCTTGCGTCCGAATATGAAAAAGATGACCAGCATCGGCGTGATGCTGATGAGCGTGCCTGCCATTAGCCCCGTATAGTCCGGCAGACCACGCTGCGTTTGGGCGCGGAAGGCAAGCATGGCGACGGTGACCGTCGTCGTTTCTTCGACCCGTCCAGCGCCTCCGGCAAAGTAAGCCCATTGCAGTTCGTTCCATGACCCCATGAAGGTGAGCACGAACAGCGTGGTGATGGCGGGCAGACTCATCGGCAGAATGACGCGCCAAAAGATTCCTACCAGCGTCGCGCCGTCCAGCATGGCAGCTTCTTCTAACTCGCGATTGATGCCTAAAAAGAACTGGCGCAAGAAAAATACGCCGAACGCACCGCCCAGAATCGAGGGCGCAACAATGCCCTGAATGGTGCCGATCCAGCCGAGATTTTGAATCAGGATGAAGTTAGGAATTAAGCCCAATACAGACGGGATGATCTGGACGATCAGATAGGCGTAGAAAATCTTGTTTCGACCGGGGAAGCGCAGCCGCCCGAAGGCATACGCCGCCATCGAGTTGAAAATGGTTGAGCCAACGGTGATCAGGATAGTGACCACAAGTGTGGTTAGTAGATACTGCCCGAAATGCATCACTTTCGGAGAGCCACCTTGATCAAGAACGGTCTGGACGGGCAGTAAGCCGAGCACACGTTTGAAAGCGTCGAGCGTGAAGCCAACCGGAAGCAGGCTGGTCGGTTCTGCCAGCAGTAGACGCTGGGTAGAAAACGCCATGCGGGCGATCCAGTAAATTGGAATCAGCGTGGTCAAGATCCACAGGATCAGAAAGCCCCACGCCAGCGCCCTGCCCGCAGAAAGGCGAGGCTTACTGCTCCTATTTGACTCGATGTTCGGCACAGTATTGCGTAAAGGGAAGACGCTCATAAAAGTTTCTCTTATCCAAGGTCTGATTTATTGGCGCGGAAGTACCACATCTGGAACATGGCAACGGCTAGGATGATGGCAAAGAGCGCCACCGCCACCGTCGCCGCATAGCCCATGTCAAAGCGAGTGAAGGCGAGATTGGTGATGTACCAGAAGATCACGCGGCTGGCGCCGCCCGGACCGCCCGAAGGATTGGTGGCGACGGCAACGCTATCCCAGACTTGGAACGAACCGACGACGGACGTGACCAGTACGAATACCGTCACGGGTCGCAGCAGCGGCAGCGTGACCTTAGTGAAGGATTGCCACTCGTTCGCACCATCGATCAACGAGGCTTCGTACAGTTCCTTGGGGATGGTCTGTAAGCCAGCAAAGAACAACAAGGAAACATAGCCTACGTGCCGCCACGTGTTGATCCACGCCAGAGAGGGGACGATGTTCGCCTGATTCAGAAAGCCGATCTTTTCAATGCCTAGTGCAGCCAGCAGCGCATTGATGGGGCCAAATTCGTAATCGAAGAGGGTCAGCCAGATCATGGTGACCATGACCATCGGCAGCAAATAAGGGAGAAAAATGATCCCCCGAATGATATTGGAACTGGTTAGCCGTGTTAGCAGCATTGCCAACGCCAGCGAGATGGCGGTCTGTAAGGGGATGTTGAGCAGCACATACCTAATGGTGATGCCCATTGATGACCAGAACTGGCGGTCATCGATCAGCTTCTGGTAATTCTGCAACCCGACAAAATCGGCGCGGGTGAGCAAATCGGAGTTGGTAAAGCTGAGGAGTAAACCGCGTATGGCTGGCACAAAGACAAAAACGGTGATGCCAATCATGCTAGGCAAGATGAACAGCCACGCCACCAATGTCTCGGTGCGAATCCATGGTCGGCGCTGCTGAATCCGATTTGGCTTTGATACCGCAAGTGCTTTTGGAACATTCATTGCTTCTAAAATCCATAAATGCTTTAACGCGCTCTGTTGAGAAAACTGGCTATCGTCCTCGACAACAACGCTGGCGGCACAGGTTTGATTAAGTACGCGCTAACACCGACCACTAACCCCATCTTCCGTTCATCAAGCGCGCTGCAGATGATCATGGGGATGGTGTAAGTTTGAATAATGCCGCCAACCCACTCCCACCCCTGCTTGCCGCCGATAGAAGGTTCCACGACCACAAGTTCAGGCTGCTGATGCAACAGAAGCTGCTCGGCATCGCTGAAGCTGGAGGTGGTCAAGACTCGATACGACTGGCGAAATGCTCCTGCATAGAGTTGAACGGTTTGAGCGTCATCCACTAGCAAAATTTCACGGGAAGAAAGGTCTTCACTTTTTCGCTTCATAGTTGCCAGTTTAGGCAACTATCGTGGTGGCGTCTTGGAGAAACGAACCACACTATTGGACAAATGACGTATGAGTTTGAGGTGTTAGGAGTGGAATGGCATAGATGAGAGATAGTCAGCTTTGGCAGGAATTAGCGTGATCTACTGCTGTACAGCATGAACTGGTGAGTAAAGTCATGGCAATCATGCTGAAATTCGATTGCCATGTTTTTGGGAATATAAAGCAAACGGGTCAACGTTGAATACGTTGACCTGTATTTGTCCAAGTGGAGACTCAGGTGTATCAGTGACTTTATCTCACTACATCCAACACTCAAACCACCGACGATAGTGAATGGGTTAATGACCACTCACTTTACCCTCACATCTCCACGTTGATATGGGAGAAAACCCACTTCAACAAAGGGCTAGAAACCGAGGCGGCGGGGCATCTTGATGCCGTTATCGAGGAAGTTCCGTGCTTCGCCCAACATACGGATTTCAAACTCGCCGCGCAAGGCGTAGAGACGTCCGTTGGTCAAGCGCACACCGATGCGGATGATCTGATTCGCCAGCGCCGATAGCGTGCGACCATTCTGCCATGTCGGTTGCCATGCCAGATCATCACCTCTGAACGGTTGGCAGTTCTCAAACTCGTAGCCTTCGATGATCTCGCCTTCCGAATCCATGATCTGCACGCGGACTTCACCATACGGAGCATTCACGTTGATCTTTGCCTCGCCACCTTCCCACAGCAGCAGTCGGGTCAACAGTTCGCCTCGTCCACCTTCAGGCTCCAGATAGACGAAGCCATCGGGACGGAGTTCGTGCAGCAGCAACGCCGATTGATGGGCATCTTTGCCACCTCGTGCCACCGCATGCTCACCTTTGGAAGAACTGGAATAGAAACGGATCGCCGAGGGATTATTGACGATCATCGAACTGGTGTAGATGCAGCCAGCGCCATGCTGATCGGGATCGGCGTTGGGGATAAACGGATCGCGCACGGTGCGCTGGAAGTGCCAGCCGTTGTAGCTATACGACAGATAGCAGTCGATCTTGCCTGTCACATACTTGTGCTTGGCATCTACGACCGGTGTAGTGTGATAAACCCATAGCAACCCGATGAACATGTGCTCATACTGAAACACAGGCATCCCGTACGCTTCGGCGCAAGGGGTATCCAGCGCATCCGGCTGTAATGCCAATTCTGGCGTGGTGAACTGCTTCCAGTCGCGGGTTTCCAGCACCGCCACGCGGCGATCATTCAACGTCGGGCGGGCGGTCAGCACGTAGCTCTGGCGGTAGGGATTCCAGAACGCCGTCGCAATCGGATCACCGACGTAAGGATGCCAGCGGATGCCCTCTTGCGTATTCCAGTGGATACCATCGCCGGATGTCAGCAGTCGCGCCGAATCGCTGATCGGTCCAGAGGTTCGCTCTACCACCAAGCCCTTGATCCACTGATCTGTGCCTTTAGCGTTGGGATCGACGAACGAGGGACTCCACTCGTGGAAGTGTTCGCGCCCGAACAGTTGATGTGGTGTATGGCGAGGCGATAGCTCATTCGTCTGGGAAAGATCGGGTACTTGCCAGTGAACGCCGTCATCGCTCTCGATCATTAGTGGCAGATGCAGCCCGAACTGCGGTTCGCCTTGATACAAGCAGCGCCAGCGTCCCGTCGCAGGGTCTTGAAACACACTCGGATAACCCCACGAAACATCAGCGTGCGGGTCCTCAAACGTACCTTCATGGTTCTGCTTGGGCTGTCCCACGCGACGCGCCAGATTCTGCCGCACGCTGAGATACCAATCATCGAAAAACAGCAAAGTAAACACAAGAATGCTCCTCTCACTCTAATTCATAGGGCTATGAAAATCTAAGGATTTACTGTCGTCAGTTAGTTAGCGCGGATCAGTTCCAGTTCCCCCGCAAAGTGGCAGCGCACCAGATGACCACCGCCCATATCGCGTAGATCGGGGCTTTGTTCGCGGCATTGCGCCTGTGCGAAACGGCAGCGCGAGGCGAAACGGCAGCCCGTCGGCGGATTGATCGGGCTAGGGACATCGCCTTCCAACACATAGCTAATGCCGCGCTCGTCGGGAACAGGCGTCAGTACAGACATCAGCAGCGCTTCGGTATACGGGTGCATCAGTTGTGTGAACACCTGATCGCGGCTACCGATCTCCACAATCTGCCCCAGATACATCACGCCGATGCGATCACTAATGTGCTTGACGATGCTGAGATCGTGGGCGATGAAGATGTAGGATAAGCCCAACCTTTCTTGCAGTTCCAACAGCAGATTGACGATCTGTGCGCGTACCGAAACATCCAGCGCCGAGACGGGTTCGTCCGCTACGATCAGCAGCGGATTGACCACGATGGCGCGGGCAATGCCCACCCGCTGACGTTCACCGCCGCTGAGTTCATGCGGATAGCGGTTGCTGAAGTGCGTGCCCAGTCCCGCCAGCGGCAGCACTTCCGCCACGCGCTGTTCAGCTTCACGGCGGCTGATCCCCTGTGCGATCAGCGGTTCAGCGATGATATTGCCTACCGTCCAACGCGGATCGAGCGAGGCGAAGGGGTCTTGAAAGATCATCTGCAACCAGCGCCGCAACTGCCGTACTTCCTTGCCATCCGCCGTCGTGATCTCTAGATCAGTCTGCGGCGCGTGCAAGGTGATCTGACCGCTAGTTGGTTCGATCAGTTTGAGGATGCAACGCGCCACTGTCGTTTTGCCGCAGCCGCTTTCGCCCACCAGACCGAGACATTCGCCCTGCTTTACCTCAAAGCTCACACTATCCACTGCGTGAACCGTACCCGCCGCACGGCGCGACAATCCCTGCTGGATCGGATAGAACTTGGTTAGATCGTTAACTTGCAAAAGAACCTTATCGGTCATAACTTCACTCATTCGTACTCACAGCGTTACTAGCAGCACCTTCGGTGTAGAGCCAGCAAGCGACCTTCTGGTTATCCGGTAGTTCGACGACAGGCGGGGGCATCTGACAGCGATCATGGACGGCGGGACAGCGGTTGCTGAATCGGCAGCCCGTTGGTCGATCCAGCGGATTAGGTACTGAACCGGGGATGGGAATCAAGGCTTGCTTGGGTTTTGTCTGCGGTAGCACCATCGAATTGAGCAGCCCCTGAGAGTAGGGATGACGCGGATTCTCGAAGAACTGTCGTACCGGAGTTTGTTCCACCGCTTGCCCCAGATACATCACCAGCACCTCATCCGCCATCTTGGAGACGACGGCGAGATCGTGCGTGATCATGATCAAGCCCATGTTCAGTTCACGCCGCAGCCGATCCAGCAAGCGCAGGATTTGCGCCTGCACAGTGACATCGAGCGCGGTGGTTGGCTCATCAGCAATCAGGATTTGCGGTTGGCAGGAGAGCGCCATCGCAATCATCACCCGCTGGCGCATCCCGCCACTCATCTGATGGGGATAGTCATGCACGCGGCGGCGACTATCGGGCAAGCCAACCAGTTGCAGCAGTTCGACGGCGCGTTCCCATGCCGCTGCTTTGCTGATCCGCTGATGCCGCAGGATCGTCTCGACGATCTGCTCGCCCACTGTATACACAGGCGTCAGCGAGGTCATCGGCTCCTGAAAGATCATGGCGATGTCGTTACCGCGAATCGCCTGTATCTCGCGCCCTTTGGCATCCATCGTGACCAGATCAATCGTTGACTCTGATCCCTGCGGCGAAAACAGGATACGCCCTTCGGTGTGCGCGGATTGCACCAGCCTCAGGATCGAGCGTGCAGTCACACTTTTACCGCAGCCGCTTTCGCCCACGATGCATAGACACTGCCCGCGTTGCAGTGAAAAGCTGATGCCATCAACGGCAGAGACCTTGCCGCCGAGCGTGTTAAAGGTGACTCGTAAGTCCTGTACCTTAAGCAGTGGATATGATGTTGTTTGCTGCATCATCACCTGATCTTAGAATAAGGATCGAGCGCGTCACGCAGCGCATCCCCGAACAGATTGAATGCCAGCACCGTGATCAGGATGAACGCACCCGGCGCAAGCAGCCAAGGGATCGAGAGCAGCGCGTGGACGTTTTGCGCTTCTTTGAGCAGCGTCCCCCAACTGACCAGCGGCGGCGTGATCCCGACTCCGAGGAAGCTCAACGAGCTTTCTGCGAGGATCAAACCGGGGATGGTCAACGTGGCGACCACGATGATATGGCTGATGCAATTGGGCAGCAGATGACCGAGCAGGATCGTACGCTGGCTAGAACCTGCCACCCGCGCCGCCATGATGAATTCGCTCTCTTTGAGCGCCAGCGTCTTGCCGCGTATCTGCCGACACAACCCCGCCCAGCCGATCAGTGAGAGCAGCGCCGTGACGCCGAGATAACGGTTGAATGAGGGCATATCGGCTGGTAGCGCCGCCGCCAACGCTAACCATAACGGGATGCGCGGGAAAGACATTAGCACTTCGGTGAAGCGTTGAATGAATAGATCCGGCAAGCCGCCCCAGTAGCCGGAAGCCACGCCGATGATCGATCCCAACGTCACCGCGATCAACATGCCCACCAGTGGCACTAGCAGCGAGACTCGGCTGGCGATCAGCACTCTGGAGAATACATCGTAGCCGAGCGAATCTGTGCCGAACAGGAAGATTGTGCCGCCCGTCTCTGCCCCGAACAGATGAACATCCGTCGGGATGACGCCGAGCAATTTGTAGGGCATACCTTTGACGAACAAGCGCAGCGGATAGCTGACGCTACGATCCTCAACGAAGGTGGTACTGAACGTCTCGCGGTTAACTACCTTCTCGTAACCGTAAACGAATGGCGCTGTGGGTAACCAATCGCCCTCTTTGACGAAGTAAACGCGCTGCGGCGGCATTTTCTTGAAATCGCGCTGCACCTCCTCAACGCCATAAGGCGCTAGAAATTCAGCGAAAACGGCGATGAAGATCAGGATCACGATCCACAGCGTGCCGATCATGCCTAGTCGATTCGCCTTGAAGCGTGCCCATAACAGGCGACGGCGTGAGACACCTCGCTTCGGCGGGGTCTGCAAGCTGACGATCTGTGCCTGAGTCTCAGGTTCAGCTTCAGTAGTTAGCGTTGAAGGGTTAATGTGGGTGGTCATCAGTATCACTAGCCCCTAATCCAAGCGGATGCGGGGATCGACCCACGCCAAAAGCATATCGGCAACCAGATTACCGAGCACCAGCAGGATTCCCAACATCATCAAGATAGTAGACGACACTTGAATATCTTTGGTCAGCAGCGCATCTTGCAGCAGCGGACCAATGGTTGGCAGCGAGAGCACGATAGAGGTGATCACGCCCGACGAGATGATCAAAGGGAATTGGAAGCCTAACAGCGTGATCAGCGGATTGATAGCGATGCGGACAGCGTGTTTGTTGATCACCGAGGATTCGGGCAAGCCCTTCGCTCGCGCCGTCTCCACGTACTGCCGCCCCAGTTCATCCATCAGATTGCCGCGCATCACCCGCATGATCCCCGCCGCGCCCGGTGCGCCCGCCACGATCACCGGAATCCATAGATGCGCCAACAAGTCTTTGAACTTATCGAACGACCACGGCGCGTTGGCGTATTCGGAGGAGGATAACCCCAATGGCAGCGGCGCATTGAATACCAGCACGACTACCATCAACAGGATCAGCGCCAGCAGAAAGTCGGGGATCGATTGTCCCAAGAAACTGAGCAAGGTGGCGATATTATCCAGCAGTGAATACTGATGCGTAGCTGAGTAGATGCCCACCGCCACGCCGACGAACCATGCGAAGCCGAGCGAGAGTAGCGCGAAGATGATGGAGTAGCCTAGGCGATCCCAGATCATGTCCGAGACGGGCTTAAAGGTAACCAGCGAGATGCCGAAATCGCCGCGAAAGAAGTTGAACAGCCAGTAGCCATACTGGATCGGCAGCGGCTGATCCAAGCCATAGCGGGCGCGGATCGCGTCGCCTTCGGCTTTTGCCGCCTGCGCGGAATAGCCCTGATTCTGCATCAGCCGATGTTCGAGGTCATCGATCACATCGCCAGCGGGCAGATTGGTGATCAGAAAGCAGACGATGGAGATCAGTAAAACGGTGGGAATAGCCCACAATATTCGGCGTACAAAAAAAGCTGCCATGCGCTGTCTATTTCACTATCTTTCACTTTATATCCCTTGATACCGCAGACAGCGGATCGAGGGGACGCTGACACGCATGAGTCTGTGCGGACAGAGATCATGCGTGCCAACTCGTGAACAAGGACAAAGGACAAGTCTGCGTACTTGAGTTTATTGAGTTTAGCTCGACTAAGACTTGATGTAGAACTGCTCCGGCTTCTCGTAGATCACGTTTTGCAGCGAGATGCCCTCGTCAGGGATGTTGCCCATGCGGTTGTGACGCACGATCAACACGGGCAGGTCGCCGAGCAAGTGGATGTTGAACATCCAATCGACGCGATACTTCGCCACTTCTTTATGCAGAGCACGGCTCTTATCAGGATCGACTTCCGCGTAAATCTGGCTACGGAGATCCCATAACGCCTGCTGACCTTCCGGCGGCACAACGCCATCGGTGTAAATGCTTGCCTCCGAGTACATTGGCGACATGACCTCGAAATCGTAACGTACCAGCGGGATTTCGTTGGCATCGATGCCCCAGATGAAGGCGTGGAAGCTGCGGTTGCCGATGCGCTCAAAGACCAGCGAACGCGAGCTGGCATTCAGCGTCACGTTGATGCCTAGCGCCTGCCACGAGCGCACCACCATTTCTGCCACCTTCAAGTGCATGGTGATCTCGCTGGCGACATCGAGGATGATCGAGACGGGCTTGCCGCTGGGGAACTGGCGGATGCCATCCGCGTTCTTGGTCAAGCCCAAGCCATCCAGCAGCGACTCAGCGCGGGCAAGATCATACTCAGCGTTGGTCTGCGTGATTGTGCTCATCTCCTCATCCCAGTACGGTGATTTAGAACTTAAGCCGTAGCTGGTGGGACGCCCTAAGCCGTAATACAGGGTGTCGTTGATGTCCGCCCGATCCAGAGCGACGGAGAGCGCCACGCGGAAATCCTTGTTCCGCAGCAGATCGAATAGTTCAGGATTCTCAGGGTCTTTCAGGTTGTAGTTGAAGTTGATCAACGTACCAGCGGTGAACGCCGTGCCGCGCCAGAACAGCAGTTTGTAGTCGCCGCGTGCCTCGTTCTCCTTGAGCGTTGGCAGTTGATCGAACAACTGGATATTGCGCTCCACTACGTCCACTTCGCCTGCGATTGCCTTGAGCACACCATTCTGCTGCGTGCCGACGAACGGCGCGTGATAGTAGTCGGCGTAGGGAAGTTGGTTGCCTTCGGTATCAACGACGCCGAAGTAGGGATTACGCTCCATCAGGATGCCCGTCGTGTCGCTGGTCTTGATCACCCACGGCGTCAGCGAGGGGATGCCCGGTTGCAGCGCGGCGATAGAGCTTTTCTCCTGCAAATCCTGATAGGTGGCAGTCTTGGTGTAGCGCGGATGCCACTGCATCAGGTAGTGCTTGGGATACAGCGTGAAGTGCGACTCACGCAGCCACACGAAGGGGAAGTTGGCGAATGGCGCAGGGAACTTGAACACCAGCGTCAACGCATCCGGCGCTTCCAACACGATAGCTTCACCGTTAATGAACAGCGAGGCTGGTGGCGTGGGGATGAACTCCTTATCCATCAGCATGTCGTACCAGCGGAACATCACATCCTCGGAAGTGAAGGGCGCGCCATCCGACCACTTCAATCCGTCGCGCAGTTTGATTGTTAACTGCGTGGCATCAGCGTTCCACTCGTAGGCTTCCGTCAGATAGGAGTCCCAACCGTTCAATGGCAGATTGGAGACGAACTGCTCCAGATCGCGGGGGACATGCAGCAGACCGTAGTTCAGAAAATTACCGATTGCCGGATTATCGGTCTGATTGAGCATGAAGGCGCGGATCGTGCCACCGTACTTGCCTACTTCATTGGTAGGTACGACTACCGCTGGCACTTTGGGCAGACGCGCCTCAACGGGCGGCAGCGTCCCCGCCTTCACCAGTTCATCCAGCATAGGCGCTTGTTTGAAACTCGTCGGTGTTTGCGCGGCGACGCGGCGCAATCCAGCTAACGGCAGTGATGCCGCTGCCATCGCCATGCCAGACATAAGTAGAAATTCACGACGAGTCATTCGTTTGGTCATGTAAACATCCTTTCTTCAAAAACCAGTCTCTATCTCATTTTGACCGCTGACCGATGGGAGATGAGCGTTGTGCCGATGCCAGATCGCCAGCCGTCATGAAATCACCCACAGGCGCAATGATTTGCTGTCCATTAACAGTAAAGCATGGATAGTCAGGGGGTAGCAAAGGGGGGTAGCGAGTCATTCTAACATTTCTCATTTGAGCGAAAATTTCAGAGTTTTGCGCGACTCATAAAATGATCTGTTCCGGTTTGGTCGCGCGGCGCGAAGGGGAGCTACGCCGGAACAGATCGGAAATCTGCAACCTCTACATCGCTGCCGCCGACAGCCGGATATCGCTGAAGGTGGCGCTGCCCTCGCTGACGAAC
Organism: Anaerolineae bacterium; assembly: GCA_019637555.1. Lineage (GTDB taxonomy): Bacteria > Chloroflexota > Anaerolineae > Aggregatilineales > UBA2796 > JAHBVK01. The sequence goes on from JAHBVK010000005.1 coordinate 154,630, forward strand.
AAGCCGTAAGTGCCCTCTCTGTGTTCGTAGCCGCGCGTCGAGAGTGCCACCTGATCGTTGATGTAGATCACGATCACGCTGCCTTCGACCAGCACTTGCAAGCGCACAGGGGCATTCTCTATTAGTTGCAACGGACGCTCGATGATCGGCGCTTCGTCGCCCGGACGCGGACTGCGATCAAAGATGATCCGCTGACGCCCCGGTTCTATCCGAATCTGGTAGTAGCGATCCAGCGCTTCATCCGCCCGCACGATCACGCCGACAGCGCGAGTCTCCGGTGAGCAAGTGATGGTTGTTTCCAATAGGCTGCTAACGGGCATCGAGTTGAGCGCCGCCCACGCGAATCCGCCGACAGCATTGGCGCTGACTACACCACTTTTGTCCGCACTAGGTGTCCACTGCCCCAAGCGCGGCTCTAGGCGCAAATTCTCGGTTTTGTCGAAGCAGCGAGCGACCTCCGCTGGTAATCGCACCGTCAGCATGCCGTCAGATTGTTGCTCGATCTCATGGACAACCAGATCGCCACCCCAATTCCAGCCGCCTGTATCCTGCTCGCCCGTGCGCGAGGGGTTCCATCCGAAGGCGAAACGGCGCTTGCCGTCGGAAGCTGTTTTAGCGGCGTAGAAAGCGCGACCATCGAACGAGTCATTAGTCGGTGCGATCCATGGTCCTGCTAGGCTGCGGCTCATGCGGTAGTGAGTCAGATTGCGCTCGGTGAACGTCGAATAGACCAGATACCACCACTCACCGATGCGAAACAGATCGGGGCATTCGTGGGTGAAGTAGAGATCGGGAACCCAGAACGGATCGCAGACTCGCCATTCCTGTAAATCTGTTGAAGCTGCTAATGCGGTAATCCCCCGACGGTTAAAGGGACCATCCTTTTTACGTGCCGCCAACAGCATCCAGTATTCCTTTGCCTCCTCATTCCAGAAGATGAACGGATCGCGCCAGTCATGGATTTCGTAATGCTGTGGAGGCGCGAACATAATCGGGTTGGCGGGATCTTTCTCCCAATGAATCAAATCGCGGCTGGTGGCGTGCATGATCGCCTGCTCCGGCTTGCCTACTGCGCGCAAGTGCGGATTGTGTCCGGTGTAGAAGATGTGGAACAAGCCATCTTTTTCCATTGCACAGCCTGTGAAGACGTATAAATCCTGCTCATTTTGGCGTCCGCGTGGTAATGCCTCCCCGTAATCCGTAAAGCGGACGAAATCGCGCGTTCCCAGATGAAACCACGGCGTACCCTCGCCATGATTCGCCTTATCCCGATAATCTTTCAAATAGAAAAGGTGATATTCTCCTTGCCAGTAGAAAGGAATAAAATCTGCTGCCCAGCCATCGCTCGGCTTAAAAAAGATCGACATTATTCAGAAACGTCCTTTCAGAATTTCAGAACATGCTGTTATTTGTTGCAGTCAATATGAGCACCGTTCGGCACCTCATCCCGCCGCTGTGATGATCACAGCGAAATGACGCGCTATTAGCGATTAAAACACAAGAAAGCTAGGGGTAGCGAGGTAGGGTAGGCAAGTTGATTTGCCCACAATGATGACGGTACTATTGAGCGAAAAATTTAGGAATATTGATCATGACCCTCGCCAAAAACCTCTACAACACACTCGTTGAAATTCTTGAAGATGTACGCGAGCTGCCAATGGGCGCAGGGTTGCTGCAAGCAGATCACGCGATTGCGCTGCGCTTCGGTGTTTCGGAGAGCACAGCACGCAATTGGCGCCGGGGCAAACACAGTCAACTTGCCCCGGCGACGATGGCGGCGATCATCAAGGTTTGCAATCGAATCGCGCCTGAGCGCGTCTCCGATCTGGAATTCATCGAACGACTCTCACGCGGCGCGCACGAAGCCAGATTAGCGGCTGACGCCCTCGTCGAGCAGCTCAACAACCAGATTCACAGCAAAAATACAACGTGGCATATCTACTCCGGTCCGCTGAAAATGGCGTTCGATCTTAAGCTCGATCCAATGCGCCGCCAGCGCTTGATGACGCAATCCAGCTTGATCGTGCGGCGCGTCCTCGAAATGGGCATCGATCAGGCGAATATCCCCGCCGCGCCGGAACTGATCCGCTATTCCACGCATGGCTGGTATCTCAACGGCTTATTTAAAATCCGCGAGGACAGTTTACAAAGTGAATTAGCGGGCATCCTTGATGGCTATCTCAGTCCTGTCGAAGCCGCGCTGTACGTTGGTGATGGATGCGCCGTACCCAGCCTGATCTCCGGCAATCCAGAACGGGCGGGCTATTACGCGCAGCAGGCGTTGAATCTGTTGCAGACCGCGACTATCGAAGATGAGCAGTTCGCCGCCGTCAGTATCCATGATGCCGCTACGATGATCCGATCTATTCAGGTGATGATCGCCTGCCACAGCGGGTATCGGCAGCAAGAAGGCATGATCGCTCAATTTGTTCACGATCATGGCGACACACCAGCACAGATTGAGTGGATCGAAGGACATCGGCAAGAAGCACTTGGCTACATCGAACTGGCGAAGCGCGTCGATTTCCCCAAAGCGGCGCACCATTTCGCGGAAGCGGGCAAGGCGCTCAATAAGTGGCTCTCGCAGTTCGATATTCCCTTTAGCAGCACCGCCTCGCAAAGTCTGTGTGGCTATGCCTTACTGATGAGCGAAGGACCAACCGAACCTGTGCGCTCACAGATTTCCGAAGGCTTGCTCCGCACCATCGATTTAGGCATTGTGTCGCATCAAATTCGGGCACGGCTGTGTCAGGCGCGGCTCTACGAGAGCAGTGGTGATCGGCACATGGCGGCTTTCCAGCACGAGAAAACGCAGGAACTAGTACAGCGCCACAATCTGCAACGCTGGTACACAATGCTTGACCAGATGTTACTGCCGATAAACGCCTGAGCTTTCGTACATATTGCGTGACCTCCGATACGGTGTGAATACACATTAGCTAAATGTGTGATGATCGCGCTGAAATTGGTTACCACGCTTTCTAGGAATGCCGAACAAACTAACCGACATCTAAGTTACATTGGTTCGACACGTCTCAGTTACTACCTTGATATACTCTGCATCAATGATTTGGATAGTGACGAGGGCACAGCATAACCGCGCCCTCGATAGGCAAACTTAGAACTCCTCGCGCTCGAAGCGCCAGATAGCCACACCTACAAAGACTACAATCCACACAATCGTTGCAACGATTGGAGTGACTGTGGTCAATGTCTGTCCAGTCATCGCCTGAATGGGCAGCGGATCACCAATCGCAGTTGGAAATAGCAGGGGCCAAGGTGTGTACATTGTCAAACTCGGCGACAAGCCCATCACGAATTGGGCGCTAAACAGAACGACTAGCGGAATTGCAATCACCGCTCCTCGCTCGTTGAACAACGTTCCCAGCATCAATGTTAGTGTCAGGTAGAACAGCAGATGCAAACTCATCAGCGCCAGTCCCCATAAGAATGGTCCCAACGGAGGCGCATTCCCACGCAGAGCGAATTGGAGATAAGCGATCCCTCCCTGAATCAGGACGATGACGACCAGCGAGGCGACGACATTCGCCACCAGCGTGGATAAGACGAAGGCAGCGCGCGAGGTCGGCTTGGAAGCGATCCATGCTGCCGTGCCGCTTTTCTTCTCATCAATAATCACGCCCTGCATGATAATGATGATGCCAATTGCCCCAAAAAGCGTAGCGATGGTCGCAAAA
>JAHBVK010000050.1 GCA_019637555.1 Anaerolineae bacterium
CGTAGAGCTAAAGCACTTGAGTATGGTGAATATCTGGAGAAAATCGTTGACTTGACTAAGCAGGTCAACAACCCACTGCAAAGTCCAGCGTATCCGAGTTCAATTAATACACGCGCCAAGCAAGCACTATTCGATAATTTAGGTAACAACGAGCAACTGGCAATTGTTTTGGACGCTGAGATTCAACGAACTAAAAAAGATGGTTGGCGAGGCAATAGGTTTAAGGAAAAAGAAGTTCTGATTGCCATTCGCAAACACATTGCTGACGATATACTTGCCGGACAAGTTTTTGAGCTAGTCAAGAATCAGGCTGAGTATTGACGATGCACCAGATTGTTGTGAATGGATTAGTTGTAGATGTAGTGCGTAAAGATATTAAGAATCTGCATCTCGCCGTGTATCCTCCTGATGGGCGAGTTCGGGTGGCTGCTCCGCATCTAGTTAACGATGACGCTGTGCGTTTGGCGGTCATTTCTAAACTGGCATGGGTCAAGCGTCAACAAGCTAAATATGCTGGACAAGAACGCCAGTCTGTACGCGAGTACGTGTCAGGCGAAAGTCATTATTTTCAGGGCAGACGCTACTTGCTGAATGTAATTTATCATGATGCGCCCCCCAAAGTATTGATTCGCACTAACACCAAGATAGATTTATATGTTCGCTCCGGTAGCGATAGAGATCAACGAGAGCGCGTAATGATGACATGGTACCGCCGTCAACTAAGAAGTGTTGCTGCTCCTTTAATCGCCAAGTGGGAGGATGTGCTTGGCGTCAAAGTTATGGATTGGGGTATCAAGCGAATGAATACAAAGTGGGGTACATGTAGCATTGACGCACAGCGAATTTGGTTAAATCTTGAACTGGCAAAGAAACCTGTTCATTGTCTTGAATATGTTGTTGTGCATGAAATGGTACATTTTCTGGAAAGGCACCATAACGACAGATTTAGAGACTTTCTGGATAAATATCTACCATCGTGGCGATTATTGCGCGACGAACTAAATAAGCAGCCGTTAGGTGTGCCTGATTTATATCTTTGATTTTCGTAATGATGCGAGAATTTTAATCATGGGCAATTCACGTACAATCACCGATCTACAAGCGATAATTGAAGAAATCAAACATTTGGTTAGCCATCCACGTATTCAGCAGAAAACATGGGTTGCCAAAGGTAAAGTGTGGTTGCTTACCCTTGCTCATGCGGTTGAAGAATTACAGCAAGGCGCTAATCAGCAGGATAATGCGACGGAATCATTGCAATCTGTACTGGCTGTATTGGAGCGAGGCGGTTTGAAGATCGAAAAGCGCAATACAACACATTGGGGATATCGGTGGCATAATGGCGAGTTAAAAGGCGCTTATGCCACCCGTGCTGAGGCTATTGAAGCTGCATTGCGCGATAGAAAGTAAGTGCGCTCACTTAGGCAGTTGCTTGCAGCAATGCACGGATTTTTTCTGAATACTCGTTGGCTGTGAATAGCAGCATTCTGCCAACACTGCCCCGATGCCCGTCGGCTCCGCACAAGGTTTGTACTCGAAATGCCAGATTGGGTTATCCAGTCTGGCATTTTGCTTTATTTGCCACTCTCAGCATATCTTTTTGTGTGAATAACAGGTTGCCGCGCTTTACAGCCGCCTGAACTTTCTTCTCAGGGCAACTTTCCATACCCCGACAGCCTACTAGCTTCCAACTACAGCAGCGCCTATGCCACAGGCGTAAATTTGGTCTTTTTTTATGGCAATTGACCTAACCTATAAGCAGAACATGTGAGGCAACTTCCTCTAGGCTACAACTGTACGACTGTGCTCACTTCATTTGCCCTTTCTTAAATGCGTTTTATTTGCAGTGTTACGAGGTAAATGTGATGAGAAGATGGTTGTATGTTGGACTGAGCTTGCTATTGCTCATTAGTTTCATCCAAGTAAATCAGGCTGCTCTGGCGCAGGGAGAGGAAACTAGCGAACAGGCTGTAATCACCTCGCCTCTGCCAGTGAGCGAGTTGTTCGGTGCAACAGTGGTTCGGGGTACTGCCAACGTCCCCGAAATGGCATATTACTATCTCGAGCTGTTGCCATTGAATCCCGACTTTACCATGCCTCAGGACACTCCTTGGATTCCAGTCACAACGGCGGTAAAGAATGCTGTAGAGAACGGCACACTAACCACTATAGATACGACAACTGTTGAAGATGGACTGTATGCCCTGCGCTTAACAGTGACAACTGGCACTGGACGTTACTTTTATAATGTGGTCGCTCCATTGCGCGTGAACAATGCGCGTTATTCAGAGCTTGTTGACCAGATCAAAAGTCAGCTTCAGGGCGATGGGTTGGCAACCGCAACGGCGCTGCCGACGCTAACCATTACGCCCGTACCTCCAACTTCGCAGCCTTCAACGACGCCGGATTCTACACCGCGCGTCACGGTGATCGACACGATTAGCGCCGCCAATGTTCGCCAGTGCGACATAGCTGATAACAGCCAATGTCCGGTGGTCGGCTATCTTCGTCGGGGACAAACCGCACAGGTGCTGGCAGTAAGTAATAACACTAGTGGCTGGTTCCAGATCGTCCTTCCGACGGGGCTGGTAGGGTGGATAGCGCCCTCAATCGTGATCGCTAGCGGCGATATCAATGCCGTGCCACGAATTGCGCCGCCAGCACCGATTATCCCTCAGCCTACAGCCACTCCCATAGCGTTCCCCAGAGTAATTCCTAATGGCATGGCGATTGAAGGCGGTAGTGCTGTTTGTGGCACACCATTCAACGTCCTCATAAATATAGCCAATCTTGGAACTATCGTTTCTGCGCCGGGAACTCTCTCCTTGCAGGATGTGTATCCAGTTTCAGGTGATGTGAATGCCAGCGCGTCGGTTAACTATCCCTCTCTCAATCCGGGACAGAACTATGTAGTACGTGTGCAGTTTACCGTAACAGCGTACTACAATGTGGAACATGAGCTGCGTGCTCGCACCAACAACCAGCAGTTTACTATTCGCTATACACTGGCGCAGGGTAACTGCAACCGCTGATCGCATGAAGCGCGCCTTCTGCTGAGCTAGCGTTCGTTCTTCACAACTCTGTGTTGTGTGATCAGTGAAGGACGAACGCTTTCCAATGCATTCACCTGCCTCCTTCGCGTGGAAATTTCGGGAGTTGCTCAATGTTGTTTCAGAGTATGTCTGAAATTGTGCGAACATTGCTGGTTGGCACACTAGCATATGCGGGATTGATCCTTCTGGTGAGAATATCGGGCAAACGATCCCTCTCTAAGATGAGCGCTTTTGATCTCGTTGTCACAGTGGCACTGGGATCGATATTAGCGACCATTCTGCTAAATGAAGATGTGGCGCTTGCTGAAGGGATGACTGCCGTCGGGCTTTTGCTCTTTTTGCAATATGCCATCACCTATCTAGCCGTTCGATCCAAAACAGTAGCTTCACTGGTGAGAGCCGAGCCTACTATGGTGTTTTACGAGGGCGAGTTTCTGTACGACACAATGAAGCGCGAACGTCTTATCGTAGACGAAATTGAAGCAGCTATCCGCAAGAGCGGCACGCCGTTGTTAAAGAAGGTGCAAGCTGTCATTTTGGAAACCGACGGATCGCTTAGTGTGCTTGCCCAGACTCATGAGCAGCCTACCGTGCTGAATGACATCCGTAACTTCCCCACGCCTAGTGAGAGCAAGCGACGTGATGAAGCGACGAACATCAAAATTGATTGACGTATCTCAACGCCGCGGGGCAAAATGACCTACTTGCTGCGTAGTGGCTGTACCGTGGAATTGCCAATTGCATTTCTACTAAAGCGTCAGCAATTTCCGGCTGACGCTTTAGATTCTCATTCCGAATTATGGCGTGGGAGTTGGGGGTGCAGCCGGAATCGCACCGCCACCACCGGGCGGCGTGATCGTTGGCGGACGCTCGGTGATGCGCACATTGACGATGCAAAAAGCTCGCAGCGCCGCCGCGCTATCGAATACCGCTAGCCGGAAACGGTAAATCCCCGGTTGGATGCCTGCCAATGCCACCTGTCCCAGTATTCCCTGCTGCACCATTGGCGACGTTCCTACCGCGCCGATAGGTGCGAACTGCCCACCAGTAGAATCGCCCGCAATCTCAAACTTATAAGAGGAAAAACTGTCGATGGTCGCCTGACCGATTACCGTGACCGAGTCAAATAACACTTGTCCGTTAGCCGGGACAAGCAGTTTTGCCTGATCGGTGTCGCAGCCTTCCACCGTACCGAGATCCGGCTCAATGGTGCCTACCGGAGTCGGGGAATCTTCCGGCGTCAGTAGCAGCACAGGACCGCCGCTGCCTGCCATCGCTTGCGCGGTGACCGTAGCGAACATATCATCCACTTCTGCGCCACTGCCGCCCGGCGTAGACGTTTGGAACGTCTCAGGTGCTTGATCGCCGCTAGTAGCTACCACACCACTGGCGCTGAGAGCATCACTGCGTACCGTCGGCGCGACCACATAAGTGATGGCAAAGACCGCCAGAGCCACTTCGATCATGCCGATGCCCCACGTCAGCGCAGAGGACTGCTGACTACGCGCCATCTCACGCTCCAGCTCGAACTCCGCCGCCCGCAGCCGCCCGTTAGCGATCAGCCAGCGGCGCAGCGAGAGCAGTAGTACCGCACCGCAGACGAGGTACAGCCCCAGAGAGGCGCGTTCGATCAGGTAGATCAACTCGGTCATGGCGTCAGCTTAACCCGGCACTTGTTCGCGCAGCGCCTGCTTGATTGCCGCAACGAAGGCATTCACATCTGATTCCGTCGTGTCGAACGAGGTCATCCAGCGCACTTCGTTGGTCGATTCGTCCCACACGTAGAACGGAAACTGCTCTTGCAGCGGCTTGGTGATCGCTGGCGGGATGATGGCGAAAATGCCGTTGGCGTCCACCGTTGCCGTGAACTTGATCTCTGGAATCTCGCGCAGTTGCTCCACCAACCGCGCCGCCATCCGATTGGCGTGCTGTGCATTCTTGCGCCACAAGTCATCGGTCAGCAGCGCCTCGAACTGTGCCGCCACGAAACGCATCTTGGAGGCAAGCTGCATTGATTGTTTCCGCACGAAAGCGGCATCCCGCGCCAGCGCCGGATTGAAGAAGATCACCGCCTCGCCGTACATCAAGCCATTCTTGGTGCCACCGAAAGACATCACATCGACTCCGGCATCGCGGGTGCAGGCACGCAGATCGAGGTTCAGCGCCGCCGCTGCGTTGGAGATGCGCGCGCCATCCATGTGCAGCAGCAGACCGTACTCGTGTGCCAGATCAGCGATCTCGCGGATTTCCGCGATACTGTAGACCGTGCCCAACTCGGTCACCTGCGAGATCGAGATCACTCTGGGCTGCGGATGGTGCGGATCGCCAAATCCGTGCAGATGCTTGCGGATGCCCTCTACGGTGATCTTGCCACGCGTGTGCGGAACAGGGAGCAGTTTGCAGCCGATCAGTTTTTCCGGCGCGTTGCATTCATCGGTGTAAATGTGAGCGCCATCGGAGCAGATCACCGCTTCGTGCGAGCGCGTGACGGTGGATAAGCCGACCACATTAGCGCCTGTGCCGCCATAGACATAATACACAGCGATGTCATCGCCCAGCAACTGCTTAAACTTGGCGGTGGCACGCTCGGTGAAAGCATCATTGCCATAGCCAAGCGCATGTTGATCATTGGCACGCTGCATCGCTTCAAAGACGGCGGGATGAACACCGGAATTATTATCGCTGGCAAAACTACGCAATCCGTTACTCCACTTCTGTGTTAGGCTGTGTACGCGGCTGCCACGCGGCAACCAACTGCTTGATCTTGCTGACAACGCCCTCGATGTCTAGGTCGTCAGTATCCAGATAGACTGCATCTTCAGGGCGGCGTAAAGGCGCTACGCTGCGCTGGCTGTCGATACTATCGCGTTCTTTCAGGTTAGCGAGGATCGCTGCGTAATCAGCGGGCTGTCCGGTTGCCTGCCGCTGCTTGACTCTACGTCCCGCCCGCACTTCCGGCGAAGCGTCCAGATAAATCTTGAGATCGGCATCTGGCAGTACCACCGTACCAATATCGCGCCCTGCCATAATCACTTTGCCGCGCTTTGCCAGTTGGCGATATTTCTCGTTCAGCACCTCGCGCACTTTCGGCATGGCGGATACTTGCGAGACGCACGCCTCCACTTCGACGCTGCGGACGGCAGAGGTGACATCTTCGCCATTCAGCCAGATGGTGTACACATCGTCATCGTAGCGATCTTTGCTGATGTCGAAGTTAGATCGCTTTGCCAGTTCCACGATCTGCGCTTCATCAGCCTCTACGCTAATGCGGATCGCCGCTAGTGTCACTGCACGGTAAAACGCGCCTGTATCCACGAATAAATAACCGAGTTCACGCGCTAAAGCGGAACACACGCTGCTCTTGCCAGAACCTGCTGGACCGTCGATGGTGATGATGTTGGGCAGGGTCATAGTCGTCTGCGCTCATCCTTGTCTTGCTCCTCAAAAATACTATGTGCTTGGCGCAGAAGAAGTTCCTGATGCGCTGCCCACAGATCGTCATCAATTTTATCAAGGCAGGCGTTATCTGTGCAGCAGAATCGCTGACCGCAGTTGGGACACCAATCCTTGCTGCAATGATTCAGCAGGATCGGTGTCCCGCAGTTGGGGCAGTGGATCGTAGCGTCGGACTGCTTCACGAAAGGAAGAACTCCGTACCGCAGAAGCGACATTTCGCTACGCCCTTACCCGCCAGCGTAATCTCGCCGCCGCAGTTGGGGCATTTGGTCATCTCGCGCAGTTTGCTCGCCTCGCTGGAATAGAGCACGCCCTTATCCCAGTTGATGTAGCCGCTGAACACGCCGAGTCCCACCAGCGCGTAGATCATGTCGCGCAGTTTTTCCTGCGGTATCTGCATCTCAATCGCCACATCAGCGATAGGCACAGAGCCGCGACTAAGTACCGTGTTGAGCAATTGGCGCTGCTTTGCCGCTTCCGCCGCCTGATTCGATTCCTGTTTGCCCATCGTGGTCAAGTAGATGCCGCCACCGACCAGCGGCGCGACGATCACTAGCAGCGCGATGCCCAGTCCGAGGATGCGGGCGGAAGGTTCCAAACCTTCGTTGGTGAACAGCCACACCGCCGCCACCACGCCGATCACTAGTCCGATCACGATCAGGAGTATGCCGACCAATCGACTTGAGTTCATGGATGTTTGTCCCTGTTGAGAATCACCATATCTAAGTGATTGGGTGGGTTACAAACCCACCCCCACAATTCATCGTAAACTGATCGCGTCTGTATTTTACGCAATCGTAGGGGTAGGTTTCCAAACCTACCCCATAATCTTCTGTGTCGATCATCCGAAGCCGCGACTGCCGCCGCCACCACCGCCGCCGCCGCCGCCACCACCACCGCTGAAGCCGCCGCCGCCGCCCGACCCCGAACTGCTCGGTCTGCTGGTCATCACGTTGGAGACGCTGTTAAGCATGGAAGTCAGTCCGGCGCTCATGGAGTTCAAGCCCTGCGTGATCGAGCGATTCATGTCGTTGAGATCGCCCATTCCTCTGCCCAGATCACCGCCGGCTCTACCCATTCCACCCATACCGCCGCTGAAATCGCCATACGATCCGCGATAGCCGCGATACCACGGGCGACCATAAGTATTGGGATAGTACCACACAGGCATAGAGGTCAGCGCACCCTCAAACTGATTGATCCACTGACCGCTGAAGCCCCACAGCACCGCGAAGGGCATATAGCGCTCGAACTGGTCACTCACCTGCGAGACATCGGCGTACTTCTTAATGTTTTGCAGATAGGTGCGAAATGCCTTCCACTTCGCTGCTTCCTGCGAGCCTTTACCGGTCTTAGCGGGCATGTAGTTACCCACGATTAAAGTGGCGACGCCGACGATGCCGAGTCCGATCAGCGGCGCGGGGAACAACGGTGAAAGCCGCAGCAAGAATTCCGCGCCCACAGCGCCGATGACACCCGCGATGACCACCAGCGCGATTCCGCCGATCATCCACATGTTGCGGGTGACGTTGGGCGGTCTGACGAAGAACTCGCGCCTGACCAGATCGTTGTAAACGCCGCTGTGGATGCTGTCGATGTACTGGTAGAACTTGTTACGCAGCTCCGATAGGCTGACATCATCCTTACTGCCGAAGATGCCACGCATGATCGTCTGCTCGTAAGGGTTAAGGCTGCCTTCACCATTGCGATCCGTGCGGTGGAAGGTGAACTCCGAACTCTTGAAAAGTCCGAAAATCCCTTCGTTCTCGGTCTGCTCAAAGACGATGAAACCGCGTCGTCCCAGATCGACCAGCGTGGCGAGGATGCCCTGCATACTTGATTGCTCGGTCAGCAGCGCATTGACCACCGCAGGCGGCGTATCGCTCGGTGGTTCGCTCAGATATTCGGGCACGACCACTGCCGCCGCATCACGTCCGTGCTTGCTGTACTGGATGTACAACAAGACCAAACCACCAATGGTGATCAGCAAGCTAAGCGCCACCAAACCCAGCGAGACGAGCGGCTGTACCTTTTCCTCATAATCGCGCACCGCATCGAAGGCAGCTTGCCACGCAGGCTTCGCCATTGCCGGATCGTGCGGATACTGCACACGCACTTCGATATAGCCATCCGTGCCGAGACTGCCCTGCGAGGCGTAGGTGACGGTATTCACTTCCTGCGATTGCGACCAATTGGTGTTGGAATAGTACGCCGCTACTGTTGGCTCAACACCTGCTGGCAACCTCACGATCACCTTTGAGCTGTTGACCACGAACCCGAAGCGATCCGGCGGCACGGCGACCCAAAACAGTTGATCGCCGCCCTCATAGGAGCGCAGCCCGCCATAGACGGTGTACTTCAATTCGATCTGTCTCGTGGAACCTGTATTGGCAGTTGTGGTGAAGTAGTAAGTGATGTCGATGCTGCCGCTGTTGTTCTCGACGCAGTACGTCCCTGCCTGACCGGAGCACGAAGGGTTCAACCGCGTCCCACCATCGCTGACGGTGAAGTTGGTGATCCGTTCCGCGCGATCAGTGGGGATGCTCGCCGTGCCGAAGCGGAACGGTCCGCGCTCGATGTTCAGGGTATAGGCTTCGGTGACATCGAATTGATTGTTGCTGGTGATTACATTGTCAAAGGTGACATCGTAACGATCCCAGCGAATGCTGCGGTTATCCTGAGCGAGGGAGAGATTGGCGCTGAATGCCAATAGGATCAGCAACGGTGCGATGACCCAAATCAACATCGCACGCTTTTTCATAGATCCTCCAGTGACTAGATGATTGCCATAATTAGCACACTGTTTTCTATTTTAACCTCGTTTCGGATCACCAATCATCCTCAATCTATGGGGGTAGCGATTTACTTAATTGCTACTCAGGTAGACATCTGACAAGCGGCTACTCGATTGGGAATTTGCCTTGATACGCCCAGTCGAGTAGCTGCATGGTGTGAACCGCCCACATGTTGCCCTTCTGCTTCAGCCCGCGCCGGATCTGCGTCAGGCAGCCGATGTTGCCCGTCGCCACGCCATCCGCCCGCGTTGAGCCGATGTTGTTGACCTTGCGTTCCAGTAGATCTGTCGCCATCTCCGGCTGCGTGATGTTGTACACGCCCGCCGAACCGCAGCAGATTTCCGCTTCGGGAATGTCCACCAGTTCCAGATCGGGGATGCTCATCAGCAGTTGGCGCGGCTGCGATCTCACGCCCTGCGCGTGACCGAGATGGCAGGCATCGTGATAGGCGACGCGCAGCTTGCGCCCCAACGACTGCGGCTGTTCGCTGAGTCCGAGTTCCGCCAGAAATTTGCTGACATCTTGCGACTGCGCGGCGAATTGATGAGCGCGTTCTTCTTCCGGTTCCCCATCGAATAGATGCGCGTAATCCTTGAGCGCCGATCCGCAGCCTGCCGCGTTGGTGATGATCGCGTCAACATCGGTGGGGAAGGCGTTCAGATTGCGCCGCGCAAAAGCTCTACCCGACTGGCGTTCGCCCATATGCAGCGGCAGCGCCCCGCAGCAGCCTTGATTACGCGGGATCAGCACCTCGACGCCGTTGCGAGTCAGCACGCGCACCGTCGCCGCGTTGATCTCCGGCGCGAGGACGGTCTGCACGCAGCCACTCAGCAGCGCCACTCGCGCCCGTCGCGTTCCCTGCGCGGGAATGATCTCCGGCAGGGGTTCAGCAGGCGGCAGCGATCCTTGCGGCAGCAGCGAGAGCATCGCCCGCATCGGCTTGGGCATGATCCCGCTGAACGGTTTGCCAAGTCTGCCTGCCAGCACCGCCAAGCGGAAGCGCGTGGCATAGGGCAGCACTTGGCGCAGCATCAGCCGCGAAATCCGATCCATCGGGGCACGGGCGTATTCGACTTCCAGTTTGGGGCGGAAGTTATCGATCAGTTCGTTGTACTGCACACCGGAAGGGCAAGCCGTCACGCACGCCAGACAGCCCAAGCAGCGATCCACATGCTCAACGACTTCATCATCCATCTTCAGGGTACCTTCCAGTACGCCCTTCATCAGATAGATGCGTCCGCGCGGCGAGTCCAACTCCGATCCGGTCTCCAGATAGGTTGGGCAGGTGGGCAAGCAGAAGCCGCAGTGAACGCAGGTCTTGATCACATCGTTCATGATCGAGACGGCGGGTTTATCCAGTTCGCTGAGTGGGATGTGCGTTTCCATAAAAACCTTTTATTGGCACAAACTAGGCAACTTCGGTTTCAGCTATTCGATTATTGCTTCAGGGCAAGCTCACGCTCTGCCTGCAAATACAGATCGCGCAATTCTTTCAGATACCAATGTTTGTTTCGTTCAGAGTATGCCGCAAACTGCTTTCGCAGCGCCGGACTTGTTTTGAACATATCAATGATCCAAGGATACCAATCCGATTTTGACATCGGACCAGTGGTGGAAACAAGCGTGCTGGTGCGGATGTAGTAATCGAACGTATCCAGATAAAGCAAGAGCATGACTTGCAGCCGTTCGTAATCGGGATGATCTGGCGGGCAATCAACGCCACCATATAAGTACTTACGCATTTCAGGATATTCAAGCAAGGTTTCAGATAGCTTTAACAGCGTAGACAAAATCTGATTTAGGGCGCTGGATTCCAGTGAGTGTGCAACGGATTTCGTCTGTTGGGCAGAGAGTCTCGTCTGTTGGGCGAGATAAAGTAGCGAAATAACGACAAAAACGGCACTAGCAACAGAAATAATTAACGACAACTGTTCATAGGTAGTCATCACTCGTCTTTACCTTACAATCTCAAACGAACGCGGCGCATAAAACCGTCCACGCGGATCGAACGCTTGCTTCACCCGCTTGATCATCAGCGCGCTCGACTGCGGCGGGATCACGTCCGGCGCGGGCACAGCGGATCGCCATACCGCCGCCGTGATCTCACTCGCCGCTAACGCCGCGCTCAACTCCTGCGGATCGCCATCGAATGCCGCCCATGCCACGTTGCCCGCCGCGCTGAAGACTCGCCGTGCGTTCACTTTCGCCAGCAGCGCATCCAGATCAGGAGTGCGTGAGGACGCTAGATAGCACTTCAAAACCGTTCGCTGATCTCCGATCCACGCCAGATCGCGCAGTGACTCCCACAACTGTAATTGTTCGTCGTGATTCTCGATTTCTTGGCTTGCCGTCGCGTTGATCAAGCCGCGCACGGTGTTGCAACGCGCTTCCAGTGATGCCATCGCGCCTTCGATCAGCACCGCCAGCAGATAACCCGATCCCAGTTCCGGCGCGGCAAGAGTACCCGCCAACCACGCATCAGCGGCGCTGATCTCGGTGGGTGAGGCTTGCAGCTTCTTGAACGCCGCTTGCAGGCTGGCAATATCCGGCAGCAGCGCCAGCAGCGTGCGCGATCCTTGCGGCTTGGGGAACACCTTGAAGCTGACCTCGGTGATCATGCCCAGCGATCCCATTGATCCGCAGAACAGCTTAGTGAAGTCGTAGCCAGCCGCATTCTTAACCACTTTGCCGCCGCTGCGAATGCGCTCTCCATCCGCGTTGAGATAGGACATCCCGATCACGAAATCGCGCAGCCCGCCGTAACGCAGCCGACGCGGACCGCCGAGTCCCGCCGCCACCGTGCCGCCAACCGTCGCGCCCGCGTCGGCAAGAATCGGATCGAAGGGCAGATACTGACCGTTCTTCGCCAGTTCGTCGATCACCGTCGCCAGCGGAGTCCCCGCCCGCACAGTGACGGTTAGTTCGCCCGGATCGTATTCTAGGATACCCGTCAGGTTAGCGGTTGAAATGATCAGCGGGTTGCTAGACTCGGCAGCGGCGCGGTGTCCAGCATCCCATTTCGTGCCACCGCCGCGAAATAGCAGCGGACGATCCGCGTTTTCGGTAAATAACGCCGCTGCTGCTTCAGTGGTATTGGGTGTTACGACATCAGTAGGCGAATAAGTGAATGGTGAAATGGTCATTTAGGGTTCTCGCGTAAT
Organism: Anaerolineae bacterium; assembly: GCA_019637555.1. Lineage (GTDB taxonomy): Bacteria > Chloroflexota > Anaerolineae > Aggregatilineales > UBA2796 > JAHBVK01. The sequence goes on from JAHBVK010000050.1 coordinate 12,466, forward strand.
CACCGGATGTTGTGCGATCCGGTGTTATGTTTTTGCTTACCACGAACGCTGGAGGTTAAAACCATCCAGCTACAAAACTCTGGAAACCCTCTGATGCGTTTTAAGTAAATAGTTGAACAATCAGTGATTGGTGACTAGCCCTCACCCCCCAACCCCTCTAGCCGCAAGCGGCTAGAGGGGGAGTAGGAATTTGCCCTTCTCCCGCTTGCGGGAGAGGGGTTGGGGTGAGGGTGGGTTTAGCACACAAAGCAAGGTTGTTCAACTTAATAGTTAAACCCCATCAGTGGGTTCACAAGAGTCCAAAGCATTTTCCTAACCCACTTCAGTGGGTTTCAAAGGTTTTGTAGCCGGAGATTTCAATCTCCGGTCTACTTGGTTTACTCCGGCGTTGATGGCACTAAATTCCGACCTCAACCTCTAAAACCGCTGGATCACGCCCGCCTTTTCCAGCGGATGCTGCTGATCCGATCTGACGTGTCCGCTTTGGTGTTCCGGCGATCCCATTGGCAGCTTCTTGCCGCGATTCGCCAGCATCTTCGAGTCGAAAGCGTGATAAACCGCCAGCATCGCACCCAGATCATGCTCGTTGAACTGATAGGGCATATACGCCAGCTTTTCCACGCCAACGCCATGTTCGCCCGTGATCGAGCCGCCCATATCGACACACATCCTGAGGATTTCGCCCGCCAGTTCTTCCGCCCGATGCAGTTCCCCCGCTACACGATTATCGAACAGCACCAGCGGATGCAAATTGCCGTCGCCCGCGTGGAACACATTCGCCACGCGCAGTTGGTATTTCGTTGCCAGCTTACCGATCTCGCGCAGCGCCAAGCCGAGCTTGCTACGTGGCACCACGCCATCTTGCACCAGATAATCCGGCGATAAGCGCCCCACCGCCGAGAACGCTGCTTTGCGTCCCTTCCAGATTTTGGCGCGTTCTTCTTCCGACTTGGGTACTTTCAAACTTTGTGCGCCTGTGGAATTGAGCAGCGTGAGCAAACTCTCAAACTGTGGCAGCACTTCATCCTGCGGACCATCCAACTCCACGATCAGCAGCGCCTGTGCATCAGCGGGATAGCCCGCGTGTACTGCCGCCTCCGCCGCATCAATCGCCAGCCGATCCATAATCTCGATGGCGACGGGCAGGAATCCGCTGCCGATCACCTGTGCAACTGCCTCACCCGCGTGATCGACGGCGCTGTATGCCGCCAACACCGTGCGTACCGATTGCGGCGTGGGCAGTAATCGCAGCGTGGCTTCGGTGACGATGCCGAGCAAACCTTCCGAGCCGACCATCAGCCCGCATAGATCCATACCCGCCGCTTCCAGCGACTTGCCGCCGAGTGTGATCAATTCGCCATCGGGCAGCACCACTTTCATGCCTAGAATGTGGTTGGAGGTCATACCCAGTTTCAGGCAGTGTGCGCCACCTGAGTTAAAAGCGATGTTGCCGCCAATCGTGCAAATCAACTGCGAACTGGGATCGGGCGAGTAGTACAAGCCATTCGCCGCTACCGCCTTGCTCACGTTCAGGTTAATCACGCCCGGCTGCACGACCGCCCGCAAGTTATCCAGATCGAGTTCGAGGAGGCGATCCATCTTGGACAGGATGATCATCAGTCCGTCGGGGATCGGCATCGATCCGCCGGATAGACTCGTCCCCGATCCGCGCGCCAGAAACGGAATATCGAGATCGTGGCACGCTTTGACCGCCGCCTGTACCTGTTCCGTCGTTTGCGGGAATACCGCCGCCAGCGGACGCTGACGGAATGCCGTCGCCGCGTCGGTTTCGTAGGGCAGCAGTTGCGAGAGTTCGCTCAGGATGTCTTTGGCATCGAAGCGCGGGCGAAGGCAGGTAAGGAGTGCTTCGCGTTTGGGGTTGGAGTCGGTATCGGCGAGCATAATATTTTCAACTCAACGCTATTTTCGTCATCTGACACCAGAGTTTAAAACCTCTGGCTACAACATTTGGTAAACCCACTTCAGTGGGTTGAATTCTCTTAACCCTCTTTAGAGGGTTTCCAATGCTTTGTAGCCGGGGGTTTTGAACCCCCGGTTACTTTGGTTTGCAAACCTAAAATCCTACCCCTTCTCGATCTGCGCCACCACCATATCACCGAACTGCACCGTGCCCAGCACCTTCGCCGGATCGTCGCCCTTGCTGAAGACATCTTTGGTGCGATAACCCGCCGTCAACACCGCATCAACCGCATCATCAACCAGCGCGGCGGCATCAGGCAGATTGAAGGTGTAGTACAGCATCAGCGGGATGCACAGGATCATGCTCAACGGATTCGCCATATTCTGACCCGCGATATTCGGCGCAGAACCATGAATCGGCTCGTACATGCCGAACTGCGACTCGCCCAGACTGGCGCTCGGCAGCAGACCGATGGAACCCGGCAGCACGGCGGCTTCATCGGAGAGGATGTCACCGAACATGTTGTTGGTCACGATCACATCGAACTGCTTGGGATTGAGCACCAACTGCATCGCCGCGTTATCGACGTGCTGATAATCGGTGCTGACATCGGGATACTCTTTGGCGATCTCGTTGAACACCTCGCGCCACAGCAAACTGCTCTTGAGGATGTTCGACTTCGCCACCAGCGTCAGCTTCTTATTGCGCTGCTGCGCGCACTTAAACGCCGTGATCACGATGCGGCGGATTTCCGACTCGCGGTACGCTTCCACATCCGCCCACTCGCGTTCGCCATCAACCTCGCGGGTGATCTGCTCACCAAAGTAGATGCCGGAGGTCAGTTCGCGCACGATCAGCACGTTCACGCCTTCGATCACTTCCTGCTTCAGCGGCGAGAGATGGATCAGCGACTTGAACGCCTTCGACTCGCGCAGGTTAGCGTACAGGTTGAAGTGCTTACGCAGCGGCAGGATCGCGCCGCGCTCGATGCCCGCCCACTTCGGGTGGTTGATCTCCTCCGTCGGACCGCCGAACGGACCTTTGAGCAGCGCCTGACAGGTCGCCGCCAGTTCTAGCGTTTGTTCGGGCAGGTGCTTGCCGTACTTCTCCCACGCCTTACCACTTGCTTCCAGTTCGACCAGTTCAATATCGAAGTTGCATTTGCGGGCGACTGCTTTGAGTACCTTCACCGCTTCCGCCATGATTTCCGGTCCGATGTAGTCGCCTTCGAGGATGCCGATACGCATGTGCATAATCAAATGATTCCTTATGAGTTGAGCAGCGGGATCAGTTCCCGCACAATCACTTCCAACTGATCTTCGGACTGACCGAGCAGCGGCGTCAGGACAATCGAATCCGCGCCTGCTTCCGCTAATTGTCGAATTGCCGCCACGCATTCCTGCGGAGTCCCCACGACGGCAAGCTGACGTATCCAATCGTCGGGCATTTCCGCTTCGATCAAGGCAGTACCACCGCGCTTCGCCATCTCCTGCGCCGTTGTAAAGATACCTAACGGCTCAAGCTGCGCTCTGTTGTCGGGCGATGCCACTATCGGCGCGAGGTGCGGACGCATCTGCTGGAGCGCGGTTGCTGCATCGTCGTTGACGCAGAAATAAACGTACACCGTCAGCCGATGATCGCGCTGTTGTCCCGCTTCCGCCATCCCCGCCGCGATCTGCTCCCGTGTCCAGCGTACATAGGCAGGCGACGATCCTTCAGGGATGATCGTGCCGTCCGCGATCCGCCCCGACAGCCGCAGCGATTTCTCGCCGCGCACGCCCAGCGAGATCGGCGGTATTTGCTCCGGTGGAAAATTCAATTGTACCTTGTCTAAGTGGACGAAGCGCCCATCGACTTCCACCTTGTCACCGTGCAGCAAGGCACGCACCGCCGCCGTGATCTCCTCGATTGCGCCTAGTTGAGAACTAGGCAATGCGCCAACCTGCCGCATCCAACTGGCGACGCCGTGACCAAACCCCGGCAGCGACCGATTCGGAAACAAGCGTGCCAATGCCGCTAACTCCATCGCCGCGAACGCCGGATTACGCACCACTGCGGGCAAGATACCCAGTCCGACGTTGATCGTGGAAGTGACCGCTAGCGCCGTTGCCGTCGAAGCGATCCCGCCCGCGAAGAAGCAATCCTCCACGATCCACAGTTCGTCCAGTCCGCCTGCTTCGGCACGCCGCGCAAAATCGCGCAACTGCTCCGGCGGATACTGGCAGCGGAACATCACGCCGATAGCAGGCTTACGAGAGATATTCATACGCGGGCAGCGTCAGAAAATCCACGAACTGCGGCGAGGTAGACATCTCCGCAAAGAGTTGCCCCGCGCGTTGATAATTGCCGCCGTCGAAGCGATCCGCACCCACTTCGCTGCGAATATTATCCATCTCCTCGTTCAGGAACTGCTGGAACAGTTGCGGTGTGATCTGCCGTCCGTCGCTCAACGCCGCACCGTTCTTGATCCACTGCCACACTTGCGTGCGCGAGATTTCGGCGGTGGCGGCATCTTCCATCAGATTGTACAGCGGCACGCAGCCATTACCGCCGAGCCACGCCTCTAAATACTGCACGCCCACGCTGATGTTCATCCGCAAGCCCTTCTCGGTGATCGTGCCTGCGGGCGCGGTCAGCAAATCTCTCGCCGTGACATGGACATCCTCGCGCAGACGGTGAATCTGGTTCGGCGTCGGCATCAGACGGTTGAAGGCTTCCAGCGCAATCGGCACCAGTCCCGGATGCGCTACCCACGTCCCATCGTGACCGTCGCTTGCTTCGCGTTCTTTATCCGCTTGCACCTTCGCCAACGCTTCCTCGTTCGCCTGCGGATTATTCTTGATCGGAATCTGCGCCGCCATGCCGCCCATCGCATGGACGCCGCGCCGATGACAGGTCTTGATCACCAGCAGCGAGTAGTTGCGCATCATCGGCACGGTCATGGTCACCTGTGCGCGATCCGGCAGCGTGAACTCAGGATGATTGCGGAATTTCTTGATGTAGCTGAAGATGTAATCCCAGCGCCCGCAGTTCAAGCCAGCCGAGTGATCGCGCAGTTCCCACAAAATCTCATCCAGCTCGAAGGTCGCCAGGATCGTCTCAATCAGCACTGTCGCTTTGATCGTGCCGCGCGGAATGTTCAGCTCATCTTGCGCCAGATTGAAGACATCGTTCCACAACCGCGCTTCGAGATGGCTCTCCATCTTAGGCAGATAGAAGTACGGTCCTGAGCCACGCGCCAGCAGTTCGCGGACGTTGTGATAGAAATACAAGCCGAAATCGAAGAACGAACCCGACATCGGCTGCCCGTCCACAATCACGTGCTTTTCGGGCAGGTGCCAGCCGCGCGGACGCACCAGCAGCACCGCCGTCTGATCCTTCAATTGGTAGTGCTTACCTTCAGGGCTATCGTAAGTGATCGTGCGGCGAACCGCGTCGCGCAAATTGAGGTGCCCTTGCAGGTTATTCTCCCACGTCGGCGCGTTGGAGTCCTCGAAATCCGCCATGAATACCTTCGCGCCGGAGTTCAGCGCGTTGATCACCATCTTGCGCTCGACGGGACCGGTGATCTCCACACGGCGATCCAGCAAGTCGGCGGGCAGCGGCGCGACTTTCCACTCGCTCTCGCGGATATTCTTCGTCTCCGACAAGAAGTCCGGCAGTTTGCCCGCGTCGATCTCTTGTTGACGTTCTAAGCGGCGCTGCAATAATTCGCGGCGGCGTGCACCAAAGGTGCGTTCTAGCTTGACGACGAGGGCGAGTGCCTCCGGCGTCAATATCTCACCATACTCCGGTTGGTACTCACTGGTGATCTCAACGCCCGAAATCTGGGGATACCCTGACATGATTCTATTTGTCCTCTCAAATCAAACTTTCTATCAAACCTGCCTAACGGCAAATTTGTGCAGTTCTTTGTAGTTGCGGGTCGAAACTTCGATCAAACTGATCGCCGTGATCTTCGGCTGGATCGGCAGCGTGACGCCCATCTCTTTGAACACGTTGATCGCCGCCGCCATCTGCTCCAGCGGTAGATGATGCGCTATCGTGCAGTGCGGAACCCAGCGATCCACGAGGTAATAGTCCTTCAGACCGCCGGAGAGCATCTTGAAGCGTCGCTGAAATGCCCGATGCAGGCGCAGCAGTGCAGAACTCACCGTGACGCCCAGAAACAAAACACTCTCTTCGGTGGCAAAGATGCCGTAATGATCCAGCTTTAGCGTGATCGGCTTGATAGTGGTGGCGAAGTGTTCCAAGCCCGCTACGAAGCGTTTGCCGCGCTTCTTCTCATACACCGCCAGCGTGACGTGCGGACGGAAGCCCTCGCCCAACATCCCTGAGGGGATGCCCGCCTCCTCCATCGCTTGCCACATCTTGCGGATCAATTGCTCGGCGGCATCATCAAAGTACAGTTCGACGGCGTATTGCACAGGCAGTCTCAACAGCTTAATTCAGTATGGTTATTGCTTAACGATACCACGCTTGAGCAGTTCCGCCGAAGATTTCTCCTCATGCGCTGCCTAGTCCGCTGCCATGACTTCGACTTCTAATTTCCACTTAGGATCGAGTAGCTGAGCGCATACCACCGTCAGTGCAGGCTGATGATTGCCCAGATACTTCATCCGCAGTTGCACGTTTGCCTCGTCATATTCGGGGCTTGCCAGATAGGTGCGGATCGAAACAATATTCTGATAGGTCATCTTTGCTGATTTCAACAATTCGCCTATGTACTGCCAGATCACTTCGCCCTGCTCTTCAAAGGAGTCTGGCATGGTAACGCCGTCCTGCAAATAGCCGTTCAGCCCGCTGATGATCAGCAGTCTGGAGCTAGTGCTAATCTCAATCGCATGGCTGTAATTGCGGTACTGAGGGAATAGTCGCTCAGGGTTGTGCTTCGTAATAGGCATAAGTTTCCAACTCCTACAAATCAAACACGATTGGGAGCTTACCTTCACTCAACCAATCGTGTCTGGATTTTCTGGCTGTTACCTGCGGCACCTACGGGCGCAGATCAGTTCGCGTTGACCGTTGTGGTGACTACGCGCCCCGCGTGACTGTTCTCGTAGGCGTTGATCTTCTCGTCCATCGCCACCAGATAGCCTAGCTGATCGACGCCTTGCAGCAAGCACTGACGCGCGAAACCATCAATCGGGAACTTGACCGCGCGACCATCCGGCAGCGTGATCGCCTGCTTTTCCAGATCGACACTGATTTGAAAGTCGGGGTCTTCCTGTGCAAGACTCAGCAGTTGGCGGTGCGTCTCGGCATCCACCTGAATGGGCAGCAGACCGTTCTTCAGCGCGTTACCCTTGAAAATGTCCGCGAAGTAAGTGCTGATCACCGCCTGAAACCCATATCCCTGCAACGCCCACGGCGCATGTTCGCGCGAACTTCCGCAGCCAAAGTTGTTGCCCGCCAGCAGGATATGCGCGTTCTTGGCATCCGGTTGGTTGAGCACGAAATCAGGATTCGGCTTGCCTTCGCCGTCATATCGCCAATCGTAGAATAACTGCTCGCCCAAGCCCTGCTTGTTGGTAGTCTTGAGATAGCGCGCCGGGATGATCTGATCGGTGTCGATATTCTCAATAGGTATAGTGACGACGGTGCTGCTGAATGCTTTGATCGGTTCCATTGCTGCTATTCCTGTATCTAGATACGTCTCATATATTTCAGGATAATGCGATGATGGTCGAGAATATGCTTGCACGACTCTTTGAGTTGTGCCTTTTCTTCATCCGTGAGGTTTGGCATATTGTCAATGTTGGCAAGAATTTGATTTTGGTAACGAGCAATATAACGCGCTAGATCGTGATAATTGGATACAAATTCAGCGATATAGGTCAGTTTCTTTGCTTCGTCAGCCATCTTTTTGCTCAGTTCTAGCCTTCTACCGAATGGGCGAACAAGCGCTCGTGTTCGGTACGTATGCACATGTTCTCGACGTAGTTCAAACCTGCTTGCAGCGCCTTGCGCCGCGCTTCTTCGTTCTCTACACCAAGCTGTGCCCAGACTGTTTTCGCGCCCAGCGCAATCGCCTCATCGACGATCTCCGGCAGCGCGTCCGACCTGCGGAATACGTCCACAATGTCGATCTTGGCTGGCACATCGCTCAGCGAGTCGTAGACCGGCTCCCCGTCCACGTTCTCCACATTAGGATTCACGTTGTAGACGGTGAAGCCATGCTCGATCAGGTATTCGCCTACCTGATAGCTGCTGTAATAGTGATCGCTGGAACGTCCTACGATAGCGATCACGGGCGAGTTGATCAGCGTCTCGCGGCGGGCATTCTCATCGGCGTTCAGATCATTCCCCATCTTCTGGTTCTCCTGTCACGCTGATGGAAATCCAGCCCGGCGGATCGCTTGCCGGAAATGACTCCTCGGACGCTTCTTGCACCACATCGATCTTACGCTCTCCGTCGTTCAAACGCGGCTCGACCTTTTCCTGTTCAGGCTGTGGATCGCGCTCGTGCTCTGCGGGTTTTGGTTTCGGATCTTCTCGCTTCATGTCGTCCTCTGAATTACTCAGCAATCTTCTGATCATGAAGCAACGATGCTCAAAATGTCCTAGATAAAGCGTCTCGCTACGAAGTCACCTTTTCGCCCAACATCGTGCGGACATCGGTGATCTTGCCGTTGATCGCGGTGGCTACCGCCGTCAGCGGACTGGCGAGGAAGGTGCGTCCGCCCTTGCCCTGCCGACCCTCGAAGTTGCGATTGCTGGTGCTGACGGCGTACTGCCCCGGCTGAAGCTGATCGCCGTTCATGGCGATGCACATGCTGCATCCGGCTTCGCGCCATTCCGCTCCCGCCTCCTTGAAAATCTGATCCAAGCCTTCGGCTTCCGCCTGCTTTTTCACCTGCTGCGATCCCGGCACGACCATCATGCGGACGTTGGGTGCAACTTTGTGACCTTTGAGCAGCGCCGCGCCAGCCCGCAGATCGGTGATGCGCGAATTGGTGCAGCTTCCGAGGAAGACCACATCCACCGGATGACCGAGCAGCGGTTGATTCGCCGCCAAGCCCATGTAGTTTAGCGCCTTTGCCAGCGACTCCCGCTGGCTGGGATCGCTCAACTTGTCGGGATCGGGAACTTGCTCACCGATGCCCATGCCCATGCCCGGATTCGTGCCGTAAGTGATCATCGGCGTCAGCGCGTCGGCGTCAATCAGCACGGTGGCGTCATAAGTCGCGCCTTCATCAGTGGGTAGCTGCTTCCATGCCGCTACTGCCGCTTCCCACGCTTCACCCTTCGGTGCGGCTGGACGCCCCTTCACGTAATTGAAGGTCGTCTCATCGGGGGCGATCATGCCTGCACGTGCGCCGCCTTCGATGCTCATGTTGCAGATGGTCATGCGTTCTTCCATCGACAGCGCGCGGATCGCTTCGCCCGTGTACTCGATCACATAACCTGTGCCGCCGCCGATGCCGATCTTAGCGATCAGCGCGAGGATAATGTCTTTCGCGGCGACTCCCGGCTTCAACTTGCCAGTGACGCGCACTTCCATCGTCTTGGGCTTGTTTTGCAGCAAACACTGCGTCGCCAGCACATGCCCGACTTCGCTGGTGCCGATGCCGAACGCCAATGCGCCAAACGCGCCGTGCGTGCTGGTGTGGCTGTCACCGCACACGATGGTCATACCCGGCTGCGTGACGCCCTGCTCCGGTCCGATCACATGGACAATGCCCTGCTTGTCGCTGCCCAGCTTGTACAGCGGGATGCCAAAATCGGCGCAGTTGGTTTCCAGTTGCGCCAGTTGCGCGGCTGCCAGCGCGTCCGCAATCGGGATTTCGCGCGGGGTGGTCGGCGTGCTGTGATCCATCGTGGCTAAGGTGCGGTCAGGACGACGCACGCGCAGTCCCTTCTCGCGCAGTGTGGAAAATGCCTGCGGCGAGGTGACTTCATGCACCAGATGCAGATCGATGTACAGAACTGCCGGACTATCGGGCGTCTCAGGGGAGACGAGGTGTTGATCCCAAACTTTTTCAAAGAGGGTACGGGGAGCCATAAGAACGCTACCTCAGCATCGGTGTCGGATTCTAGCTATGCGCTAGAGAATACACCGAACTGAGGTAGCACTACAATGGTAGTGTCACTACCAGTTAACGTCAGGTAACTTTATTCGCCGTTCAGGTAACGGTTCATCGTATCCAGCAGATGCGGCATATCGACGGGTTTCGCCTCATACGCATCGCAGCCTGCTTCCAACGTCTTTTCCATGTCGCCCACCATCGCGTTCGCCGTCAGCGCGATGATCGGGATGTGGCAGGTTTTTGCCTCGCCTTTGATCCGTCTGGTGGCTTCCAAGCCGTTCATGATCGGCAGGTCGATGTCCATCAGGATCAGGTCGGGCATAAGCTGCGTCGCCATATCCACACCTTCCGCGCCATTCCATGCACCGAAGGTCTCAAAACCACGCCGTTGCAAGCGCCGAGAGATCATGTCCATATTGTCTTCGTTATCTTCCACGATCAAGATTTTCGGCATCGTGCTCAACCTCCCTCGCGCTTGCTGGCGGCTGCGGCGCTCTCACAACTTACGATCTTCCCTGCGGCATCATTGCCGCTAACTTTAACAGCCTGCCGCGCACAACCCCACCGATTTATGAACTTTGCCAAGCTGTTTTCACAGCCTTGGTAGCACCTGCAGCACTCATTGAACTTCAGCACTAATTCTTGATTGGCGCACGCGCAGAGACCAACTCGCGCACTTCCGACAGCAATTGATCGCGGCTGTAGGCACCCTTCTGTACGATCTGCTGTACCTGTTGGCTAAGCTGCTCTCGATCCTCGTTGGACAAATCGATGGCGGTGATGACCACCACCGGAATGCTGCGCCAGCGTGGATTGCGCCGCAGTTCGTTGAGGAACTGGAAGCCATTCATCTCCGGCATCATCAAGTCCAGCAGGATGATGTCGGGATTGTAGAAGCGCATCCGTTCCAGCGCCGTGCGTCCGTTGTCGGCTTCGGTGACGATCCAGCCTTCTTTTTCCACCATGCGTGCCAGCATCAAGCGCGTTTTCTCGTCGTCTTCCACCACCAGCGCGGTTGCCGACCCACCGTTGCGGAACTTCCGCAGTACGCCGACCAGTTGTTCGCGCTCGATAGGTTTGGTCAGGAAGTCCGCCGCACCCAGCGAGTAACCAAGGCTCTGATCGCCCAACATGGTCATCATGACCACCGGAATCTTGGCGAGCTGCGCATCTGCCTTGAGCTGAGTCAGCACCGTCCAGCCATCCGTTCCCGGCATCATCACGTCCAGCGTGATCACATCGGGATGCAGTTCACGCGCCTTGATCAAGCCATCTTCAGCGTTAGAGGCGCTCTCAACATGGTAGCCTTCTTTGCTCAGGAAGCGCTGCATCAAGTCATGGACGGTAGCATCATCGTCAATGACCAGAACTGTACCCAGCGATTTACCGCGTCCATTACCATTACCGCTTAGCTTGCCGTTCACCTTGCCATTTACAGGCTGCAAGCGTGTCTCGCTGCCTGCCTCGCGCGTTGCTGTTGCGCTGCCAGCGGGAGCATCCGGCTTGGCGGTGACCAGCGGCAAGTAGACAATAAAGATACTGCCTTTACCATACTCGCTCTCCACTGCGATTGAGCCGCCGAGCATTTCGCAGAAGCGTTTGGTGATCGCCAGCCCTAAGCCAGTGCCGCCATACTTACGCGTGGTCGAGGAGTCTGCCTGCGAAAACTCGCGGAACAGTTTGTTCATATGCTCCGGTTTGATGCCGATGCCTGTATCAGTGATGCGGAAGCACACCTGATCGTTAGCCGTACGCTCCACCGCCAAGGTGATCTGACCGTTGCTGGTGAACTTGGAGGCATTGCTCAACAGATTGAACAGCACCTGCCGCAGTTTGGTCAGATCGGTGTGCATCTTGATGTCTGGCTCGGTTCCTTCGACGATCAGACGGTTGCCGTTTTTCTCCAGCAGCGGATTGATGATCGAGATCACGTCATTGACCATCAACTTGACGCCGACATCCTCTAGATGCAAATCCATCTTGCCCGCTTCGATCTTGGAGAGGTCGAGGATGCCATTGATCAACTGCAGCAGATGCCGCGCCGAACTCTGAATCTTCTTGAGATCGGGGACAAATCCGGTTTGCCCGATCTCCTCGCACTCCTCCTCGATCAATTCGCTGTAGCCGATCACCGCGTTCAGCGGGGTGCGCAGTTCATGGCTCATGTTGGCGAGGAACACGCTCTTCGCTTTGTTCGCTTCCAGCGCCCTATCGCGCGCGCTGACGATCTCCTGCGCGATGTGGTTGAAGGAGATGGCAATCTGCGCCAATTCATCGCGGTTTTCCAGCACCAACTCCGCTGTCTGCCCGCCAACCATGCGCTGCGATGCCTGTTCCAGTGCCAGCAGTACGCGCCGCACCGACTGGTAGAAGCCCACCAGCAAATAGGCGGCAAGTCCCAGCGCTACGATGGTGAAGATGATCACCAGACTGCGGCGCGTCAGCCAATTATCGACGCGCACCTGAATCAACTCGGTGAGTCTGCTTGATGAGGCATCATAAAGCGTGAAGGCACTGTCTACCGCACCAGTTGCGACGGTGTAATAGTCGCTCAATTGCAAGATCGACGTGCCGGGCATGATCAGCTTATCGTTGACATAAGCGAGGAAGTCATTGACCGTTTTCACGTAAGCGTCAACTTGTCCCTCGAATTGGGTGCGCATCTCAGGATTCCAGCCGTAGGCGTAGTCAAAACCCTGAATCGTGGTGGCGACTGTGGTACGCACCAGACCCGAAAGGATCACCAGCCGCGTGCTGTCCTCGGAGGTCAGTTCGCCCTTCGACAGCGCCTGCAAACCGATTGCCCGCATCTGCCCCAAATACTCGGAGGCTTGCGGCAGTTTGGTGATCACGTTGTCCATCAGATAGTAGGTGTCGAGGTCGGGGTCGAGGATCAAGTTGGAGTTGTTACCGGAGACGGTAATCAGATTGAGGATGTCGCTCAGGAGCGCGGTATGCCGTTCAAAACTGTCTTGCGGCGTCAGCGTGAGCACCTCACGCTTCAGGGTATCCCACGTCTGTTTGATGCCCGACCATTCCTGCGTGGTCAGCAGCGTTGTACCGAGGCGGCGATCCACCTCGTCCACCGCACTGATCTGCGTACTGATCTGGCTCTGAATGGCACTCAGTTCGCTGCCGTAGGTGGTATCCCCATTCAAAATGGCGCTGCTGAGACCACGATGGATCTGCACACTCTGCAAGACCTCAACCAGCGGCGCATTGTACTCTGCGCCGAGAATTTCCTTGGAGTTGAAGTCAATATCCTTGTTGATCTGTACCAAGAATTGATACAGCACAACGGCGAGGGGCAAGACCAGCAGTAACCCCACCAGCATGAATTTCTGCGGGTACTTCAGCCGATTCATCAACGATATAGCGGGCGTCAGTACAGCTTTCATAATTACACTCCAACCGAAGCACAAGCGTGATCGCTGAACCGAACAGTCAGTTAGCGTCGGTTCGTTTGCAGTGTAAGAGTGAATCGCTCAGGAACCCGTCACCATGTTATACCAAAATTAACCATTGTTTCGGACTGGATTTATCTCGTTTGCGGCGCAGTGAAGGCAGTAGAGGAAAGTGCGATTCAAACTTTCGGCGGTCCGGGCGACGGGATCAGAGGGGTGCTGTGCGCGTGAATTAGCAGGCAAGGTATCAGGCAAAACAGGGGAAATGGTTAGGAAATTATTCGTGAAGCGACGATTCTGGTTTGTGCCAGTTGAGAGGTAGACAGTGTGTGCGATTCAGGGAACACGGCAATTCATTGCCGTACTGAACGAACAAAGTCCCTTCCGGACTCAAGTCTGAAATCACATTGGGTTGAACAGGGTGATCATGACGCTATAGATGCAGAGAGTTAGTCTAGTTGGATCAATCGAACATTTGTACTAGACTAAGAGGGCTTAGCTTTCCTCTTGATCGGTGTAAACCGCGTGGTTTCCAGCGCTGTGCTCTATTACAAAGTGGGGAGAATGATACTGTGAGAAAAGTTGTCTACTGCCTAAATATGTCGCTCGATGGTTTCGTTGAGGATGCCAAGGGTTCACTCGACTGGAGTAATCCCGATGAGGAACTGCACCGCTTCTTCAACGAGCAGGAACGGGAGTTTGATCTTCAGTTGTACGGGCGTCGGATATACGAGGGCATGGCAGCTCACTGGACGACAGCGCATACCAACACTTCCGCGCCAGCCCATGAGATCGAGTACGCCCGCATCTGGCAGAGCATACCCAAAATAGTGTTCTCCAAGACCCTTCAGCAAGTTGGTGCGAATGCACGGCTGGTGAGCGACAACATTGCCGAAGAGGTCAGCGCGTTGAAAGCGCAGCCCGGCAAGGACATGGTGGTTTGTGGCGCTGGCATCGCGGCGAGTTTTATGCAGCTCGACTTGATTGATGAATTCCGCCCCATCATCCATCCTGTCGTTCTGGGAGGTGGTAAACCGATGTTCCCGCCGCTGGACAAGCTGATCAACTTGCGGCTGATTGATACGCGGCGATTCGGCAGTGGGGTTGTCCAACTGCGCTATCAGCGGGTAGCGCAAGCGTAGTAATTTAACCCGAGTTGTGGGTAACTTGACCTCACCCCTACCTCCCCTCCGTTGAGGATTGAAGGGCGGACAGGGATAGCAACGCATGGAGAGAGGCAGCGCCCACCGGACGCTAAAGCATCCGGCTATAAGCACGAAGCACCGTAAACGGCGCTAAAACAAGTACTATTGAGTACTATTATTTCAGCCCGAAGCTGATGAACTTTGACTAATAAATTCGGGGACTCAGGTAGTCACTTCCCGAAACGGATCACCCTCTCCCGCTTGCGGGATGAGGGCAGGGGGTGAGGGTTTGCGTGCCAACAGCCAACCCTCAGTTTCCGAATCATTTTCTCAAAGTTCATCAATCTCCGGCTGCTGACATTCTGCTCGTGAGCTACTACGCTACGCTCGATGGTTGCGCTTCTAGTGCGGTCTTCATGCGCGTCAACGCCTGCTCCAACTGAGCACGCGGGCAGCCGAAGTTCAAGCGGATGAATCCCTCGTAGCCTGATCCAAAATTCTTGCCTTCGCCCAGAGCCACCTTGCCATGCGTCAGGAAAAACTCGTATGGACTCGGTTCGAGGTTGAGCGCACGGCAGTCCAACCACGCGAGGTAGGTTCCCTCCGGCGAGGTCAGCTTGATCTGCGGCAGTTCGCGGCGGATGAAATCCACCAGATAATCGCGGTTGCCGCGCAGATAGACCAGCAATTCTGACAACCACTCAGCGCCCTGTGTATATGCCGCTGTCGCGCCGATGATGCCCATCAATCCGGCGTGCGGAACCATGTAGCCGATTGCCTTCTCGTACATTTCCAGCATTTCTTTGCTCTGCACCACCATGTAACCGAGTCCCAGCCCCGGCATGTTGAAGGTTTTGCTCGGCGCGTTCAAGGTGACGGTACGCTGTGCCACTTCCGGCGACAGTGAGGCGATAGGCGCGTGATGCACACCGGGTTCTAGGATCAAGTCGGCGTGAATCTCGTCGGAGACGATGTATAGATTATGCTTGAGCAGGATTTCCGCCAGCGTTTCCAGTTCCTTGCGAGTGAGCACGCGCCCCAGCGGATTATGCGGATTACACAGCAGCGCCACTTTGGTGCGCGGCGTGATCGCTTTCTCCAACGCGTCGAAGTCGATTTCATGGCGTAAGACGCCGTTCGTTTCCGTCGCCACCATATCCACGCGATCCAGCGTCTTGCCTGCGCTGGCAATCGCCATCATGAACGGCGGATAGTTGGGCAGGATGCCGAGCGCACCATCGCCTGCTTCACCGAACACCCGCGCCCACGCGAACAGCGGACTAACCAGATTAGGCACAAAGTGAAGCTGATCCGCCTCGAACTCGAAGTGGTAATGATCCTTCGCCCACGCCTGAATCGCGCTGCGGAGTTCCGCTGATCCATCCATCATGCCGTAACCGAAGGTGCCGTGTTCGGCGCGTTTCTTCAGGGCTTCGCTCACGGCAGGCGGCGACAGGAAATCCATATCCGCTACCCACATCGGGATCACGTCTTCAGCATACACGTTCCACTTACCGCTGTCGCTGCGACGGCGGTCTAACTTAACATCGAAATCGAACGGCATTATTCCCCCAGAATGGTTGTGATCTGACTGCGTATATTATCGTCTTCGCGCTGCTGGTCGCTGATGTAATCGACCATGAAGGCGCTGCGGCGCTGACGTAACGCTAGCGGCGCGACGGCGCGGACATCGCGCACATCGGCGAATTCGCGCCCGTCAGCGGCGGCGTGAGCGCGTGCCGCCTCGAACATGGTGTACTCGGCGCGGTGCGAATCAATATCCAGCACGCGCACGAGATCGAGTCCTAATTTGATCGCGCCTTCGTCCAAGCGCACATCGCGCAGCAGTTCCCGCGCTACCATGACTTCTTCCCGCGCGGAGATCGTCGCTTCCGCCCATTCGTGCATGAACAGGCGCGCATTACTGCGGTAAGCGCGCACGCGGTTATAAATCTCCAAGCGTTCTTCGGAGTCCATCAGTCCGCGCACATTGACGCGCAACCCGAAGCGATCTAGCAACTGCGGGCGCAGATTGCCCTCTTCGGGATTCATCGAGCCGATCAGCACGAAACGGGATCGGTACGTGCCTGCCATCGCGCCACGCCGCACGGTATAACTCCCCGCCGCCGCCGCGTCAAGGATCGCGTCCACGATGGTATCTTCCAGCAAGTTGACTTCATCGACGTACAGCAGATTCTGATCGGCGCGGGCGAGGATGCCCCGTTCCAGCTTCACTTTGCTCTGCGCGACGGCGATCCGTTCGTTGATGCCGCCGACCACATCATCCAACCGCGCGTTCAGCGGTAACTCGATCAGCTTAACTGGCTCCAAGCGCGTGATCGGCATTCCGGCTTCCAGCTTGGCGGCACATTCGGCGCACACGCCCTCGCGTCCCTCGCGCTCGTAATCCTCGGGCATACAGCCTTCGGGACAGGTGCTAACTTCCACCTCCGGCAGCAGTGTGTTCAGACTGCGTACCGCCGTCGTCTTGCCCGTGCCGCGCGGACCGATCAACAGTACGCCGCCAATCGCCGGATTGATCACCGAGAGCAGCAGCGCGGTTCGCATCTCCGTTTGCCCGACCAGCGCCAGAAACGGAAACGGCACTTGATCCGATAAGCCAGAGTCTTCGCTCTGGGTGCGAATCACTTTGCGCGCACCCGACTCGTTGAGGATTCGCAGCAGCGCCGAAGGTAAGTGTCCCTCCGGCGGTGCGTCTCCGTTCAGTTCTGGTAGTACATCATTCCCATTTCGGGTCATAGGCTACTTCTACAACTATCTCTACCGTTATCTCTTTAAGCGGATGCGGCGGGTACTTTCGCGCTGGCGCTGCTGCTTGCGATACGCCTGACGCTCCTGCGCCTCCGCCATATCCGCTTCTTCTTCGGGATTGCTTGCCAGCAGTGGGGGAATGCGACGCGGCTTGCCCTGACCATCCAGCGCCACGTAGACGACGTAAGCGGTGTTGGTATGTGATTTGTCGCCCGTCAGCGGATTTTCCGCCACTACTTCCACGCGTGCTTCCATCGACGTTTTGCCCGCGTAGGTCAGCGATGCTTCCACCGTGACCACGTAACCGACGTAGATCGGCTCGATGAAGGTCATCGAATCGATGGCGACGGTGACGCACAACGACTGCGCGTGCCGCATCGCTGCCAGCGCACCCGCCTCGTCCACCATCTTCATGATCACGCCACCATGCACGTTACCGACGTGATTGGCGTCTTGTGGTCCCATTAACTGACTCAGGTGGATGCGTGACTGCTCAATCGTCTTGCCTTCCGCCGCTGTTTCTACTGAGTCGCTCATTATTCCCCTAAGTCCTTACGTCGATCCGATAGACGCTTGAAGATGTCTTCTTCTTCCTCCAACACGTCAACCGTATCGTAACTCAGTTCCGCCATCTGGGGTGGCAGTGGGGCGCGTCCGGGCAAATTCGAGGGCTTGACGGCGGGTTTCGCCAGCGGCTTGTCCTGCAGGGGACGACGCTGCGCGGCACGTTTGCGGAGGATGCGTCCGTCTTTGCTCAGGGTGCCGATCCATTCGCCGTCACGGGTGTAGACGCTGCGCTCCGCGCCGTCGATGTAGCCAACGTACTCACCGCGCGTATCGAAGATGTGAGGGGCAACCAGCGTCGCCATCCAATCGCCAACGGTGGTGTAGATAAAGAAAGGTTTAACGTCCGACATCTTAGAAACCTTTCGCTCAATGAAGCCTGAATAAACAGCGAAATTATATCACAGCCCACCGCCTCTACTTTCGCGCTGGCTATAATACCTGCATACCAACTGTGACGGTGAGAGAGTTATGGCGCGCATCCTCGTCTCCGGTCTGATCAACATCGAAACCACGCTCAAAGTGGAGAGCTTTCCGATCCACTACCAGCCAGTCAGCTACCCCTTCTTTGGCATCAATACGACGGTATCCGGCGTCGGCTTGAACATCAGTAAGGCGCTGACCACACTGGGCGATGAGGTGCGTCTGTGTTCACTCGTCGGGCGCGATCTCGCCGGATCGCTGGTGCGGCAAACACTGATCGATCATCACATCAGCGCCGAGTGGGTGATCGACGGACTCGCCAACACTTGCCAATCCTTGATCCTCTACGCGCCCGACGGCAGCCGCATGATCTTCACCGACCTCAAGGACATCCAAGAGACGCCCTATCCGCAATCTCACTTCGACTCCGCGCTCAACGGCTGCGATGTCTGCGTGCTCTGCAACATCAACTACTCACGCCCATTTTTAAGTCAGGCAAAAGCCGCTGGCAAGCTGATCGTCAGCGACGTTCACGCGATCAGCGATCTGGATGATACTTACAACCGCGATTTCATGTCCGCCGCTGACATCCTCTTTCTGAGCGATGCCAAGCTGCCGATCCCAGCGCAAGAGTGGGCGCGTGAACTGCAATCTCGCTACGGCACGCCGATTCTCGTGATCGGCATGGGCGCTCATGGCGCACTACTCGCCGTCAACGCGGATAACACCATGCGCCACTATCCCGCCGTCAGGACCCGCCCCGTGATCAATACCGTTGGCGCGGGTGATGCGCTGCTCTCCAGTTTCCTGCACTACTATCTGAAAACCAGAAATCCTTACGACGCTCTCGATCACGCCATGATCTTCGCCTCGTACAAGATCGGTGCTGTCGGTGCGGCAGAGGGCTTCCTCGATGATTCGGGCGTCGAAGCGTGGAAACAAAAGAAGCACGGATCGTGATTCGTGCTTCTTGTCTCTGGTATGCAGCCTTGAACGAAGTGCTAAACTCTACCCTCACCCCCAACCCCTCTCCCGCAAGCGGGAGAAGGGCAAAATCAGACTCTCCCTCTAACCGCTTGCGGGAGAGGGGGCTGGGGGGTGAGGGCGATCTTCTATCCCGTCACCGCTGGAGCAGCCGCGCAGCCGCCCGTCGCTGCGACCACATCTGATCGGACGAAGCCGCGCGATTCCACCTGATACCAAGTGAAGCCATCGGCATCGCCCGCCTGACCAGTAACCATCAGCGTCGCTCCCGGCTTCAGCTTATCAATGATATTCGCATTGATGCTGGCACCGTCGCGGATATTGACGTTGTAATCGCCGCCAGAGGTCACTGTACAATCGCCAGTAGCTGCCGCGCCTGCCTCTCCGAACAGCGTCGGATCAGTGAATGGCTTGACAGGAAGTACGCCTACATCCCCGATCACTTCTCGGATCATATCGGCAGTGGGGAACGACTTCGGACCACTGAAGTTTGCGCCGCCTTCGAGGAACGGCTGCAAAATTGGAGTGGCATCCGAAACGTTGTAGATCAGCGCCTGAGCGAGCGCCACATGATTAGGCACACGTCCACCGATCTGACGGATCAGCGCCAGATGTACTTGCTCCACAGCTACGATTTGCGCTGCTGCTGCTGCAACCAGCGGATTTCCCAACTCGCTGATCCGGCGCACCGCCGCCAGATACGCCGCGACGAAGGCAGCTTCTGCCCGTTCGGTGATCTGCGAGAACTGCTCCCGATCTGTGTACACGTTCTGCGGGAAGTAGAACTCCGTCGCTAGTGTGCGTCCGCCATTAGCATTCAGAAATTCCAGATGTTGCAGTTCAGCGTCGATAGCGGATTTGAGGTAATTGATCTCGGCGGGCGTTAGCGCGATGCTGCTATCCGTCAGCACATTGTAGTAGTGGGTGCAAGCCAGTGTTTCCGCTGTTGCTGCCAGATTAAAGATCGTCATGGCATCGTCGCCTGCATCTTGACCAAACACCTGACGATAGCCGAACAACGTATCGAACCCGACCAGCGCCGCACCTGTGATCACCGCCGCCGTCGCGCCACCCTTCAACAGATCGCGCCGTGACATACGCGTTTTCATTGCTGTCATATCATCTTCTCCTTACCGATACCAATAACGACTAAATAGTGAGATGTGCCAACTGTACCCGGCGCTTAAGCACCGGGCTGAAACGAGGTGCTAGTACGTTATCCGTGCATTCATCTTGATGCTTGAGCATCAGACGTAAAATCAGTCACATGCCAGCTAGATTTCCTAACCCACTTCAGTGGGTTTCCAGAGTGTTGTAGCCGGAGGTTTCAACCTCCGGTCTACGCCGGAAATGATCACCGACTACTTCGCAAACAGTGTCGGATCGACGAACGGCTTGACCGGCATCACGCCATCGGTGTTGACCACGCTGCGGATCGCCTCTGCGCCGGGGAACTTGCGCGGACCAGCGAAATCTGCGCCGCCTTCGAGGAATCCTTGCAGCACGGGCAGCGCCTCTGAAGTGTTCATGAACAGCGCCTGTCCGAGCGACACATGATTGGGCACGCGCCCGCCGATCTGCCGGATCAGCGCGAGGTGTACCTGTTCGGTCACGGCGACCTGCGCGGCAGTGGCGGCAAGCAGCGGATTGCCCAACTCCGCGATCCGGCGCACCGACGCCAGATACGCCGCCACGAATGCCATCTCCGCCTGCTCGGTGATCATCGAGAACTGATCCCGATCCGTGTACACGTTGCGCGGGAAATAGAACTCATCCGCCACCGAACGCGCCTTATTCGCGTTCAAAAATTCAAGGTGCTGCAATTCAGTGTCCAGTGCCGACTTCAAGTAGGAGACTTCGGCAGGTGTCAGTGCGATGTTGCTATCGGTCAGCACCGCGTGATAGTGCGTGCAGGCGAGTGTTTCAGCGGTGGCGGCGAGGTTCAGCATCAGTTCAACCGAATCGCCCTCTTGCGCCCGCGCGGTCAGACGGTCATAACCAAATAGTTGGACGAAGCCAAAGGTCGAAGCACCAGCGACAACAGCCGAGCCTTTCAGAAAATTGCGACGAGAAACGGAAGTTTTCTGGTTCATGATCGGTTCTCCTAATGAAATCATTCCATCTATCAATCAGCGAATCACTGCCTCAATTACTCACAAATTTCACTAACGACCAGATCACCAGTTTTGGATCTATGCCCGTTGCCAGAATCCTGACTCCCGTCACAAACTCGTCGTTGTGTCGGCTGCCTAGACTCAATCAGTGTTATAGTTTTCGAGATAACTATCAGTTCGGTCTGCTTTTAGCGCCCTTCAGGGTGCTTTGTGCTTATAGCGCGGTGCTTTAGCGCCGCATGATCCAATCGCTCACGGTAAGCTGCAAAGGTCGTATGTCACTCGCCAACACCCTTGCCCTCGTCATTAACGGAGTCAGCGTCGCGCTGTCGCTGGTGCTGCTGGTGCTGATTCTGTGGCAGGATTCGCGCTCCGTGCAGAACCTCGCCTTCGGCGGCTTGATCGTCATCGTCATGATCTGGACTGCCGGATCGATGCTGGGGCGGGCGACGGCGGAGATCGGCGGCTTGCGTTCGCTGACCGAACTAGGCGTGCGCATGGTGGAGATCGGCTTCACGGGCGCTTGTCTGGGCATCTATTTGTTCACCACGCTGGCGACGGGCGGACAGCGCCGCGCCTTCTGGGTGGTCATGATCGTGCTGACGATTTTACTCATAGGGCAGTTGGCGCTCGGCGTCTTTTCGCTGCCGCCGTCGTTCAGCGTCCGCGCCGATGGTGGCTTGGTCTACGGCTTCGGGGAGTTCAGCGCCCTGCTCTACGGTAGTTTCGGCGCGGTGGCGTTATTTACCGCCTTCAGCCGCCGCGAGAAATTCCGCCAGAACTCCATGCTGATCGGAGTCTCCGGCTTCTGCGTGGGCATACTGCTGGAATTGATCAGCCCGCAGTTACGCACGCTTTCTGTCTCGCTGAACATCACCACCGCCTCGCTGCTGGTGATCGGCTATTCGCTCGTCCGCGAACAGATCATCGAACCGCTGGCAGGACGCGCGGCACAGTTGCAAGCGGTGCGCGATGTCGGTCTGGCGATCACCAGCCGTCTCAGCCTTGAGGATGTACTCAGCACCGTCGCGGCACAGGCAGCAGCAATGCTGGAAGCCGATGGTGCGGCGATCTTCCTCAATCAGGGCGATATTCTGGAACTAGCGGCGGTTCACAACCTGCCCTCGCAATTTCTGGGCGGCAAGCTGGCACGCAGCGAAGGAGTCGCGGGCACGGTGGCAAGCTCCCGACAGGCGATCCGGCTGGAGTCATACCAGCGCGATTGGTCTGGCGTGCCCGATATGCTCTACGCCAAACAGTCCTTCGGATCGGTGGTCGCCGCACCGTTGATCTTCGGAGACGAAGTGATGGGCGTGTTGTTCGTGGTGGCAGGCGTCCACAGCAAACGCTTTGATCGGGACGACTTACAACTGCTGCAACTCTTGGGACCGCAAG
The DNA here is from genome assembly GCA_019637555.1 of Anaerolineae bacterium. Classification (GTDB taxonomy): domain Bacteria; phylum Chloroflexota; class Anaerolineae; order Aggregatilineales; family UBA2796; genus JAHBVK01. Next base: position 35,218 of record JAHBVK010000050.1, read on the forward strand.
CCGCCGTCGCCATCACCAACAGCCGCTTGTTCGAGCGCCGTCGCGCTCTGGCGGATGAACTGGAAGCAGCCAAGAATCAGCTTGAAACACTGCTGATGAGTACCGAAAATCCGGTATTGGCACTCAACCGCCAACTGGAAGTGCTGTACGCCAACTACGCCGCCAGCGATTTGCTCAGTCAGCCCGATCTGGCGGGCAAGCGCATCACCGATTTGACGGATCGTAACGTGCTGCCTTCCGAACCGATGCGTGCGCTGCGCGATCTGCACCGCTGGCGTATCCACACCTACGAAGTCACGATCCGCGATAAAACCTACATGTGTCATCTCGGTTTGCTGGGCAGACCGAGTCGGGCAAAGGCACAGGGCTACGTGGTGGTACTCAACGACATTACACAGTTAAAGGAGCTGGATCGCCTGAAGAATCAGATGATTCGCATGACCAGCCACGATCTCAAGAATCCGCTGTCTGCCGCCATGCTCAACACCGAACTGCTGCTGGAAGAAGGCGAGGAGGTGCTGACGCCTGATCTGCGCAACTACATCAAAACCATCTGGGCACAGTTGGAGCGCATGAACCGGATCACACGCGGCATACTCGATCTGGAACGGGTGCAGTCGGGCACGCCGATGATGGAGGAGTGCGACATGGAGCAGATCGCCCGCTCTGTCGTCAACGAATTCGAGGATTATGCCTCACTGCGCGAAGTCACCTTGACCATGCAGCCAGCCACCGAACTGCCGCCTATCCTCGCGGATCGCTTGTATCTCTCGCGGGCGCTGGCGAATCTGGTCGAGAACGCCATCAAGTTCACCAAGTCCGGCGGATCGGTGACGGTTAGTGTCGATCAGGACAATGGTAATATCGTGGTTCACGTTGCCGATACGGGCGTGGGCATCTCGCGGGAGGCGCAGAGTAAAGTCTTTGATCGCTTCTTCCGCGTCAGTCCGCCGGGAATGGAGGCGGTCAGCGGCACGGGCTTGGGCTTGAGTCTGGTCAAATCGGTGGTCGATGCCCATCGCGGCAGAATCTGGTTCGAGAGCATCCCCGGCAAAGGCACAACTTTTCACCTCGCACTGCCTGTGCGTCCGGCGCTAACTATCCGCGAACGTCCCTGAAATTTTCCGCTAACTAAAATCCTGATCCAGCCCCTGTTATTCCTGCGGATTTCAGGCGCTTGTAGAGGCATTTGAATATTCGCTCGGTAAGCACTCAGAATGCACAACGACTCAATCGTCGTCTCTCGGTTCCCCTACTCTTAATCTGTACTCGGATTGGAGAGGGGGGCAGGGGATGAGGCTACTTCCCGTCTCACCAGCAGCTTCGCCATGCCCACCGCCGCCAGCAGCAGCGCCAGCAGCGTCAGCGGCAGATAGTAACGCTGCCACGCCAGCGGAACTGTCAGCGCACTGGCGACTGCTATCCCCGCCCAGACAAGGATCATCACCGCCAGCAGATCGCGGCGTAGGGCATCGCGCACTAGCATCAGCAAGCCAACACCTGCCAGCAGCGTCAGCGCGCCGCCGATGATCGTGCCCCAGTGCCAGCCACTCACCGACGACGCCTCGTAATCGGCAATCTGCGGATCGATTAAATCCGCCCATGTCGGCGCTTCATAATACTGCGCTGGCTGCATGAATGGCTGCGTGATCAGCCCCGCGATCCGCTGACCGATGTCTGCGTATGCCAGCAGCGGATCGCTTGCTTGCTGCGCCAGTAGCTGACCTCGTGCCTCAAGCGCCGCGGCGAGCACGCCAACGGGATCGCGCCAGTAGCCCGGATTCATGGCGAACCATGTGGTTAGCGCGATGATCCCCGTTAGCGCGGCGCTCCAGATAGCGCGGCGCAGACGACGATTGATCACCTCAGTGACGACCAGACTGATCAGCACCGTAGCTAGCACAATGATCCCCGTCTGCTTCGCCGCGACGGTCATGCCCGCAAACACACCGAGCGATCCGTAGCGCAGCGCCGCCGGAATCCTCCGCAGCCAGCTTTCTGCCGTCGCTGAATGTTCTGCCACGATCACCGCTGCTAGCCAAGCGATGGTCAGCAGGCTAAAGAAAAATAAGCTGCCCTCCATCATGGCGCGTCGTCCATTGATCAAAATCACGGGATGCAGCGCGTACAGCAGCGTGAGGGGATATGCCATTGAGCGCAGACGCAGCAGCCAGCCAAGTGCGAACGCAGGGAATACGCCGAGCGCCGTCAGCAGCGCCGATGACCAGCGGGCAAAGTGTAGATTATCATCCGTTGGCACATTGCCTTGCTCGATGTTCCACTGCTGCGACATGCCCCACGCATAGATGCCGGGCAAGCTTGCCTCCGTGCGCCCACTGAGCAGCCACGAGCACCCGATCAAGGTCTTGGAGATCGTCCCGTTGATCACCCGCAAGTAAGGTTCCGTATCCACTTGCAGTGGCGGCGTCACCAACACGCGATCCCAGTCGCCGCGTGAAAGGTAGAAAGCATCGCGCCCCATCGCCATCAGCATGTATTCGTCACCGTGCGGCGGCACCAGCGCCACCCCGACGAGGATGTACAGCATCAGCGCGGCGAGGAAACATAGGTCAGCGAACCGTTTACGCTGTTCGGACACGTCCGCGCCTTTGTATTACCAATCCGAGCAGATAACTAATCCCCGCCCCGCTGAAAATGGCGGCGAAAGGCGCTAAGGGCAAATAGTAACGTTGCCACGGTAGGGGGTTGACCAGAATCAGCGCGATCAAGACCGCCAAGCCAAGTCCCCGCAGCAGCCAACCAGCGGCATCATGGCGCAGCGTGATCAGCCCGACGAGCGCCAGCAGCAGCCACACAGCGGCAGGCACGATCAACCCGATCAAGCCAGACGCTTCGTAGCGTGCGATCTCATCCGCGATCCACAGATTCCAGCCAACGTTGACCTCATAATACTGTGGCGCGGCAAACACGTAGCTGGTTCCGGCGCTGATGCGCTCCCACCACCCTTGTGCTGTGGGGGCGAAGCCACCAAAGGCGTCGGTTTGCAGGCGCAGCAGATTACTCCGCAAGCGCAAGATCTCGCGCGGCAGTTCCGGTGACAAACTCCACCACGCCGGATCGAAGGCGAAAAACACCGCGATCATGACGATCCCTGCCGCGAACAATCCACCAATTGCCGTCAAACGCTGCCCCGCCGTGAGTAACCCGATGAGCAGCAATCCGGCGAACATCGGCGCGAGGATCAGCAGTGAATTGTGCTTCGACGCTAGCGCCAATCCACTCGCCGCGCCGAACAGCAGCCAGTGTATCCAGCGCAGATTGCCCTGCCGCAGTCGCTGCGCGAGGATCACCGCCGCCAGTACTGCCAGCGTGGTTGTTAATAAGGTGGTCCCCTCGAAGTTAGCGCGGCGTCCATTGACCAGCATGGCGGGCAGCAGCGTGAAGCACAGTGCCGCCAACCATGCCAAGCGCCGCCCGCCCAATCTGCGCCCGATAGCGAACATCACCGCGATGCTGAGGGAGGTGCAGAATGCTGCCCACAGCCGCGTCACGAACAGCAGCGGCGGCGAGGGACGATGCCCCATTGCGAGGTTGGTCTGGTAATCGGTGCTCCAATCCCACTGCGTATTCAGATCGCTCACACTCAAGCCTGCCAGCGTCCACATCAAGCCGTAGCCCAAGCCGCTGAGGTTGCCGTTGATCATGCGCAGTTCTTGCAGCGAGGGATCGCCAACCGCCGGATTGTGGTAAGTCAGATCGGCAGCGTGACCGGAGATCAGTGTGTGAAAATCGACGCTCATGGCGATGATAGTAGATTCATCACCGTGAAATGGCGTGATCGCTACCCCTGCCATCGTATAGAGGATTAGCAGAGCAACGAATAAGCCATCGAATAAACGATGGCGTGACTTGAGAATACTCGGTTGGAGGGCGATCATAGGAACTATACCAGCGTCAGCAGCACTTTATTCTGCTCTACGCTTTCCCCTTTGGAGATGTGCACCCGTCCGATGGTTCCAGCGCGGGGGGCTTTCAGTTCGTTCTCCATCTTCATCGATTCCAGCACGATCATGGACTGCCCTTTTTCTACGCTGTCGCCTTCTTTGACGCGCACATCCACGATCAAGCCGGGCATCGGTGACTTGACAGTGATCTCGCCCTGCGCCACGCCGAAGCCAGCCGACGCCCGCTGCATCCGCTGTTGGCGCTCGTCCAGCACTTCCGCCTCGTAAAGATCGCCCAGCATCAGTACGTTGTAGATGCCATCGCGCAGCTCCACCACGACTTCGAAACTGGCATTCTCGATGATCACCGAGTACAGCGAGTCGGAGATGTTCAGAAAGTTGACGTTCTTCTCCTCGCCGTTGAGCAGTACCTTGCCATCCTGATTGATCTCGATCTCGTACGCTTTACCGTTGACAGTGGTGGAATATCTCATGATCCTGCTTCGATAGGAATAATCCGTTAGGAATCTGCAACACCGCTGGTAGGTGCAGCACCTTTACACTTTGATGAGCCTTTGGTTGCTTGCAGAGTTCGCAAATTGTAACGCGATTCCTTGAGGAGCAAACTCGTATGCACAAACGATCCTTCGGCTGGCTGCTATTCACCACAATTCTAATCACATTACTGCTCGGTGGCATAAGCGTACGCGTCGAAGGCGCTGCCCGCACTCCACGCGCCACGCGGCAAACTGGCGGATCAACTGGAGGATCGGATGGCTCAGTGGGCGCAAAATTGACGGCAACGGCTGGTCACGGATCGGGCGATCTGAATGCGACGGCGACTTCCATCTCTGCCACGCTCACTGCCATTAAGCAGAAAGCGCTGCCGCAGGAAGAAGCACAAGCGGCAATTGAAAGTTTTGCGCTACAAGTGCTGGGGATCACTGTACAGGTGAAAGCGGCTGGCGGTCTGAGCGGAAACGTCACTCGCAATCTGGATCAGACGGCGGAAAGTTCACAGGCACAGCAAGAAGTCCTCTCGCTGGCGGTCAAGAGCTACGGAGCAATCTTGGCGAACGGCGCAGCATCGTTGAGTTACGGTACAGGTACGATCAGCGGCGATGTCAATCTCGATGTACAGGCGAGCAGTCTGGGTGTCTACACTGTCTACGTCAGCAGCGGATCGCTATCGGCGGAAGCGGCATTGGCGTTAGCACAGCAGACCTTTCCCGGCGTAGCAGAGCATAGTTATTACGATTATGACAGCGAGACGGGCTTCGCCTGGTATGCCTATGGTTCCACCACCGCCATCGATCCGGCGACGCGTAAAGCGATCACCACCGCCGAAGCCGTGATCCTCTATGTGCTGCCGGGTAAAAATGGTAAAACCAGCGTGACTGCAACCGTCGGGCGCGGTGACTTCGCTTCAGCGATCACACCCCGCTAGGACTCTGAGGCGCTTACTCGCCAGCGATTAACTGGTAGAAGCGGTACATCAGTTCGCAGGCAGATTTCGCACTTTCTACGGTCGTTTGCATGTCGCCGCCTTCAAATGAATAGGCACTTAAGGAGCCATCTTTGTTCTTGATGCGCAGAAACCAGCGCCAAGATTGCCCGAATTTCACAACTGCGGCGATATAGGCATTGCTTGCAGCGATATAGCGATTGGCTTCTTCATCGTGTTGCCAGTTCATTCAGTTAGTTCGTTGTGTGTCAGTGTATGCAGATACACTGAGAAGGTGCAGTGAATAGATAGCCAAGCTATACATCCGCTACTCTTTTAACATTGTTCTCCTATTAACGTATCGGATGGGTGGCTTAGTCCCAATGGTCGCTTTTTCACCTAACCACAAGCACAGTCGTTCTTTACTTTTCTCATTCGTTTGACAGCGCAAGTCGAATTGTCGTATAATGCTTTCAGAAAGTTCTGAAAAGTACAAACGACCCAGAGGGGTTATTAAATGGACTACCAGCAGGCGCTCAACGCAGCCGATCAACTGTTGCATGATATTGTCGATAGCGATGTCGAGGTGCTGCGCGATGCCAGTCGTCACATCCTCGAAGCGGGCGGCAAGCGGGTTCGTCCGCGTCTGACACTGCTGGCATACGAGGCGGTGGGCGGTCAGAACTTCCGCGAAGTGCTACCGATTGCCTCGGCGGTGGAACTGGTACACACAGCGACGCTGGTCCATGACGATATTAACGATCACGGTTCACTGCGGCGCGGTCGTCCGACGGTAAATGCCCGTTGGGGACGCACCTTCGCCCTGCTGACCGGAGACTATCTGTTCACCAAGGTGTACCAACTGGTCGCGCCGTTCAAGGAATTGAACACCGTATTCGCTGAGATGACGGTGGCGCTGGTCGAAGGTGAGACCTTGCAGGCAGCAGCAGCCAAAAGCGGTCAACTGGATCGGGAAACTTACGCCCGCATCATCGCCAAGAAAACAGCATCGCTGTTCGGCGCGGCGGCAAAGATGGGCGCGATGGTCGGCGGCGGCAGCCAAGAACAGATTAACGCGCTGGAGCAGTACGGTTTCAACGTGGGTCTGGCGTTCCAGATCGTCGATGACATCCTCGACCTGATCGCGGACAGCCAGAAGCTCGGCAAAACCGCCGGACTCGATGTGGCGCAGGGCAAAGGTTTCGCTACTGCGGCGGCTGGTAATGGCACTAAAACGGCGGTAGCGACGGCAGTCGTTGATGTCGATCAGACTGATCCGCTGACGGCGTTCAAGCAGAAGATGCTCTCCGGCAATTACATTCAGGAAGGGCGCGAGCAAGCGACTCAGCTTTCGGCGCTGGCGGAGATGAGCCTCTCGGTGCTGCCTGACTCCCCTGCCAAAGAGGAACTGCACAAGCTGGCACGCATGGTCATCGAGCGCGATCACTAAGCATTGAATCTGCTCCTCAACTGAATTACAATGCAACAACGTTGGACGGCGGCGCAAAACCGCCGTCTTTTTATGCTTATAGATCACTTCTGATTGACGATTGACCTTCGATTATGCAGCAGCAAAATGGCTTTCGTTGACGGTGATGTAGTGACTGGTTAGACTGAACTGGCAGGTAACGATTTATGATAGACGAAGCCAAGATACAAGTGAGAAGCGGCGACGGCGGCGCGGGGATTGTGCATTTCCACCGCGAAAAGTTCGTCACGCGTGGTGGACCCGATGGCGGCGATGGCGGCAAGGGTGGTGATGTTATCTTCATCGCTGTGCCGAACCTGAACACGCTGGTCGATTTCACGCATCTGAAGCAATTTTCTGCACAAAACGGCAAGCCCGGCGGTCCCAACAATATGACCGGCGCGGATGGCGCGGATGTCCGCATCAAAGTGCCGCTCGGTACCGTGATCAAGGATGAAAAGACAGGCGCGGTAGTCGCTGATCTTACGGTGCCGAATCAGGAAGTGGTGGTGCTTAAGGGCGGGCGCGGCGGGCGTGGCAACCCGCACTGGAAAAATGCCAGCAGACAGACTCCGCGCATCGCTGAAAAGGGCTTTCCGGGGCAGGAAAAGTCGCTGATCCTCGAACTCAAACTGATCGCGGACATCGGCATTGTTGGTGTGCCCAACGCCGGAAAATCGACCCTGCTCTCGGTCGTCAGCAACGCCAAACCGAAGATCGCTGCCTATCCCTTCACCACGCTAGAACCTAATCTGGGCGTGGTCGAGGTCGGTGACCGCAGGATGGTGGTCGCTGATATTCCGGGCTTGGTCGAAGGCGCTCATATGGGTGTTGGCTTGGGGCATTCCTTCCTGCGCCACGTGCAGCGCACCCGCGTGCTGATCCATCTTTTGGACGGCTCAAGCGAGAATCCGCTGGCAGACTTCAACCAGATCAACGCGGAACTGGCGCTGTTCGATGAAAAGCTGGCGCAGAAACCGCAGATCGTGGCGCTGAACAAGCTGGATTTGCCAGAAGCACAGGAACACTGGAAGCGAGTGCAGCGTGAACTGAGCAAACGCGGCTACGAAGTGATGTCGATCTCCGGTGTCACGCATCAGGGCACGCGGGAGCTGATGAACCGCGCGGCAGCGCTGCTGGCAACCGCGCCCGAACCAGAATCGTTTGCGCCCACCGAACCCCTTTACGAACTGGACGAGACGAAGATGGCGTACACCATCACGCGACAGTCGAATGGTTCGTATCTGGTACGCGGCGAGAACATCGAACGTGCCGCCCGCACCACTTACTGGGAATTCGACGAGGCAGTGGCGCGATTCCAGCGCATCCTCGTCGCCACAGGGATCGCCAAGGCGCTGGAAGATGCGGGCGTCAAGACAGGCGACACCGTGTTTATCGGGGACTATGAACTGGAATGGAGCGATTAGCGCGTGACTAGTTCACGGATCGGCATCTTCGGCGGCACTTTCGATCCGCCGCATCTCGGTCACTTGCTGTTGGCGGAGAACGCGGCGGATCAGCTCAATCTGAATGTGGTCTTGTTCGCTCCCGCTGCCGATCCGCCCCACAAGCAAGGGGAGCGCATCGCTTCGGCGGAACACCGCTTAGCGATGGTGGAAATGGCTATCGCTGATAATCCCCGTTTCGCTCTCTCCCGCGTCGATGTGGATCGTCCGGGTCCTCATTACACCTTCGATATGATCGCGCTGCTGGCACAGCAGTATCCCGCCGATGAGTTGTATTTCCTGCTCGGTGGTGATGCCCTGCGCGACTTCACGCAGTGGAACAACCCCGACGTGATCATCGCCAACGCCCGACTCGCGGTGATGCAGCGCCCCGGCGCACAGATCGACCTGAGCAGCATGGAAGCGGAATTACCCGGATTGATCGCCCGCACTACCTTCGTGAATGCGCCGGAGATCGGCATCTCCGCCACCACCATTCGGGAACGGCTGCGGCGCTCACATTCGATTCGCTATCAAGTTCCGGCGGCGGTGGAGCGTTACATCACCGAGCGCGGACTGTATCTTGGATGAGGTTGTGTTGTTATGTTGAGAAGAATAGTAGTTGTACTGAGTTTTGCTTTCGCCTGTCTGCTGATCCTCGGATCACTGCCACCTAGTGTCAGCGCCCAAACAGATCGCACGCCGATCCCACTGGCGACCTTAGTCGCGCCGACTCCCTTACCGCCGCTGCCGATTCCTAGCGCCACGCCGCTGCCCTCACAATCGGCGGTAGCGCGGATCAAGGCACGCATCTCCCCCAATAACAAACCGTTGCTGATCGTCGGCATCCCTTACAACATCCCACCCTTCGCGGAGATCACCGACACAGGCGCGATTGAAGGCTTCGAGGCGGATATCGCCCGCGCGGTGGGCGAAGATTGGGGCGCGGACATCGAGTGGAAGCAGGTGACCAGCGAAAACGCCGAACACTTGCTGCTCAGCGGCGCGATTGACTTCCTGATCGGTGAGCAGATCGTCAGCCGCAACGTGCAGAGCGAGATCGATTTCACTACGCCGTACTTCGCAAACCGTCAGGTGGCGCTGGCGCTGGCGGATGCCACTCAAGTCGATATTAAGGATTTGAACGGGCAGACCGTCGGCGTGGTCAGCGGCAGTCGCGGTGCGGAAGCCTTCAACACATGGGCGGAAGGCAACGGTGTACAGGCAAACGTTATCTCCTTCGCCATGCTCGATGATGCCTTACGCGCGCTTGCCGATCAACAGATCACGGCGCTGGTGGGAGATCGCTGGGAACTGGATCAGCGCGTCGGCGGTGGCAAAGTCGGTGGCTTGAAGCTGCTCAACGGCGCATTTCGCGTCGAGCCTTACGCCATCGCGATGGTACGCTACGATGCCAGCTTACGCACACTGCTGGAACGCACCTTGCAGCGCTTGGTCAGCAGTGACCGCCTGAATCAGATTTATACGCGCTGGTTCCCCGGCAGCGATCTGCTGCCGGAAGATCACCTGATCCCCAGCGTCTGGCGCAATCTGGATACCGATCAGCGCACGCTCAACGATTTCGAGAACGACATCGTGATGCCCGCGCAACCGGTCATTGATCGGATCAAGAATGGCTTGCCGCTGCGCGTGGCAGGACTAGGCGAACCGATGAATGCGGCTGGCACGCAATCGCCGCTAGAAGGTATCAACCGCGCCATGATCGAAGAGATGGCACGGCGTTGGGGCGCGACGGTGGAATATGTGCCTGATTCCTACGGCAAGGGCGAAGACTTACTCGCCAGTGGTCAGGCGGATATTGCGGTGGGCATAGAAGCGAAATGGGGCGCAGTGGATCGCATCGACTTCGCTGGCACGTATGCGCAACGCGGCTACCGCATGATGGTACGGGCGCAGAGCAACGTGGAAACCTTCGCCGCGCTGCAAACGGGCAGTCGCAACATCGGCGTGTTCAACGATGATCCTGATGCCTACGAGATCGCCAAGAAGCTGGCGGAATCCATCGGCGTGACGGAGGAAGTCGGACTGCGGCGCGTCGGTTACGATACCGAGCAGGGCGCTGCCGATGCGGTGTTCAACAACAATATCCGCATCCTGTTCGCAGACGCCTTCCGCTTGATTCCGCTGGCGGCGGCGAATCCCAACCGCGTGCAGCTCACAGCACGACTCTACGACGCGCGTCCAATCGCCTTTGGTCTGCCACGTAACGATGTCGATTTCCGCGTGCTGATCGATGTCACGCTGCAAGAGATGGTAAAAGATGGCACCTATCAGCGCTTGTGGACGCAGGTGTTCAACGTTGGCGATCCGCTGAGTGTGGTGATCTGGCCCGGCACATCCGTGATGTTCGGCATCAAGGCGAGCAGCTAGAGCTTAATCGTGCAGCCAGAAGGTGAGGATGCGGTGCGGTGTTGCCTTGAACTTGAACGCGCCCTCCGCATCCATGTTCATCTTAGCAGCAGTTAGCGCTTCATCCATCCTGACCGCCTCGCAGAATTTGAAAGGTCGCCACAACTTGATGGTCGGCATTAGCGGCTGCTCGTCACGGTTCGATCCGCGCACGATCACGCCGCGCCGACCATCCTCCGGCAGCTTGATCGCCGTGATCTCGAAGCGCCAATCGGAGACGGTGAGCATGGCAGTAGAGACGGGCAAACTGCCCTTGTGGAACGCCGTCACGTAGCCGCGCAGATCGCCGCGCTTGATTTCGACTGGTAGCGTGAACTCAGCGCGGATCGGTTCGAGGGCGACGCTATAACTACTGTAGCCGAATGCCGGAACATCGACGCTGAACAGCAATTCCTGCACGAACTCGGTTTGCTCGGTGGGAATCGCGCCGCCGACTAGTTTCCCTTCCTGATCGTAGACGTACAGCGCATACAGCTTATCTTGCTCCGGTTCGCTGCGCGCCCAACCGATCTGGAAGCGAAAGGTGCCGCGCACCCGCGCCGATCCACTGTTGAAGACCAGCAGCGCGGTCATGCCCTGCACGGGCAGCGCCGCCGTATCGACGTTCTCCGTCAGCGCGTGCAGCGAGACATCACATAATTCGTCTACCCGATGCCGATAGTAGCGTTCACGTTCCTCCCGCCGCGCCTGGTTCTGCGGTTCGTGCAGCGCCGTATCCGCTTGATCGGCGAGTATCTGCTTCCACAACTGATCGATCAGCGATTCGGGATGGCGCAACCGCGAATGTCCCAGATTGGCGTTCTCGCGCCAGCAGTAGAACGGCTCCAACCAGCGCAGCACCCCGCGCGTAATGCCGACATTCCAATCCCGTACTGCACGCCCAGATGCGGTTAGCTCAAAGGGATTGCT
>JAHBVK010000051.1 GCA_019637555.1 Anaerolineae bacterium
ATTGGCCCCTTCAACCGTTACTTGATAACGGTAAAAAGCAAACAATGCGACTAGCCGCCATTAGTGGGCAGGAGAGCTTTATTTTCCCCTCACCGAATGTACGATTTCTCGCGTATCTAGCAGAACGTCCTGCTGGCTGGTGCGGTGGTATGGATGTTTGTGGTCGCCCGTTAGCTATTTATGATCAGGTGGAGGATACTTTTCAATATGTCCCCTATCCGGGCACAAATCCTCCTAACGAATATATTCCGTCGGGCGATTTATGGAATTTTGAACGAGGCTACGACATTAAGTGGAGTGCGGATAGCTCTACGCTTTATGGCTTTACTATTACGTCTGGAAATGCTTCTCTTACCTACCGGATCACTGGGTTCAGCACTTCACCGACTTCTCTGTCCGTTGAGATGCTCAGTGATGGTTTTCAAGTTCAGAATAAGACAGTTTATCCAGTTCGTGTAATAGCAGTTTCTAGTGATGGAAGCCGTTTTCTTACAGGCACGTATGGATTTTGGCTCTATGATTTTGCTGATCTTTCCGAATCGAAACTATTGACTGATCGAGATGATTGGATAATTGGAGCGAGTTTCGATCCCCATGATGACAACGTAATCTGGTACATCAACAAGTTTGGGCTGTTCTGCAGAGACTTGATCACCGCTGAGGAAGTGTTGATCGATGCTTCTATCAACTCAAATCGAGCTACTGATCGAAGCCCTTGGTTTACCAATGCGATCTTTGCTCCAGATTTGAGCGCCATCGCTCTGTACCAAAATGGTAATGGATTGTCCGACAGAATATTCATCTATCGCCTGCAATCGCAAGCAACACCTACCCCCTAGAACTGTGATCTCACTCCTCGCCTGCCTCCGTCGCCACAACATTTGGCTATTTCACGCTGAGGATGTAATCCAATGCCGGAGCCACTGCAAAGTGTGAAAAATATCTCGAACGTCGGCAAATCGTCAGCCCTGCGTCAAGGGAAAGGGATCGCTAGTTACTTTCTTTAGCACACACGATAGTGATGGTAAAGCGTCAGACGACTATTTGCTTAAATCCCGTTGACGTATAGGGACGCTATTGACTGAGCGACAAGTTGTAGGGAGGCGCAGAGCTTATATCATGCGCCCCTTGTAATGAGAATTAGGCAAGCATTTCGTTAAGCCGTTCAATTTCACTGCTGAGGCTGGCGCGATCTTGAGTGCTAAGGGAGAGTTCGCGCATTTTTTCGAAATTTGCCCTAGCGCTGGCTGTTTCTTCCAGATCTATCGCTATATCTGCCCGCAGCAGGAGCGCGCGAGCAATGAGCAGGGGCGACTCGCCTCCATGACGTTCCAGCGCAACATCCAGAATTTTCGCCGCGCCAGCAATATCAAGCTTGAACTCACGGAAACGTACCGCACGCGAAATTGCAAATTCCAAGGGCGTTTGTTCCCCCTTTTGCTCGGAGTCGCGCACGATTTCCTCATCCTCCTCTCCAAATTTGATAAAGGTCACCCAATTGCCCGAAGGGTCTGTCACCGTGAAGCGTGTTTGTCCCGGTCTGATGCGTGTGATGCGCGGCAAACCTTTGTTGGGAACACGCCCCAATTTTCCCTTCAAGGCTTTGGAAAAATTCCGGTGTACAAGCTCGACATCCGTTATCATGACCAAACAGCCAATCGGGTTTTCTTCAGGCTTGATCCCCTTTTGTTGGACAAAATGCAGACCGTATTCGCCACGACTCATCACCCCGTAACCATAGGGACTTTTCTGATAATAGGTTTTTTTGTAGCCAAGTGCTTCCCAGAAATCGAGCGTTTCATCCAGCGAAGCGCAGAACAATACAGGTACAGTCATCCATTCTTTTTGATTCATGTTTTCCTCCAACCAATGAGTGCAGCACGCTGCCGCCCCTACTTAGCCTCATTCTAAAAGGTTGGTGTATTGTTGGAGACTTATGTCGTAATTTCGACAGGAAATCCGCTAGGAGCTTTGACGTAGAAAGTCTAGGCGTGGAGTCGATCTTCCTCCGTTTGCTTGCGCTTCCACGTCAGCAGTACATCCGGCAAATGGCTTGAACAATTCCAATCTGGGTGCCGCGCTACAAGCAGAACCGTGACTCCAACATCAAACGGGAGCGCCAAGCATAGTTATACTTTTGCTAGGAGGTTATGATGGCGAGTTTCAGAATTGCACGCTTATTGACTTGCCTTATTCTTATCAGCGTATTCATACCTATAGTGAGAGTAGCCGCCAACCATGAAGGCAGTATTCAAGCCAATGTACGCTCACAAATAAGCAACTTCCCTGTGGTAGATATGGACTGGAATGCCCAAAACCAATTGGCAGTTGGTTATGTGGATGGGTTGGTACAAATTCTTGATATGAATGGCAATGTTTTAGCGTCAAGGGATCTAAGTTCTGAACAATATGCATCACTGAGGTCACTTGCTTGGAATCCTACACCGAACGCGACTGTCATTGCAGTGAGTTTTCTTATTGACACCTACTCAATAATCAGGTTATGGAATACTGCCACCAACCAAGTTCAGGAAATAACTCCTAAAGATAAAGTCGGTCAACTTGATTGGAGTCCAGATGGCACAAAGTTGGCAGGCATCAGCTTCTCAGGGGTGGGATCTGCTGACTACAAGTACATCGGTGTCTGGAATATGCCATCTGGAACACCATACGGAGGAACAGACGAATCCAGCGCGATTATCGTGGCACTGGAGTGGCATCCAACAAACAATGACCTGATAGCTTTCGGTGATGAGAACGGTGTTGTGACGGTCTGGAATGTGGAAACCAATAGCACTGTGGCTGAGTTTCAAGGTCAGGATAATGTGATTTGGGACTTGGCTTGGTCACCTGACGGCTCAGAACTCATGACAACTGGTGGAGATGTTGCAATTTATTTTTGGGAAACCAATTCCTATACTCGGATACGCAGTTTGGTTGTAGATAGTCCTTTACTCGAAGTGATGTGGAATCCAGCTAATCCAGAGATGATTGCTGTTGTGGATGGTTCTAGTCTACAAGTGTTGGATACTCACACTGGAGAAGTGCTATTAACTTACAAAAGCAATTCTGATCCCCACATCAACGTCGCTTGGTGTATAGATGGCAGTCAATTAGCCGTGAGTGATACATCAGATAGTATTATTCAATTGATCGACCTAAATCCAAATACCACTCCCACTATTGTTTCGCCCTGAGAGAACCACTGCTGACTTGGCTAGTGAATGGAGATTACAACCGATGCCCAAACGACGGATCGGCTATGTATTAGCACTTCTCCTCCTTGTACTCTCCGCGTGCAGCCGCAACGCCGACACCAGCGGCATCATCACCAGCACCAATACGCCTCCATCTCTTATCGTTGTCGGCGTTCCCGGCTTGGCTCTTGTCCTCAATTCTGTACAAGAACTCACAGCATATGCGGAAATCATCGTGATCGGGACGATTGCACCAACCGGAGCAGATCTGAATATGGCGCGCGATCCGCGAAACACCAGCCAACCTGATGATCGCTTCTACACCGCTGGTGGTATTTATCAAGTGACAGTAGAAACTTATCTGAAGGGAACTGGCTTACCAACGCTGCTCTACGTTCAACCGGAGGCAGCCTTTGATTCGCAAACAACCAAGATGCCGGGCGCACAGGCAAGTGCTAAAGCAGTCTACAACGCCATCATTCCCAAACAGAACAATCGCTATCTTTTGTTTTTGCATACGCTAGAAGGATTTGAGGGGACACAATATTTCACTGGCGGATTACATCCCTCGCGCTTCGATCTCGCCGATCCGCAGCGCGTTGTTCCCGAAGATCCGGCGGGACTACTTGAGCTATTTCCGCCGCGCACCCTCGATCAGATGATCGCTGAGATAAACCAAGCGTTAGTAACGCCAACGCCTATAACACCATAGCCCGCACATTGAGCAAGCGCTGGTTGTTTTTTCGCAATGAGGGTGTATATAAACGGCATGGATTAAGAAGTGAGTGCTACCGAAGAAGATGAATAAACAATTTGTCGTATTCGTAATTCTCCTGATTATTATGATGGCTATTCCAATCTCGCCTGCTTTTGCAGCAATACCATTTGATTCGAAGGCTATCCCACGCCAACACTCTGAGCTTTTGATTCGCGCATTTGACGTTAATGCCAGTGGTGAAATAGTGATTGCTTATACGTCAGGTCTCGTCGAGATTGTAGATAATATGGGAATCAGCATCTACTCAAAGGATTTCAGTCTGAGGGGATCAGCGTCGATACGAGGAATCGCATGGGCACCAGCCCCACGAGATTATCTCGTCGCCGTGAACGTTAATGGCGACTTTCCTGATAGATATGTGGCGATTTGGGATTTGTCTACCGATCAAGTGACCATTGTTGATCAAGCTGGAGTTAGCCTTGCCTTTGATTGGAACGCCGATGGCACGCTACTCGCCATTATCTATGCAACGGGTATCTCCGAGTTTTTTGATACCGACTTTGTGGCTATTTGGGACGTCGATAATGCATCAGTTTTGATGCGCTTTGATGAACAGGCAGAACGGTTTACTGCCATCGCATGGCGAGCTGACTACAACGAAGTTGCTGTCGGAACCGCCAGTGGAGACGTAATTTTTTGGAATATTGGCAATAAGGTTCAATACGGTTCGTTCGCCGCGCACACAGATCGCGTGCTCGATCTGTCTTGGTCTCCAACAGGCGATAAGTTAGCGACAGTAGGTGGTGATTTTGTGGTCAAAGCGTGGGATCAAATATCTAATGATATGTTATCCAGCTTGCCATTGGAACGAACGCCGACTCAAGTGCTCTGGCGTCCCAACTCTACAGCAGTAGCGGTTGTTGAAACACCCTACATCGTAGTTTTCGATGCTCTCTCAAACACGATCATTACTACAATCGATGCAACTAGCAGTAGAGCAGCGCATATTTGGGCGGTGTGGCAAGTGGATGGAAATGCCCTACTTTATAGCGCCTACAACACCCCTAATCAGGAAGTTACGATCAATATCGCCATTATTCCAACGACTGCCTCTCGCTAAGGTAGTCGGCGGCGAGGCGTACACCAGAAAATCCTTACCAGTCAAACGTGCTTAGAAAACACAAACATATTCCAACCACCTGCCAACAAAGTGCCTAAAACCGCCCTGTATTCCCTGCGAACTTCAGGCACGGAGTCGGGCATACTCCGTTTGATCGTGCTACCACGTCAGCAGTTCATCGGGCAGATGGCGCGTGATGTTCAGCCCGTTGAACTGCCACTTACCATCGGTCCATTGCAAATCGAATAGTCCAGTGTTATTGGTGTCCACACGCAGATCGTGGCGCTCGGTGATGATCCGGATGATTGTGGACATGGTGCCGCCATGACACACCGCAAGGATCGGCTTGGGGCGATCCAACGCGCTGAAGATCACCTCTAAGGCACGGCGCACCTGTTCGCGGTAGCCCTCGTAATACGTGGTCGCGTCCGGCGGGATGTAGTGGCTGTCCGGCTGAAACGGATGGCGGCGGCGTGGCAGCGAAGGCAGCACCGCCTCGCGCATCTCCTCTAGTTCGGGCAGCACTTCCAGTGGCAGCTTGAGGTACTCATTGGCGATCTCCGCCGTCCTGAAGGCACGCCGCAGCGGACTGTAGTAAACGTAGTCGATGCCGAATTCATCCTGCCGCTTTTCCAGCCACTTGCCCAGCAGATGAGCCTGCTGCTCACCGGTTGCCGTCAGCGGCGCATCATGCCCGACGTAATTGGGATCGACGTTGGATTCAGATTGTCCGTGCCGTGCCAGAAACAAACGCATTTTCTACTCACTACTCCCTGCGCTCTGAATGATCGCTGTGTGTCGAATTTCGGGGACAAAGCGCCACAGTATTATCGTCGCAAGCGTCAGCAGCGTAAAGGCTGTGATTCCGCTGACAAGGTAGCCGCCAGATCGCAAGATCGCGCCGCCGAGCAGCGTAGCAATCGCCCGACTGCCCGCCAGCGCCGCGATCAAGCTGGTCATCATCGTACCCCGCGCCGAGGGCAGCACATCCGTCGCCAGCGAGATCACCGCCACGATGCCGCTCTCGAAGCCGACGAACACTCCCACTAGCATAGCAATCGCGCCCGCCACAGAGTTACCCATCAGCGGCAGCAGTACGCTAAAGATCGCGCAGCCGAACATCGCGATCAGTGTCATATTACGCCGCCCGATGCGATCCGCGAAGAAGACGACGGCAAATTCACCGATCAGTTCCGCGCCACTGATGAATAACGCGAGGGTACCCAGTTCGCCCACCGCCAGATTGAAGCTGGATTTGAACCACGCTTCATAGCCGACGCCGATGATCTCGCCCGCCATGCTCAAACCAGCGGTAGCGACCAGCAGCATCAAGGCGCTGCGATTGCTGAACAGTAGGTTCCAGTTCGGGCGTGGCTTCTCTGCCGATACCACACGCCGCGCCGAGTCATCGGGCATGATCCGCCAGATCAGCACGAAGCCGACTGCACCGCAAGCAGTGATCAGCGCCAGCAGTAGAGCGACTCGCGGTAGGCTGCTGTTCAAACCGATGATGTAAGCGGCAATCGGCGCGAAGATCACCAGCGATCCCGACCACGCCAGTTCGGTGACACCCACCGCGAAGCCGCGTCGGTGGATCGGCGTGTATTCGCTGATGTAGGCGGTCATCGCCGGATCGTAGAGCACTTTGCTCGCTTCCGACAGCACGATCAGCGCCAGTACCACACCAGCCGCCATACCAACCAGCGACGCAATCGCGCCCGATCCGGCTAGGATGGTGAACACCGCCAATGCGATTAGCATCAGCCGCTTGCGTCCTGTGTGATCGATGGCGGAGGCGAACAACGGACTTAGTAGTCCGGCTGCCCATTGCAGCGATAGCGATAGCTCCACTGTCTGACGCGGCACGCCCAGCGCCGCCGCCAGATCGCTCATGATCGCGTAGGGGATGCGGCGCAAACTGTTCAGCAGCAGTCGGGAGATCGTCGCTGCGGCGAGGATCGGACCGTAATTTTTCATTTTGGTTCCAGTTGGTGATCGCTGAGGGTTAAGGTTGTTAAGTTATCACTCTGATGGAGTCGCCGTCGGGGTCTGCGTTTGCTTGAAGTTTCCGAGCCACTTCACCCACGATAGCGATTCCGAGACGGCATTATACAACTTTTCATCCGCTGTCCAGAATTCGCAGCCGAGTTGCTCCGCCACAGCCAGATATTGCGCGTCGTAGGAGGAGGGGCGGTTGAATTGTTCTGCAAGCTGATAAGCGCGTTGCAAGAAGGTATCGTTGATGAAGGTAACGACTCTTAATAAAGTTGCCTCTTTCAACTTTTCTCGGGCTTCTTCGGTAGTCAAGCGTCTGCGATAAACAGACTTTCGGAGTACGGCGATAAGTTCGTAGCGGAACAACACTGGCGCAGCAATCTGTAATCCTTACTTTTCCCAATCGCGGATCAGTACACCAGCTTCTTCGCTAAAGGGTTCCTCTAGCATTACTGCCAAATAAATGCCGGAATCAGCCACGACCCATGAGGTCATCTAGTCGCTCCTCGCGTGCCTCGTTAAGCAAGTCTACACTGTTGAAGTAGTTGTTCTTGTTGTACTTCTCAGATAATGCCCTTCGGGTACTTTCAGCTATGTCTACCCAATTGGAAAGCCCCATCGAACCAGATACGATGCCAACACCTTCGTCCTGATTCAGTTGGCGCACAATATCAAGGAGAAGATACTGCTTATCCTCATCCAAATGGCGCACACCATCGACAATTTCATCGAATACTGATGCCATTGGGCAATCCTCGAAACGACTACGCTGACACTTGTCGATAAGTTTACTACATCGTCTCTTTGAATGATCAATCGGCAGGAACAACCAAGCTACCTCGCCTCTCGGTTCCCCCTCTCCTAATCTGTACTCGGATTGGAGAGGGGGTCGGGGGGTGAGGCTAATTCTTACAGCGCCTCCGCTAGCTTATCCCCGGTCGTGACGGGCTGCTGACAAACGAACTTGCGGCACACATACGCCGCCGCCTTGCCCTGCACGCGAGATCGATACGCCAGCAGCATCGGCTGTGCCTTCTCCCCTTGATCCACCGCCGCATAAGCGAGTATCGCATTGGGACGATAAGCCGTATTCACCACATCAATCAGTGGCTGCGCGTCGCCCTTCTCACCAATGATCGCCACCTCATCGATCCCACGCACCAGTAGATCGACGGCATTGAGCGCCTCTCCGAACGCTTGCGGATACTGCTGCATCGCCGCCACCAACTGCCCCACGATCCGGCGGCTGATCTCCTCGTAGCGCGCCTCGCCAGTGTAAGCGGATAGCTGCGCCAGCACTTTTGCCATCATGCTGTTGCCCGATGGCGTGGCGTTATCCTGCAAGCTGCGCGGACGTGCGATCAACTGCTCGTGATCATCGCTGGTATCGTAGAAGCCACCGTCCGGCGCCGCGTAATGCTGGATCGCTATCTCCGCCAATTCCAACGCCGCCTCGAAATAGCGCGTCTCGAAGGTCAGTTGGTACAGCGCCAGCAAGCCATCGAGCAAGCAGGCGTAGTCTTCCAGATAGCCGTTGTAATTAGCGACGCCATCTTTATAACTGCGGAGCAGCCGTCCATCCTTCTGCATCGTCGTGAGCAAGAACTCGGCGTTGCGGATCGCTGCCTGCCGATAGTCATCGCGTTTGAAGAACCGTGCGCCTTCCGCCAGACTCGCTAGCATCATGCCGTTCCACGCGGTCAGGACTTTGTCGTCTAGCCCCGGCGGGATTCGATGTGTGCGTGCAGCGTAGAGCGTATGCTTGGCGGAATCGATCCGCTGCTGCAACTCCTCCACACTGATGTTCAACTTTTTCGCTACCACGTCATCATCAAGCAGCACGTTGAGGATGTTGCGTTCCTCGAAATTGCCGTGCTCGGTCACTCCCCAATACATCAGCGCCGCCTCCGCTTCGTCGGCTGGCAGCAGATCGCGGATTTCTTCTGGCGTCCACAGGAAGAACTTACCTTCCTCACCCTCGCTATCGGCATCGGTGGTGCTGTAGAAACCACCTTCCGGCGCGCTCATCTCCCGCAAGATGTAATCGTAGATTTCCTCCGCGATCCGCTTGAAAAAGGGATCACCGGACGACAACCATGTATGCATGTACAGCCGACTCAACTGCGAGTTGTCGTAGAGCATCTTTTCGAAATGCGGCACTAACCAGCGTTCATCCACGCTGTAACGCGCGAATCCCCCGCCGATCTGATCGTAGATGCCGCCGCGTGCCATCTTCTTCAGCGTGAAGGTGACAATGTTGAGCGCCTCCTCCGATTGCTGCGCCACCGCCCAGCGCAGCACGTACTCCAGATTCATCGGATTGGGGAACTTGGGTGCACTCCGCGTCAGACCACCATGCATCGGATCGAAGTCACGGATCATGCCTTGATATGCCTGCTCCAGCAGTGCCGGAGTCAGTTCACCACCGGAGAGTCCCAACTCGCTCCGCTGCAACCCACCCGTCACCTGCGCCGCGATGTCCTGTACATCGTCCCGCCGATTGCGATAGGCATCTAGCACCGCTGCCATCACGCGCGGAAATCCGGGCATCCCACGTGCATCGCGTGGTGGGAAGTACGTACCAGCGTGGATCGGGCGACCATCGGGCAGCAGAAATACCGTCATGGGCCAGCCGCCGTGACCGCCCGTGAACATCAGCGTCGCTTGCATGTAAATATCGTCAATGTCAGGGCGTTCCTCCCGATCTACCTTGATGTTGATGAACTCGCGGTTCATGAACGCAGCGATCTCAGGATTTTCAAAGCTCTCGTGTGCCATCACATGGCACCAGTGACAACTGCTGTAGCCGATGCTCAACAAGATCGGTTTATCGTCGCGGCGGGCAGCTTCAAATGCCTCCTCACCCCACTGATACCAGTCCACGGGATTATTGGCGTGTTGACGCAGATAAGGGCTGGTGGCGTTAGCCAGTCGGTTCATCGTGTGCCTCGTAGATGCTAGGGATTGCGATTGAGTCTCGTATTTTAGAAAAAGGTAGCAGATGCGGCGCAGGAATACTACTTACGGAGGCGGTTAGCTTTCCCGTGTGCTGTTCAAACTAACTTGACATACTAACTTGGGTAGCATGGCATTAGGGCTTAGCCAGCGCTTAATTCGCGTCCGTAAACCTTATCATTATCGACCCGAAATATGCAGCCGGAGGTTTTGAACTGAGTTATTTCCAAGCTAAAAGCGCATCGCAGCAACTCGCAACGATGAACGTACCCGCCAGTATGGTTATCGTGTACCCTGCCTGCAGATATGTTGATTCCCGGAGCACGGCGTTCAGGAGTCACTACTTAGATTGGCATCGGCTTGCCCGCTAGCAGTGCATCGTAACAATCGACCAGTTCATCCATCATCGCGGGCCACGATTGCCGCTCGGCGGCAGTGCGGGCAGCCAGCCGCATCGTTTCCAGCTTTTCCGGCGTAGCAACAATTCGCTGCACGCCGTTGACCATACCTTCGACATCATCGACATCGAAGGTGAAGCCGGAAACATCCTCCGCGATCATATCCTGAGCACCGCCAACGCGACTGGAAACGACTGGCACGCCTGACGCCATCGCCTCAAGGATCACCAGTCCAAAGCTCTCGAACGCCGAAGGGAATACAAACACATCGGCACTGGCATATGCCTGCGATAGTTTCTCACCCTTGAGATAACCCACGAAATTGACGGGCAGCCCCTTGAAATGTTCGCGCAAACTCGCTTCCATCGGACCGCCACCGACCAGCGCCAAGCGCGTGCCCGGTACTCGTTCTAGGACCGCACGAATCTCGTGTATCTGTTTTTCCGGTGCTAATCGTCCGACATAGAGTAGCAATTTATCTTCGGGATGTCCGTCAGAAAGCAGTTCACGCATCGCCATATCGCGGTTGCGCGGATGGAACATCTCGGCATCGACACCACGTCGCCACAAGCCAACCTGTTTGACGCCATTGGCACGCATCTGCTTCTGCACCAACCGCGATGGGGCGAGTGAATAGCGGCTGTGGTTGAACGCCCACGTAGTCACGCGCGTGGTCATCCCCCCAACGAGTGGCACTTTATAGAAGCGTGCTGCCCGCTCAACATCCAGATGGAATGACGACAGCGCGGGCACCTTGAGCCACTGCGCGAATAGGACTCCAGCCAGCCCCGTCCATACCGGATGGAAGCTGTGCATTAAATCGGGCTTGAAGCTCTGTACTCTGCGGTAAGTGGTGGGCATGACGAAGCTGATGCGGCCTTCAGGATAGACGGGGTTTCGCATCGCCGGAATGCGCAGCACCGGATGTCCGGCGTACTCGTCGATCTTGCCGCCATGATCGGGCGCGACCACCAGCGCCTTGATGCCTCGTCGCTGCAAATGTTCCAGCGTCAGACACAAGACTCGTACAATACCATCGATTTTGGGCAGGAAAGTTTCAGTATAGATGACTACACGCATGGCAAACAGCTAATGCTTATTCTGGATTCAGCGTTTTGAATGAGGCTTCAATTGCGAAGCCCAACGATTGTACCGCGTCATTGTTAAATCGTCGTGATGTAAGGTATCATGTGCCAACAACGGTGAGGTGCTAACGATGCGTCGAAAAGTTACGCTGATGTCGCTGCGTCAAGCAAGCAAACGCAATCTCAATTACGCGGTTAATCGTGTCCGGCGGGCAACCCGTTGGTGGTGGATCGCCGCCTTCGTGATCTTGCTGGCGGGCTGCTTCCAATCTGCTGGAACGAACATTGAGCCAACTACAGTCGATCTGAACCAGTTAGCGACGCTGCCAACCGCCACGCCATTCATCACGCCAATCGGTGAGGGTGGTTACGTTGTGCCGACTGATACTCCCGGACCTCCTCCGGCTGAACTGCCAACACTGCCACCCGTAGAACCGACTCAAGCACCCGTCGATGTCGCGCAGCCAACCACGACATTGGATGTATTTGCACCCGTCGATGATCCTAACGCGCTGCCGACTCTGCCGGGAATGCTGGCGACGCCAACGGCGATACCACCGGAATCTCTGATCACCCCGACGCCCTCCTCCGGAACGGACTTGCTACCAACACCGACAGCATTAGCTGGCGACCAGCCTTGCGAACATACCGTGCAGCCGGGTGAGTGGTTCTACAGCATTGCCCGCAAATACAACATCGATCCGGCGGCGTTGATCGCGGCAAACCCGCGCATTAATCCTGATGCACTGCAACCCGGTGATGTCTTGATCATCCCGAATTGCAGCGGACAGCCGACGGCGACTCCCGTGCCCGCCGATCCTAATATTGCAGCGCCGACGGTTGATCCAGCGGCTGCACCTACCGAAATGCCCTCCCCGATTCCGGCAGGACGGACGTATACCGTTGTTTCAGGCGACACCCTCGGCAGTATTGCCCGCAAATTCGGTGTCACGGTGCAAGACATCAAGACGCTGAACGGACTGACCGATGACTTCTTGAGTGTTGGTCAGGTGCTGCAAATTCCAGCGGCAGAGTAACTGTCTTCATCCTCAATTGTCCCCTCGCCGACTAAGTGCGGCGAGGGAGAATATCTTTGTGTCATGGATGGGGTTCATGATTAAGCAGATAGATGCGCAAGAACTGTCGCATAATCTCGATTCCTATGTGGAATTACTGTGTGATGTGGTCGAGAATGGCGCGTCGGTCAACTTCATCGCGCCAATGAGCAAAGAGGATGCAGTAGATTACTGGCGTCGCATTGCAGAGCAGATCGAGCGTGGTGAACGGGTGGTGCTGGTCGATGAAGAGGTTGGTTTGCGCGGCTGCGTGCATCTGATCCCCGCGACCACGCCGAACGGACGGCATCGCGCCGAAGTGCAGAAGGTGCTAGTTCGCAGTTCGCAACGTCGGCGCGGCATTGGCAAGGCGCTGATGAACGCCATCGAAGCGCAGGCGCGGCAGATGGGCATCAAACTGCTGGTGCTGGATACCGAGCGCGATAGTTCCGGCGAGGCGTTGTATACCGCTTGTGGCTGGCAGCGTGCTGGCGTGATCCCGCAGTTCGCACTGAATCACGATGGCAGCAAGTACGTCGATACAGTGTATTTCTACAAACTGCTGGGTAACGAGTGATGAGTGAGAGCTGCGGTTGCGATAGTTGGCACGTGTTCCGGCGCTAAAGCAGCGGGCTGAAGCTAGAGCCAACCAATCGGCTTAGATGTAGCTTTTGGGGCACTCCGTTACTCTGGCACTTTGGGTACTTAGCACGTAGCACTTTTTTCTTCCAACAGGAGAGGGCAACTTATGGCTCAATTTACGGATCGCGTCGCTATTGTCACGGGCGCAAGCCGCGGGATCGGGCGGGGAATCGCGCTGGAACTGGCGAAGCGGGGCGCGACGGTGGTGATCAACTACAACGCCAGTGCGGACGCCGCTAATGCGTTAGTGGCTGAGATCGAGGCGTTGGGCAGCAAGGCACTGGCGGTGCAAGCGGATGTCAGCAATACCGCTGCCGCTGAGTCGTTGATCAAAGCGGCGGTGGATACTTACGGCAAGCTGGATATTCTGGTCAACAATGCGGGAACAACGCGTGACGGTTTGATCATGATGATGAAGGAAGAAGATTGGGACACGGTACTCGATACCAATCTCAAGAGTGCGTGGAATTGCAGCAAGTTCGCCGTCAAAACGATGATGCGTAAACGCTACGGGCGCGTGATCAACATTACCAGTGTCAGCGGCATCGCGGGCAATGGCGGGCAAACGAATTACAGCGCCAGCAAGGCGGGCATGATCGGCTTGACCAAAGCGTTGGCGCGGGAAGTCGCCGGAAGGCAGATCACCGTGAACGCCGTCGCACCGGGATTCGTGGGCACTGACCTGACCAATAATCTGCCGCCTAACCTGTTGGAGCAGATCAACAAAGCGATCCCGTTGGAGCGGTGGGGATCGATTGACGACGTAGCTTATGCCGTCGCGTTTCTGGCGTCGGACGAGGCGAGCTACATCACAGGGCAAGTCCTCTCTGTTGATGGTGGCATGGTGATGGGCTAGGCTCGTTTCTTAGCTGTCCGTTGCTTAAGGCGATTGCGCGCTCAGTTTCACCTAGACTGAGCGCGTTTTTGTTCGCCTCCTACTCTCTGCATCTCCTCCTCCTCCGTGTGGTAGCGCCTCCAAGTGATGACCCCACTTCCTCCTTTCTGATGATGAGGTGAAAGCGGTTTTCTACGACACTGTAGACATTGACCGATACACCTGAGAAACACACGAGGACAACATGAAGACGCAATTGAAATACAAGCTGAGACTGTTGGTCGCCATCGTTCTGGTGGCAGTCACCGCCTCCCGCGTGGATTTACGTGCGCTGGCAAAGACCAAACTCACCGAATCGATCACTACTTCCGGTGGCTTGACGGTGAAATACACGGATGATCTGACGGCGGAAGAAGCTCAAGAGTATTCCGTTGACCTTGCCAACGAGGATGAGAGTTTTGCGGTGAGCGTCTCTTACGGCAGCGATGTACTGCCCGGACGCGGTATACAGAGCGCCGAAGAAGCGTGGGAATCACTGCTCGGTTCGCTATCCGATGACTTCATTATTGATACCGATGATGCCGAGCAAATTGAGCTGGATAACGGCACGGGCATTTTGCAGCCCTATGAGTTTGGTGGCTCTTACGGTTACTTCGTGTTCCTTGACACCAATGATGGATCGCTGCTGTTCGGCTTCGTCTACCTCGGTGGGGAAATTGACGACGATCAGTACAATCTGGCGCTAGAGATCACCGGTTCCGCCAGCTATGATGCCGCCGATTGCATTGATTGCGATGAGGGTGGTTTCGATGGCAGTGACATCATCGGTGGTGGCGATAAAGATGATACCGATGCCGATGCTGATGTCGAAGATGATAGCGACAATGGCAACAACAGTGAGGTCGAAAACACCATCTTCTTCAGCGAAGGCGCACAGATCAGTATCCCCGAAGGTTGGGAACATGCCGATGAAGAAGTCACTGATCAGGCGGTACTGCACTTCGTTGACTCCGACGCCATCACGATGACCATCAGCTTCGCCAGCTTCGAGTCGGAAGAAGAAGTAGAGACGTATATGGGACTGCTGCTGCCAATCTACGCCTCAACGGGCAACGATCCCAACCTCGACCCCGATGATCCGTTCAGCTTTGCGCCGGATTTGGAGACCTACCAGACTGACGATGGACGCAACATCGCCATCTACCAGAATGATATGGTCGTCGTCATCTTCGTAGACCTTGGGGATAACTATCTCGGTACAGTGGTCGCCACGACCTACGACACCGATGCGGCTGCCGAGTTCTTCGATCAGATGGATGAGGGGACGCGCGCCGTCGCAGAGAGCTTTATCTTCAGCGAGTAAGCGGGAAGAGAGTGCTGAGGCAAGAAAGTGCCGGAAGTACCGATAGTACCAGAGTACTGAAGTGCCAGTGGATAGGCTCTCGATAGCGAATACAGCGCGATAATGGGCGCGGTGGGATGACAGGAAACAAAGTCGTCTCTACCGCGCCCTGATATTTACAGGAATAACAGGTGCGGTATCAGGAGTTTGGTAAGGGGGAAGTTGGGATCAGGTTGGAGGAAGCCCGGATAAGTGAGCGGTGCGGAGGAGAGCAGACAGACGAAAATCCAACGGTGCGGATCGGTTGCCCGATGGGAGCACGCGGCGTACAATAGCATACGATTGACAGCAAGCCCGCAGTAATAGCGGGTTTCTTTGTATCTAGCGCCGGAGTGGGATCGGGTATGGCGGGCAAGGCAAACATCAGCAAGCAGATTTTCATCTCCTATTCGCGCGTCGATGCGGATTTTGCGCGGACGCTGTACGCTGAACTGGCGGCACTCGGCTTCACACTGTGGCGGGATCGCAGTGAGATGGAGGGCGGCGAGAACTGGTGGCTGCAAATCGAGGAGGCGATTCGCGGTGTGGAGACGATGGTGCTGTGATCTGAACAGCTTCGGTGCGACAATCCCCTTCCGCATTCAGCCTTCCCTCGCCACTAATCCCAACGATGCTGACGGCGACAACTACCTGTTCAAGTTTAGCAGCATCGGTGGTAGTGGCACATTACCAGCTTCACCGCGACCTTATCTGTGGCCCAACGGACAGCAGCCAAGCTCAGTGACCATCCAGAAGGTGTCGCTGGTCGCGGACATCGGGATCATCCCGTGGGTGCATCCCAGCATTCGCTGGGGGCAGGTGAAAATCGAGGTCAGCGCGACTTATAGCAGTACGCCACCGACTCCGACGCCAACGCCTACTCCGTACACAGTGACCTTAACGCTAGATGGCTACATTCCACTGACCAATACCTCTGCCACCCCGATTGCGCCTAAACCAAGTAACTGTCAGGCATTGGATTATCCCGCCCCTGATCAGGCAGTCACTAAAGTGCCGCCCGGAAATTTCACAGTAACAGATCAAGCACCTTTATTTGGGGTCGGAAGTAACATTGCATTAGCAGTAATGGGCACATGCCGATTTCACAATGGACAGTCTAACCCGTGTAGCCCCGACTCCAATCAATCCTCGCCCTTTTACACAACTTTAGACGTGATACCTGTGAATGTTGAGTTTTGCATCGACTCTAAAGGCTATACAATAGATCCCATTACTGGACAATATCAACTTACTCAATGTAGTCCAACTGGTGCACCAACTCGTGTACCAATTTATGCACCAGTGGACGGCTGTTTAACGTACACTATCGGTGGTACTAGCCCAAGTCAATTAGCTCAAATTGAATTTGACTTCAATCCGCCAAATGCATCGGGGTATCAAACTAGCTGGAGTTGCTCCACCGTCACTGGTAACAGTCCACGCTGGCAACTTAGTATTGTTCATGTCATTAATGTGCCAGGAGGCGCTCAGGTCAGGCAACCAGTATCGAAAGGGGCATTGATTGGCTATGTGTGTACTGCCACGGATTGGAAAGATACATTGAGACCGTGCGGATTCTCCATTTCCGCAAATGCAGAGCCACACCTTGCTGTAAGCTTGCGTAACAAAGTTGGTACAGTAGATGTTTCAAGAGCTGATGCACTTGGCTTCCTTTCTATACCATATTGTCTATATGATAGATGGATAGGTAAGATTTCTAGTGGCTCTGTGACGCCAACACCACAACCTAATCGTGATCTTGAAGCTTGTCCCCAATAAGTAAAGGAGTGTGAGATGAAACACGCTAAGTTGCTATATGCGATGGGCGCGTTTGTGATCGGGTTGATGCTGCTAGGTTCCCAGCAATCGATCTTAGCTCAATCATCCCTTACTTATGCGTATCTTAGACTCGATCCCCCAAGTCAGGTGACTTTGATTTTTTTGGATCACGAATCGCAAAAGATATCAGGAAGCCGTGTTCTGCTGGAAAACTCGGCATCATGGATAAACCTTGATTTATTTAATCTGCAACTCTATAGCGCACAAGGGGGCTGGATAGCTTTTCCGTTTCGGTTGGAGCAAAATGATAAGTTAATATTTATTAACTTAGAGCAACTTGATACTGCTCCGCGCGTTCTCGAAATGGACGCAGGAGTTAGAATAAGAAGTTTGCGATGGTCTCCTGATATACACTATCTATCGCTATCTGTTTTTACTGATCAAGGCGTTGAGTCTTTGTTGCTATATGATTTCCCTAATGACAAGCTAATTAAGATTGATGACGGTGCTGGCACAGTCACTTGGTATCGAGACTCAACGAAATTTGCTGTTGAGAAAACACTGTGTAGTCAAGAGTTTGGTTGTAAAGTAGGCATAGAGATATTTAATGTGACTACACGAGCTTTTACAGCCTCTCTTGATATACAGGCACAGCTAGATCAGAAATTGCAGAGTAATGGAAGAACTTGTAATTTGGATTGGTCACCAGATGGACAATATATTACCTACATGTATGATTGCAATTACTTTAATTCCGATATTCCTAGAGAAATGTATATTTGGGATACTACAATGGGTGTGGCAAATAGGCTTACCGATTTTACGTTAGCGATGTGGGAAAAAAATGAGGGCTTATTAGCAGGTTATTATGCAGTTCTCTGGCGCAATACTGAAACATTTCTGCTGGGGATTCGTGCCGAAAGCTTCAACAGCATTGTGACACAAACTGTAGAAGTTTACGTGCCTGATCGATCTTTTCGCAAAATCGCTGACCATGCTGTTCTACAGTGGGTATTAAATCCGCAGACTGAATTTCTTGCCATACGCAGTGTTATCGCCAATACGCCACAAACATTGCCTGAAACAGGATCGCTCCATATCGCCACTTATGGAATTGGTGAGACACTTGATCTTACTACGCCGAGTCTCGGTGAGGGCTGTGACATGGCGTGGTCGCCGGATGGCAAGTATCTCGCCTTCACGCAGCGCGGCGATCTCTCCTGTGGGCTGCCCGTGAAAGCGATCCGCTTCTACGATGACGCCACGAAACAAGTCAGCGAGTATGTGCTGCCAGACTACGATCCGACAGTGACGACGATCCTGCCGCTTGGTTGGGTGCAAATCAGCGCGGCGGGGCAGTAATCGGATCGCGCCGAGCAGTTCAGGCAGCAATACAAAGATCGGTTGCCCGATGAGCGTGTGCGGCGTACAATAGCATACGATTGACAGCAAGCCCGTATAATAGCGGGTTTGTTCGTATCTAGTCGTCGATATACTTATGAAAATGCTGAGAGAACCTCCGGCGTCTAAACTTCTATACAACCAATTTGCTCGATTCCAGCGTATACTTGATCGAAGCGCAGTAAACTACAGTCAATAATGGGACAGACAAAATAACGGTGTCTGTGAAAAATCGACGCGCGGCGCGTATCTTGGCGCTGCAAGCACTTTACGAATTGGACGTGACTCGCCACCCCGTCGGCACGGTGATCGCTGGACGTGCCGAGGATGCGCCGCTGGAGCCGGAGCTAGAAACCTTCGCCCGCACGCTGATCACGGGGGTTCAGGAGAACCGCAAGAAGCTGGACAACGTGATCCAGCAGAGCGCACCGGAGTGGCCCCTCGAACAGGTGGCAATCGTGGATCGCAACATCCTGCGCATCGCCATCTATGAGTGGGCGGTGCTCAAGGAGACGCCCGTTAAGGTGGCGATCAACGAGGCGGTAGAGATCGCCAAAGACTTCGGATCGGAGAGCGCTTCGCGGTTCATCAATGGCGTGCTCGGTACGCTGGCGGCGAAAGAGACGGAACTGTTCGCCGTCTTGAGTAAGTGATCTCCTAGCGTAGGTTAGTCAAATGTGACGACGTGACACCCGACGCTAAAGCATCGCGCTATAATCACGAAGCACGCTGAAACGCTAAGACGAAAATCGTATGACGCTGTTGCTGAATAGGAAGCTCGGTGCTCTAGCGCTGAGATTCTGAGAGCGATAAAGAAGAACGGGAAACAATACCGATGGATTTCAACATTCTTGGGGTCGGCGTCCCCGAAATGATCCTGATCTTCCTGCTGATGATCACCATCGCGGGACCGAAACGGATGATCAAGTGGGCGTACGAACTGGGCAAATACACCGCCAAATTCCGCGCCATGTTCCAAGAGACGATGGACGCTTTCAAACGCGAGATCGATGCCAGCGATCTTGACCTCAGTAAAGAAGTCAAGGAACTGGGTAAGCTGGCGAGTTCGGTGAGCACGCCACTGCCGCGCTTCGACATCGTCAAGGAAGCGAACAAGGTGGTCAATGAGAGCAGCGCCAAGAGTGCTGAAAGCACCAAGAATGCCAGTAGTGCCGCTAGTGCCAATAGCGCTGATAGTGCCAGCGCCAACACGAGCGCCAGCACCAACGCTGCTACTAACACCGATTCAACCGTGTCCGATGATCAACCCCGGTACGACTCATGGCAACCGAAATAACCACGAAACCAACCCCACCCGATCAACTGCCGCCAGCGGAGGTTGAGGAAGAAGAACTCGCCCAGATGGGGTTCTGGGATCACATTAATGAACTGCGTGATCGCTTAGTCAAGATCATGCTGGCAGTTGGACTCGGCATGTTGATCTCCGCCTTCTTCACCAATCAGGTGCTAGAGGTGATGATCCAGAGCTACGGTGAACCACTGCGCACCACCTCGCCCACCGAATCGGTGACCGTGTTCTTCAAAGTGGTGTTGATGCTCGGCGCGATCCTCGCCAGCCCGCTGATCACCTACCAGATATTCATGTTCGTGATGCCGGGGCTGACACAACGCGAACGGCGCTGGGTGTTTCTGGCGCTGCCGGGTACCACGGGCTTATTCATCATCGGCTTGCTGTTCACGTGGGTGTTCCTGATCCCCGCTTACGTCGGTTTCCTGCGCGATTTCCAGAGCAATGTGTTCCAAGCATTATGGACGGCGGATAGTTACATCGGGTTCCTGACGGCGGTGCTGTTCTATCACGCCGCCGCGTTCGAGGCTCCGCTAGTATTCTACGTGCTGGCACGCGGTGGATTTGTGACGGCAGGACAGATGATCACCTACTGGCGGCAGGCGGTGATTGGCGCGGCAATCGTGGCGGCGGTGATCACGCCAACTATCGATCCGGTGACTATGTTGATGATCACAGGTGTGCTGCTCGGTTTGTATATCCTGAGTATTTTCCTCGTCGCTTTCGCGCAGCGCCGATCACCGCTGCATCAGCCCATTGCATGAGGTAGCCTCACCCCTTAGCCCCCTCTCCGTCAACGGAGAGGGGGAGAGAACAAAGCGCCTGCGGCGTTTGTTGTTCGTCGGCGTCATCACCGTATTGCTCACCAGTTTGATCGTCCCCTTGCTACTTGGCGCGTTGCCAATGTGGGTGCTGCTGCATCCGGGTTGCAGCCAGACTCCTGATCCTTCGGCTTATGGCTTTAGCAATTTTCAGACGGTACAGATTCCGGCACAAGAGGGCGGCTCGTGGCGCGGTTACTATCTGGCGGGCAGCGGTGAACGCGCGGACATGCTGATCCTTGTGCCTGCTGCCTACAACGGCGACGCAGGCGGATCGCTGCATGAAGTACAAACACTAGCGCAGGCAGGTTACAGTGTGTTAACCATTGAATCAGTAGTATGCGCGCGGGGCGGGGTGCATACTCTTGGTCCATATGAGGCAGTGCAGGTAGAAGATGCGCTGCGCTATCTACCTACCAACACAGATGGCATTCCGACTAGTTTTAGTAAGATCGGGCTGCACGGCTTCTCCTCGGCGGGTGCGTCCTCGATCTTCGCGGCGGCAGGTGATCCACAGATCGCGGCGGTGCTGGCAGAGGGTAACTACTCCGATCTGGATGCATATCTCAGCGTTGGTGGCAGCGGTAATGTGTTGGAGGCGTTGATGGTGTTCGCTGCGCGGAGCGCTTATCGCTTGATCAGCGGCTTGGATACTGATGCCCTGACTCCGGTGCGTGCCATCTCACAGATTCCACCACGCCCGATTTTCCTGATCTACGGCGAATTGGAGGCGGTACGCGGCGGCGCACAGAAGCTAGTCGCGGCGGCGAAGGCGGCTGATCCAAGTGCGAAAGTCGAGTTATGGATTGTGCCGGGGGTGGAGCACGGCGGTTACATCTATGCACAGGGTGGACTGGAGGAATATCGGCAGCGCGTGGTATCCTTTTTCGACTGCGCGTTGTTGGAGAAGTGCAGTTGAGGTGAACGATGGGTACAGTAACCATATCGGTGCGCGCTGAGGATGCCGAACGCTTGCAGGAAATGGCGCGGAGAGAGAATCAGTCCGTAGAAGATGTGTTGCATGATCTGATTGAGCAGCACACTACGGAAACTGCGCCGTCAAATGAAGAGGCAAATACAGAGGACAAACTTTTAGCGTTGGCGGCATTGGCAGAGAAGGAAAACTGGGGAACAGAAGAACCTATCGATTATCGAACAGTAATGCGATCTGAATTTCCTCAATACCTGTCTCGGCGGATGTCAGAGGACGTAGATGACTCAGATACTACTGGATAGTAGTTTTCTCGTTGAACTACTCAATGCTCGTGGCGCGAAACATCGTCGAACTGTGGAAGCATTGGTAAGCCAACCAGCGATACGAGTGATTCCAGATGTTGTATTAACGGAAGTTACCTATCTTCTACGAAGCAGAATTGGGCAGAGAGCAGTGTACCAATTCCTTAATTCTTTAGCTGATGACCGCATACAGCTTGAAACACTAACCAAACCGGATACGCAACGTGTGCGTCAAATCATGATGCAGTATGAAGATGCAGACCTTGATTTCGTGGACTGCTGCATCATGGCGATCAGCGAACGGCTGAATATCACGACGGTGTACACGTTCGATCAGCGCGATTTTACGATCTTCCGCCCAAAACACTGCGAATTTCTAGAACTCTTGCCATAATCAAATTATGTTATTGAAGCGATACTTCTTTCTGCTCTTATTGATCCTGCTCACCTCGTGCGAGGGGTTGAATCCGCCTGCCACGGTGGAGGTAGTCTACATCACAGCAACGCCGCTGCCGACAGATACACCAATCGCCAGCGAGACGCCAGTGATCGGTGGAGCGGCGACGCCTGATCTGACGCTGGCGGCGGTGGTAGCGACATGGACGCCGAATCCGGCGCTGGCGCAGATCAGCACGCTGCCGACCAGTACCCCGACTCCGCCCGCTTCCAAGCAGCCAACGCTGACGCCCAGTTTCACGATCACGTTCACCGACTCGCCTGCACCGACTACCGACGCGCTGCAGCCCAGCGCCTGCGTTGTGCCAGCGGCGGGTGGATTTGCCGCTATTTTTACGCGCGATACAGCGATTCAGGCGGCGCTCGGCTGCCCGATAAGTGGAGCATTCGCCATCAACAGCGCGACGCAAGATTTCGAGAACGGGCGCATGGTCTGGATTTCGCAGTTCGCTGATGTGCCTGCCGAAGTAATCTACGCGGTGTTCAATAACGGCGCGTATGGACGCTACGACGATACGTGGGTGGAAGGCGTCGATCCGTTGTCCGGCGGTGAGGCTGCACCTGCTGGTCTGACGGAACCGATCCGGGGATTTGGCAAAGTCTGGCGGGCGAATCCGGCAGTACGCAGTACTCTAGGTTGGGCGCGTTCAGCAGAGGCAGGAACAACGGCGCAGATTCAGCGATTCGAGCGCGGCGAGATGGTTTTCATCGCGTCGCTCGGTCAGACGATCATTTTCGTCGGCGGCACGAGTTGGCGTGCCGAGACTACCCCGTTCTAGTTCTAGCCACGTGAACGCGCCTGTAGACTCACTTAAAAATCTACAGGCGCGCGTGCCTCACTACACTAACCGAACATCGGCACTGTTATTTACGCTAAGGAACGATAGTGATCCGTGCCGTTGCGAAGACCGTCAAACCAGCTTCAACATCGAATATGCGACCGCAAGAGATGATCGCGCCGCCTCCCTGTACTGAATCCAGGACTGTTTTGAAATAGCCGCTAACACTGCCGTTTATCGCTGGAATAGGATCGACGGCGATAAAGCTAATATACGTGAACCGATTTTTGGTTGCACGAAAGTAGGTACTTGTGCTGTCGATATAGCACGCCAGATATCCATCAGAATAGGAATCTGCGGTGAGGGTGAGCATTAAAGGAGTGCCGACCTTGAATGCACTGGCAGGTGTGCTGCTGCCAAGCCGTGTAACGATTATCCGCCACCCCGTATTGACACCCGCTGCTGAAACCGATTGTGGCTGCACGACTGCACTAAACACTGAGATCGCGATGATCACTAAAACAATGCGGCTGCGGGTGAAACGAACCATGAGATTAACTCCTAATCGCGCACTGATAGACAAACATATGGTGCAGCGAACGATTAGCAGCATAGCAGAGTCGCGTTGAGGAGTGAAGGGAAAATAAACGTCGTTTACCAAGATACTATAAGATTTGATTGGAAGTTTGCGGGTTTTAATAATCTTGAGGATAGCCAAGACACAGCTAGGCACAGCCGAGAGCCTCTCGCCTGTGTAAATTAGTTGACGA
The DNA here is from genome assembly GCA_019637555.1 of Anaerolineae bacterium. Lineage (GTDB taxonomy): Bacteria > Chloroflexota > Anaerolineae > Aggregatilineales > UBA2796 > JAHBVK01. The sequence continues at coordinate 23,933 of JAHBVK010000051.1, forward strand.
AATGAAGCTAACTATTCCGCAGTAACTGTACCGGAAATTCATCCACGACAGAGACTGCCATTACGTTCGGGGCATCGATCAGACGCTTTTTGACTTCCGGCGTCGCCTCCATAAAGATCACGTTCATGACGTTATCAGAGACAACTTCGCCCACCTGATCATCAAGGTGCTGATCCGCCAGCCAACGCGTGATCTCGGCAGCGCGTTCCCGCGTACAGCGTCGCAACTCTGCCGCTTTTTCAGCGCGGTTCAACCCCGTGAGCGATCCTTGTTTCGGTTTTCTGGTTGTTATGGCTAAAGCTAGATAACGCATCACTGCCTCCTTCCTAAAGAGGTGCTACGAGTGCTTCAAGTGCTCTAAGACAAGTGCTTAGCGCCAACGTATCGAAAGGGCGACTGATTATTACGATTATTACAGTATACGCTGAATAATTCCAAATGTCGCCCGGTCAACCTCTACATACAGACATCCATTCCTACAAGATCGGAAGCGATCAGGGATGCCGTTCTTACGCCGCACTAAGGGACAAAGCGTGCCAAACCCGCGCCGACACGCAGCGGCTTTTCCTTGATCGGCAGGGCGGTTTGCACCAATTTCTGGCGGAGCGCTTCACCCTGCAACTTGGGATCGCGGCTGGCGTAAAGCGCAGCGATGCCCGTGACATAGGGCGCTGCCATGCTAGTGCCGTTCTTGGTGCCGTAGATGCTGTTGCCATCGGGATCGCGCAGCAGACTGGAGTAGACATCGACGCCGTAGCCCACGATATCAGGCTTCTCGTCCCCTGTATCCTGTGCCACGCCACTGCCGCTGAACGCCGCCGATTTCAGCCTGTAGTCCACCGCGCCGACGGAGAGCACTTCCTCAAAATAACCGGGAGCGAGAAGTTTACCCGCTCCTTCATTACCGACGGCGACGACGGGCAAAACATCGAAGTCGTAGAACAAGGTCGCCAGCATAGAGCGCATCGCCAGTGACAAGCTGCTGAGTTCTTGAGCTTGCTCCAGCGCTGCCGGATTGAAGCCGAGGGACATATTGATGATCGTCGGCGTCTCCAGATTTTTTTCCTCAGCGAAACGTGAGAGCATCCAATCCAAAGCGATGACAATATGCTGCAAGGTGGTCTGATAGGTGGAACTAACCACGCCCGCCACCATCAGATCGACGGCGGGAGCAACCCCTGTTTCTTCGCCCGCGATGATGCCGCAGACGTGGGTGCCGTGACCATCAGCGTCGCTGTCGAAGGCACGGCGGCGAACACGATTCTGGCTGGCAGCTCCCGCAATGCCTGAGGTGGGCTGTAGGAACTCGATGCGCTTATCGCGGAATTGGGCATGATCGGCATCGCAGCCCGTATCCAATACGCCAACGCGCACCCCTGATCCCAATACGCCCAGACGATGCGCCTCCACCACGCCGCTAGCGGAGGGCCATTCGGGACGCTCTGCTAGATCGAGATAGGTGGCTTGCGTCGCGGGCAGCGGTGGAGCGGGCAAAGTTAGCGTGATATTAGGCAGCAGATAGTAATCGTTTGAGAAGCTCTCCTGCGCTATGCGGATCTCTTGCTCGTCGGTCACGTTGATCACGTAGGCACCGATGTAACCTAGACGATCAAAAGTGGGTTCATCGCCGTTATCGTGTCCGAGCAATTTGAAGGTCAGTTTATTCAGCAGCGTGCGCCAGGTGAAGCCTTCTTCTTCCAGCTTATCGGTGCGCTGCGTGGTATTTAAGTTGGCGTGCCCGATTAACTTTAGGCGTTTCTCGCGCGTGGTGGTGATGCTCTGCGTGGCAGGCAGATCAAATAAGCGCGGCTGCTTACGTAACGCGATCAGAGTAGGCATGGATCGTGTTTCCTCCGTATGCCTTGTGTGCGTGGAGCGTGGTGGCATTATACAGCAGGATGGTTAGCGCTGCTGCCTAAGAAGTGGGAGTAGAGGGTGACAGTATTTGAGGTAATGGTGCTGCTGCTTCGTTGGCGCTGGCGGCGATCCCTCGACCCAGCCCACGAACAAAACACCCCTTGCTCGATCCGAACAAGGGGTGCGTTTCTTAGTTACTTACGGTTTTAGAACATGCGCCGCACTGCTTGTCTAGCCTTAGGCAGCCGCCGCGTCAAGATCGCCGTCGGGCTTGTCGCTCCACGTCAACGGCTGGTCGTTCTCACCAATTAGCTTGGGGCGACCCTTACCGTCGATAGCTTCCGCGGTGACCACCACCTGCTTGATCTCTTTGCGTCCGGGTACCTCGAACATCACATCCATCAGCGTCGCTTCGAGGATGCCGCGCAGACCGCGTGCGCCCGTCTCGCGCTTGAGCGCCAGATCCGCCGCCGTGTTCAGGGCTTCCTCATTGAACTGTAGATCAACGCCATCCAGTTTCAACAACTGCTGATACTGCTTGGTGACGGCGTTCTTCGGCTCGACCAGAATTCGCATCAGCGCACTCTTATCCAGCGGATCAACGTTGACGCTGACGGGCAAGCGCCCGATCAGTTCAGGGATCAGACCGAAGTGCATCAGGTCTTCCGGTGCGACTTTGGGCAGTAGATCGCTGCGCGACATTTCCTTGCGACTCGGTGCGTTGAAACCGAGTGCACCGTGACTGCCGCTGCGCTTGGCGATGATCTCATCCAAGCCGTTGAACATACCGCCGCAAATGAACAGGATATTCTTGGTGTTGATCTGAATGAATTCCTGATGCGGGTGCTTACGTCCACCTTGCGGTGGGACGTTCGCTACTGTGCCCTCAATGATCTTGAGCAGCGCCTGTTGCACGCCTTCACCGCTGACATCGCGGGTGATCGAGGGATTATCGCCACTCTTGCGGGCGATCTTATCGATCTCGTCAATGTAGATGATGCCACGCTCGGCGCGGGGGATGTCGAAATCAGCGGCTTGGATCAGACGCAGTAAAATGTTCTCCACATCCTCACCGACGTAACCCGCTTCAGTCAGCGCGGTAGCGTCAGCGATGCAGAAGGGCACATCCAAGACTTTCGCCAATGTTTGCGCTAACAGTGTTTTGCCGCAGCCCGTCGGACCGATCAGCAGGATATTGCTCTTATCCAGTTCCACATCATCGATCACTGAGTCGGTGTTGACGCGCTTGTAATGGTTGTACACCGCTACGCTTAAAACGCGCTTGGCACGTTCCTGACCGATCACGTATTCGTTCAGGTGATCCATCATTTCGCGCGGGGAGGGGATGCGCTCGATCTTGATGGCACTGCTGGGACGCTGCGCAGTATTTTCCTCTTCAAGGATTTCGCGGCACAGCTCGACACACTCATCGCAGATGAACACTCCTTCGGGACCAGAAATAAGGCGGTTGACCTCATCTCCGGGGCGGCGACAGAACGAGCATCGCTGCGGTCCCAATGGTGGATTTTGGTTCATGTTGCTGCCTCTAGTATTTTTCGTCATCGTTTACTGGAGACTAACTCCCATCTCTTCTCATCGGCGCATACGCGCCTGAACATGTTTGCTGATTATAGTACGTTGTACGGCAACGCGATCTTACGGTTTCGTTGTAGCGTTAACGCTTATCCAATACCTTCCGACTGCTGGGGTACATCCGCCTGATACTTGGACGGACATTTCAGGTTCAACTCATCGGCGTAGAAAATGCCATCCTCGCCCATGTGTCCGGTGAGGATCGCTTGCGCTTCATCTTGCAGCAGATCGGGTTTCGGCTGATTCTTCACTACCACCCGAATACGCTTGGCGTCCGGATCAACGACCGCCTCGTGCAGCGCCTTCGCCAGTCCGCCCTGATCTTGCAGTTCCGCGATGCTATCGCTGACATGGGCAATCGTGAAGCTGATCGTCTGGGTGTTGGGATCAACGTTGATTGTGCTGCCGACTACCGCGCCGGAGATTTTCACGCTCTTGCCTACCAGATCGGGACGACTGAGCACCTCATTTACGGTGATAAAGAATCTGCCGCTGCCGAGCGTGCCACTGAGGATCATGAAGGCAATCGCGCCGAACAACACCACGCTGATGATGGCGAACTTCCAGCGATTGCTACTCTTCTTAGCAACTGCGGAAGTGGGGGACGCTGCAGATTTTTCCCAACTGGCTGGTGGAGTGGAAGTGGTCATTGGATGTACACCTAAAGACTACCTGTACACATTTTCACAAAAGTCATTGTACTAGATTTTAGTGGCATTGAATATTCTCTAATTAGAATATTGCCTGATTCTTTCACACCTCAAACACGCTTCTCCCCTCTCCGTTGACGAAGAGGGGCAAGGGGTGAGGTCACTTACTGATCTTCGTCGTCTTCATCATCAGGATTGCTGCCCGCCGGACGCGAGGGATTGAACGACAGATAAGACGCGCCGACAAAAATGATCGCCAGCACGCCGAGGATCAGCAGCAGTTGAGCGATCCCTTCCGGCTGTGCGGGTGCTGCAGGCGCTGTCTCGCCACCTTGCGCGAAGGCGGATGATACCGTGCCGAGATTGACGATCAGGAGGGCGAGGACTGTTAGTAAAACCAAATTGCGTTTGTGGATCATAGTCATGTCTCAGATAGTCTAATCAAATCAAATTGCTGGCTGAAGAACTGCTCATTGTGGCTCAAATGAGGGGAATCAGCAATAACTGATCTCCTTAATCATCGGACTGTGCCACACCTGTTATAATCGAGCGCATGATACGCTTGAACCAAACACCAACCGACGAGCGATTCACGACTGAATTTCTAGCGCACTCGCTGGCGCTGCTAGGGTATTCCACCGAGCAAGACGCCGAGATGTACGAGCGTGCGGCATTGCGCTTCACGCGCCCCGAGCCGCCGCGCGATCCCGATTTGCCGCTGCTGCCGGATCGACGCTATCCGCGTTACGACCCGACGCAGATCGAACAGGCGCTTCAGGCACTGCAACCGCCACCGCTGCCCAAACGAGAATTCGTCGGGCGCAAAGCGGAAATAGAGCAAGTGTCGCTGGCGCTGGTGGCTGGTCGCCCTGCCGTGATCACGGGATCACGCGGGATCGGTAAATCGGCGCTGCTGTTACAGATCGCCCACGACCAGCGCCTGCGCAAGCAATTCCGCCGCATCTGGTGGCTGGACTCGCTAGAGGAAGCCGTCACGCTGTTGGGCGTGGCACTCGACTCACCAAGCATTTTGATCGCGGAACCTGCCGATCAGCCGTCGTTGATCCGCGAACAATTGACCGCGCTCGGTGTGCTGCTGCTGATCGACGACGCTAGCGATCTAGAGACTGCCCTCGCTTTCGCGCCCAGTACCGCGGTGGTCGTTGATGAGGCATCCGTGCCGGAAACACTGCCGAACGGGGCATCAATGCTGCGCTTACGCGGACTCTCCCCCGAAGCGGGCGCGAATTGGCTGGCGACGCTGACCAACCGCTCCGCCGCCGAGGTCACACCACTCGCCGCTTTGATCGAGCAGCATCCGCGCGGGCTACGCCTGGTCGCCTCACTGCTCAACGATGATGGCTTGAGCATCGGGCAGGCGCAGGAAATCCTGTCCTCGTCGGATCAGGATCACCTGCTGGGTTTGTATCGTGCCTCCTTCGATGCCCTGCCGGAACAATATCAGGGCGTGCTGACCTTTTTCGCCGCCGCGCCGGAACAGTGGATCGACAGCGCACAGGTGCTGGCACATTTCGACAATCCGCTGACTGGCTGGCGGGCGTTGCGGATGCTGGAACGTCACGGCTTCATCGAACGCAGTGTCGAGGACGGGCGCGATCAAGTGCGGGCGACGGGCGAATGGTTGTCGTTGGTGACGCCCGCCGATGCACTGTTCACACCTGTCCCCACTTCTCGCCAGCACATCACGCTGAGCGTCGATGAAGATGAGTCGGCGCAGCAGGGACGCGCAGCATACGTCAGCGCTTTAGGATTTTTAGAGAATGGGCAGGATACCGACGCCGAGCGCGCCTTGCAGCAGTCGCTCAAAATACGACAGGACAGTCAGCAACGTTATGCCACCGCGCAAACCTTGACCGCACTGGCGCGATTGGCGTATCTGCGCGGTGACGATTCTGGTGCCATCAAGCGGCTGGAATCAGCGGCGGAACTGCTGCACGAACTGCGCGACGAGCAAGGACTGACTATTTTGCGGGTGGCACTCAGCCGCGCTTATCGCCGTGCTGGTCGCTTGGATGCCGCGCTGCATGTGCTAGACGAGGCATCGCCCGCGCAGGAATGGGCTGCCGTTTACCGCGCACGCGGCGACTATGATGAGCAGATCGCTGCTTGCCGCCGCTGGCTGACCACGGCGAATCAAAGCGAGTCGGAAGAACTGGCGGCGCGTTACGGGCTGGCGGAGGCGCTCAGTCTGGCGGGGCGCTATTCGGAAGCGCTGCAAGTGGTTGGTGATCACCGCGCCTTCGCCATGCAGTACATGCGCGGCATGATCCTGCACTTGCAGGGCGATCACCGTGCTGCCCTCTCTGCCTACGAGCAGTTGTACGGCGACGCGCCACCGGAGAGCCGCGCCGCGCTCGCCCGCACGATGGCACGGGCAAAGGCGCAGTTGCTGGTGGCTGATGATGCCAGTGCCCGTGAGGATGTGCTGCGCGAAGCGGCGATGCTGGTTGGTGCGGAAGGCATCTGGTACGAGAGCAAACTACCCCGTCCGATCTTTGCCCGCCAACGCCTGAGTCACGCTCTGTATGCACACTTCTGCCTGATGCTTAACCGCGCCGAAGAAGCAGAGACGGCGGCACGCACCGCCCTCGATCTCCCCGGCGAACGCCCCGACGCCGAAGCCGCCGCGATCAGTTTCCGTGTCTTGGGGCGCGTTTACGCCGGACAGCGGCAGTGGGAAGCGGCGGAACGCGCCTTCGAGGAGGAAATGAACGCGCTCGGTACGCTGACCGCCGCCAAGCAAATCGAGGCGGCAGAGATGGCGGTCACGCTGCATGCGCTGGCGGAAGCGTTATACGGACGCGGCGAACGGGACCGCAGCGCGGCGAATTACCGTCGGGCGCTCGGGTATCGTCCTAGTTCGGAAGCGAAGGCATTAGCAATCACACAGTTGGCACTGCGCAATGTGTTGTTGGAACAGGGGCGTTATCCCGAAGCGCTGGAAGTCGGACAGCAGTCAGTCGATGCCTTGATGCGGCGTCCCAATGCCGATTTGCATCTGCTCGGCTATGCGCTGACGACGCACGCGCAGGCACAGCACCAGTATGGACGCGGCGGACGCGGATCGCAGGTGTTCGATCTGTGGTTGAAGCAGTTGGCGGCACGCTTGCCGGAAGCGACGACGTACTCACATAACGGAGTTCGAGTGTTGGCGGCGGGACTGGCACTGCGCAGCGATCCCGCGCTCGATGAGCCGATCCCGCTGGTCGATCTGGCGGAAGAAGCCCTGACCACCGCTGAGGAAGAAGCACCGGGGACGTGGGTGGCGTGTGCCTCCCGCCGTGATCTCGGTTTGCTCTACCTCAAGCTGGAGCGCTGGCAGGATGCCATTGATGTGCTGACGCCGATCTTGCGTATCTCACCGACGGAAGCGCCCTACATTTCTCTCGCCGCCAATCTAGGTGTGGCGCGGGCGTTCGTCAAGCTCAACCGACCACAGCAAGCCGCCGCCCACTTTGAATCTGCCGCACCACTGGAACCCGAACTGACCACGCGCGGGGCGATCCTGCGCGAAGCCGCCGCCGCTTACCGTGATTCCGGCGATGACGCCCACGCCATTGAGTTCGAGACGAAGGCACTGGAACCTCTGCGCGAACATCTCAATCAGTATGTCGAGTCGGTGGTCGCGCTGGCGTATTCGCGCCTGCGGCTGCGCCAATTCGTGGAGGCGATTGATACCTTCGAGGAGGCACGGCGTTTGGTCGAGAATCAGCGCACGCCAGATAACGCTTTGCTCGGTGCAGTGCTGGTCGATATGGCATCCGCGCACGCCTCGTTAGGTCAGCACCGCAAAGCGGCGCAGATATACAAGGAATCGCTGACGCATCAGGACATGCGTGCCGACGGCACCCGTTACGCCGAGACGCTGATCGCTATGGCGCGGAGTTATGCGGCGGCGGAACAGTACGGTGAGGCGCTCTCGGCATATTACGATGCGCTGCAATTTGATGTTTTCAGCAAAGAGAAACGCCGCGCTCTGCTGATCGAACAGGCGGAAACGTTCGCCAACAATCGGCAGCCGCAAGCGGCGATTCAGGCGTTCACTGCCGCCCTCGCCATCGAAGAAGTGCCTGCCGTAGAACAGGCGACGATCAAGCGCGGTCTGGGGCAGGCGTATTCCGCGATGGGCGATCACGAGACCGCACGGACGCACTTCGCGCAGGTTTTGGAAGCGGTGCAGGATGAGCAAACTGGCTTGACGTGGGTGGCGGTAGCGGATGGCTTCCGCGCACAGGGGCAGCACCAAGAAGCGATTGAGGCTTATCAGAAGGCACTTGCCACGCTCAATCGGGGCAGTGAACCGGTGATCATGGCGGCGGCGGAGCGCTCGCTCGGTGAGCTGTACTTTGAATTGAACCAAGCCACCGACGCCATCCGCCACTTGGAGACGGCGTTGGAGATCGAGCGCGCGCTGCCGCAGCAGAACGGCGGACGCATCGTGGTCACCTTACGGACGCTGGCATCTGCTAATGAACGGCGCGGCGAACTCGATAAAGCGACACTGCGGCATCACGAGGCGCTAGTTTATCAGGATGTGCGCCACGCCGCTGATGATTACATAGAAACGCTGCGTACTTTAGGTCGCCTCTATACCCAGATGTCGCGCTACGGCGAAGCGATCAAGGCGTTCGATGAGGCGATCAACACCACGCTCAAACAGCCCTCGCCGGATAAGGCAAAGCTGGAATCGATGCGGCGCGGATTAGCGGATGCAACCTATGGCAGTGGCAAGCTGGAGACCGCCGCCGACTTGTATCGCCAACTCGCCAAAGCGCCACAGGCAACGCCGGATCGAGACGCCGCGCGGGAGTCACTCCGTAAGGTTGAGGCGGAAATCAACCGCCACCTGCAAACGCTGGAAGTCACCGAACAATCGTGGTTACTGCTGCGCAAGAATGGACGTCCCGATGTGGCGGAACTCAGCTTCATCCGCGCCATGCAAGCACGCACCGCCGCCGCACTCGGACGCGACGAGGAGAGCAAACGCTATCTCTCGATGCTCACCCAATTACTCAAAGATCGCCGTGCCGAACTGAAAGACAGCGATTCACGTCCGGCGATTCAGGCACTAACGGCATGGTTGCAAGGGCAGGAAGCAGAGGAGAAGGGCGAAGGTACGCTGGCGCAGCGGCGAGATCATTACCGCCGCGCCCAAGAGATTCTGAGCAACGACCCCAAAGCGAATGCTGGTCTGGTGTGGATGGTGGGGCAGAAGGTGAAGTGAGGTCCGGACAGGCGGGTTAGAAGACGCCGCCAACGTTCGCCAACTCGCGGTCCACAGTGCCGTGACCGTTATTAGTGCTGAGGCGCTCGGCGCTGCCATTCAAATTGCTGGTCAGCAGGTCAGTCAGTGAGAACAAGAAATTCGCGTCGCTGCGGATTTCATCCAGCGTCACCTTCGTGGCATCGTGGCTCGTTCCCTGCGTATCCAGCGTGCTGGCATGTTCCTTGATGGTGGTGCTCATTAGTTTGAGTTCACGCACAATCTCATGGACACCCTGCTTCTGCTTTTGCGTCTGCGCATTCACTGAAGCGTACAGGCGGGCATTCCACAGCGCGTTAGCGGCGTGTTCGGCAAGACGGGTGAAGAACGCCACACAATCGCCATCGCAGCGGCGCAGGTCAACATCTTCCAGCACCATCACTGCCAGCGTCATGCCTTCGTGCTGGATCGGGATGATCACCCATGTGTTGGCGTTTTCCAGCAAACCGGGGCGATGTTCCGCCTCTTGAATGCGCTCATCGCGGCTGGTCAGCCAGCGCGGCTGCTGTAGATCGCAGCTTTCCAAACCAAGCTGATGCAGCGTTAGCGGAAGCCCCTGCAAAAAGGAAGCATCGACACGCTCGCCTTGCAGTGCATTCAATACGAGCCGTCGACCTTCCTGCACTTGCGCCACAAAACCAGCGGGCATATTAGCGTGCGCCAGCGAACGTTGCAGCATGATTTCAGCGATCCGTTCAATGCGCAGCGTGGAGTTGACATCGCGGGCGGCGCGGTGCAGTTCAAGCAGTTCGTCACGGGCGGCGATGGCACTGTTCAGCAGCGATTTCTGCTCTAGCAAGGCGTTGATTCGCGTCCGCAGCAGCGCGGTTTTGAAGGGCTTGAGCAAATAATCTGCTGCGCCCAATTCAACGCAGCGGATGATCTCGTCCATCTCCTCATCCGCGCCGATCATGGTGACAGGAATATCGCACAACGTGTCCGATGCCTTCATCAAGCGCAGCACATCCGCGCCCGTCAGCCCCGGCATATCGACATCCAGCAGTACCAGATCAAATCGATGCTCGTTCAGTAATTCCAGCGCCCGCGCTCCGGAATCAGATGTAACCACTAGATAGCCCAAACTGATCAGGTGGCGCGATAGCAGATCGCAGTTCAGTTGGTTGTCATCTACGACCAGTACGTTTGCCATCCCAGTAACGGCAGCGTTCTTGGCGGCACTATCACTACCTTGTTCAGCTTTCTTCGACATACTTACGATCTTGCCCCACGACTCCTGCTCGCCCATCGGCGTTGGGATTACTGTAGAAACTCGGGTCATCTGCTCTCTCATTAGCAACGGTGCCATCAATTCTTGTACTTACCGCTCACACATGACTATTACGACCTGAGTGCCATTTTATTCGCCTCCCTTCCAACTTATATCGGGCGGTAGGTGGATTTTTAAGGAAGGCAGTGGTAATTCGATGGGACTAAGCCGTGAGACTACGCCATCTGGCTAATAAACTTGGTAGTATTTGTACGTAGACAAGCAGGATTATCGGGTTAGTGTGACTGAAAAAGCGCGGAGTGATCACAGCGATGAGTGCAGATACAATTCGACAAGGTTCAACCAGTGACATGATCGCTAGGTTGCGCCGACTGTTACAGCCGATTACTGAATGGTCGATCCTGCTGGCATTATTCTTCGCGGGCTGGTGGCTGCGCTTCGATCCCGATGCCAGCGATCCCTACATTGTGGGTTTCGTTTGCACTATCCCGATTGTAGTTGCCATCATCACGTGGCTGCTTAGCGGTATGCCCGGATTGCGATCCGTGCTGCGCGATAACCGCCGCTGGTGGATCGTGCTGGCGCTGCTGTTCGGCGCATGGGCATGGTGGTCGCCAGAGTGGTCGATCAATCCGGGCGGGGCGCGCAACGCCGCGATTCAGCTTGCCGCGACGATGCTGTTCGGGTTGGTGCTGCTGTGCGCCTCGCCTTCCCCCAAACGGTTGGCGCTGGCGCTGGTTGTTGGCGGGGCGTTTCAGGCAGTCATCGTGATCGGGCAGTTGATGGCGCAAAGTTCGCTGGGTTTACGCTTTTTGGGCGAGTTCGTGATCAGACCGAACCAGCGTGGCTTGAGTCTGCTCTACGCAGGCACGGACGAGTTGATGCGTCCTTACGGCTTGACCGTGCATCCTAATGTGGTCGGTGGCTATCTGACGATTAGTTTGCTGGCGCTGACTGGCTGGCTCTCCGCACCACCACAGCGTTGGCTGTTTCGCCTGCTCTACTTCGCTGTGGCGGGACTGATCTTCTGGGCGTTGCTAGGTACATTCAGTCGGGGCGCGTGGTTGGGACTGCTGTTCGCCAGTGCAATCTTGATCTTGCTGTGGCTGCGGCGCGGTGTCGCTCCGATCCGTCCGCGTTGGAGTTACCTGATCCCCGTTTATGTGCTGCTGGTGCTGGTTGGGATCGGTTTCTTGCTGCGCTACTCGGAATATGTCTGGGCGCGGGCGGGAACTGGCGCGGAAGTGACCGAACTGCGCTCCCTCAATGATCGCCGGATCTTCGCAGAAGCGGCACTGCAATTCGTGGGCAAGTATCCCGTTACCGGCGTGGGCATCGGCAACTATGTTTATCAACTGGTGGGCTGGCTGCGACAGAGTCCTTATTATGGACTGCGCTCACAACACGTCCACAATTTGCCACTGCTAATCACGGCTGAACTGGGGTTGACGGGTGGCTTGCTATGGGCGGGGCTGCTTTCACTTGGCGCGGGGATCGCGTGGCGCAACTGCCGCGATCCGTTCGCTATTGGTGTGGGCGTGGGTGCGGCAGCGTTGTTCGCCATCGGATTATTCGATCACTATCCGTGGACGATCATGCATTTCGCTATGTTGTTCTGGGCATGTTTGGGTGTGGCGATGCGTACTCCGACATTAGTGGATGCCCAATTAGCGTCCGCTGCTGCTATGCCGGAAGATGGACAGTGAAGGTTGTGCCCGTGCCGTAAATACTATCGACCACAATTTGCCCGCCATGCAGGTCAACGATGCGCTTACAGATGGACAGTCCCAAGCCGGAACTTGCTTCGTCGCCCGTTGGCTGCGTGCTGGTCTTCTGGAAGGCACCGAATAACTTGGGCAAGTCCTCGGGTTTGATGCCCTGCCCCTGATCAGCGACGGATAGTAGCAGCGTCTCCGACTCCCTTCGCACCCGTAAGGTCACTGTGGTGCCCGGATGCGAGAATTTGAAGGCGTTACCAATCAAATTATCCAGCACTTGCTCGACGCGTTTGGGATCGAAGCGGGCACTACCCACATCGGGATCGATCTCCGTCGCCAGTGCGATATTCTTGCGTGCGCCGAGCTGCACATTCAACTGGCACACGTGCTGCACGAAGGCGCTAATATCGACTGTATCTGGCTCTAGCACCAGCCGACCCGACTCGATAGCATTGATATCTAGCAGATCATTGATCAGAGTCAACATCTTCTTGGTAGTGTTATCAATCACATCCAGAAAGACCTCTTTTTCTTCCGACTCAACATCCGGTTCCTTGATCAGCCGTGCACACATTTGCAGATTGCCCAGTGGACCGCGCAAATCGTGGACGACCATGCCCATGAATTTATCTTTCTGAGCGCTCAACAAGCGTAACTGCTTGTTGGCTTCAGAAAGTTCCGCCGTGCGCTGAGTGACGCGCTCCTCTAGCGACTCATTGGCGGTTTTAAGTTCGAGCACCAAGCGCCGATTGTTCATCATCAGATCGTGGCGCTCGAATGCTTCCCGAACGATGGTCTCTAATTCCAGCGGATCCCACGGCTTGGTGATGTAGCGGAAGATATTGCCGTCGTTGATCGCGGCGATGACTGCCTGCACATCGGCGTAACCCGTCAGCAGCAGCCGGATCGCATCGGGGTAATCGTGCTTCACCTTGCTGAAGAATTCCGAGCCACTCATACCGGGCATGCGCTGGTCGGAGATGATCGCCTGAATCGGCACACTGGTCATAATCTCGTAGCCAGCCTGCGCGCTCTCTGCCGTGTACACATTGTAGAAGCGGCGAAATTGGCGGTTCAATGCCTTGACGATTTCCGCTTCGTCGTCGATGACCAGCAGGTTGTGCTTGGGTTCGGCAGCTTCCAATCTCTGCTTTGCATCCGCAACTGCTTCCAAATCCATTAGCCCTTTATCTCCTTCGGCAGTTTAATGGTGAACTTCGTGCCAACCCCCAACTCGGACTCGACGTTGATCGCGCCCTTGTGATGGTCAACGACTATCTTGTGCGTGATCGCCAACCCCAGCCCGGTGCCGACGCCTGCAGGTTTGGTGGTGAAAAAGGGATCGAAGATGCGCCCGATCACGTTTTCGGGAATGCCAGCGCCGCTATCACTAATCTCCAGTACCACGCAGTTTTCTGCTGTTACCTCATGAGCGCTGATGGTGATCGTGCCGGATCCCTTGATCGCTTGTGCGGCATTGACCACGATGTTCATGATCACTTGATTGAGTTCTGCTGGAGCGCAAACCAGCGTCAGCGCCGGATCGATATTGAGTTCAACCGTGATGCGGTTGCGCAGTTCTCCGCTGGCGACCAGCAGCGTACTCTCAATGTTTTCGCGAAGGTTGGTGGGTTTGAAGTCTGCTTCATCAAGGCGCGAGAACGTGCGCAACTCGGTGACGATCTTTTTGACGCGCGACAAGCCGTGCAGCGACTGCTGAATCAAGTCTTTGGTGTCATCGACTAGAAAATCGAGATCGGCTTGCTGGCGCAGTTGTGTCAGCTTCGTCGCTGTTTCGTCGGTGGCGGCACTGCTGCGGACGTAACGCTCCAAGCTGTCGTAAGCAGCGATCACATCCTCAAAGGTCTGCCCCAGACTGTGGACGTTGCTGTTGACGAAGGCGATAGGATTGTTAATTTCGTGCGCCACACCCGCCACCAATTGACCGAGTGCACTCATTCGCTCGGAGTGGATCAACATAGTCTGCGTGGTCTTCAGCCCGTCCATCGCCTCCTGAAGCTGCGTATGTTTCTCCTCAAGTTGATGCAGCAAGCGCGATGTTCGCCATGCACTGCTAATCTGTTTGCGCAGTACGTCGTAAATGAAGGCGTGCGCTTTCTCGATCTCTAAAACCAGATAGCCGAACTGCTGTTTATTGAAGTGCAGCGCTTCCACCAGCAGCGTGGAGCGATGATCGCGCAGCAGGGCAGTAACAGGCAATAGTTCGTTGGCAAGGTAGCGATTCGGTTCAGGGCGCGGCAGGTTTTGGTCGCCGCCTTGCTGATAACTGAAGATCAGACTTGCCCACTGACGCGCTTCGTCGGCGTACGCGACAATGTATAAAGAGCGCACGCCTAACACTGGCAGCGCCCGTGCCACAATCCCACCCATGTCGCGGATATTGGCTATGGTCAATAATGCTTCGCCCAATTCGCTGAGTGCTTGCGCTTCAGTCTTGGCGCGCAACTGCTGATTGCGCTCAGCGTGCTGCACAGCATCCGCAATGATGCTGCGACCCTGCTGCCACAGCGTTTCGGCGCGGGTGCGCAAGCCGATATTTTTGCCGAGCTGCGGTGCAATTTGTGAGCGCATCGCCGTTAGAATTTCGTGCCAGTTGCTGATCGGCAGTTGTTCTAGCAGCAGTTCGCGTGTGATCGAATCCAGCGCGGGAATGAACCAGCCGCTAGAAGTTAAGGAAGAAGGGTAGAACAGATCAGCGATGAAAGCATCGTAGAGCTTTTCCAGCCACTGGAAGTAACGTGTGCTGGGCATGATCGTCAGCATGTTGGCAACGTTGCTATCCCGCGACTCAGAGAGCAGTTTGCTGATCGCCGTCTCATCGCTGATATCCAGTTCGGGGTCTACGATTACCGCTGCGTTGTTGAAACAGCCACAGGAGCGGCGGATGACCAGTTCTGGCTGCAGGATCAGTGGATTGGGCGCGGACTCGCCATTAATCAGCGCCAAGACTAGTTCGACGCCGCATTTACCCTGTTCAAACAGCGGCTGCCGCAACGTAGTCAAGGATGGGATCACAGCGGCAGCGTCGGTAATATCATCGAAGCCAACCACCGCAATTGTTTCAACCATTAGTTCGGCATAGTTTTGCAATGCTTGCAGTGCGCCAATCGCCATATTATCGTTCGCCGCGACAATAGCATCGACCAACACCCGACGTTTATTGAGCAGCACGCGCACCGCTTCCGCGCCATCTTCCGCTTGAAACTGACCAGCCACGACGAGCTGCGGATCAAAGGGAATGCCGCACGCTTGCAGGGTATCCAGATAAGCCTGATAGCGTGCTTGCGCTTCTTCGTTGCCTTCAGGACCTTGAATGAAAGCGATGCGCTGATAACCATGTACATCGATCAGATGCCGGATCGCCGTCCGCATCGCGCTGGCGTTATCGATCAAGACGTTGTAGGCACCCGGCAAATTGATCCCGATGCTTACCTTGGGCACAGGATAGCGCGCACAGAATTCCGCCTGCCGCTGGTGATCGACGAATCCCATCAGAGTGCCGCTGAACAGAATCAAACCATCGAGCTTGGCTCCTACTGCCAGATCGTAGATCACATTGTTGTAAATATTATCCTGTACGGGTGAGTCAACTTCCCCGCCGCTGTAGACGATCAGGTTGACATTTTGTGCTTGCGCGGCGGCAACTGCGCCGTGCAGGATGCTGGCTTGATATTGCTCTAGCCCTGAAGTGAAAATGCCAATATTAATCGCTGCGGGTAAATAACGATCAGTGTTCGAGGAAAAAGAGGTGATAGCGCTACTCATTTCATTGGTCTGCTTACTTCAGTTCATACCATCCGTTTGTGGTGAGACGTTTGACCTCAACGCCTCTGTGCTGATACCCCAATGATCTTGCAAAATCGTCGGTAATGGCTAAACAAACTAATTACAGTTAGGGGACATGGAAAAGGTACATGGCTCTAATTAAGGAGATGTTTGACGCGCGGATTTGAGATTTCAGATCCCGGCACTAAGGCATATGCTAATGAAAAGCGTTAGCTCTAGCTTTAGCCTTGTCTCAACTGGCATTTGGAGGCGGCAAGTGATGGTTATTGCTCCATAGTTTGCTCTAGGCAATTGCCCTAACCCTGATACTGATTTCTGTGTACGCATCCCCGCAGATGTTGTACAATCGCCTTAACAGACAACACTTACATCAGCATCATCCGTTCACCTACGAGTTCACGCCCATGAAATTGTGGTCACGCTATCACGTTCCGCGCACCGTTGAGCAAGCAATTGAACTGCTGACGGAATACGCCGGACACGCACAGATCATCGCTGGAGGCACTGACCTACTGATCGATGTGCAGGCGGGCAACCATCCGCCCATCGAGGCGCTGATCGACATCACCCGCATTAACGAGATCAAGCAAATTCAGATCATTGAAGATGGCGCGGATCGCTACGCGGAGATCGGCGGCGCGGTCACGCACAGCGCCATCGTCGCCAGACCGGAGATCCGCAGTTACGCCACCTCGCTGGTGGAAAGCTGCGGCGTGGTCGGTGGACCGCAAGTACGCAACGTCGCCACCATAGGCGGCAACGTCGTCCACGCACTGCCCGCTGCTGACGGCACGCTGTCGCTGGTGGCACTGGATGCCAGCGCCGAAGTCGCCACGCCTGACGGCAGAAAAACTTACCCGATCACCGAACTATTCGCGGGACCCGGCAAATCCATCGTTGAGTCGAATCGCCATTTGCTGACCAAATTCCGCTTTCGGCTGTCTAACTTTGGCGAAGGATCAGCCTTTCAGCGCATGATGCGTCCGCAGGGCGTGGCGCTGCCGATCCTCGGCTGCGCGGTGTGGATCAGACTGGACGAGGCACGCGAACGCTTCGCCGCCGTCAATATTTCCATCGGACCCGTGACGCCGACACCGCAGCGCGCCAAACAGATCGAGGACTCCTTGATCGGTGAGCTTGCCAACAGCGACTCGATCAACCGTGCCGCCCAGCTTGCTAAACAAACGCTCAAACCCCGCACCAGCAAATATCGTGCCACCGCCGAATATCGCGTCGAGATGGTGGAACTGCTGCTGCGCGGATCACTCGAAACCGCGCTCGTCCGCGCCCGGACGGGTGAAGCGATCCCCGAAGGAGTTGACCAGCTATGAATGTGAACAGTACGAATCCTGCCTCTATCTCGGTAACCGTCAACGGGCGGCTCGTCACTGGCGAGATCGATGAGAGTCGCACGCTGTCCGACTTTCTGCGCCTCGATCTCGGCTTAACCGGTACGAAGATCGGCTGCAATGAAGCGGAATGCGGCATCTGCACGGTGCTGGTCGATGGCGTACCCGTCAACTCCTGCATCTATCCGGCGCTGCGTGCCGACGGCACACAGGTGACCACGATTGAAGGCTTGGCGCAAGAAGGCGCGCTAGATCCTTTGCAAGATCAATTCATAAAGCATGGCGCGGTACAGTGCGGTTTCTGCACGCCCGGTCTGATCATGACCGCCAAGGCGCTGCTCAATCAGGATGACAACCCCTCCGAGGATGGCATCAAGCACGCGCTTAAGGATACCTACTGCCGCTGCACAGGCTACACCAGTGTGATCCGCGCGATCCAATCGGCGGCGGCGGTGAAGCGCGGCGAAGGTGCCATCGAGCCGCAGATCACTGAGGGCGAACACGAGGATTTGCGCGTGGTCGGTCAATCGCTGCCCAGTCAGGAAGCGGTGGCGAAGGTGACAGGCACGGCGCGTTACACCGATGATTACAACTTCCCGATGATGCTCTATGCGCGGACGCTGCGCGCGGCTTACCCGCACGCCCGCATCCTCAACATCAACACCGAAGCCGCCAAAGCATTACCCGGCGTTC
>JAHBVK010000052.1 GCA_019637555.1 Anaerolineae bacterium
CTTACTCGCCACAGACGCTCGAAGCCGAAGTAATAAAGCCTACACGGACTCTATCCCCTAACCTTATCCACACCGCAACTATTAGCGCACAAACTATGAAGGCGTTCAATGCAACAAACTATGCAAAGATAACAATGACGGCGCAAGTTAAGCAGTAAAGATCAGGAGTTAAGAACGGTTGTTATCTCGATAGCCAGAATCCAGTTGTCGGCAACAAAAAAGCCGGAGCGTTGTCACTCCGGCTTCGTCATCTCACGATCAATCGTGCGTCTTACGACTTCACCGCGTCAATGTGCGGCACAATCGCATCCTTCAGCTTATCCTTCGGACGGAAGCCGACGATACGAGATACGGGCTTACCATCCTTGAACAGGATCAGCGTGGGGATTCCCTGAACGTCGTACATACCCGGAATGGTCGGGTTCTCGTCCACGTCCATCTTAGCAACACGAAGCTGACCGTCCAGTTCCTTGGCGATTTCATCTACATACGGCGCGATCATCTTACAAGGACCGCACCACTCCGCCCAAAAATCAACCAAGACTGGCGTGCTGGACTTGAGCACGTCATCCTGAAACGAATCATCGTTGACGACAAACGTATGCTGACCCATTATCCTGACTCCTGCGCTGTTTCGCGCTCCGTTGATGTTACTAGCTTTCTTCAGCCCTAGACCGCCTCACCTGCTCTCACTTGACAACCACATCGCGCTGATGTAACAATGCAACCAATGATGGCTAAGGCTTGAGCAATCGAGCAACGGTTTCGCTCTATGAGTAGAGACGCGGCAAATTTGCCAGAACTTACCGAGCGACAGGAAAAGATTCTGGCGCTCATTGTCCAAAAGTATATCAACAAACCTGAGCCAGTGGGTAGCAAACTGCTGGCAGATGAGTATCCTCAGAACGTTAGCAGCGCCACGATCAGAAATGAGATGTCGGCGCTGGAAGAACTCGGCTTAGTGGTTGCGCCACATACCTCGGCGGGACGTATTCCGACAGAAGCCGGCTACCGCTACTTCGTCAAGCGCTTGCTAGATCGTGGTGCGCTTAACGCTGACTCCCTGACACCCGAAGAAAGCAAAAATATCGTAGCGGACTTCAGCGGTGCCCCCGGCGAATTGGACTCGTGGATGCGGCTGGCAGTCAGCACGCTGGCGCGCACCTCGCGCGGGGCAGCCATTGTCACCGCACCGCGCGGCGCGAACAGCAAATTCAAGCATCTAGCGCTGCTTTCCGTGCAGGGTCATATGGTCATGCTGGTGCTGGTCTTGCACGGCGGATACGTCCGTCAGCAGATGCTAACCCTCTCCGAAGTATTGACGCAGGATACCCTGACCGAAGCGGCGAACCGGCTGAACGCGATCTGTGACTCGCGCGATGCCGACGAGATTCGTGCGCTTGGTGTAGATAATGAACTGGATCGAGAGCTGCTAGAATTAGTGGCGCGCATCCTTGATGAGCGCGACAACGACTCGACGGTGTTGTATCGCGATGGCTTGACCGAATTGCTGCCCGAATTCCACGTCAATGAGGCGGCGCAGCAAGCGTTGCGGATCATGGAAGAAACGGCGCTGCTGACCACCATCATGTCGGAGTTCGGCACACAAGGGATCGGTGATGTGCAGGTAGTGATCGCGGGCGATGGACGCCGTGATGATGTTCGCCATCTCAGCATGGTACTCAGCCGTTACGGTGTGGCAGGCGGCACGATGGGCGCGTTGGCAGTACTCGGACCAACGCGAATGCGCTACGCCCGCGCGATCTCAGCAGTGAGAGTAGTCGCTGAGGTGATGAGTAACCTGCTTGTAGCAGGTTATGGCTACGGATTAGAGGCTTCGGATAAAACATCAATCAGTAGTGAGTAAAACCATGAAACGGATGCGCCATCTCTACGCCTCAATGATCGCCGCAGTCTTTTTGTTCTCCTCAGTGATCGCCCCTGTGCGAATGGCAGGGACGCAAGGGACAGCGCGGCTTGACTATCTCTTTACCACACCGGACGGTGAACAGTGTCAGAAGCCTTGCTTATTCGGCATCCGTCCCGGCTCAATGACCTTCCGCCAAGCTGCACAGCTCCTACGTCAGCACCCCTTGATCTTTGATATGAACGAATCGGTCTGCTCGCGGACTTCTGGTGTCTGCACCTTTCGCGTGCGCTTATATGGCGCGTCCGGCACCGTGATTGCGATGGAGCAGAGCGTTGAACGGCAGGATTTTCTTGTTGACGATATTTATCTGGCTTTCGACCATACCGCTGATGCCCCGATCCTCGGTGATGTAATCGCAGCGCTTGGCGACTCGATGACGGTCATGCCGCATTACGACTGCTGCTCAAGCGCTGATCTTGCGACTGCCAAAGATAAGATTCTGCGTTTCGGTCCGACTTATAGTGCCATCTTATATTTCCGCCAACTGGGCATCGAGATAACTGATTATGCGCAGACGAAGAACAATACCTTTTTCTTTGAGCCAGAGACGCGGATCAGTGGTATGCGTGTGTTCAAACCGTACCCTGTCTGCTCTCGTACAGGCAAATACTGGGATCGCTGGTACGGCTTCACTTCTCTGGATTACTACTACTCTAAACCCATCACCGAATGCCAGACCGCCAGCGCCAATGCTGGAGGCTGATCAGTGCGCGGCATCGCCATTATCTCTGCTCTGATCCTCGCGCTGACCTTTGCGATGTTGACGGTAGCACGCGGGATCGGAGCAGCGTATCCGCAGCTCACGCCCTTCCTTTCCCAATTTGAGCAAGACAGCCATCTCGATAAGCCGAATGAGCAGTGGTGTTGGCGTGGCTTATGCCCCGGTCAGCAAGCGCCGCGTAAGGCTGAGAACATTCTGGCGGATTACGGTGCCGGTGCGGTCTATCGTCAATTCGCTACCGTTTACTGGCATTCAGGCACAGCACGCCCAACCGGCATCAGTGATATTTTAGTGAATTTCGCTGACGACACAGTGCTTTACGTTCAGATCAAGCCATCGCCACGTCAATTTACGCTCGGTGATGCACTCATGCAATTTGGTTCACCGCGTGCCATCACTCTCGAACGCGATCTCAAGAACTGGGTGATTTTCTACTGCTTCGATGAAGGTATCTGCACAGGCATGATCAGCAATACCTTGCGCCCCAATCCTTACCTACCGCTGACTGTGATCAGCTTCCAGAAAAACAGCACCGCCCGCGATCTGGCTCGGCGTGTGCCCAATCGCTACCGTTGGCATGGATTTAGTAGATTGTGGATTAGGTGAAAGCGGTATAATACTATGAGTGGAACTTCCGTTCGGCTGGGTTGATCGAGGTGCAAGGATGAGCGACGCTTACAGTAAATTGGTGTTCATGGTCGGTGGTCTTTATTCCCGTGTGCGCGAGATTAATGCTTTGCTGGCGGAACTGGCGGAACAGGGCGAATATCAAGGTGAGTTGCAGCTTACGCATCACACCCCTGACGGCGGCACGACTATTCTCGCCATCCACATCGACGGCACCGAACTGACCTTGATGCCTAAGGATGATGATAAAGATTCTGGTTTTAGACTGGATATTTCAGGGCTAAATGCGAGTATTGAATAGTTAAGTTTGCTGCGCTCAATGAACTAAACTAAAAACGGCGGGGGAGTGCTTGACACTCCCCCGCATCGTTTGGCTATTCTATTGTTGTTAGGCAGGCTGGAAGATGTAGACCAAGCCGCAGTCGAGGAATCCGGCGATTGGCGTCGGATTGCCCAGCGCATTATCGAACAGATGCAGCACCACAATCACGCGGTAAACACCTTCACTGACGGCGCCCGCAGCGATATTGATGTCTTGACTGTACTTGCGGTGCGGGCTGGCAGGGAAGCCCAGCAGTGGCGTTGACAGCGTGTTCACCATCACGGATGGCAGCGCGATGTCTGCACCCGGACCCATGCGCTCTAGGAAGACACGGATCTGGAAGTTCGCGTTCAACCATGCGGTCAGAGGTCCGTTCATCTCCCACTTTACAGTCACGCCCCAATTCTGGTCGGTGCGGATCGTGTTGGTGGGCGGGTACTGTGGACCGGGAGTGCTTGCCTCAAACGTGTAAGCATCGAGGCTGCCGCTGTACGAAGTCAGGTTGGTTTCGATTGGGATAGACATACTCTCTTGCTTGCTCCTTCGGTCAGATACACCTTGAGATTTAGCGCCCGTTCGCGCTAGAATTTGCCCCGTCTTTGCCGATATGGTGTGGCTGAGTAAACTCTGCGAATTGGGCTGTTCGGCGTTGTGGTAGGCTGGCTGTTATTGTGCTGTTCAGTTGCTTCCCTTCGCCGTTGACAAGCACCATTCAATCATCGCTTTTTACGAAATTCCGTTTTTCCCATTTTTTTGGGAATTTCACCCTACGGCGCTGCACAGCGCTATACTGCCGAAGATTATCAGGAAGAGACGGCACGCATGTCAGGCTCGGATATAGCAGTTGAAGTGCTGGATGATCTATCTGATGAGTGCGGGACGACACTGACGTTTGGTGAAACCCTTGATGATCTGATGTCGGATCGTGAACTGACTCAGAACATGCTGATGTTCCGCCTGCGCAGCGTCGGTATCGATTGGTCGGATAACAAGATCAGTCGTATTGTGAATAACGACCTGCCCAACAATCTCACGGCGGCAGAGGTACGCAAGATCTCTGAAGTGATGAAGTGCAGCCGACAAGACCTCGCCAGACTGATTCTGGCGTTCACCTGCCACCGCTTGCGGCAGTGGGGAGTTTTCTAAGTTGAAACTCATGCTGACATGGCAGCAGCAGATAGGCAGGATTCTGCAATGAATCCCAGAAATCGCCCTGTCGAAGAAACCAGAGCGCTGCTACGCGCCAGCAGTCGTTACCTGAAGGAGCCGACGCCGGAAAACGAGCGTGTCTTCCTCAGAGCGCTGCGAGACTTGGAAGCCGCCGAGCGTGCGACAGGCTTGACTCCGGTGTCTGTTTCTGGCTCAACATTCCGGCGCAATCCACTGTCTGCCATCGCCGCCCTGATCGTCTTTGTACTTGTCAGCATCGGTGCATTGGTCGGCATACCTACCTATCTGAATCAACAATCCGCCAGCGCGACGGCTGCCGCACTAGCGACGATAAATACGACGGCGCCTCCTAGCATTACTTCGACCATCGAACCCAGTCCCACCGCCACCCCGCAGCTTTGTCCGGTAGGCATGATCTACATTGAAGCAGGTGAGTTCCGCATGGGCGCAACGCTGGAAGATGTTAATGCACAGCCCAACGAAAAAGCCAGCGGTGACGTACCGCAGCGTCTGATCACGCTCGGTGCCTACTGCATTGATCGTACTGAAGTTAGCTACGGGCAGTTCACCGATTATTCCCGTGCGCTAAATCGTGCCCGCCCTACTGCTCCGACCCCAAGCTACGATTCACAACTATCGGTCAACGATCTACCGGTGGTCAACGTTACGTGGGAAGATGCTCAGGCATATTGTGAGTATCAAGGCAAATCGCTGCCCACCGAAGCGCAGTGGGAAAAAGCCGCGCGTGGTACGAATGGAAGAATCTATCCTTGGGGCAACGAATGGGATGCTGATAGAGCAAGTTCCGCCCGTAGCTTACCAGTGGGATTCCGTCCAGTAGATTCATATCCCGACGGCGCGAGTCCTTACGGTGTGTTGAACATGGCGGGCAATGCTTCCGAATGGGTGCGTGATTGGTATTTGCCTAACTACTACGAACCAACCTCAATGCCCACCGCCGATCCGCAAGGACCTGCTGGTAGCCCATCATCGCAGCGCGTGGTGCGTGGCGGCAGCATCGTGGACTCGCCGGAACTTCTGCGTACATCGGCACGACGCGGCGCTTCGCCAGCAGCACAATCACCCCGCGGTTCTCCTAATGTCGGCTTCCGCTGCGCTCAATAATGGGCTTGCACGGCGGAAATCTTGTTTACTTTTTTCATATCGTGAACAGCATTTTTGCAATATGTTGTTCTACAATGCTAGTAAATCACACGAATGAACTTTGAGAGGGATTAAGCAATGGCAGCGCGAATTTTGCTCCGTTATCAAGGCATCCCGGCAGGTTTTGAAGTGACTCAGTGGGTTTCCGAAGTCTCAGCAACCGCCCCCACCTTGTATCAGGCGATCAATCGCATCAGTTCGCGAGCGTCGCAGATTGGCGCGACATGGGTCATCTTCGTGGATTATCAGCCCGTTGGCGACGGCAGCTTCGAGTGGAGAGCGCGTGGCAACGCGGTAGTGCTGCGGCAGAACGCCATGTAAAACCAATATCAGATAACTACACTAATAAGCCTGCTGTTTCTACGACATCGGGCTTATTTTATGCTTCACCACATTGTCTGAACTTCATAGCTGGCAAACATCGGATCGTGCGTGATAATGGGCAGATCGAGGCTCATTGCTTGCGCGATGATCAGCCGATCAAATGGATCGCCGTGATGGTGCGGCAAATCAGCCAGTCGAAGAATATGAGTTAATTCAATGGGCAACAACAGAATTCGGTTGACTATCTGCTGTTCTCTCACTAACTCCCCTAACGGTTTGCGCAATTCCAATCGTCCAAGTTGATGTTTGATCTGAATCTCCCACACGCTTGCCAAGCTGACGGACAAAATGTTGTCCGGGTCGTCGATCAGTTTATACACTGTCGATGATAGTTTCGCAGAGTTGTTGTCAAGCCATAGAAAGACATGAGTATCGAGCACATACCTCATTGATTGTCACCGCCAAGCCAGAATTCATCTGGGATAGGATCGTCAAAATTGTCATGGATCACAACTACCCCTGCATGCAGATCAAATGTCCGCTTGAATGGCTCGTTACTTTGAAGTTCTTCTACTTTTCCTTCATATAGATATTCTGCCAACTGGTTGCGCTCCTCCGGCGAAAGCTGATCGATCAGTTTGAACAATTGCACCATGTCTGTCATAAATGCCTCTGCTTCCATTACACTACTCCGGCATGATTGTAGCACAGGCGTGCTGACCATTTCCCGCTTAATTTTTCAGTAAGAATCTTGGTTAAAATGTATTCTACATAGTGCAATTTGAGGTAATGTAACTACATACACTACATACCCACACAGTACAGGAAATTCATATGACCACAGAAGTAGCAACACTAGCGGGCGGATGTTTCTGGTGTTTGGAAGCAGTCTACGATGAACTGAAAGGGGTTAAGTCGGTGGAATCTGGTTACGCGGGCGGGCATGTCCTGAATCCGACGTATCGGCAGGTTTGCGACGGCACAACGGGTCACGCCGAGGTGGTACAGATTACCTACGATCCAGAGGAAGTTTCCTTCCGCGATTTGTTGGGTGTATTCTTCACCATTCACGATCCCACCACGCTGAACCGTCAGGGCAATGATGTCGGCACGCAGTACCGTTCCGCCATCTACTATCACACGCCAGAGCAGAAGCAAATCGCTGAGGAAGTGATCGCGGATCTCACGGCGCAGAAACTGTGGAACAATCCCATCGTCACCGAAGTCACACCGATTGATAAGTTCTACATGGCGGAGGACTATCATCAGGAGTACTTCAAGCACAATCCGAATCAGGGCTACTGCCAGTTCGTGGTTGCGCCAAAGGTAGCCAAGTTCCGTAAGCACTACTTCACACAATTGAAGAAGTAACATCATGCGAGCGGCAGTGTCAAACTGCCGCTCGTCGCTTGTGAGGGAGTGATCCGTTGTCAGACCCCGAACCACTATCTGATCAGCCGTTTTCTTACCAGCAGACCAAGAACGGCAAAGTTTTCATCTTTTGGTACGATAAGCAGGCGAAAATCCTCAGCGGAGAATCCGCCGCGAAATTCATCACTGAAATCGAATCGCTAGACGATGCGGGCGCACAACTCTTGATGGCGCGCTTAACGGGTAACTTCAAACGCGGCAACGAACGGCAGGCAAAGAGTAAACGAGATCGCTAATCAGCCCATGCCCGCCAACAGCGCTAACACGATAATTGCCAGCACCATCATCAGAATGATGCCCAGTACCAGCCAACTTCCAGCATTTGCTTGAACTTCCGGCTCTTGTGGCGGCTTAGGCGTTTCGATGCGCTGCAAGCCCTTGCCCGGATCGCCAACGCGACGTGCCACGATGATCGAGTTGTTGTCACGTTTCACCTGTATGGGTTGCGGCGGTGGTGCAGCGCTGACGCTGCTCTGCTGACCGGTAGTATGCTTGGGGATCACCGTGACGGGCGGACGCCGCTGATCAAATGTGCCGATGAAATAGCCGCAGCGTTTACAAAAGGCGTAACTGGCAACATTTTCCGCGCCGCAGTTCCTGCAGATTTTGACGCCCTCAAGCTGCAACCGTCCAGCAGGGACCGTTGGAACTGCCGCCGCCGGATCACTGCCGATGCTGCGTCGCCCCGATACCACTGGACTCAGCGCCGCTGGAGACTGCACGATCTGCGCCGGATCGGGTTGCAATGCCGATAATGCCTCTTTCCATGCTGCAAGTGGCGGGCAGGTGCTTAACACGTTGCTCGTCCACGCGCTTTCTAACAATTCCGCCAGTTGATCAGTGTAATTAGCGCGCAGCGATTCAAGCAGCATTCGGTAGCGTGCAGAAGTAGCATCTTGCATCTCCAACGATGAGAAGAAGTGCTCATCCGCGCTGTTCTGTCGCAATCTTGGATCAGCCCAGCCGAGCATCTCGCAGATCAGCACCGCCGCCGCGAAGCGATCCCCTTCTGCCGACCACTGCCCTTCGGCGCGACCTTCTTTGTGCTGGTAGCCGTCCTGTCCGGCGGGCAGTTCAACGGGCGGCGGCTGATCGGGTCCGTAAATCTCCTCAATGTCCACCAACTCCACTGATCCCGCGCGGCGATCCACCATTACGTTCGCGCCCGCGATGTCCGTGTGTGCCACGCCCTGCGCTTCCAATCCTGCCAGCACGTCGGCGGTGGATTTCGCCAACCGCAAACTATCGGCAGTGGTCAGCGGCACTTTGCCCGTGATCAGATCGTACCATGTCGTCCCCGGCAGCCACGGCATTAACATACCGTATTCAAGGGCGGGATACTGGTTGAGTAGTCCTGCATGTGTCTGCTGCGTGAACACAGTGCGCCGGGCGGCTTTCATGCCCGACAAGTCGGCGTACTTATGCAGCGATGCCGCCACTCTGACCAGTTCTGGCACGCGGTACTTGAGCTTGAAATACTTCAATGCCATCCGTTCGCCATCAGTGCTGGCGAGCTGTATCACAAAGCCGCGTGCGCCGCGTTGAATGTAGGGGATTCCCGGCAGCGCCGGATGCTCGGTCACGCGGTAGGGCTTGCCGTCAATAAAGAGGCGTTCGTTGGCTTCTACTTTGATTTGCGCCCGACTCTTGGGATTACTACTGCTCGTATTGGCGCTCACTGTCGTCATTCGCGGTTACTGTTACCCCACACCCACATCTACCATGTGTCAACGATTTCAGCGCACATACGTCAACACGATCCAGCCGAGCGAAATTAGCAGCGCCAGCACCAGCGAAATTGCGATCACGCGGCGCAAGCGAAATGGACTCGCTGTCACCACCACCACCTCACTATCGCCCACACCATAGCGCACAGCATCCGGCATTGAAGGTGGCTGGATCGTCAAGGGTCCGCTCCACGGTCCATGCTGCTCATGCCCTAATGCCCGCACACGGATCACGGTATCAATGCTATCGGCGGGCAGGAAGAACGTATTGGTCGTGGTATCAATCGTCCACTGGCGTCCACCTTGTTGCACGCTCACACGGTAACCTGTTGCGTCGGGGATTTCGTCCCAGATCACTGTTGTTTCTTCCAGATCCAATTGGATGGGCAGTGGCACGAACACCGGCACGGCATGCGAATCGGCAGTGCTGTCTAGCGCAATATCCAGTACCGCCACGTCATCGCTGGTCGGTGACTCCATCAGATCAGAGGCGAGCGAATTTAGCTTGTGCAGCGAATTTCCCGCCAGCACATTCGCCAGAATGTCCTCCAACCCCGGTGTGCGGCTGCCCAGTCCATCGGTATGCGCCGTGATCCGCGCGATGCCCTTCAGCGACAGGATCAGCACATGCGGCTTGCCATTCTTGGCACCATAACGTGTTGACCAACGCAGCTTGGTTTCCCACAAGCCATCGAATGGGATCGATTTTGCCTTGCTGTCCCACAGCCACAACCGCAGATCGCCCATCCAGCAGGCGTAAAACATCCCTTCCGCGAAATCGACTATACCGCCGAGGAACATCGTTTCACTGCCTACTTCGCGCTTACGCTCTAAAGCATCGCGTACCATTGGCGGCAGCGAGGCAGTGATCTCCTTCTCTTGCACCAGTGTAGATGCTTCATCCGTCCAATTGGTCAGCGCCGCGTCTAGTGCCTCGATGAACACATCGGGGGCGCTTGGCGGTGGATCGTACTCGTACAGCCAGTTACACAACTTCTCGCCGAGGAAGCGTGCCGCAATATCCCCGTAAAAGGATTGGCTTACGCCATCGCATACGCAAAAGGCGAAGCGATTGTTATCTTCATCCACGCGAAAGCAGATGAAATCCTGTCCGGGCTGACTGGATTTCTTGGAATCGCGGGAGCGATCATAGAGATACGTCAGCACCGCGCCGGGAACGCCTTCGCGCCGCGCCGGAGTATCAGTGTTCTGGTTGATCGTTGTCAGCATCAGCTATTAGTTCTAAGTCATCTAGTCCGACTACATAAGAATCAGTGATCCGCAACTATGGGCGATCCTTACACAACTGACGAAAGTTTGACATCCCAAGTTTATCGCGGCACTTACAGCCCATCGATCAAGCAGGAATAACCGTCGTCAACCGTGTCCCCTCTCTGTAAACGGAGAGGGGTGTCGCGCAGCGGCGGGATGAGGTAACTCACGCCACCGGAGTCGCCCCGCTCATGGTGAACGCCATGCGGATCAGTTCCTTGTTCTGCGCAGGGAACATCATCGGTGCACCCGGCTGCAACTGATAACCGAATTCCAGCATCTCGCCATGATAGCTGTCAGGGATTGGGGACGACATGCGCACCAGTGCCCTC
This sequence comes from Anaerolineae bacterium, assembly GCA_019637555.1. GTDB lineage: Bacteria > Chloroflexota > Anaerolineae > Aggregatilineales > UBA2796 > JAHBVK01. The sequence goes on from JAHBVK010000052.1 coordinate 11,021, forward strand.
GCGTAATCAGTCGCCAGATCGCTTTCGTTGATCACACCGGGCCACGAGAACACATCATCTACTGGCTGCTTCAGGATTTTGTCGCTGATAAAAATATTCTCCACCAGCACATTACCGTCACCAGTACCCATACCCATGATCCGCTGCACGATAGGAGTTGGATCATCACCCTGATACTCACCGTCGGTCATGTGGCAGATCAACGGCGCAGGGTGTCCCTGCATGTACGGCAATTCCTGATTCAGTAGTTGTTCCGCCGCGAGGAACGCACCCGCCGTATTCGTCCCGCCGCGCGGCGAAAACTCCGGCACACCATCGCGCACGAACTGATCGATGGTGCGGATGCCGCCCAGCACGTCATGCACCTGCGACTCGTAAGCGTAGATCGCCAGCCGATAGCGTGGGGATACTGATTCGCCTTTGGTCGAGCGTGCCACCATCTCAGTAGCAATCTCTTGCAGGGCGTCGGATACGATCTCCACACGGCGCTTGTCACCTAACGGCTGGCTCATCGATCCGCTGATGTCCAGCAGATAAATGATCAGCACGGGAGTTGTAGAGGTAGCGACGGCAGTATATGGCATAAACGCAGCTCCTGATCATACTAATGAAGGATCAATTCGAGCATTATCTTGCGCTGATCGTAATCTACGCCAGCGAACTTGGCGAATCTTTCAACGCCGCTGTAAACTTCCGAATTACCATCGTTGTTTTGCTGCTGATTGAGGGGTTCGGCATGGCGCTCTATGACGGCAAGATCAGCATCCGATCTACGCTCGATCAGGTCTGGTGGGCAGCGGAGATGACGCTGACGCCTGCGCAACAAGTTGTCTCATCCACCAAGCCAGCCGCGTTTGCCGCTATGGACGAGAACTATGGTTATGTATTTGTCTTTCGAGAACGCGGCAACGGTGAGGTCGGCGTCCGGCTGCTGATCGATGAAGCACCGCGCGTGCGCGAAGTTTTCAACACTTATCGTGGTTCCGATGCCCTCAATATGCTGGCAACGCTGAGCAACGCTGATCGTGAACTGCTGCTTGAAGTGGCACAAGATGGCGAGCAGCGTCTGCGCGAGATAAAAACTTATGCCGAACGCGCGACGATGGCTCCGCAAATGAACTCCCTGCCGCCGGATTTGTCATCCTTCTCCGCATCATCTCCAATTTCCGATCAAAGCAGCTTCCAATATTCGGCAGCGCAAGCCGCGCCCGCCGTCACCGTCAGCCGTATGGATCAGCGCACTATCCGCCCCGGCTTCGGCATCCCCGCACTCATCTTTGTGATCGTCGCCCTGATTCTGATTCTCGTTGGCATGGTGCTCTTTGCTATCGGCAGGACGACGCCCAACAGCTTTTCTAGCGATGCCTTTGCGCTAACCTATCCCGAAGGCTGGCAGCCGCTCGACATCAACACCCTTGCCGACTGCAAGAATGCCGTACCACCCTGTTCGGTAGTGCTTGCCAATGTCCCATTCAATTCCGTGACTCTTAGGTTCCGCTCTATCACCACCGATGTCCCGCGCAGCATAGAGGACATCGAAGCAAACGACTGGAACAGCATGAAAGCAGTCGAGCCAGACCTAGAATTTGTACGTCAAGAGAGAGTGCAGCTTGCTGGCAAGCAAAGCGTGCGGATCACCTACCGACAGCAGGTCGGTGATAACAATTTGGCGATCTTTCGCACGCTGGTCATCGTCTCACCGACACGTTTCTTAGAGATTGTGACCAAGGCGAATAGCACGGCTCGCTACAACGATAACCGCGATGCCGTCGAGCAGATTCTCAATAGCATTTCGATCAAAGAGTGACCGCGCATTGAGCCTATTGCTGCCTTCTGCTCAAGATGCAACTTTTCGTCCATGCGAGGAGTATTAATATTCATCTGGTATCCTAGATGTATTGGTGGTTACACGGTAAGGACTTACGATTAGCACATGGCAGCACTGGTCAATCTCTCTACCATCGTGCGGGTATTTTTCTCGCGGCGGGTGCGCGTTGAAACCCCCGATCCTTTGGGTTTGGTGGTTGAGCCGTCTCTCGATCTGACCGCCAGTCGTCAGCAAGATGATTCGATCTTGATCCGCTGGACGTTTCCCGCCGATTCCGTAGCCATCTACGCTAGCAGCGATCCCAACCAGCAGGGTGCTAGACTCCGCGAGGTTAGCGGTTCTCAACAGGCGTTGATCTCCGATCTGGATCGCCGTGTGCGCTATTACTTCACCTTGCTCGTGCACCACAACGGATCGCAGACTCGGCGCGTGGTCGCGGAGCGCATCCTGCCGCTAGAACTAGCCCCCAACTTCCGCGACATCGGCGGCTATCCCGCTGCCGACGGCAAACACACCCGTTGGGGCAAACTTTTCCGTACCGGACCATTCAGTTCCCTTACCGATTTTGATCGTGAGTACTTGCTTCAGCTTCACTTCAAGTTGGTCTGCGACTTACGCTCCGAGACGGAAGTGGAACAAATGCCCGACACACTGCCCGACTCTGCCTCCGAATACTGGTGGCATCCGGTGTTCAGCCACAAAGAATCAACGGCTGGCGTGCGTCGCTTCCTGCTCAGTGTCAACAACATTGACAAGCTCAACAGCGCACTTCAAGAAAGCTATAAGCAGGACATGATCGACAAAAAGGGCGCGATCTTCGGCACCACGCTTCGACGCATTCTCGCCGCGGACACGTTGCCGATGTCGATTCACTGCACGGCGGGCAAAGATCGTACAGGCGTCACAGTAGCCTTGTTGTTTGCCGCACTCGGCGTTCCTGATGAGGTCATCATCGCGGATTACTCTCTCAGTAATCTCTTCAACTACTATTTCCGCGCTGCACTCAAAGATAATTCGCGTGGTCTACGGATTCTCCGCCTGACGCAAGACAGCCTGATGCCGCTGCTGTTGGCGCATCCCGACACCATGCGCGGCACACTGGCGCACATTCGCACGACCTACGGCAGCTATGCCAACTATCTCAATGATCAGTGTGGCGTCGACAGCGCCATGATTCAGCAGTTGCGCACACTGTTACTAGAGTAAAAACAGATTGTTGGTGTATTCCCAACCAGATTCAAAGACTCGCCTACCATTTGCCATTTTTTTGCCATTTTCGCCATTTAAAAAATGGCAAAAAATACCTCTATCTTGTTCCACTTATCACTCATCACTCATCACTCGTTACTCGTTACTCGTTACTCGTTACTCACGGATTGTAGCCCCGCAGCATCTCCACCACAGGCTTAGGCGAGTAATCCACGTTCCACAACCCGAAGTGATGCTCACCATTATCTTGGCTTGGGCACGCAGGCGGGATGCAAGTCACATCCGTCGAATAATCGAACGCCGACCACACTACCCAGCCGAGCATCCCCACCGAATCCGCCGCCGTGATCGCATCTCGCAGCTTATTGGACTGCCCAGCGTAGTCCCTACCCCACGTGTTGTAGCCTACTTCCTCCAGCAGGATTGGCTTTGACGATACCGCACGGATCGCCGCCACGCGCGCCCTCAATTCTGCCCCCGTTGACCAGTGATGGAAGCTGAAGAAGTCCACCGCCTGATCCGTTGGCAGCGGATTACTCAACCAGCCCGCTGTAATCAGATGATTCGGGTCGGTCAGCCTTACTTGTTGGGACAGGTTACGCAGCCAGTTCAGCACATCTGTAGATCGCTGTTTGTAGCGGGTGTAGTCGATGTCACCTTCGTTGCGCAAGTCCCACGCCAGAATCGTGCGTTCGTCGCGGTAACGCATGGTGATGTACAACGTCTGCGCCAGTGATGTCTCTGGATGTGTATACAACGGGCGCACTGTCAGATCGGGCAGATCGTTGAGCGTGATGATCACCTTCAGATCGCGCGCTGCCGCCAACTTCAGTACGCCGTCCAGTCGCTCAAACGCCGAAGCGATAGGCACTAAGCCGCTGGCGGGGCAGTTGAACATCGCTTCGTACCACAGGAAGATGCGGATCGTGTTCAATCCCGCGCTCTTGATCAGATCGAGTTCCATCGCGGCGGTGGTTAGATTCGTTTCGGTCAGGAAGCGCCGCCACGGTGCGCGCGAGGGGTAATAGTTAACGCCGCGCACGCGAAAGGGCTGATCCTCGATTGCGAATTGATTCGCCGCCAACTTGACGAATCCGCCTCGTCCTTGCGGGATATACACAGGGATCGCGCTCAAGGCGGTTGCCACCGCTTCCTCGTCGCAAGCATCCAGCGGAGCAGGCGTGAAGGCGTTAAGTGCTTTGAGCGCTTGGGCTGCCTCCGCACCACCGGGATTGTATTCCAGCGCCCGCTGATAGGCGGCAATCGCTTCGCTGATCGCGCCGCGCCGTTGCAGCAGCACGCCGTAATTGTAATAGGCGGGATACAACATCTGCGCGGGGTCTTTGTCGCCGCAAGTGCCTTCCTCGGCGTGTACACGTTCCAGCGCGTTGATCACCTCTATCCAGTTATTGTTCCAGAACTTATCGAGATCGAAGCAAAGTTGCTCCACAGTGCGCACATCTGGCGTTGGGGTAATCGGTGTAGCCGTCGCGGGAACGGGCGTTTCGGTCGTTACTCTCTCGTCAAACGTGGGCAGCGGCATCAGCGTCGGCTTCTGTGCGACGGCGGAGGGTTCGCAGGCACTGAGTAAAACCAACGTACCCACTGCCAGCAGCAAAGTTGCCAGAGACCTGTACCACTTCATCCCCGCACCGTTAACGTTACACCCTGCGTATCGATATTCACGATCCACGTTCGGCACTTGATCCCGGCATTGGCGAAGCTCGTCCGCAGCACAGCCGCGATCTGCTGATGATCTTTCTCGGCAAAGCACACCAACGCCGGACCATCCCCGCTGATCAGTACCGCTGATGCTCCCGCCTGCTTCGCCGCGCTGATCGCTGCATCACTGCCCGGCAGCAGCGCCAGCCGTTCCGCATCCAATGGCGGATTGGAGGTGACTTGAGCTAGCAGCCCGTAATCCCCTCTCCTCAGCGCTTCCACGAACAATACTGCGCGTGCTCCGCTCTGCCGCCACAACTCCTGCATTGCGGGATCACTCGCCCGCTGAGAAATCACTCTGCTCGCCTTAACGCGATAATCCGCGACTTCCGGCAGCGCCAGCACTACTTTGCCAGCAGTCACATCCAGACGCCGATAGATCAAATCGTTGCCGCTGCTGCTCACGACCGCCAAGCCGCCAATTAGCGAGGTGACCGCAGCCGAAGGTGTTGAGGTCAAACGCAGCGCAATATCTGCGATCTGTGTGCGCTTCAGCGGTGCACCGATCAAGTTGTTGATCGCCATCAAGCCGCCGATCAGCCATGTCTCCTCATCACCTAATCCACAGCGGGAAGGGATGCTCGCGTTGCACAGCACAGTTAAAGGTGGCATCTCACGCTTGAGAGCGTGCATCACTGCTTCCACCCCGCGCAGCACCAATTCGCCCGCTAAATCGGAGGCGCCTTCGACGGCGACCAGCGTCTCTCCATCATTGCTGATGGCGGCTTCGATCACGTTATGTAAGCCGAGTGCCAGCGCCAGACTACCACTGCCAACGCCGGAACCAAGGTCGAGCGCGACGGCGGGAACTGTCACCTGTACATGTGCCATGAATAATGCTTGTCCGGTATTGTAATAGCGCTTATGCCTGCGTCAGCACAGCGTATTGATCGGGGCGGCGATCCGCCAGATACGTCCATTCGCGGCGCTCTTTCTCGATCATTGTCAAATCGAGCAAAGCGACGATCACAGTTTCCACGGCTTTGGTCGGCGGCACCACGTAATCGCCATTTGGGCTGGCGATGAAGCTCTGCCCATAGCATGGCGGCTCAATGCGGTTAAGCCGTACGCAGTACAAACTGTTGGTCAGTGCGTTAGCACGCAGCGCGATCTCCCAACGATACCGATTCGGATAATCGGTGGCGGCTGAAGGCGAAAACACGATATTGGCGCCGTCAAGCGCAAGTGCTCGCACGCCCTCTGGCACGAAGTTATCCCAGCAAATGTACACACCGATCCGACCGTACTGCGTGTCCATGCCACGAATCGGGTCTGTGCCCAGCGAGAAATGGCAGCGTTCGTTGTCTGGTGGCAGATGATGCTTGCGGTAATGTCCAGCGTTACTGCCATCCGCGTCGATCACTAGCGTAGTATTATAGTAGTGACCGTCACCTGCATCTTCGTGGAATGGGCATACCAGCACTAGTTTACGCCGCTGCGCCAGTTCCCTAAACCGCTCCCACACCGCACCGTCCAGCCGATCCGATGTATCGGGATGCGTCACTGTCTCCGCGAACAGCCATGGCAGCATGAACATCTCGTGGAACGCCACGATCTGCGCTCCCTGATCCGCTGCCTCGTCCGCCATCCACAGCGCCTTCTCGATATTCATGTGTTTGTCGTTGCTGGCAGCGAATTGCACCATGCCAACACGCACGGAGTCAGGGCGTGCAGTGGTCATCGGGTCACCTCAGTGAGATCGTCTCATGCATTGAGTCGCTCATTTTACCCTACATTAGATCGGAGTGAGGACAGCCAATCTACCTGCATCACATATCGAAATAGATCGGTCGCTCTTCGCTCATTGGTACCGGTGCAGAAACCACCAGCGATCCTGTCGCTTTGACCGAAAGACGCGGGAATTTGATCGCTTCCTCGAATTTCGGCAGCGGGTTTCTATCGTAAAAGATCATCAGATTAGTGGCAGTGTCGCGGCATAGCCAGCGCACCGTCTCCCACAGATAATTCCCGATTTCTGGATTCTCGAACCAATAATTCTTGATCACCGCTCGCTTCATTACACCATCACTGGGGATCACTTTCAAAAAAGCATTAAGAACGCGCATGAACGCGGGCATCTTGACTAAAGTCAGTCGCGAAAACTCCCCTTCACGGTAGACCCCTATTCCCGCACCTATGTGTCCTTCGCGGTTCACCGCTACGTAATAGGTGTGAGCATTAATGCCAACCAATTTATGTTCTAGCCAGGCGTGCAACTGATCTGCTGTATATGGTTGGTAAAAGTTGAAATCTTGGTAAAAGCTGTTCTGCCGCTGTGCCACCTGCTCATAGTCAGCGGGATTAATAGTCCGTACTTCCCAGCCATCAAGGGCGGTTGGCGGTTGTGTGCGAACAGATACAGCGCCAACTCTGGTCCGGTCGATCTGCTGCTGACTCCAGCCCTTCGCCGCACCGAATGATCCGTCGTTATTCGACTGCACACCTGCGTAGATCACCACCCGTTCGCCAAACTTCTCTTTCGCCTTTTCAACGCGCCAGTGCGCTAACGCTGAGGCGATACCTTTGCGTCGATAATTTGGATGCACGCTGAGTCCATTGAGATAAGCATAGGGGCGTGTTTCACCTTCGTACCGCGCCTCTCCGAAACGCAGCAGCCCTAAGCCCACGATTCCTTCGTAGTCGGAAGCTTGTGCCACTACCCCCGTAGAATTTGGAAGTGCGTTCATTACTAATTCGTAAGGGTCATGGAGGAACGTAGATTTGAAGGCGATTGTGCCTGTATCAGGTGTCTCATCGCGCAGTCGTGCTATGCTTGCGCTATCGGCGGGTTCAAGCGGACGCAGCGTGAACTCAGCAGTCATTTTTCATCCCCATCATGCAACGTTTTCGCAATTATAGCTACGCAGTAACGGATGGACGCTGGATTTATGCAGGTGACTAAGCAGAGGATGCGGTTAGTGAATATCAACGGAGAAGTAGGTGTTCACTATTTCTCCGTTGAAGCATTGAATCGGGGGACAGTTACCGTTCGCGGATCACCATCTTCATGCCGTATTTTGGTTTCAGCGTGAACTGGCGATCAGGATAGACCTCAAATCCCGGTGCGACCTCCGGCGCGAATCGTTGCGCCAGCGTTGCCAGGATCAGCCGCGCTTCCATCATGGCGAACGAATTGCCGATGCAGACGCGCGGTCCGCCACCAAACGGCAGATAAGCATACTTGGGGACGTTCTTTTCGTGCTCAGGTGCGAATCGCTCCGGCATGAACTTTTTCGGCTGCGGGAAGAAGCGTGGATCATGGTGCATCCCAATTACATTGATGAAGGCGATTTGCCCCTTCTTGGCGAGGTAGCCATCTAGGTTCACGTCTTCATTGGGCATCCGTGTCACCGACCACGCCGCCGGATACAACCGCATCGCCTCTTTGATTACCATATCTGTGTATGGCAGGTTGTGCAGATCAGCCAGCGTTGGTAACCTTCCCGCCAACACGAGATCTAGTTCCTCGTGCAGTTTGGCGGCGACTTCAGGATGCTGGGAGAGCAGGTACCACGTCCACGTCATCGTCACCGAAGTTGTCTCGTGACCCGCGCCAAACAAGGTCATCGCCTCGTCGCGCACCTGTTTGTCGGTCATCTGAGAATTATCATCCTCATCGCGCGCTTGCAGCAGCAGTGATAGGAAGTCGCCCTTGTCCTCGTTCGAGGCACGTCTGGCGTCGATGAATCCCTGTATCAGCTTATCCAAGCGGGCAACGGCACGCTTCATCCGGCGGTTATGCTTAGTCGGCATCCACTTTGGGGGCGGGAACAACTGCCGGAATCCCTCCTCCACCAATGCCAACGCCTCACGGATCGTCTCCCCGACTTCGCTTGCCTCCACCGTCACATCGGCATCGAACAGCGTCTTGGCGATGATACGCATGGTCAAATGCGTCATATCCTTCTCGATGGCGCGCTCCTGACCAATTGCACCTGCCCATTCCTTGGCTAGGTCGTTACTGTAATCCGCCATCACTTGCCCATACTCACCGATCCGTTTGCTGTGGAATGCAGGTTGCACTAACTTGCGCTGCCGCTTCCAGAAGTCGCCCTCACTCGTGAACAATCCGTTGCCGATGATCGGCTCAAGGACTGCTAGCGTCAGGGCAGGCTTGCTCCACTTGGTCAAACTGTCCATCAGCACTTCGTGGCTGAGTTCCGGGCTGTTGATCACGAGCACCGGAAATGGACCGAAGAAAAATCGTGTCAGATCGCCGTACTGCCGATTTTCCAACATAAACTTGATCGAGTCGCCATTAAACTCCGGCAGATTACCGATGAAAAACCGCGACTTTGGACCTCTCAAACTTGTCCGTACCTGAGCTGTTTGTGCAACCATTCCCCACTACTCCCTATATCGAATGTGGCTGCCAAATACGTACTCGCATAAATTTGTGCAATTTGTCACAATTTCAACCAACTATAGGATTAATTGCTGGCAGTGTCAAGTGCACTAAAGGATGAAGGTAGTCGGCGGTGGCTGTATGGCAGTCCGGGGGAAACAACACTTGAGCAGACGAGAGGTCTGCTCAAGTGAAATCAATCGGTGATGCTGGTCGTTATTCTTCGGTTACTGCATGCTGCTTAAACTGCGCGATGATCGGCTGTGCGATGTTGCTCGGCATCGTCTCGTAACTGCTGAACTCCATCGTGTAAATACCGCGTCCGCCCGTCATTGAGCGCAGATCGTTGGAGTAACGCAGCATTTCCGCCAACGGCACGAGCGCCGTCACGATGCTCCGTCCCGCCTCTGAGTCCATGCCTTGCACGCGCCCGCGCCGTGTGGTGAAATCACTAATGATGTCACCCATGTTCTCCTCCGGCACAGTCACGCGCACGTTCATGATCGGTTCCAGCAGCATCGGTGATCCCTGCAAGAACGCTTCACGGAACGCCTCGCGTCCGGCAGTCTGGAAAGCGATGTCCTTCGAGTCCACTGGGTGCATTTTGCCGTCGTAGACTACAGCTCTTACATCCACCACCGGATAGCCCGCGATCACACCTGAGTCTAGTACGCCGCGTATGCCCTTCTCGATGCTGGGGATGAAGCTGCCTGCGATAGCGCCACCAACGACTTCATCCTCAAACGAGAAACCGCCGCCACTGCCTGTAGGTTCGAGTCGCAAATGGACTTCGCCAAACTGTCCCGCGCCGCCCGACTGCTTCTTGTGTCGGTGCATCGCTTTGCTAATCTTCGTGATCGTCTCTTTATAGGGCACTTTCGGAATGGAGGAAATCAGATGGACACCCATACGTTCCGCGCGCGACAGCGCCACGCCAACGTGAATATCGCCCATGCCTTCCAGCACGATTTGTTTAGTATCGCCGTCGTTGCGCCAGCGTAGGGTCGGATCGCCCTGCACCAATTGACTCAGTACTGTGCCCATCTTCTGACCATCCTGCTGCGTCTTGGGATCAACCGCAACGCTGTAGACTGGCGCAGAATAGACGGGTTTACGCAGCCTCAACTGCTTATCTTTCGTGCTGATCGTATCACCCGTGCCAGTATCATTCAGCTTTGCAATGGCGCCGATGTCGCCCGCATGCAGCACACTGACGGGGAATTGTTCCTTGCCGCGTAAGACTAATAGCTGCTGGAAGCGTTCCTCTTGACCTTTCTCGCTGTTCCAATAGGAACTGCCAGATTTCATGCTCCCGCTGAAAATGCGGAAATAATTGAGCGTGCCTACGAAACGATCAAAGGTAGTCTTGAATACATACGCCGCCACTGGACCGTCATCCGACTGCGGACGGTTCAGGAATTGGACTTCCTCACCGGGTTCGCTGTAGAGTGCTACACGACGCTGCGACGGAGGAGATACGTAGACAATCAGCGCTTCCAGTAGCGGATAAGTCCCAATATTGACTTCACCTGCCGCCACAAATACGGGCACCGTCTTGAGATCGGCGTTACGGGCAGCTTGTCGCATTCCCTCGCGCACTTCATCAAAACTGAGATCTTGGGTCTCGAAATATTTATTCATCAACTCGTCGTTGGCTTCCGCCGCTGCCTCGATCAACGCCAGATGCGCCGCTTGAATATCGCTGACCATCTCGGCGGGCAGTTCACTGCGATCCTTACCAACGTCGTAGTATGCCTTTTGCGTCAGCACATTGATCACACCCTTGAAGGTGGGACCTTCGCCAATCGGCAGGATCACGGGGATAAATTTGTATTCGGGGAAACGGGCGCGAAGTGCTTCTAATGTGCGCGTGTAGCTGGCATTCTCGCGGTTAATCTTGTTGATCACAACAATCGGGGGCTGGTTGAACTCTTCTGCTACCTGCCATGCTACCTCGGTGCCTACTTCCGGTCCTGCGACTGCATCTACAGCGATCAGCACACAGTCGCTGACGCGCACTGCATTCTTCACCTCGCCAATAAAATCGGTGAAGCCGGGGCAGTCCATAATATTGATCTTGCAGTCGTCAAACTCAATAGGCACAAGGGTAGTATTGATAGAGAGTTGGCGCTGCTTTTCCTCTTCGTCGAAGTCGGAAACAGTAGAGCCTTCCGCAATCTTACCCATACGTGTGATCGCGCCGGTTGTGTACAGGAGCGCTTCGACAAGACTGCTCTTGCCGGATCCCTGATGCCCAACCAGCGCCACATTCCTGATGTTTTCAGTTGCGTACTCTTTCATGGTAAAGAACCCTTCTTTATCTCAACAGGCGAAATTCCTGTTGTTAAAGCGATTTTAAGGCGGAGTGAACACGGAGTCAAAAGCTGATCGTCACCTTGCCACTGGAGCAAACGCGCACGTTCTACGTGCTGAAAGTCATACTCACTACTGACGCTGAATCTGGCTATTCCGTGTGAACTCCTTACGCGCCGCCATTTGCAGCACTATAATTAGCTCCCGCTTTTGCTGAACTGAACTTGACTTCACCCAAAAACCAATAAATAGAGGTTGGACTTGAAAAATTTGCTCAGGCTTCGCACGCTCATACTGATCTGGCTGTCGTGGGCGTTGATCATGATCGGTTACCAGATTTATGTGGCGGCGCGCTTCCAGCCTTCTCGTCCTGATAACGCGCTCAGTTGGACGGCTAATGAGACGCGTCGCAACAGCAACGATGGCAAAATCTACCTTCTCGAACCGTTCCTTAATGACCATGTGGCATGGGATTCCGAGTATTACCTCTCCATCGCCGTTGGTGGCTATGACGATCCAGCGATGCGCGCCGTCCCACCCAACTTTAGCTGGAACAGCCCGATCCTTAAGCCGAAAGGCGAAGAACCGACGTGGACTTCACAAAACTATTCTTTCTTCCCGCTCTATCCCACCGTCATGCGCTTCGTCATGATTCCTTTGCAGGTATTCGGGCTAACGGCGATTGCGACGGCGACTCTGGCGGGTGTGCTTGTTTCCCTGTTGGGCACGCTCGGCGCAATGGTTGCCTTATGGGACCTAGCACGCGATGATCTCGGTGAATCGGGGGCGCGGCGTGCGGCATTCTATCTACTAATCCTTCCCGGCAGCATGTTCCTGGCGCAGATTTACACCGAGGGCTTGTTTCTCGGCTTATCGTTTGGGGCGCTGGCGCTTGCCCGTCGCGATAAATGGCTGTGGGCGGCATTGCTGGCTGCACTGGCGGTCTGGACTCGTGCGGCTGGGTTCCTTTTGCTCGTCCCCATGATCTGGTATTGGTTCCAGAACGGACACTTCACCAAGCTGCGCCTGAAATCCTCGCTCCCCGAACTTTGGATTGTCGTGCTGCTCTTTGTCCCGTTGCTCTCTTGGCTGCTCTGGAACATTGTAATCGGCACGCCGTTCCAATTCGTGTCCACTACCTACTACTCACGCGGCATTCTGCTGCTTGATGAATCGCGCAAGGCATGGGAAAACGCGTGGACAGCATTAACAACGGGGCATCCCAATTCGCAAGCTTACTATCTGGTGGAATTCGCTTCGATTGCGTTCGGAGTATTTTGCTCACTTTGGATGCTGCGGCGCTATCCCGCACTAGCACTCTATAGTTTGCTTGTTATTTTCTTCTCGCTGACCAGTGGCGTTGCACAGGGAATGCACCGCTATGTGCTGGCAGCGCCTGTGATCTTCTTGCTGCCTGCGAACTGGGGAAAGCATGAAGCCTTTGATCGTGCGTGGACATTGGGTAATGTGCTGCTAATGGGAGTCTTCGCCGCCATGTTCACCTTCGATTACTGGGCAGGGTGATCCTTAACCTTTCCAGCCGTACTGAGCAGATGCTAGTTTGCTCAGTACGGCGTGGGTATAGTTGCAAAAATCCCATAAACACCGTCAATATCCCGTAAACGTCTTCAAAAATCTTCTCAAAAATCCTTCACAACGCGGCACAAAGTCGTACAATGCTGACGACATAAAAATTGTAAAGCACAAAGGGAAGTTGAAAAGCTAATGAAAATTAGCGGTGCTTTACAAGGGAGTAGGAGATATGAGCACCGTTAGCATTTCACCAGTCGCCCTTACTTTCAATAACGCAGCAAGCGAAGTCAGCCCGATCCGCCTCATGCTCTCGCAGCGTGAATCAATCAGTGTACAGCTTCGCGCCGGTCACGATCTTGTTCGTGTCGTCTCTGGGTGCGCGTGGATCAGTCATGAGGGCAAGGACTTCGTGCTGAAGGCTGGTGAACAGGAACAGCTCTATCGTGGACGTTTTGACACCTTAATTACCGCGCTCGGCAAACGAACCTTAGTCGTTGAACTCTTGCCAGCAGTCACCGCGTAATACGTAAGAATTCAGGTACACGAAATCTCGATCTTCGACCACTAACATTCAATTGCTATCTATTCAGTAACGGCAGTACCTCGATTGTCCTGCGCGTACTGATACATATGGAGAAAACGATCATGGCTACTGCATCAACAACCTTCAAGTCCCTGTTATCCATGCTGAGTCTGGGCGCCATCCGCACCCAACCGAAGCCTGCCGTCCGTCGCACAGCGGAAATCGCGGCTGTGCAAGTCATTGACGAAGAGCAGGCGTTCTTCGCCAGCATCGCTGACCTGACGCCGGAGGAACAAAGCAATCGCGTCGAACGTCGTGATTGGTACAAGCGTCTGGCGCAGCGTCAGGCGATTGCGGACGTGGAATACCGCGCTGCTCAGTATCTGAACAACAGCGGACTGCGCTAATAAGTGCTATCAAGTATCACTAATCAACAAAAAGAGGGGTTGCACTAAAACAGCAACCCCTCTTTTTATTTATACAATCTCTCAGCACTCAGCACTGAACTACAGGCTTAAGGCACTCCGGTACTCTTCGTACTCTGGCACTTTTCCTCAGCACTCAGCACCTAGCACTCAGCACTAATAAGGTCTGGCATGAACGATCACCCGTGTCAAATACTCCCCCGTCGCCTGATCCCAATTGTCGCAGGTGATCAGTGTCAATTCCTCGTAGCCATGATTGCGGATCACACTGATCTCATCCGGCTCGACGTCTTTCACTTCGGTCACCTTGTAGCGGATCACAAACGGCTTTTCCGGCGATTCGCTGTAGATCATGATCTCATCGCCGCGCTTCAGTCCGTTGATGTACTTGAATGGACCTGCTTTGCCATCTCCCAATTCCACATGTCCCGCCAGCACGTAATTACCGCCCATACCAATCTCTGGCGTACCTTCCAGATGTCCTGCGAAGTTATCCAGATAGGTCAAATCCCAATTTTCGCCCGTCGGCGTGAAGTACAAACTCGTGATCGCCGTCGATAGTGACGCTTTGGGCGAGACGATCCTCAGCTTGTTTACGGAGATCGGTGTCACTTGCGCCGTTGTCGGGGCTGCCGTTGGTTGCAAGATCGCCGCAAGGGTAGGCGTCGGTTGTGCAGATTGCGTCGCGTTGAACTGCTGATACAGCCCGAACACGATCACCGCGCCGACGATGATCACGACACCGCTGAGTAAGCGCAGCAGTCCGTTAGGTTGGTTGGATCGACGGTACATAGGAGCTACTTGTGCTTGGCGTTCTCTGAAAGCAAATGATCAATGGCGATGGAGAATAAACAACAAACGATGAGTAAGGTGGCTGAACTCATCACTTGTCACTCATTACTCATCACTTTTTTCTTGCCTCTGCGCGTTCGATGCCGATCAACTTAACTTATAGCGCCCTATTTCGCAAGCACACTTTACGAGATTGTGATGGTCAAAAAACAGCCAGTCCTACTCCGAACAAACTCTGATCGGGGTGATGCTTGCCGAACGCCGTCAGAGTCGCTTGAGTAATGAGCAATTGCATCTGTTTCCCATGACATTCCGCACTGAGAACCGTATGCCACTACCACTAAACTACATTCAGAAATTTGAATGTGAAGGGAACGATGAACGCTCCTTACCGCGAAACAAGTCAGATTTTTCAGGCGCTTGCACATCCCGTCAGGCTGCAAATTCTGGATCTTCTGCGGCGAGGGGAGATATGTGTGTGCCATATTGAAACAGCCCTTCAAAAGCGTCAGGCTTACGTTTCACAACAATTGATGCAGTTGAGGGAGGCTGGCATTGTAGATTGTCGTCGCGATGGTCTGCAAGTCTACTACTGGCTAAAAGATGAACGCGTCTCCAATATGTTGACGCTTGTGCTCGGTTCTGCAACTAGCGGACATGAGCAGCTAGCCACGTGCTCTTGTCCCTTGTGTTCCGTTGTTCCGCTTGCGCAGATTAGCTGAAAGGCAAGACTCCCATGCTAAATATCAAAGTTCTCGGCTCCGGTTGCCCCAATTGCAAACGGTTGGAGGCAGAAACACGCACAGCACTGGAGGAGGCGGGTATCGCCTATGACCTCGTCAAAGTTACAGACTATGCCGACATCATGGCATACGGTGTGATGAGTACGCCTGCTTTAGTCATCAACGAGACAGTTGTTTCTAGTGGACGTATTCCAGCACGTGGAAGGATTGTCGAATGGGCAGCAGAGTTTGAATCGGCAGTACAGTAAAGCTGTTGGAACCACAGCTAACTTGCCCGCTGTCAAGTGAAAGTTGAATAAGGTTAACTATCCATGTCTAGCCGTACGCTCAGGCTCTCCCGTCCGGATCGCCAAGCTTTTCTGCTCGTTGCAGCAGTGACAATCCTCTGGTGGCTGCTCTATAGCGTCCTGCAACCGCTAGCAAATTTCATTACTTATCGCGTACTGCAATTAACTCCTGGAAGTCAGGTAGGAAACGCGCTCAGTTTCTTCCTCTACGACGTCCCCAAAATCCTGATGCTTCTGACAGGTATGATCTTCCTGATCACGACTCTGCGCAGCTTCATCACGCCTGAGCAATCACGTCACTGGCTAGGTGGTCGGCGTGAAGGTGTCGGCAACATTATCGCGGCACTGGTCGGCGTAGTTACGCCGTTCTGTTCGTGTTCTGCGGTACCGCTGTTCATCGGGTTTGTCGAGTCAGGTGTGCCTCTCGGCGTCACCTTGTCCTTCCTAGTCTCCGCGCCAATGGTCAACGAAGTAGCGTTAGTGCTGCTGTTCGGTCTGTTTGGTTGGCGTATTGCGGGCTTGTATTTGCTTTCCGGGCTGACGGTGGCGGTTGTAGCGGGAGTTGTCATCGGACGGCTGAAAATGGAACGTTATGTGGAAGAGTTTGTCTACCAGATCACGATCAAGAGCAGTGGTTTGAGGGCACCAGATCATTTGACTTGGACAGAGCGCTTCGAGCAGGCGCGTGATAGCACAAAGGAAATTGTCGGCAAGGTTTGGGGCTTTGTAGTTATTGGTATTGCACTCGGTGCTTTCATTCACGGATATGTACCGGACGATTTCCTCGTGGAGGTCATGGGCAAGAATGCATGGTGGTCAGTGCCACTGGCAGTGTTACTTGGAGTGCCTCTCTATTCCAATGCGGCGGGTGTTATATCGGTGGTTAGCGTACTGCTCGAAAAAGGGGCAACTCTTGGTACCGTACTTGCATTTATGATGTCAGTAGTTGCGCTAAGTTTGCCAGAGTTAGTCATCCTTCGTCGGGTACTCAAAACACCACTGATTGCGCTCTATGTAACAGTCGTCACGATTGGTATCACTCTGATCGGTTATATGTTTAACCTGATTATCTGAGGTATCCCTGCGCCGCTTAGTGACACAGGGCTAAACAGACCGATGCACTGCTCTCCTAACTGGAGGTGAGATCACCCCCGCATTTCCATCAGATTTCCACTCTCATACCTCCGCAGCCCTGCATAAAACACCAGTATGCCGACTACCAGCACCGCCAACGATCCCGCTACCGCGATCAGCGCCGCACCAAGCGATAGCGTCCGTAACGCCTCAATCGGAAAATACGACACGAAGATCGCCGGAATCACCGTGAACAAGATTAAGCGGATCGCGCCGTCGAAGATGATCCCCGGATAGGTGCTGAAGGTGATCAGCGCGATCTGCCACTGCTCCGCCAGCGCCACGCCGTTGCCGATGAAAAACGTTAGCGATCCAGTCAAGATGCCGAAGCCCACGAACAACATCATTACCGCCAGCGTCAGCGCACAGAATAGGAGCAATTGTGCGGGCGTCGGATGCACGAACAGGATATAAACGATGAAGCCAAACAGCATATCGCCCCATGCCGTCGTCTGCATCTTCCCCGGCAGCAGATGGGGCAGCACACGGCGCGGATACAACATCCACACGTCAAGCTGCCCGCGCATGATCAACCGCGCTAATTCCTGTGCATTGCCGAACAAGCCAAACGCCAGTCCGAACCCCGCCGCCGTAATCGCCCATACGGTGATCACATCCTGCACCGTCCACCCGCGCAGCACCGGAAATCGGCTGAAAAAGACCACCCAGAACACCACCCACACGCCGTCGTTGATGAACATGGCGATCACCTGCGACAAAAACGCCGCGCGGTACTCCAACTGTGCCGCCAGATTCAAGCGCACATACGCCGCCATCAACCGCAGATAATCCCCGAATCCGCGCATATTTCCGTCATCTCTACCCAACAAAAAACGTCGGGACATATTCTATCCCGACGTTCATCGTCTCGCGTTACCTCTGGAGTCCCGAAGGGACTTTGTTCGTTCAGCCCGGTAATTTATTGCCGGGTCTCGTCGGTTGGAAAATGTTTCCCAATCTTAACCATCTACCAACAAAGCGCCTGAAACCGCCCTGTATTCCCTGCGAACTTCAGGCGCGTTTAACGACTACTTCCACGGCGAATGAGACAGATACTTTGCCGCGCTGTCGGGGAACAACGTCACGATAGTCGCTGATTCGCCCGCCGCAGCCGCTTCCTCCGCGATCTTCAGCGATCCGACCAACGCCGTCGCCGCGCTGATGCCCACCAGCAAGCCTTCCTCGCGTGCCAGCCGCAGCGTCATCGCGTAACTGTCCTCGGTACTGATCGGTAAATTCCGATCCGCCAGCGTATCATCGTAGATTCCCGGCTTGATGGCGGACTCCATATGCTTCAGCCCTTCCAAACCATGAAATGGAGAATCCGGCTGCAACGACACGATCTGGATGTCACGGTTAAATTCCTTCAAGCGCCGTCCCGTGCCGATCAACGTGCCACTGGTGCCCAGTCCAGCAACGAAATGCGTCACTGTGCCTTCCGTCTGCTCCCAGATTTCCACGCCTGTCCCGTTGTAGTGCGCCTGCCAATTAGCCGGATTGTTGTACTGGTCAGCATAGAAGTAGGCATCCGGCTCTTTCGCCACCAGTTCCCGCACCGCCCGGATCGCACCATCGGAGCCTTCCAGCGGATCGGTCAGCACCAGATCGACTCCGTAAGCCTTCAAAATCGTGATCCGTTCGGGGCTGGCATTAGCGGGCAAAAACAGTTTGACCTTGATGCCTCGCGCCGCACCGAGCATGGCATAGGCGATTCCGGTATTGCCGCTGGTCGAATCTACCAGCGTCATGCCGGGAGCGAGTTTGCCTTCGCGCTCGGCGTTGCGGATGATGTTCAGCGCCGCTCTGTCCTTCACCGATCCACCCGGATTCGCCCACTCTGCCTTGGCATAGACGTTGACGTTTTCCGGCAGATGCGCCGTCACGCGCTGGAAGCTGATCAGCGGTGTATTGCCGATCATCTCCTCGATACTTGCACCCATCTTGATAGTCGCGTTATGCGGACGTACAGTCGTAGTCAGCATGAATGTTTCCTTCGTAACCCTTTGCCCGTTCGATTTCTTCTCTCTATACCAATACTGCTAAAAGCAAACGACCAGTAGGCAAATAAATAGCGCCTGCGTCCCTTGTTGTACGAGTAGTACACATGGCGAATAACGGCTATCCCGTTACCCGTCAGGGACGCAGGCGCTTCAACAGCTTACTGGTCGTATACAGTCAGTTTATCGTTACTGTGTGCTGAAGAAGAACCTATCGCCCCTGCTTCAGACACATACAAGCCTGCTGGCTCATGCTCAATCCTATGCTGCACAATTGCTGTGTTACTTAGAACGTGTTGAACATCTACAATCTTACACAGAAGTCAACAGCAGTGTCAAATGCGGGTACAATAACGCTAGCCAATGCATAGGCAGGAGCAGTTCCCCATGTCCGATGCGCCAACGCAATCACCAGCACCTGATGACTTCACCTCCATTTTGCGGAATGTAAGCACTGACTCGCGCAAGTTGGAGAACGAACTGACACGTTTGGGGCAGGCGCTGCGTGCCAAGTACAACATGAAACTGTCCGATGCGCTTAACGACATGGTCTGGAACATTCATAGCGGCGTAGAGCAAGCATTGTCGCAAGGACGAGAGGCGCTAACCCGCTTAGAGCAGTTGCAGGACTTGGTCCGCACCTCCGCGCTCATCAGCACCTCGCTCGATTTGGAGAATGTTCTAGGACGCGTTCTAGATACGGTGATCACGTTGACGCAAGCAGAGCGCGCTTACCTGATGCTGCGGGATCATGAAACGGGCAAGCTAGACATTTGGGCAGCCCGCAACTGGGATCACGAGAGTCTCTCCGATGCTGAGGTATTCTTCAGTCGCAGCATCGTCGAGGAGGCATTTACCCGCCGTGAACCTATCGTCACTACCAACGCTCAGCAGGATGAACGTTTTCAAGGGGCAGTGAGCATCGTCAAACATGGTTTGCGTGCGGTCTTGTGCATTCCGCTAACTCTACAAACCGATGTGGTTGGCGTCCTCTACGCGGATAATCGCATCACACAGGGTTCGTTCTCGGTGAGCAGCCTACCCTTGTTAGCGGCATTCGGCACCCAAGCAGCTATCGCTATCGAGAAAGCGCGCTTGCATGAAGAAGAACTCGCCCGCCAAAAACTGCGCGAGGAACTCGCCGTTGGGCGTCGCATCCAGTTAAGTATGCTGCCACGCACCACGCCTAGTATTCCCGGTTGGGGATTTTCCGCTGCCTATCAAGCGGCACGGGAGGTTGGCGGCGACTTCTACGACTTCTTCCGCCTCACTGAAGACCCCAATACCCTCTGTATCGTGATTGCTGATGTATCAGATAAGGGCGTGCCAGCGGCGTTATTCATGGCAGTCAGCCGCACGATGATCCGCACCAGTTCCAGCGGTCTGCAAAGTCCCGCGCAAGTGCTGCAACTTGCCAATCTGCTGATTAGTCAGGATACCTCCGCAGATATGTTCCTGACCGCCTTTTTCGCCATGCTCGATACCACCAACGGACGCCTCGTCTATGCCAATGCCGGGCACAATCGTCCATTGTGGTGGAATGCTGCGTCCGGTGTGCTCCATGAGCTTCGCGGTAAGGGCATGATCCTCGGTATGTTCGAGGAGGTGAAGCTGGAAGAAGTTCAGATCGAGGTACAAGTAGGCGACGTTATCGTGTTCTACACCGATGGTGTGACCGATGCCATGAATGAGGCAGGCGATAGTTTTGGTGAGCTTCGTTTGCGCAAAATCATGATCGATAATGTAGGGAGTAGCGCCGAAGAAATTCAGCAGGCGATAATGGCGTCGTTAGAGGAGTTTGTTGGCGATGCTGCTCAGGTAGATGATGTGACACTCGTGGTAGCGAAATGGGGGTGATCGCCACCCCCATCAAAATCTGCGCTTATACTTCAGCGATCCCAGCGATTTCGCGCATCATTTGAGCGTCAGGATGATGCGGATCGAGATTGAGCGCGGCATAGAAATACTGCTGCGCTAGTTCGTCCTCGCCATATTCATGATAGATCGCCCCCAGATTTACGTAGGCATTTACGCAGTTTGAGTCGAGCCGGATTGCGTCTACAAAATCGTCAATCGCTTCTTCTACTTGCCCGTTTTCGTAGCGTTCCTCACCCCGCATTACATAGAATTGCGGTGTTTCAGTATCTTGCACTTCCAACTCTACTGGGATCGGGGTGGCATCAACATCCTTCAAAGTAATAGTCTGACCCGTTGGTGCACCGATTCTTGGTTTGCCCATATCAGCAAAGCGCTTCAACATTTCGCGCATCATCGCCGCATCACTATGATTTGGCTCAAGACGTAACGCCTGCTGAAAATCGGGGGCGGCATTCTTCAGGTCGCCTTTCCGCAGCATGATATATCCACGCTTGAAGTAAGCATCCGCCATATCTGGCACAATATCTAGCAGCGCTGTGAAATCGGCGTATGCACCATCCATATCGCCTTTTCGCGTTTTTTGTAGAGCACGTTCATAAAGGAATTTATGTTTGGGGTTGTTCTGGAAGATCCCCATGATCCCTCTTGGTTGATCAATGTTCGCACGATTGGTTGGCAGCATTGTATCACAACTCAATTCAACCTTAACGGACAATGGAGGAAAATTGATAGAAAATTTAGGCTTTTCACAGATGAACTGAGTACAGGTATAGTAGTCTAGTGTCACCATTCAACAATTGTCGGTGCCCATGCCATATCTCCTCTTTTTAATGCTTTTTCTTGGCGTCCCCATGACGCTGCTAATTGTGCGGCTAAGTGGGCGGATCAACAGCCGTGCGATGGTCGTGCTGTTGGCTACTACCGCGATAGCGCTCATCTCGACAACACTAGCGATCAGTTTCTTAACGGCGCGCGGGGCTATCTACTATGACGCAACGAAATCATTGGGCATCGTCGGCTATCTGCCTTTGGAAGAGTATCTCTACTTCTTATTGCAAGTGTTGTTAGTTGGTGGAGTCACCTTGATCATATGGCGACGACTGCACCGGGGAGATTTTGAGTAAGTTGGCGTATTTTACGCTGCAACCTTAATCACCACATCATCGCACGAATAGGCAGCGCGACGGCATAGTTCCGCACACTTAAGCATTTGCGCATCGCCATCAGCCAATCGGTCACATTCTGCGGCACATTCCATGCAGATGTCGGCACACTCGGCACAGATATTGGCGTGGCATCCACCATAGTGTTCAACCAGATCGGCATTGATAGCACAAATCTGCGAACATCCTAGAAGCAAGCTGGTAAAACCGCGTCCCAAGTACTGCTCACCTTGGAAGCAGTGTAAGGCGGTTTCCAAACAGATTCGATGACATTCTAGGCAATCATCAATGCATCGCTGTGTATCCATATTTATCTGCTTCCATCTATTGGTGTTTACTTATCACTTAACCAAACTATAGCAGTGTGCAGGGATTGTACGTTCACCTTGTAAGGGGAAATCCAGATCACCCAAGTGGGTGATCTGGATGAACGCTGATTCCTAGACAAGCCTGTATGGTATAAGATTCAACTAGGCTACAGCGTCCAAGAGGTACTATGGCTAACATAAACTTTTTCGATGAGCAGGATGTTCCGCAGCCCCGCGAGCGGGTGAAGATTGAGCGACTGGAAGCGAAACCCTATCCAGATGGCTGGCGCATTAAGCTCAGTATCAATGTCACACCATTTCAAGAGCGTCCCAATTTAGAGGTGCGCTTAAAAAACGCTGAGGGGCAAGAAGTGGCGGAACTCAGCATAATTGAGACGATGCACAAAAACATGGAGTTCACTCTGCACATTCGTGGAGTAATTTCTCCATACGGTCAATACTCACTGGAAACGGATCTTTACTACGATGATCGCGCCAATCCGCAGCAGCGTGAAGCCATAAATTTCGTTGTTGAAGCTAAACCACTGCAAGGTGAAAGTAGCTAAAGGCAGCTTTCTTATGCCACTAACTTCAGATCAGGACCTAAGGATACTACTACAAAACACCGCAACAATCGCCGTCGTCGGCTATTCTGATAATCCTATGAAAGCCAGTCACAGTGTTGCTCTTTCCTTGAAACGTGCGGGCTATGATGTGTATTTCGTGAATCCGACGCTGGAGTCGAATGACCAGCGCGTGGTGTACCCATCCGTTGCTGCTATTCCGGTGCCAATCGATGTTGTAGACATCTTCCGCCGACCAGAAAATGTACCTCCTGTCGTTGAAGATGCTATTCAAGCAGGCGCAAAAGCAATCTGGATGCAGCTTGGAATTGTCAATGAAGAAGCGGCACAGCGTGCCGAAACAGCCAATCTAACCGTGGTGATGAATCGCTGTTTGATTGTAGAGCATCGTCGCTTGCAACCAGTCAGAACACCATAACAATCACGTTCGGGTTCGCTTCAAGCCAATTGCTAAACAGGGCATATCACGCTATTCTCTAGCTTGACAATGCCCTGTTTTAATCACAATCATCAGCTTTTTTCAATTTTAAAGTGTGTTACTTGCAGTTGTGATTTACAGTTACGATCAAATGACTCGATTTACGCAATTCGTTCATCAGCACACACAGCACATCTAACGGTAAAGAAAGCATCTTGTCGGTTTCAAGGAAGCAGCTAGGCAAATATACGCTGATCGCGCGTATCGGACGCGGCGGCATGGCGGAAGTATATAAAGCCATGCAACCGAATCTCGATCGCTACGTGGCGATTAAGCTGCTCCATCCGTTCCTCGCTGATGACCCTGACTTCCGCGAACGGTTCGAACGCGAAGCACGCAATGTCGCCCGTCTCAAACACGCAAATATCGTACAAGTCTACGATTTTGAATACGACGCCGATAGCGAAAGCTACTACATGGTCATGGAGTTGATCGAGGGGCGTACACTCAAGGAGTACCTCGAGTCACTCGGCTATGATCGTATTCCGCTGCCCGATGCACTGCGTATTACCAAGGTTGCCTTAGAGGCGCTTAGTTACGCACATGGACGCGGCATGATCCATCGTGATCTGAAGCCAGCCAATCTAATGTTAGAGCATGATGGACGTGTCGTTCTGACGGACTTCGGCATCGCCAAGATTGTGACTGGCAATCAATTTACTGCCAGTGGCGGGATGGTCGGAACGCCTGCTTACATGTCACCGGAACAAGGACTTGGCGAAAATTCTGACGAGCGTACCGACTTATATTCGATGGGTGTAATCCTGTTCCAGATGGTAACAGGCAAGTTGCCTTTCGATGGTGAGACGCCGTTAGCAACGGTTCTCAAGCACATGAACGATCCCATTCCGCCGATTCGAGCGCTCAGCCCTGACGTGCCCGAGTCCATTGAGAAGGTGATCGTTAAGGCAATGCAAAAACAGCCGGAGGATCGCTATCAGACTGCAGAGGATATGCTGGCAGATGTGAATGCGGTTTCCAATGGCATGAAGCCAGTCATTGCCGATGGAAAAGCTCCTCAAGGTAAGCGCGCCTCGCAAATTACCACTATGGCGTCGCGTCCTACATCGCCACGAACTGCGAATACTGATACGCCTGTCCTTTCGCGCAGGGAATTGCAGCGTGAGATCGCTCAGAATAGCCGCGCTGGAGGCAATGGCACAAGGCGTGGTTGGTTAGTATGGGGCACCGTACTGGCATTACTCGTTGTACTGACTGTGATCACGCTAAGTACAGGTCGCATTCCGATTGTCAATATTCCAGTTGTAGCACTCAATCCTAGTGAAACGACCGTGCCGTCGCCTACCGGTACAACTGAAGTAGTGGTTGCATCACCAACTGCTTCCGAAGAGGCAGCTACTCCAACCGTTAATGCTGCTACAGCAACCGTTGATATTATCCAACTGGGCGAAACGTCCACTCCTACTTCAGTGCAACCTACTGAAACGGCAACGCATACGCCAACAGCAACAGAAACGGCGACCCTTACAGCAATACCAACGGAAACAGCCACTTCTACTGTCACCGTGACAAGTACACCAACTAGTACATTGACTTTCACGCCGACTTTCACGCTAACGCCGACAGCAACGGAAACTTACACTCCAACGGCGACCTTTACACCGTCGATCACTCCAACCGCAACAGTAGATTTCACACAAACACTGGCGGTAGGTACAGCAACGGCATTCATGCAGACGCAAATCGCGGTGCAAAATCTGATCGCTACCAGCCGCGCACTGACCACAAGTACGCCAGATCTGACTGCTACCGCACTAAACTGTCGTTTCGCCTTCCAAGTGGTTGAACCAGAGCAAACAGCGACGCCCAATCCAGCTAATAGCCGCGATCCCTTTGTGGTGCGCTATGGCTCACAGGTGGAGTTCGACATAGCGATCCGCAACAATAGCGACTGCGAATGGCAGCCGGGTGTATTCTTACGTTATCTCGATGGGCAGTCCTTCGAGTCGCCGCTTCGGATTAACATGGATGAAGCCAAGATTACGGGGATCGGGGAAACGGCAAAATTTACGTTCAAAGGGCGAGCGGTATATACGCCAACAACGCTGCGCCCCGGTCTGCATAAAGGTACTTGGGAAGTACGCCTCTCCGATGGTAAGCTGCTCGGAACGCTGACACTTCAGCTATATATTTTTGGCGGCGGCTGATCGCACTCTACTCAGCTTTCAGAGTTCTCACCTTTGCGGAAATCAACAAAGCGATAACCTACTCCACGCTCCGTAAGTATGTACTTCGGATTTTGCGGATCTTCTTCGATTTTCTCGCGTAGGTAATTTACATATAAGCGAACGTAATGGGTCTCGTCACGGTATTCGTAACCCCAGACCTTGGCAAGGATTTGCTCATGCGTCACTGTCCAGCCCGCATTTTCGATCAGATGAAACAGGAGGCGGTATTCCGTTGGACGCAGTTTAATGTGCTGACCGTTGACGATCACTTCCCGGCGATTGAAATCCACGCTTAGTCGATCGTCGATCTTAAGGATCGACTTCTCCGGTGAGTTGGGCATATCGGAGCGGCGCAGGACCGCTTTAACGCGGCTGGAAAGCTCACGGGGACTGAATGGCTTGGTGATATAGTCATCTGCGCCTAACTCTAATCCCTGAATGCGGTCATCTTCCTCACTCTTCGCGGTCAGCATGATCACCGGCGTCGAGGAAAATTCGCGCAGCATCCGTAAGGTCTCGAAACCGTCCAGATTTGGCATCATCACGTCAAGCAATACCAGATCAGGAAGCTGTGTGCGGATCGCTTCCAGCGCTTGCAAGCCATCGTGTGCTTCTACAACCTGATAGCCCTCAAGCTCTAAATTCATGCGGATAAAGCCGATCATGCGCGGTTCATCATCCACCACAAGGATGCGCTTCATATCGCGCGGCGCAGTACGCGGTGATTTACTAGTCATCTCGTTTTTCGCTGTTCTTAGGTTACGGCTATTCCTATTATTAACTGTCGCGGAAGGGGCGGAATACCTCTTCATCATCACCCGATGGCATCAGTTCGATGAAGCTGATCTGATGGATCGGAAAGTATACGGTAGTGACATCGCCCAGAATAAATGGCACATCCTTACCATCGCGGCGGCGCGGGTTCTGTCCCACAATCAGATAATCACTTGGCTTGGGCAACTCGTCCACGTCCATCATAACGGGGTCTTGGTTCATCAAATGGATAAATACCGTGTGAGGCATAAGCACTCCATGAATACTGTATTGAATTAATGTGGTGCAACAATTATAGCAGCGTTCTGCGCTACTTTTTGTTATGGCTTGACAGACATTTTCAGATAATTGAGCCACGTCTGCAAGGGTTTCAGTTTGTCGAAGGCGCTTCATTGCAATGATGCCAACATCTGATCAATAGCTTTGGACATTTGCTCGAAAGATTGCGGACCAAAGATGCGTAGTTCACCAATCTCAAAAGTAGGGCGTAATGTGACGCCTTCATCGCGCCGCTTGGCATCATTTGCCTGAACCTGCTGCATCATTTGACGTTCGTTCACACAGGTAGCAAACCTAGCTTGATCTAACCCTTCGATTTGGACACTGAATTGCAGCATCAATGCCGCCAGTGCAGTTCCGTCACTTCCAGTGCGCGATACATCAGCTTGACGCTCGTACAAAAGATCATGCATTTGCCAGAACTTTCCCTGATCACCAGCGCACGCGGCTGCCTCCGAAGCACGCAAACTGCCTTCGCCAAAGTCCAGAATGTCGCGGAATTCGATTCTTATCTTTCCCGCTTTCACATATTTCTCGATAAGCTGCGGTTCGGTGTTAGCGACATAGCCACGACAGGTGGAACATAGGAAATCCGAATAATCATATAAAACGGATTGAGCGTCTGCTGAGCCGAGCGAATAGTGACCGTCGCTCGTTAGTCCTTGAGGAATGCCTTTATATTCTCCAATAATTCGCAGTTGAACTGACAATTCCACCGAATGTGGTGTAGCAACAGAAACACTGCTGTTGGAACTATTGCTACATGCACTGAGCGCAAGGACGAGAACAATAAATACTACAACCCGAGTTTTCACAATCTGCCGCGATCCTTTAATGCTTTCGTCACCGTATCGAGGTCCTTATCGCCTCTTCCACTTAGATTGACAAGGATGATCGAATCTTTCGGCATTGTTGGCGCAACGCGGAGTGCTTCATAGACGGCGTGTGAGGATTCGAGCGCGGGAATAATTCCTTCATACTTGCACAAGGACTGGAACCCCTCCAACGCCTGATCATCCGTCGCTAAAGTATATTCGGCTCGCCCGATCTCGCGCAGATAGCTGTGTTCCGGTCCTACGCTGGCGTAATCCAGCCCGGCGGAGATACTATGTGTATCCATAATCTGCCCGTCGTCGTCTTGCAGCACATACGACTTTGACCCTGCCAATACACCCAATCGCCCCATCTTCGGATCGGCGAATCGCGCCGCGTGCTTTCCACTCTCGACGCCGTAGCCACCCGCCTCAACACCGCGCAGAACTACTTGCTGGTCGTCGCGGAAACCGTGAAAAATACCAATCGCGTTGCTACCGCCACCAACGCAGGCAATCACCATATCGGGCAAGCGCCCTGCGATCTCGATGATCTGCCGCCGCGCCTCGATCCCTATCACTGACTGAAATTCGCGCACGATCATCGGATAAGGATGCGGACCAAGCGCCGATCCGAGAATGTAGAAAGTGTCGCGCACATTGGTTACCCAATCGCGGATCGCTTCGTTGACGGCATCTTTCAGTGTTTTTGTGCCGCTTTCTACAGGAATCACTTCCGCACCTAACAAACGCATACGCAGTACATTGGGCTGCTGCCGCGCCATATCAACGCTGCCCATATAAACATGACATTCCATGCCAAGCAGTGCGCATACTGTCGCCGTTGCCACACCGTGCTGCCCAGCGCCAGTCTCCGCGATGATGCGCTTCTTGTTCATTCGCTTCGCCAGCAGCGCCTGACCAAGTGCGTTGTTGATCTTATGTGCGCCTGTGTGCGCTAAATCCTCGCGTTTCAAGTAAATCTGTGCACCACCCAGATGTTCAGAAAGCCGTTGAGCGTGGGTAATCGGCGTCTCGCGCCCAACGAAGGTTTTCAGCAGATGGCGGAATTCTGCCTGAAAGCTAGAGGTATTGATCAACTCCTGATAGGCTTCAGTCAATTCATCCAGCGCAGGAACAAGCGTTTCAGGTACGAAGCGTCCACCGTAATTACCAAAATAACCGCGCTCGTTGGGCAGTTGATCAATCGGGATTGCGGCAGGGTTTGTTGCAGCGGTCATGAGGTTAATTCCTTATCCGTTTCGCGGACAGCTTGAATAAAATCGCGCACTTTTTGATGATCTTTTTTGCCCGGTATTACCTCGACGCCACTGGATACATCCACCGCAAATGGCTGTACTTGGCTGACGGCAGTTGCCACATTCTCCGGCGTCAAGCCACCAGCAAGCATCAATCGTTCGGTTATTGCCGCAATCTCTGATGCTAGTTCCAGATCAGCTTGCTTGCCCGTGCCACCCGCCAGATCGGGGTGATAGGCATCGATCAACATCGTCGGCAGCCAGAATGCCGTCGGATAGGCACCGTTAGCGGTATCCATGGCAACATATGGCTGCACATCACTTACTGTTCGCGGTTGCAGCGCCGAATACAGCGATCCGCGTAGTTCGTAGCGCATCTCTATCAAC
Source organism: Anaerolineae bacterium (assembly GCA_019637555.1). Taxonomy (GTDB): domain Bacteria; phylum Chloroflexota; class Anaerolineae; order Aggregatilineales; family UBA2796; genus JAHBVK01. Next base: position 39,983 of record JAHBVK010000052.1, read on the forward strand.
TTTGCAGGATCAACTTTGTGAATTTGCGCGGCTTGAATACCCGTCTGCTCTAGCACATTCTCCACATGCTCAAGTGTTGGATTGACGAAAACGCCAACGCACAGCGGAATTCGCGGGGCATCGTAAGCACGTAGAAATTCCGTAATTGCCGCCACTTGCTGGATCGTTACGCAGCGTGGACTCTTCTCGAAAAAGATGAAGCCGAGAAAATCCGCACCCGCATCGACAGCGACTTGTACATCCTCGATATTGGTTAGTCCACAAATCTTAACTTGCGTCATCGTCGTTTCACGCTGCTCAAGGTTTGTACTTGCTCGGCAACGTTGCCTGCTTTCACGATGCTCTCGCCTACCAGAATTGCGCTTGCACCAGCATTTGCCACTAACTCAACATCCGCGACGGTGAAAATCCCGGACTCTGCTACTAGTGTCGTTCCTTGCGGCACCATTCGCGCCAATCGCTGTGTCACCACGAGATCGACATGAAACGTATGGAGATCTCTGTTGTTGATGCCAATTAACGGTGGATTGAGCTTGAGTGCGCGTTCCATTTCTGATTCAGTATGTACTTCGATCAGTGCGGTCATGCCGTAGCCCCTCACGCAATCATACAGGTCGCGCAGTCGAGCGTCATCAAGGATAGCTACGATCAACAAAATCGCGTCTGCTCCAGCGGCGCGCCCTTCCGCGATCTGGCGCTGGTCAACGGTGAAATCCTTGCGAAGTACCGGAATATTCACCGCAGCACGAACGTTGTACATGTCCTCAAGGCTACCCATGAAAAAATCTCGATCCGTAAGTACCGAGATTGCCGCGGCACCGGCTTGGGCGTAAGTTGTGCCTAGCGCCACAGGATTGAAGTTTTCGATGAGGACACCCTTGGAAGGCGAGGCGCGTTTTACCTCCGCGATCAATGCGATGGTGTCACGTTGCAGCGCGGAGAGGAAATCTCTCGGAGCGCTAGCTAGCTTCACATCGTAGTTGTGAGAGATTGCGGCGATCTCCTCGATCTTGCGCGCCACAATGCGATCAAGAATGGTGTTAGTCGTTTGAATGCCAAGAAACTGCTCAGTCACGGCAAATTTCCTCTGTTCCTATAAGTTCAAATTTTGCGTCAATCTAGTACTTCTAGAAATTCTTCAACGTTCAATCCCGCGCCGCGAATGATGCTTCTGAGCGTACCAATGTCGAGTTCCTTATGATCGGGAATGACAACCTGAGCGAATGGATTATCACGTCGATATACCATGTGACTACCGTTCTGGCGAATAAAACGGAAAGCGATCTTTTGCAGTGCCTTTGCACATTCACGACCAGAAATTGATGGTAATTTAGGCACTGCTACGCCCTAACCGACATCTAAAGCTACTACTTCGGTGTGTTCTTCTGGCACAGGCAAACCATCTTGTTCCAATGCCTCAATGTAAGTCTCAATCGCTTCTTTGGCATTTTCCAGTGCTTCTTCTCGCGTTTTACCCTGAGTCACACAACCGGGAAGGCTTGGGACTTCAGCTACAACATATCCACTTTCTCCGGGATACAACAATACTTGCCTCATACCACCTCCACATTTGCAGTTTATTGTGCCGCTTGCTGCGAACAACCAACCAGTGCGTGCAGTTTGCCCAGCGCCGCACCGG
>JAHBVK010000053.1 GCA_019637555.1 Anaerolineae bacterium
CGAAGAAATCCTGATCGGTGATCTGCGTCTGATCTACAATCCCGAAACTGAGCAAGCAGAAACCACCAGTTCGCGCCCACTCAAAACCACCACTATCCGCGTAGAGGCGGTGCAAGCAAGCTACCGCGTCGATCTCGAACCGCCCACCGATCCGGTAACGCCGGGTGCGCATGTGCAAGCAACCCTGCTAATCGAGAACATCAGCAAAGAGACGGATCGTTACAGCATCGAGGTTGAAGGTATCCCCAGCGAATGGGTGCGCATTGAACGGGCGGCGCTGGAAATCGATCCGGGTACGCAAGTCTCCATCTCGATCACTTTTAAGCCGCTGCGGCGCAGCAGCACGCGCCCCGGCGATTACGTGGTCACCGTACGCGTGCGCTCCCTGTCCGTTGAACAGCCAGTTGAAGCAGTCATGCCGCTGACGGTGCGTACTTACAGTGGCTTCGGCATGGTGCTGGCGACTCCGCGCGTCACGCGGGAGATCCCCTTCGAGCTGCGCGTGCATAATCAGGGCAGCGGTCCACTGCCGATCACACTTTCAGGCACAGCGCCCAATAACGACTTACTGATCCAACCCTCGCTGCCTACTGTCACGCTTGCCCCCGGCGAAAACCGGATAATTCAGGGGTATGTGAGATCGCGCCGTGATCGTCTGATCGGACCGACGCGCGAACGCCGCTACGATTTACTGGTACGTTCACAGGACGCTTCAGGATTTTTGGCTGCCGTGCAGGGCACCTTCATCGAACGCTCGTGGCTGCCGACGTGGGTACTCGGTGTCATTGGTGTGGTGGGCGTCCTGCTGATCACTGCCTGTGTTGCCCTCTCGATGTTCCTGCTGCGACCGCGCAGCGCCGAGATCGCCTCGTTCGTTGTCGAACCGAGCACCGTTTACCGTAACCTGACGCAGCAGATCGGCGTCTCGTGGCGCGTCATCAATGCCCGCCGCATCCGCCTGCAAACTGATGGCATCCGCTTGGATGTGCCGCTGCCCGACGATGTTTCCAGCGTCAATTCGGTGCAGCTTGTCGGCAAAGTAGCCAACACCGCGACGATCACACTGCTGGTGGAAGGCGAAGATGGCGAAGCAGTGCTCGATCCGCGCACATTGGTGACCATGCCGCCGACTTGCACCGCGCTCCGTGTCGAACCGGGACGACGGGGTCCCTCAACGAGTTATACGCCGGAAGGTCAGTTGACCGTCGCTCAGGTCTACCCGATTGATCGCCGCAATGCTGATACGACGTGGCTGCGGATCGAGGTCGCTAATCTGTGGATTCCGCTCGATGCTCTAGATTGCAGCGCCTTCGCGCCCACTGACTTAACACTGATCGGCACGGAAGAGATTCCGCCGACGCCAACAGCAACCGCGACACCGACAGTAACCGCGACGGCGACTCCTACCGCGACAGCTACTAACACACCGACGCCAACGCTGACACCAACAATCGCGCCTCCGGCATCCGCCACGCCGCAGTTTCCGGCAGCGGTGACGGTTTCTCCGGGGGCGTTGTTTTCACCCGTCCCGACAACGCCAACCGTACCGGGGTGAGTATCCAAATGCCGGGTCGAGGATGACCTGAATGATCTGCACGACTGCTAAGTGATCGGTGAGTGATTGTACAATTGTCAGAAGCCGAAATGAACCTTTGTGCTACAATCCCCGCAAGCATCCGCCTGAGCTAAGTTATCGCTGAGACTTTATATTGATGTCCGTGTAGTGTTTGTAGGTGTGCCGTGAAACGAGTAGCGCTTCCTTTCAAATTATCACTGTTGACCACCATCACGATCAGCCTGCTTGCCCTTGTCTTGGCGCTGCCCTTCTCCCGCCCGCAACCCGCGCTTGCCCAAACCGCTAGTTCCATCACCATGAACGTGGTCGCGGGGTATGACGGCTTCTTCCGTGCAAACCAGTGGACACCGCTGTTCATCGAGGTCAGCAACACCGGCGCGGAGATCAACGGCGAACTGCGCGTCACGGCGAATTCCTCGCAGGGGTTAGCCGCCAACGCCTATGCCACCGACATCACGCTGGCGACTCAATCCAGCAAGCAGATTCCGCTCAACGTCAAACTCTACGAGTACGCCAGCAGTGTGCAGATCGAGCTGGTGACTGAGAACGGCATCATCGCTACGCAGTCGCGCCCGCTGAAAGTGGTCTCGGCGGGTAACATGTTGTTCGCCGTCGTCACCGAATCTCCGCGCGGCACGGTGGACGTGCAGACTCCCGGCAACACCATCGCACAAGGGGCGATTGTTCAGGCGAATTGGCGCTTAGAGAATATCCCCCGTTCAGCGCAAGGCTTAAGTGGACTCGATGGCTTAGTGCTAACCGATGTCGATACCGGCAATCTGGCGGCAGAACAGCGTCTAGCGATCCGCGAGTGGGTCCTTTCTGGCGGTCATCTGGTGGTCACGGGCGGACCGAACTGGCAGAAAACGCAGGCGGGCATCAGCGATCTCCTACCCGTCACGCCGTCCAACACCTCGACGCTCACCTCCGTAACTTCGCTAGCGACCTACGCCGGATTGCCCGATGTACAACTCAGCGCCGACTCACCGATCACGGTCACTCAGTTGAAGCTGAAGCCGGACGCACTGATTTTGGCGCAAGAAAGCGGCTTACCACTGCTGGCGCGTCAGCGACAGGGTGAGGGCGTGGTCGATTACATGGCGATAGATCCCGGTCTGGAACCGTTGTCATCGTGGACGGAGCGCAGTCTTTTCTGGTCAGCACTGCTGACGTTGAACACCGTGCGCCCCAGTTGGTCATATGGCGTCACCAACACGGATCAAGCCTCGCTCTCAGCGGATTTCATCAAAGGTTTGCGTCTGCCCGATGTGCTGCAACTGGTCGGGTTTCTCGGCGCGTACATTCTGCTGATCGGACCCGCCAACTACCTGATCTTGCGCTGGCTTAAGCGTCCTGAACTGGCGTGGGTTACTATCCCGCTGGTGGTCATCGCTACCAGTGTCTATGCCTATACTACTGGCTTCAGCTTGCGCGGCACACTGGCAACGGTCAACCGTCTGGCGGTGGTGCAAGCATGGGTAGGCAGTGATCGCGCGGAGGTCGATGGCGTCTTGGGCATCCTCGCCCCACGTCGTGGTAACTACGACATTTCTGTGCGCAACAACATGAGCTTGCAATCGCTCACCAACACTGATTCAGCCGTGAACCCCGCGCTTGGCTCTAATCTGACCATCTACGAAGGCACCGATTATCAGGCACGCAATATCCCTGTTGATGCGGGGACGACTGCCGCCTTCCTGGTCGAGGGCTTCACGCAGATCACGCCGTTGGAAGGCACCGCGACGATGGAGATCGGGCGTAGTTCCCGCACAGGCGTCAGTTCTGCACCCACCCTGCTCAAAGGCACGATCAAAAACACGACAGGCATGACCCTCACCGATGTAGTCGTCTTGGGTATGGGCAACACCTATAACCTCGGCACGTTGGATGCGGGTGAAGAAGCCGAGTTCACCATGACGGTCAATGGCGGTGTAGCCTCGAAGGCTGCTCCGGGCAGTGTCTTTCCGCCAGCAGGTTATTATGGTGGCTTCGGCAGTGTCGGCATCGGCTATACCGATCCTTCGCTGCAAGAACAGACCATCCACGATATTCTGGGCAGCGGCTACTATTCACCCAACGGGCGCAGCCTGAACAGCAGCCTCGAAGATCAGGAAAATTGGCGGCGGCAGAGTTTCTTGCGTGCCATCGCGCTGGACTACAATCCTAGCGGCGGGCGCGGCACCGATGTTTTTGTGGCGGGTTGGACGGCAACCTCACCGATGGAGGTTGATCTCCCCAGCATAAACTTCGTCACCGAGGACTCCACGTTATGGTTGTTCCGCTTGCCCATCCAGATCAAAGCCGCTGAAGCAGATGGCTTGGTCGAGATTCCCAGTGCCTTCATGACGTGGGCGATTTCCCCGGACTCGCGCTTGCAGGATGCCGGACCCTTCCAGTTGGCGCTGCGCTACGGCGAGAACGCCATCTTCCGCTTCAATATGCTGTCGGAAGTCAACAATCTTGATATTGACGAACTGCGTATTCGGGCGGTAATGAACGATAACGCGAGCATCCTCAGCGGTCAGATTTCGTTGTGGAACTGGACGACAGGCGTTTGGGATGTGGTAACCATCCGCAACGGCACGCAGTTTGCTAACATCGTTGATCCCGCGCCTTATTTAGGCGTTGGCAATACGGTGCAAATGAAGGTAGAACCTTCTAGCAGTGGGCAAGGCTATGTATTCTATGATCGCATTGAATTGACCATGTACGGTAAGCTAAAGTGAATGGATCAGCGACGCATCGAGCGTAAACGATGGATCGCATAAGCGACAGTGACGAGGTTGATCAGCATGACGAACGCGACTACTCCCACACCAACGGCGACAGCCGCAGAGCCAACCAGTGTTGGCGCGACCAACGGTAACAGCAGCGACTACATTATTGAGACGCGCGATCTGGTCAAGCGTTATGGCAAGCTGACCGCCGTCAATCATTTGTCGCTGCAAGTGCCACGCGGCGCGATCTATGGCTTCGTCGGACCGAATGGCGCGGGCAAGACCAGCACTATGCGTATCCTGACCACGCTGATGCTGCCGACTTCCGGTCAGGCGTATGTGGCGGGTTACGAAGTGACCAAAGACCCGCGCTCGGTGCGCCGCATGATCGGCTATATGCCCGACTTCTTCGGCGTCTACGATGATATGAAGGTGTGGGAATATCTCGATTTCTTCGCCGCCTGTTACGACATCCCCGAAAGCGAACGCCCGCAGATGATCGGTGACCTGCTCGATCTGGTCGATCTCTCCGCCCGCCGCGAGGATATGGTCGATAAGCTCAGTCGTGGTATGAAGCAGCGCTTATGCCTGGCGCGCACACTGGCGCACGATCCGCAAGTGTTGATCCTTGACGAACCAGCCTCCGGTCTTGATCCCCGCGCCCGTATTGAAATCCGCGAGCTGCTGGTGGAACTGAGTAAGATGGGTAAGACCATCTTCTTCTCCTCGCATATTCTGGCGGACGTGGCGGAAATCTGCACGCATATCGGCATCGTCGAAGGCGGTCAGATGGTTACGCAGGGCAGCATGGAAGAAGTACAGCGCAAACTGATGCCGCACCGCGAAGCAATCGTCACGCTGCTGGATCGCGCTGAGGATGCCCGTTCGGTACTGGCGGCGATCCCCGGCGTGCTCAACAGCGAAGTGCTGCCGGATGAAGCGGGCAAGAAGCGCGTGCGCGTCAGCTTCAACGGTGACGACGCTATGATGAGCACGATGATGACCAGTCTCGCTTCACAGGGCATCCCGATGGTCAATTTCAGCGAAACCGCCCACGATCTGGAAACGGTGTTCATGAAAGTGACCAAAGGGTTAGGGCAGGAATAACCATCAGCCCGTTGATGCCGTTGGGCATCTCGCCTAGCGTAAAGTCAATGATCTGCGCCCACCCTCATTACTTGTCTTCGCACAACTCTCAACAAAAACGAGTGATGTCAATCTATGCCATCACTCGTTACTGAGATCACCCGTTCTCATTAATTCTCAGTTCGTCAAACCCGCGCTTGGCGCTTCTGCCAATCCTCCGCGAACAGATTGAAGTGGATATTGGCGTGCGGATGGGCGGCGATCACGTCCTCATTCAGCTTGACGCCCAAGCCCGCGCCAGTAGGCAGCGAGAAATAACCATCGACCACTTCCGGCAGCCCCGGCGCGGCTTCCTTAACGTATGCCTCGGCGAAATCGTTGAAGTGCTCTTGAATCTTGAAGTTGTGCGTACACGCCGCTAGATGCAGCGCCGCCGCTGTCGAGACCGCACCACCGACGTTATGCGGCGCGACAAGGATGTAGTATGCCTCCGCCCACGCCGCCAGCTTTTTGGTGTACAGGATGCCACCGAAATGCGTAATATCCGGCTGGATGATGTCCGCCGCTTGCTTCTCGAACAATTCGCGATATTCGTAGGTGGTGTGCAGACGTTCGCCCGTGGCTACCGGAATGCCCAGTGGCGCGATAGCGTCCATCACCTTTTTCAGCGCACCGAGATTATCCGGCGGTGTGGGTTCTTCGTACCACGACGGTTTGAATTGTGCCAATTCCCGCGCCATCTCTACCGCCGTCACCGGATTGAAGCGTCCGTGCATCTCGACCAGAATTTCCACTTCGGGACCTACCGCATCGCGCACGGCTTCCACCAGCGCAATCGAGCGCAGTTTCTCCTGATACTCAAGTTCGTAATAGCCTGCGCCGAAGGGATCGAGTTTGAGCGCGCGATAGCCCTTCGCTACGGCACGTTTTGCCGCCGCGTGGAAATCCTCCGGGGTGCGTTCGACGGTATACCAGCCATTCGCATAAGCCTTGATCTTATCCCGTACCGCGCCGCCAAGCAGCCGATACACAGGCTGGTTCAGTGCTTGCCCCATGATGTCCCAGCACGCCATCTCGATCAGCGCGATGCCAGACATAGTGATATCACTGCCGCGCTCGAAATCCTCCAGCATCATGCGGTGAACCAGCTTTTCCACGTCAAAGGGATCAGCGCCGAGCACGTATTTGGGTACAGCGTATTCGAGGTAGCCGAGCGCCGCTTCCGTGCGGTTGACCACGCGTACCTCGCCCGCACCTACTAAGCCCTCGTCCGTCTCCACCTTTACATAAGTCAGGTTGCGCCAAGCCGTACCCATGACCATTGGCGTCACACGCGTAATTTTCACTGGATCAATCCTTTTGGGTAAATGAAGAATAGTGACTAAAGAGCGTCGAATTAATTCGGATTTATCATTTCCCCAACCCCCTATCCGCATGTGAGCTAAAGTCTAACTCAGACTCTCCCTCTAGCCGCTTGCGGGAGAGGGGGTGAGGGCTTTACGTCCCTATAACTTCAGCCTAAAATCGCTTTGACCTTCTCCGCCACTGCCAAGCCCAGCTTCTGATGTGCCTCCGCTTCCAGATGGATGCCATCATAAGTGCTGGTCTGGATCACTGTACCCGCGTCCAGAAAGTGGCAGCCACGTTCCTGTGCAACTCTGGCGTAATGCACGCTCAAGCGCTGCGATTTCGTCTCCGCGCCCTCGAACATATCGGCAAAGTAACTGAATTCAGGGGCGATCTTGCTCAGGTCAGCGGTAGGTGGTGGGCAGATCAGCAGCACCGCAGGCGCATACTGCCAATCGAGACCGGCTTTGCTGTTCATCACCATGTCGACCAGCACACCAGCGCCCGCCGCGATGTCGAACGGCGACAGCGAAAAGCGCTTCTTCAAATCGTTGGTGCCGAGCATGATGATCACCAGATCAAGCGGCGTATGTGAATCGAGGCACGGCTGCAGATAGGTCTTGCCATTCTTAAACCCTTCAATGGGATCGTCCCAGACCGTTGTCCTGCCGCCTAAGCCCTCCTCGATTACAAAATAATCGGCGCCGAGCGTGTTGCGCAATACACCAGCCCAGCGCACGTTGCTATCGAAGCGGCGTCCTCCGTGTGGCGGTGCGCCCCACGTATTCGAGTCGCCGTAACAGAGGATCGTTTTCAAGCTGACATTCCTCCCACGCGCAGCAAATTCCGCCAATCTACGGGTGACTACAGCGCCGATCCGCCCCGCCGCTTGCGCCACCAATATCCGCACTTTATTCTGTTCAATCGCTGGTTGTTTGGGTGCTTCGCTACTCACGGCGCTTGCAGCACTCCGTTCTACTCGCCAATTACCACTCGTTACTCAGCACTCGGTGTTGGCGCACCCTCAGGACTGCTCAAGCCATACGCGCCAGCCTTAAGCACCTTCAACGATAGCAGCGCGCACTTCACGCGCACCGGACCAAGTGGCAGCCCGATGTTTTCCAGCACTTCTTCTTTGCTGATGTTGCGGGCATCTTCCAGCTTCATGCCTACCAACTGCTCGCCGAGCATCGACGCCGATGCCTTGCTGATCGCGCAGCCCTGCCCTTCCCAACCAACTTCGGTGATCACTCCATTGTCATCAACGTGCAGCATCAAATGCAGATGATCGCCGCACAGTGGATTGCTCTCCTCGTAGTCGATGTCGGGGTTTTCCAGCGCGTGCCAGTGACGCGGATTGCGCGAATGATCGAGGATATTTTCAGAATACAGATCCATGCCCATTGCTCGTTACCTCATTCTCCATTTCAGTTACGCGAAGTAACGTCGTGTACTTTCGATGGCGTTGATCAGGGTATCAACTTCTTCCATGGTGTTGTAGACGTAGAAACTGGCGCGCAGTGTTGCCGCGACTCCTAACTTGTCATGCAGTGGCATGGCGCAGTGATGTCCCGCGCGTACCGCCACGCCCGCCGCGTCCAAGCCTTGAGCCAGATCGTGCGCGTGGACGCCCTTCAGCGTGAAGCTGACCAAACCGCTGCGCTCCTCAACACTTGGACCGTAGGTGGTCAAGCCGATGACTTCGCTCAAGCGCTCCATCGCATAGCTGATCAGCGCCTTCTCGTGCTCGATCACATTCGCCAGCCCGATCTTGGTCAGGTAATCGACAGCCGCCCCCAGACCAACCGCTTCGGCAATGGCAGGAGTCCCCGCCTCGAACTTCTGCGGCGCATGAGCGTACTTGGTGCCTGTTAGGGTCACTTTGCTGATCATCGATCCGCCGCCGTTGTAAGGTGGCATCTTCTCCAGCAGATCGTATTTGCCGTAGAGCACACCGATCCCCGTCGGACCGAGCATCTTGTGCGCCGAAAATGCGTAGAAATCAGCGTCCAGATCGCGCACATTGACGGGCATCCCCGGCACGCTCTGCGCCCCATCGATCAGCGCCAACGCGCCTGCTTCATGCGCCAATTTAATGATCTCTTTCACCGGATTGATCGTGCCTAGCACGTTAGAGACATGCGCCACCGCCACCAGCTTGACGTTACCCTCTGCCAGCAGCTTGCGATATTCCCCCATGTCCAGCAGACCCGTCTCGGTGATCGGGATGTATTTCACCGTCACGCCTGTGCGTTCCGCCATCATCTGCCACGGCACGATATTGGCGTGATGCTCCATCTCGGTAGAGATGACGACATCGCCTGTGTGCAGCGTCGCATCGCCCCACGTCCGTGCCACCAGATTGATCGCTTCAGTGGTATTCCGCACATAGATGATCTCTTGCGCGTCACCCGCACCGATCAAGTCAGCGACTTTCTGACGTGCGCCTTCATAAGCGGCGGTGGCGCGTTCCGCAAAGGCATGAACTCCGCGATGCACATTGGCGTTCATGTGCTCGTAATAGTGGCTCATCGCATCGATCACAGCGGCGGGTTTCTGGCTGGTGGCGCCATTATCGAGATAGGTCAACGGCACGCCCGGACGGATTTCCTGATTGAGGATCGGGAAATCGGCACGCAGCGCGGCGAGCGTTTCGGCAGAAAGTGCCGGAGGGGTTGGAGATGACATAGGGACTCCGCGACTAGCAGCTTACATGACTAACGGATGAGCCGAACCATGAGAATGTTACTGCGCCAACTCAAGGAAAACGCGCCAGCATTACAGTCATTTCTAGTTCGAATCAACCATATGACTTGCTGCTACTATAGCACTTCGCCCCTCGATCTGATAGTACCTTTAATGCCAATTCGATAATGTCTATCAGATTGGTCGGGTTTTAGTATTCCTATCCACCGCGCTGCTGCGTTCGCTCGTACGTTAGCCTTAGTGACCGCGCCGCGACGGCTTCGAGACTGGTGTTATCAGGCTCCACAACAGCATCAGCATCAGCACGGCTGAGAGTAAACACCACATGCAGGTAGCGCCGATCACGAACGGTTCCAGAAACGTCAGATAGGTCGAGAACGCGACGCCGAACACTGCCAGCGCCAGCAGTGCCCGATTTGCCCATTCCAGTGCACCGCGACGCAGCAGCCACATCAGCATGATCGCGCCATAGCCCACTAGCCCCAACACGCCGATGGGGACGTTCAAGATGCGCGCATAGGCGCTCTGCTGCACTAGATTACAGTTCCCCAACAGTCCACAAACTGCCGATGACAGCGTAAGCTCGATGTAGGTGAGATAAGTCGCTACAGCAATACCTGCGATTGCCAGTACAGGCACGATCCATCTGGGCAGCGGCTTTGCCTTGAGGGCGCTGTTCACCCCGATCATCACGCTGCTGAAGACCAGCAGTTCACCGCCCGCCAGCAGCAAAATAAACCAGTCGTTACTCCATCCTGCTAGCAGCGACAAGGTGATCGCCGCGCCGATGGCGGAGAGCAGCAGCAGCATATCAGGGCGTGCCCGCTTGGTCATTGTGCGCAACCAACGCGGGTTGCGCTCGGTGGCGTATTGCCAACCGCCCACAGCTAAACCTACCAGCGTGAAGAGCAGCAGTACGAGGATCAGTATGGCGAGTAAGTTTGCCACTGGATCGCGGCTCAACCGCTCGATCGGTGTTTGTCCGGCGCTGTTCGCTGAAGTCGCGGGATCTGCCCGTCCAATGTAGGCTACCGCACCACCATTACCATCGACGGTGGCACGGTACAAATCTTCTACACCCGGCAAACTGGGCAGCGCGATGCCACCATTTTGTACTCCTGTCCGAATGATCGTCGGGGCGCTTTCGGGGATACTGACCGATCCGATCAGCACTTCGGAGCCGATCACCAGCATCGGCACACCCGCCGACTCCAACTTGAGCGCGAGTGCCGCTCCTTGCATCAGTTCCCTGCCAAGAGCGGTATCAGTGCTAATGAACAAGACCCGTAGCTGATCCCCAAACTCCGCTTGGATTTTGGGCCAGTGATTGGTCAACACCTCATGGCAGTGAGGGCAGTTGGGCGAGTAAAACATGACGCCATACACGATGGCATCTTGTGAGCGCACCATGGTCGGCGCGAAGATCAGTGCGAGGAGAGTAAGTACAACCGCTAAATGTCGTGAGAGACGCATACGTAGCCGCCTTCATCTGCAAAAACTATATAGTTGCCTCTCCTGCATTGTGTAACTAAAGTAGATCGCTGTCATCTATAGTTGCTCATTCAAATGAGATGACATTCAGCATTGTTCACGGCGCTGCATACTGCTGTGCTGAAGCAAGGATAAAGCAATGGCTGTACATAACAAGAGCTTTGTTTCGACGCATTGGTACGACGCGATCTATGAAACTCCGGTTGAGCAAATCTCGATAATTTTTGAAGAGCGCATTCAAGCTGATCGCAGTAGTCTAATTTTCACTCGATTGAATGATGGTAGAGAAATTCGTGCTAGTTCCATTCCAGATCTTGTGATCACAAATATAGACTGCATCTCACTCTCAATTAAGCACGAAATTTCTGTGTGGTGGAATGGAAAAACCGAAAAGGGGCAGTTAGAAGAAACATTTGCTCGATCACAGGAAGATAGTTCAAACACTTCTGTCACTCTAGTGCTGAATGTTCGGGCAGGGCAATATACCACTACCGCCTGTGAATCATTTACTGAAGCGATGTTCGAATTACACAACATCACCCCACAAGAAATCTCATGGCGTCTTCAGACTTGTTTCGACTGCAAGTTTAGTTATCCTGCATTCACAGATCCAACAAGTGACCGAGACGAATTGCAGTGCCATAGGGATGCTCCATTAGCTTTTCAGGAAGTTCAAACTAAAGGAAAGTACGCTTCCCTTGCTGCTCTCCACGCTGGCGATTATTTTGTAAATGCCTTCCACACATGCGCTGCTTGGGAACTGATCCAATCTCGCTCCTAATCAAGCCTTATTACTACTTGTCACCGCGCCGATCTTGCCTTTTCCCGCCGCTGCATCGTTCGGATCGCCGCGCCCTTTACCCTGCCGACTTCTGCGCCAACGATTCCACGTCCCCACGATGCCCTGCGGGAAGATCATCACCACGACCACGAAAATGATCCCCAAGATCAGATTCCACGAGTCACTGATGTTGATCGTCATGCCGCCGATCTGGATCGGGTTACGCAGCCGTGAATCGAGCAGATGCAAACTCGCCGCGCCAACGATAGGTCCCGCGAACGTACCCGTCCCGCCGATGATCGTCATCAGCAGCGGATCAACGGTGTAGCTGACCGCCAGCACTTCGGGACCTATCTTCTTCTTGAGGATCACCTGAAACATGCCCGCGCCGCCAGCCAGCATCGCCGAGATCACAATCGCCAGCAGCTTGTAGCGCAGTGTGTTGTAACCGATTGCCTGTGCGCGCTCCTCATTCTCGCGGATCGCCAGCAGCACCGCGCCCGTCGGGGAGAGCATCAGACGGCGGATGAACAGGAAGGTGAATACGACGAACGCCAGCACGATGTAGTAATAGGACAGTCGACTCTGCTGCGGATCGAGAAATGTTGGCAGATTTTGCAGTGGGAAACCGTCTTCGGCGTTAGTAGCGGGCAAGCGTCCGAAGTAGATGAAAAAGGCTTCCGCCACCGCCAGCGTGAACATAGCGAAGTAGACGCCTTTTAAGCGCAGCGACACCAGACCAACGATGAAACCAATCACCGCGCAGAAGACCAAACCGAGGATCAGCCCGCCGATCCAGCCGATTTCCATTGGTAATCCGGCTCTTTCCAGCAGGATCGCCATGATGTAACCGCCCATACCGAAAAACAGCGCATGTCCGAACGAGATCACGCCTGTGAAGCCGAACAACAGGTTGTAGCTCATCGCCAGCGCACATAGGACGAACGTCTCGATCAGCACCGACTGCCAGAATACCGACTGTCCCACTTGCCGATAGCGATCCCCGCGCAGCTGTCCCAGTGCACTATCGCCTGTGATCGCCGTGACGATGAAAGGGAAGGCGATCAAGAAGATCAGCACCAGCAACCATAACCAGTTACTTTGCAAGCTCCGACGCAGATAAGTCATGGCACTAATTTTCCTTCCCGAACAGACCGCTTGGTTTTGCCAGCAGCACCAGCATCAGCAGCACCATCGGCGTCAGGATTTCCCACACAGGCTGGTTCAGAAATTGCTGGGAGAACTTACCGACTACGGACATCGCCAGACTTACGATCAAGCTGCCAACTGCCGTGCCTTCATAGCTGCCCATGCCACCGATCACCACGACGGCAATTGCCCACAGCAGATATTGATTGCCCATGCCGATAGTTGCTCCCAAAAACGGCGCGGCAATTGCTCCGCCGAATGCCGCCATCGCGCAGCCAAGCATGAACACCAGCGTGAAGACCATGCGGACGTTGATGCCCAGCGCTTCCACCATCAGACTGTCTTCCACACCAGCACGGATGATCAAGCCCAGGCGGGTGCGCCGCAGCAGCAGCGCGATCACCACGATCAGCAGAGCACCGATAGCGATCACGAACAGGCGATAAGTGCTGAACGGCTGATCGAACAGCAGGAACGATCCCTCGCGGAAACTGAACAAGTTCGTCCAACTGTAGGGCACCGTTGACCAGATCGCGCGGATCGCTTCGGTCAGCACAATCGAAACGCCGAAGGTCAGCACGATCTGGAAGATCGGACGCGAGTACAGCGGGCGTAGCAGAAATCGTTCCAAGATCGCGCCTAGAATCGCCCCAACTCCGGTAGCGATCAGCACCGAGGTGAGAAAGCGCAGATTCGGATCGGGGATGGCGGCGTTGAACTGCGGCGAGTGATGCACGCTGTACGCCACATAAGCGCCGAGCATGAAATAAGTTCCCTGTGCGAAGTTGAGCACATCCATCAAGCCGAAGATGATGCTCAGTCCCGCCGCCACCAGAAACAGCAGCATCCCGCGAAATAGTCCCTGAAACACCGTGATCGCAAAACTGCCCGGATCGGGGTTGGTCACGTAGCTGAAGATTAGCAGCGCCGCGAAGATCAGGATAACGGTGGTGGTCGATGGTAATTTTCGGGCGCGTAGGGAGCGCAATTGCAGTTGCAGCGTGCTCATTGGTCGATCATCCCTTCTGCGCTGAAAGAGTCGCTGTCGAAGTGACCCTCACCCCCCAACTCCCTCTCCCGCAAGCGGCTAGAGGGGGAGTCAGCCTTAGCCCTTCTCCCGCCTGCGGGAGAGGGGTTGGGGTGAGGGGTGGTGTAGCATACAAGGCAAAGTTGTTCAACTTAATAGTTAAACTCCATCAGTGGTTTCGGAGAAAAATTCAATATCGCTAATCTGATTCTGGAGTCCCGTAGGGACTTCGTTCGTTCAGCACGGCAATTTATTGCCGTGAACTCTTCAACACCAACAATCTGGCACTCATGGTACTTTGGCACTCTGGTACTACGCTTCCAGCACTTGTAGCACTTCAGCACTTCTCCTCTCATGCTGCCCCCAAGTACCGCTGGATCAATGCCTGATCCTGCACTAACGCGCTCATCTCGCCGCTATGGACGCTGCGCCCTTCCTCGATGATCACGTATCGAGTTGCCAGATTTCGCGCCACGATGAAATTCTGCTCTACCAGCAGCACCGTCGTGTGATCAGTTAGTTTGCGGATCACGTTCATCAGATGTTCGATGATCACAGGCGCTAATCCCTCGCTCGGCTCATCGATCAGCAGCAGACGATTATCGGGGACGAGTGCTCGCGCAATCGCCAGCATCTGCTGCTGACCGCCGGAAAGCTGCCCGCCCGGTAGCTGATACAAGCGTTTGAGATCGGGGAACAAGTCGAAGATCATCTCGATCCGCTTGTCCAGATCGCCCTTGCTGCGTTCCGCGATCTCTAAATTCTCGCGCACACTCAACGATTTGAAGATGGCGCGATGTTCCGGCACGTAGCCGATGCCTAACCGGGCGATGTCAAAGGGGCGCTTGCCGCCGATCTTCTGACCGTCGAACTGCACTTCACCACCGCGCGGCGCGGTCAATCCGAGAATGCTTTTGAGCGTGGTCGTCTTGCCCGCGCCGTTGCGTCCTAGCAGCACCGTGATGCTGTTGGCTGGCACGCTGACGGTGACGCCCTGCAAAATGTAGAACTGCCCGATGTACGTGTGAATGTCGCGGACTTCCAGAATATTTGTCATAAGTTCCGTTTGTATCGCTTGCCCTCATCCTAAATCCTTCTCCCCCAAGGAGAAGGACTTGAAAACCCAATCTGCTCTTGTCTTGTTCCCCTCTCCTTGCGGGAGAGGGGCTAGGGGTGAGGGCTTACCTACTGTTTCCCACCAAAATCGCCATAGAGTTCACCGAGATAGGCGCTCTGCACTGTCGCATCAGCGGCAACCTGTGACGGCGTTCCCTCCGCCAGCACGCGCCCCTGATGCATCACCGTGATCTGATCCGAGATGTTCATGACCACGTTCATATTGTGCTCGACCAGCACAATCGTCTTGCCACCCCGCGCCTGCACCTGCTTAATGATGGCGATCAGTTCCGGCACTTGCTCCGTCGCCAATCCCGCCGTTGGTTCGTCCAGCAGCAGCAGTTGCGGATCAGGCGCGAGTAGGATTGCCAGTTCCAGCTTGCGCTTACCGCCGTGTGGCAGCGAGGAGGCAAGCTGAAGCGCCTCCGCCCGCAAGCCCACCAGATCCAACACCTCGTAAGCGCGTCTGAGATAGCTATCTAGCGTCGCGGCACGACGAAACAAGCGGAAGTTATCGCGTCCCATCGCCTGTGCCGCCAAGCGTACATTTTCCAGCGCCGTCAGATTGGGGAATAAATTGGTGATCTGAAACGAGCGTCCGATTCCCAAGTGCGCCCGCCGATGTACTGGCAGCGTGGTGATGTCCTGATCTTTGAAGCGCACCGTGCCGCTAGTCGGCGGATGCTTGCCCGTGATCAGGTTGAACAGCGTGGTTTTGCCCGCGCCGTTCGGTCCGATGATCGAGTGGATCGTTCCCTCCGCCACGCGCAGACTCACATCCGCGACGGCGATCAGACCACCGAATGCTTTTTGCAAATGCTGTGTTTCAAGAAGTGTCGCCATAAATTCCGATCAATAACTCATTTTCTCGATAACGACGGCACGAACAGTCGCACAAACTCGTCGCCAACCTTGCTCAAATAATCGCCTACCGTTTGCCATTATTTTGCCATTTTCGCCATTAAAAAAATGGCAAATATTCGACCTCACGACGGCATCGCCGTCGTGAGGTAAAACTCCCCCTCTAACCGCTTGCGGGAGAGGGGTTGGGGGTGAGGGAACTACTTACTGATGCTTTCCATGAACGCCTCATTCATGGCGCAGCGTTCCTCACCTGCCTCGCACGGCGGGATGATCTCCAGCGCGGGCACTTCCTTGAGCAGCTTGTAATACTTCTGATCGGGATCGGTCAGGTTATCGAGCTGCACGATGTACATCGGCACCAACGCCTGATGATCGCCCGGACGAATGTAGTAGGTACCCTTTGGTCCGTCAAAGGTCATGCCTTCCAACTGCGGGATCAATGCGGCGGGCGTGGCATCACCACTGCTGCCTTCCAGCGCCTTGACCAGCGCCTGTGCGGTAGCAAACGCGCATTCGGTGAATAGGTCGGGCACATCACCATCGTAAGCCTTCTTGTGCTCCTCGACCAGCCAATCGTTGATCTCGTTCTTGGGCAGCGAGTAGTGGTAGACGATCCAGCTTACGTTGCCGATGTTACTGGGATCGCTCAACTTCACGATGTCGTTGGAGTTGAAGGCGGCGATCACGGACATCTTATCCTTGACGCCCAACTCAGCGATCTGCTGGAACAGCGCCACGCTGGTGTCGCCTGCCCAGATCGGAATCACTGCCTGTGCGCCAGAGTCCATCACTTCTTGCAGATAGGTGGTGAAGTCGTTGGTTTCCAGCGGTGCAAAGATCGTCTCATGCACGAATTCTAAGCCAGCTGCCTTGAATACCGCCTCGAAGCCAGCCGCAGAAGCGCGTCCGAACTCGTAGTCCGCCGCGAGGATCACGAACTTTGTCAGACCGCTTTCCTTGGCGTAGGGCACGAAGGAGAGCGAGTCCTGATACGTATTGCGGCAAACGCGGAAGGTGTTGACGTTGAAGTTCGCGCCTGTGATCGCCGGAGAAGCGCCGGGAGCCGCGAATAGCACCACATCGCTATCTTTGGCGACCTGTTGCACCGCGACGGTCACGCCGGAGCTAGGCGCACCGACCAGCACTTCCGCGCCTTCGGTCTCGATCAGTTCCTGCGCTTGGCTGACGCCCGTGTTGGGATCGCTGGCGTTATCGCGCTCCACCACTTCGATCTTGCGCCCGCCGACTTCCATCGTGCCGTTGGTGGCGTACTGCAAGCCGAGGTTGAAGCCGTTACTCAACTCCACGCCGTAGATCGCCAGCGCGCCAGATTTATCCGTCAGCAAGCCGATCTTGAGCGTATCCTGAGCGCGGCTGACGCTGTTGGTGGGCAGCGCCCCAATGATGAATGCCACCGCCACCACAAAAGCGACAAAAACTTTGGTTTTCCGAAACATCTTTTGGTCTCCTTGTTCTCTTTGCGAGAAACGTACACAACTTCATTTCCCTCACGCTCCTACCCCGTTCACTTGCCCATCGACAGAAACTTTCCTGTTTCAGGTTCAGTTTCACTGCGGCTCTCCTTGCTGCTGATGGCAGTGGACAGGGCAGGGGGCGAGGTTCTTCGTTCATTCAGGGGCGAGGACGGTAGCCTCACCTTCCAGCACCGTCACGCCATCCTGATTGACACACAATGTTTTGAAAGTGGCGATCCGCCGCGTCTCGCGGTAGGCGATCAACTCGACGGACGCCGTGATCACGTCCCCGATGTACACAGGTGCTTTGAATTGCAGGGTCTGCCCCATGTAGATCGTACCGGGACCGGGCAGATCGTTCGCCAGCACTGCCGAGATCAGTCCGGCGGTCAGTAAGCCATGTGCGATCCGTTTGCCGAAGCGCGTGGTCGCCGCGAACGCCTCGTCCAGATGGATCGAGTTGTTATCGCCCGTTGCTTCCGCGAAATGCTCAATCCGCGCTGCCGTCATCTCTGTAGTGCGGCTGGCGGTCATGCCTAATTCCAGTTTCACGCCTATTTCTCTCCCCTTGCTGTTACCCGTTCCCGCAGTTCGCGCTTGAGGATTTTGCCCGCCGCTGAGATCGGCAGCGCATCAATGAACTCCACCGACTGCGGCACTTTGAAACGCGCCAACCGCGTACGCAGAAAGTCGATCAAGTCATCGGCGCTGGCGCTAGTTCCAGCTTTCAGCACCACGAACGCCTTGCCTACCTCGCCCCATGTCGGTTCCGGTACGCCGATCACCGCGCACATGTGGACGCTCGGATGGCGGTACAGCGCCTGCTCGACCTCCGCCGGATAAACGTTCTCGCCGCCGCTGATGTACATATCCTTGACCCGATCCACGATGAAGAAGTAGCCCTCCTCATCGCGCCGAGCTAGGTCGCCCGTGTGGAACCAGCCTTGCGCGTCGATAGCAGTGGCGCTTGCTTCGGCATTTTGGAAGTAGCCGGAGAACATCGATCCTGCTTTGAGAATCAACTCACCCACCGCGTTATCGGGCAGCGGCTGATTGTGCTCATCCACGATTCGCGCATCCACGAAGAAGTTCGGTCTGCCGATGCTGCCCGCCTTGCGGATCGCATCTTCCGCTGCCAGCGCGAAGATACCCGGACCGAACTCGGTCATGCCGAATCCCTGCTTGAAGCGCACGCCCTTTTCGGCGCTGAACTTCTCCACTAAAGCGATGGGCAGTGGTGCGCCGCCGCTGGTGCAGAAGCGCAGATTGCTGAGATCGGCGCTGTCCCAATTCGGCGCGGTGGTCAACATCTGGTACATCGTCGGCACGCCCGCGAAGATCGTGGCGCGGTACTGTTGCAGCAGATTGAGCACCTGCCCGGCATCGAAGCGGCGGATCAGCACCGTTGTACCGCCAAAGATCATCAGCGGCATGGTGTAGACCAGCAGCCCGCCAGCATGGAACATCGGGAATACGTTGACCGTGACATCACCGTGCTGCACATCGTGGATGACCGTGTTCAGGGTGTTCCATGCGATCATGCGGTGGCTGATCATGGCAGCTTTGGGTAAGCCTGTCGTACCGCCCGTGAACAACATGCAGGCGGTATCTTCCGCCTCCACATTCTCCGTCGTCACCGGATCGGCGGGTGCGCTCTGTAGCGTCGCCTCGAACTGCCGGCTGCCTGCTACGCTCGATCCTTCGATGTGCAGCAGCTTCAACGGCGCGAGGTACGAGGCGGTGATCTCTGCCACCTTATCGCCCACTTCCTGCGAGAAGATCAAGGCTTTGGGCGTGGTCTGCTCGATCAACGCCAACAGTTCGCGCCAATGTAAACGCCAGTTGAAACAGGTTAGGATCGCACCGAGCTTGCCACAGGCGAAGAAGGCATCGAGGTATTGCACGCCGTCGAAGCCGACGATTCCGACGCGATCCCCTTTGCGGACCCCAACCTGATCGCGCAGCCAGTTCGCCAGACGGTTGGCGCGTTCGTTCAACTGCGCGTAGGTAAATAGTTGATGCGGCACTTTGCCCGCGTCCACCACCGCCAGTTGATCGGGGCTGTAGAGCGCCCTGCGTCCGGCAATATCGGCAACGTACATGGTTACGGTTAGCCCTGTCCTTGAATCAGCTTGTGGAAAGCGGCGTTGAACTCGGCGGGACGCTCGATGAAGGGCGAGTGACCGGTATCCGGCAGTTCTAGCTCTAGATAGTTGCCGCCCGCCGCCTTGTACTTCTCCAAGTACGCCCGGATCTGGCTGACCATTGGCTGCGGCGGATGCACTTCCGCGCCGGGCCAGCCGGGGATCGCGCCGAGCGAACCCAAGAATCCGACATCGAACAGCGATGTATCGCTGATGATCTGATCGTCCTTGCCGTGAACCCACAGGATCGTCGGCTTGGGGTTGATCTTGAACAGACGGCTGACATCACCGATGTACTTGGGTGAGAGCGCGTTGGCGGGACCCCATACACCCGGCGCGACGTTGGGCCAGTTGGTCGAAGGCGTCAGATCGCCCGGATATTCCTTATTGCCAATGTGCTCGGACATCACTGAGGAGAGCAGTTCTTCCTCGCGTGTCGCTTTGAACGGTGGTTTCCAGTAAAAGCCATTGAGCACGTTGCGCGGCGACACTGGACTATCGGTACTGCGATCTCCCTCGCCCATGCGTTTGGCAAATTCGGGGTTGACCACGCCGCCGCCCGATCCCGCGAAATCGGCATAAGTGGGTGTGCCGTCTACATCTTTGGTGCCGCCGAAGCCGTAGGGTGATCCCGGCGCTGCCAGCGTTGCTGTGAGGACGCGCTGCGGATAGTCCATCAAAAACTGCCACATTACCGAGCCACCGAGCGAATGAGCGATGAAGTGTGCTTGCTCAATCCCTAACTTCTCCATCAGCGCCGCCAGATCGTCGGAAATATCCGCTAATCCGCGTGTGGCGTCGATCTTGGCGCTGCGATCCGCGTCACCGTAACCACGTAGATCGGGCGCTACACCGCGAAAGCCGACGGGTAGCGCCAGCATCATCTCTTCCCAGAACGTGGCGGAACTGGCGTTGCCGTGAACAAAGATCACGGGGATGGCGTCAGGGAAGCCACTGGTTAAAACGCGAGTGGTGATGCGCGGCGTGGTGACGGTTTCCACCATGATTCCCGGCAGCGTTGGGATAGGCATAAGGTTAATGCTCCTTGATGAACAGTTGCCGCAGATCACGCTTCAACACTTTTCCGGCAGCGTTGCGCGGCAGCACTTCGATAAAAGCCACCTGTTTGGGTGTTTTGAACTTCGCTAACTTATCTTTGCAAAACTGCTGAACCTGCTCGACGGTCAGCGTCTGATCGCTGTGCAGCACCACCACCGCCAAGCCCGACTCGCCCCAGCGTTCGTCCGGTACACCGATCACGGCGACATCAGCGACCTGCGGCATCTGGAACAGCACTTGCTCCACTTCGGCGGGGTAGACGTTTTCGCCGCCGCTGATGTACATATCCTTGTAGCGATCCACCACGTAAATGCAGCCTTCGTCATCGACGGTTCCCGCATCGCCGGAGTGAAGCCAGCGATTGCCGAACTCATCAACGGTGAAGCTGTCGCGGTTGGCGTCAGGGCGATTCCAGTAGCCCGGTGTGATGTTCGGTCCGCCGATGCACACCTCCCCGATCTCCCCGACTGCGACATCGTGAAACTGATCATCGACAACGCGCACGCGGGTATGCAGCAGCGGCTTGCCCACCGACAGTGGCTTTTCCAGCGCACGGCGTTTGTCGCTCAGGAAGACTGTCGGGCTGGTTTCGGTCATGCCGAATCCGGTCTGGATCACGATCCCGCGTTCGGCGTACCGCTGCAGCACCGCGACGGGCATCGGTGCACCGCCGCAGCCCCATGATTGGATGTGGCTCAGATCACTGCGATCAAAATCAGGATGCTGACTAAGGAACAGGTAGTTGGCGGGTACACCGAAGAAGTGCGTTACGCCAAGCTGCGGATCGGTCAGCGTTCGCAGCGTCAGTTCTGGCTCGAACTGCCGCGCGATGATGCTTGTCCCGCCCAGATGAAAGGTCGGGTTGGCGTAGAGATTCAAGCCACCCGTGTGGAACGTCGGCAGCACAGCGTAAAAGACGCTGTTGCAGTTCAAACCGGATGGGATGCTGATGTTGGTGGCATTCCAGAAGGTCATGCCATGCGTGATCAAAACCCCTTTCGGTGTTCCCGTCGTGCCCGCCGTATACATGATCGTCATCGGGGTGTCATGCGTGGTCTGCGGATCCATGATCACGCGTTCGCTGGTGCTGTTAATCGCCTGCTCGAAAATCGGTGCATCGTCACTGCCGCCTAGATGCGTGTCAATACGCAGTCTACCTTTAGCGGATGATCCTTCGACCAGCGCCGGAATGCGATCCTCAAATTCCGTGTCGTAGACAATGCCCTTCGCGCCGGAATCGTTGAGGATGAACAGCAGTTCCGGTACTGCCAGACGCCAGTTCAGCGGCAGCATCAGCGTACCCAATTTGATGCAAGCGAACTGGAACTCGAAGTATTCGCTGGAATTCTTCGCCAGTATCGCCAGCCGATCTCCGGCTTGCACAGCCCACGCCGATCTGAGGTATGCCGCTAACCGCGCCGCGCGATCATTGAACTCGCCGTAAGTGAAATTGCGTCCCGTCATCTGATCGATGATGGCGACCTTCTCCGGCGTGCGGTCAGCGTGGAAAGCGATCCAATCCGATGCGAGGATCATGGTTACTGTTCACCCCAGCGCACACATACGGCGCTCCATGTATAGCCCGTCCCTGCGCCCGCCAGCACGATCAAGTCCCCTGCTTTGATCTTGCCCTGCTGCAAACCGAGTTCCAGCGCCAACGCTTGATCGACGCTTTGCACATGCCCGTAATCTTCCAGATAAACCGACTGCTCCGGTTTGACACCGAGCGCGGCTAGAATTTCCAGATAAAAAGATCGTTTCATGTGGACGAGTCCGACGAAGGCGATGTCTTGCATCGTGGCGTTACTTTTCTCCACCGCCTCACGGATCACGCGGACGAAGTTGGTCAGCGACGTTTCGCCCAAGCGATCCGCCATGTAATCGCCGTTGCGGACATCCAAGCGCCCGCGTACCTCCCCGATTACTTCGGCGTCACCACTGGGCACCGCTTCCGTCGTCAGCATCACCGTTTCGCTCAGGCTGCCATCGGTCAGCGCCGACGCCCCCAAGATCACGTTTCTGGTCGCGCCGCGTTGCAGCAATAACGCCCCCGCACCTGCACCGAAATTGAACATAAAGCGGGATCGCGCGTTCTGGAAGTTGATCAAATCGTTCTCGCGGCTGCCTGCCGCCAGCAGCGCATAGTGCAGTGCGGGATCGGCTTGCATCATACTGCGGGCGATATTCATAGCGATGGGAGCGCCCGCGCATAAGGCGTACATCTCGAAGGCGTAGGCGTTGACCGCGCCGACGTTGTGTTGAATTTTGCCTGCCGCGTTCCAGACCACATGATCCTTGTGTTCGCTGCCGTGCGAGATCACCACGTTGATCTGATCCGGCGCGATGCCCGCCTGCTGGATGGCACGCTGCGCGGCGATGGTCGCCATTGCACTCACTGTGTCCTCGTCTCTGGCGACATGGCGCTGACGGATGCCCATCTTCTCGCGCAGAACTTCTTCGGGGATGCCCGTGCGTGCTACCAGATCGGCAGCGGTTTCGATCTGCGGCGGGAAGTAGGTGCCGATGCCGATAATGCCGACGGAAGCAAGACCTGAGTCAGTCATAGCGCCTTGCCCACTTTCGCATTCACCGTCAGCACATTGTCGATCAGCCGCAGCAGGGCATCGGGTGCGAACGGTTTACGCAGCCACGCCGCGACTACATGCGGATTCTCCGTCGGCGTGCGTCCAGTCACGGCAATGATCGGCGGTGCAGCCTGATCTTGGGTTGCCAGCCCCCGTCGCAAGGTCGGCAGTATTTCCAAACCATCGACATCCGGCAAATCCAGATCGAGCAGGATCAGATCGGGGCGTTCGCTGCGGGCGATCTGCTGCGCTTCCGAGCCGAGTTCGGTGTGCCGCACCGCGTATCCGGCGGCGGTCAGCGTGCGCTCGATCAGATGCGCGTGATCGCGGTTATCTTCTACCAACAGGATATAACTCATCGAAATTCTTTAACTCTGACCATCCTAGATTTATCTGCGTGAAACTACCCTCACCCCCCAACCCCCTCTCCCGCAAGCGGTTAGAGGGGGAGTCAACATTAGCCCTTCTCCCGCCTGCGGGAGAGGGGTTGGGGTGAGGGGTAAGGGTCACTCGCCTCCATCAAAGGCAGCGTGAAGGTGAACGTGCTGCCCTCGCCTACTTTGCTGCTGACGGTCATCTCGCCGCCGTGCATCAGCGTCAACTGCTTGCTGATGTTCAGTCCTAAGCCGCTGCCGCCGTGCCGACCTGAATCCGCTTGCTGGAAACGCTCAAATAGATTTGATAGCAAGTGTTCGGAGATGCCGATGCCTGTATCGATCACCGCGATGCGGACAACCTGATCATGCACCTCTGCCCGCAGCGTAATCGTGCCTTGCCGCGTGAACTTAGCCGCGTTTGCCAGTAGATTCAGCGTGATCTGACGCACCCGCACCGGATCAGCTTTGACGACTGGCAGCGTAGCGGGAAGTTCGGCGCGTAGTTCCACGGAATCGTGGCGCAGCAGCGCGGTGGTGGCGATCAACAGTTCTTCGAGGATTGGCTTCAGTTCTACGCCCGTCAGCCGCAGTTCGAGTTTGCCCGCCTCGATCCTGTTCAGATCGAGCACGTCATCGATCAGCCGCAGCAGGTGATTGGCGTTATCGAGCAGCACCTGAATATCTTTGCGATACAGTTCCGGCAGCGACTCGCCTTCATAGATGGCCGAATTGCCGAGCATTGAACTGGCGTAGCCGAGGATCACGTTCAGCGGTGTCCGCATCTCATGGCTCATGTTGGAGAGGAAGATCGTCTTTGCCTCGCTGAACTGCTCGGCACGCTGCTGCGCTGCCAGCAGCTTGCGTGCGGCAGCATCGCGTTCAGCGATCAGTTCGCGCAACTGCTCGTTAGCGTCTTCCAATTCGGCGGTGCGGGCGGAGACCAGTTCTTCCAGATGATCCTGATGGCGGATCAGCTCCGCTTCTACGCGGCGGCGTTCGGTGATCTCCGCTTCGATCTGCGCCACGTAACGCGCGTTCGCCAGCGCCAGTCCAATCGTCTTGCCGATGGCGAGAAGTGTCTCGCGCTCTAGCGGCGTCAGTTCGTGCGTCTCCTGAAAGATCAGGTTGACCGCGCCGATTGCCGCTTGTTGGAACAATAGCGGGAAGGAAATACAGCCCGTTAAGCCCTGCTCCAGTAGCGCCGTCCGCACCCGTGACGACAGGTGAACATCGTGTTCCAGATCGTAAGTGGTGACCACATCTTTGCAGGTGACGGTGTATCCGGTGAGGCTGTCGTTAAGGGGTAAACGGCTGCCCGCTTCCAACGTCGCTTCGCTGAAGCCGCGCCACGCCATCAGGTGTAGTTCTTGCTCGGCTTCGCTGACGGAAAATAGGGCGACGGAACTGACAGGGATGTATTCGATCAGCACATCGACCGCGCGTTCGGCAAGCGATTGCGGATCGAGGTGGCGGTAAACCGAGTCAGCGATGGCGTTGATCGTAGCGAGGGAGCGTGCGCGTGCCTCGATACCATCTTCATGTATCCACGCAGGGAAGGTGGAAGGAGGGATTGGACGGGATGCCATCAAAAAAGACTCGAAAATTCTCTAAACAAGCAAAATTTCTTCTAACAACTCCTGATTATAGTGGCGCAATGTTGCAGAAATATTTGAAGATTGTTGCAACATTTGGTTATTCCTTGAAGGTAGTTCATCCCCGTTAACTGGGTGGGTTAGAAACCCACCCCTACAGCAGCGTCAGTATCAAAATGACTATCTCGTAGGGGTAGGTTTGGAAACCTACCCTCTGACACTGTGATCACCTGCCCTCACGAGCGCAGCCGATAACCGACGCCGCGCACCGTCTCGATCAGATCGTCGTGAGGTTCCAGCTTGCGCCGCAGCCGATGGATCACGTAATCGACGGAGCGATCCTGCGTTTCGTAGGCATCCTTCCACACCTGATCGAGCAGCATCTCACGCTCGAACACGCGTCCGGGCTGGCTCAGGAACAGCACCAACAGATCGAACTCAAGGCGGCTCAAATCCAGCGTGCGATCTTCCAGCGTGGCGTCATGAGTTTCGATGTTGAGTGTTAGTTGGTGATGGCGCAGTGAAGTTGAAGATGGGATCGGCTGAGGCTGGAACTGCTGACGCAGAAGCTCTGTGCGGCGCAGCATCGCCCGCACACGTGCCAACAGTTCGCGCATACTGAAAGGCTTGACCAGATAATCATCCGCGCCGACTTCCAAGCCGACCACGCGATCAATCTCGTCGCTGCGTCCGGTGAGCATCAGCACAGGCGTCGCCGATCCGCGTCGAATCTGCTTGAGCACTTCTAAGCCGTCAAGTTCCGGCAGATTCCAATCAAGGATCACGAGATCGGGCGTTAGTGATGTATGCAGAGCCAGTGCCGTGCGTCCATTATCGGCAAGCAGCACTTCAAAGTTGGCGGCTCGTAATTCGCGCTCTATCCAACTCGCTAGATCGGGGGCGTCTTCCACAATCAGAATTTTCGGCATCGTCCTGAACGAACACGCGACTAACGGATGCTATCCAGTTTACCATGTCCTCCCATAGATCGATCTGTGGAAGCAATTTAGCCCCCTCTAGCCCATCGGTGTCGATGTAATCACCGCTACCCACACCGCTGAGGAGAGGGGATGCAACGTAGGGATCAGCGGCGAAATTCCTTCAACTCCCCCGTAGCGATGTAGATGGCGCGTTCGCAGATGTTGGAGGCACGTTCGCCCATTCGCAGATAGTCCCGTGCGATGGTGGCGATGAACGGCAAATGCTCCGCCAGATGGTCACGAGGATAACTCTCGACCACATTCAAC
Source organism: Anaerolineae bacterium (assembly GCA_019637555.1). Lineage (GTDB taxonomy): Bacteria > Chloroflexota > Anaerolineae > Aggregatilineales > UBA2796 > JAHBVK01. The sequence goes on from JAHBVK010000053.1 coordinate 26,340, forward strand.
AGCGCCTGCTCGTTCAGGTCTTCCAACTCTCTATCACGGCGCACAACACTTTCCGCCAGCGTCTCGTCGCTGGTCAAGAACGCCTCGACAGATTGCTTGACCATCTCCTGCGCGATCTCCGCCATTTGTAGCGTCGGTGTCAACAGCGAGATCGCTTCTTTCAGGTGCGGCTGCCTGACCATTTGATAGCCCACGTCGGCGGCATAATCTGCTACGCGCTCGAGGTTGGTCGCCACTTTGGCAGTACCAACGACTTCACGCACCTGCCGATCACTGAGTGTTTGCGTTTGCAGCACGCGGTAGCAGTACTCCTCCAGATCGAAGCGGTGCTGGTTGATACTGGAGTCGCCCATATTGACACGCTGCGCAAGATCGCTGTCAACGGAAGTCAGCAAAGCTGCGCTAGCGAGGGTTATCTTATCGGTCAGCGCCGCCAGTTCGATCAAACCTTGCCGAACGTTAAACAGCGAAAGCTCGAGTGTCTGGTTAGCCGACATAGGTAAAAGCTCTGTACGCTTCATCCGCCTCTTGTGTAAGGATGAATTGTGGCTGTTGGTTATCAACATAGCTGGGTTTCTCTACTTCTGTCGCACTGACACACCAAGATACGCCACGCCCTTCGTAATACGGGAAGTTATCACCGGCGATTAGGAACGCGTGAACTTTTGTGCGGTTCAAGTAACCTGTCGAACCGACAATCTCGTAAACGGCGGTAAATGGAATTGTCTGTCCACTATGAAATAGTGTTGGATGACCTAGTAGTCGCGCTTCCATGACTGCCTCCACTCCACACTTCCCGGGTTTAGGTCATTGTCAATGGAAAGCGGCGGCACTACCAGTGAGGATAATCACACCTGATCCCGCTGAATGTCATGACGGGATGTCATAATGGCGTCGGCAGTGTCACCGTAATCGTGGTTCCCTCATCGCGGTGGCTGTTGAGCTGCAGTTTGCCGCCCAGTTCCTCTACGCGCCGCTGCATGTTCTTCAAGCCGCGACCGCTGGAGTCCTGAGTCACATCGAAGCCCTGTCCATCGTCCGCGATGCGCACCGTCGTCACCGTCGGCGTCTGGCGCAGTTCCAATTCGACTTTGGTCGCTTGCGCGTGGCGCACGATGTTGGAGAAGCTCTCGCGCACAATCTGGGTGATCGCGTGGCTGGCTTCATCGCTTAGATGCAAGTAACTGGGCGCGATGTCGATCTTCAGTGGCACCGAAGAAATAGCGCGGAATCCTTCCGCCAATTCATTGAGTTCTTCGGTCAGCGTAACGGTCTTATCTACACCCGTCTTGAGATCGAGGATGTAGCGGCGCAGGTCTTCGATCACGCGGTTGAGGTGCTGCCCGACGCCAGTCAGTTTAGGATCGAAATCGGCAGGCAGTGTAGGCGACGTACGCACCATCTCCAATTGTAGACCGATGGCATAAATTTGCTGGATGATGCCGTCATGCAGTTCCATGGCGATGCGGTCGCGCTCGTCCAGCACTGCCAGCTTGCGTAACTGCTCGGAGAGGCGCGCGTTCTCGATGGCGATGGCGGCATGTCCGGCTAGCAGCCCGACCATACGCTCGTCATCTTCACTAAATGGTAGATCGTCTAGGCGATCAGAGAGGTACAAACTGCCTAAGCACTGCCCTTTGCTGATGATCGGCACGCCCAAAAAGCTGGTCATTCGGGGGTGTCCGGCGCAGAAGCCAGCAGAGCGTGGATCGGCACGCATATCATTTAACCGGATCGCGCTGGGGTGGGTGAGCAGCGATCCAAGCAGCCCATTGCCCAACGGTAAATGATCCATATGCGCGATCTGCTTTTCGGTCATCCCGTATGTGAAGAAGTTCTCTAATCCGCCGCGGTCATCAGGCACACCTAGGGCAGCATAGCGGGCATTAACTAGATGCGCGGCAATCTCTGCTAGGCGTCTCAATGTTTGATCAAGATTCAGATTTTCACTGGTTACGGCACGAATTGCTTCACTTAGTGCCTCTATTTTTGCTTGAGATGCGCTAGAATCACCATAATTGATAGTCATGGGTAATTACCTAATCAAATACATGTGAGCATCATGAACCCAATACGAATTTTACTCGCAGACGATCACGAAGTAGTCCGCCTCGGCATCCGCGCTCTACTGCAACAACATTCTACTATGCAAGTAGTTGGTGAAGCCTCCAATGGTGAGGAAGCTGTGCAGAAGGCGCTCTCCATCCGCCCCGATGTAGTAGTGATGGACATTCGTATGCCGGGTATGTCCGGGGTGGATGCTTGCCGTGAGATCGTAACACAATTACCTGAAACGCGCGTGGTCATGCTCACCACTTATGCGGAAGATGAACTCCTCTTTTCCGCCATTCGCGCTGGCGCAACAGGCTATGTCCTGAAGCGGATCGGCAGCAACGAACTGATCCACACCATTGAGTCTGTCGCCCGCGGCGAATCGGCTCTTGATCCCACCTTAACTGCTGCGGTCTTTCGCGAGGTGATGCAGACGGAAAAGACTAGAGAAGCGTCGGTATTCTCAGAACTGTCGATGCAAGAACTGCGCGTGCTGTCGCTGATCTCTGATGGCTTAACCAACCGCGAGATCGCCGGACGCTTATTCCTCGGAGAGGGTACGGTGCGCAATTACGTCAGCAGCATCCTGAGCAAACTTGGTCTCTCCAACCGTGCGGAAGCAGCCGCCTTTGCTGTCCAACATCACGTCAAGGATCACGCTACCTTCGACTAAAAACCATGAACCATGATCGGTTGACTCTGCTTACTGATACAAGCGCTTGCTCACTGATGATAGCAGGTATGTACAGGCAAACTTAGTGATGAACGTCACCACCTGTAAGTGACCAATGACGCCCCTTAGTAGCGTACACTAAGATTGTAATGTAAGTAAGCAAACTTTGGAGGGACTATGGGCTTCCAGAACATCCTCCTCCCACTGGACGGTTCAGAGCTAGGTCAGTACGCAATCGAAGCAGCGATAAAATCGGCTGCCCCCGGCGCTCATGTGACAGCAATCTCTGTCATAACCGAACGATCAGAGGTGATGATCAGCGGATACCTCACTTACACCGCTGTGACCCCAACCGAAACGATTCGCACCCCGAAAGAGGTGATCGACGATTTGACGCGGGAGCGCAAGGCGTATCTAGAGGACATCCGCGCAACATTAGAACATGCTGGTCTGAAGGTGAAGACAGTCCTGGAATTCGGCGAAGCCGCCGGAACCATTGTGAAGGCTATTGCCCCAGATGTAGATCTCGTGGTGATGGCGACGCATGGGCGGACGGGACTAAACCGGTTGCTGCTTGGCAGCGTAGCTGAAAGTGTCCTTCACTCTGCGAATTGCCCTGTTCTGCTCGTCACTACGCGGGCGGCATAGGAATAGCAAGCGCACGAAATACGGCAAAGAGTTTGTTTACTTATATTTTCCTTGGAGTGCCTCGCGCTGTCCCCCACCAGCGCGAGGCATTCTGTTTTTGATTAAGTGCTGGGCGCAGAGTGCTGAGAACCGCATCTGCGCTCAATCGTGGTGGTGATCGTGGTGATCATGGTCATGGTGGTGCTGCGAATGATCGTGATCATGTCCAGATGCGCCGGGGATCTGCGTTGACTCTGCCATGCCCACGGCGCTGTGCATATCATCGCTGCTCAGACGGTAGCCGCTGTTGGTGCTCTTGATCAGCACACTGCCGGGGCGGAACTGCCGCCGCGCGTTGGTACTGCCGCAGCGTGGGCAGGTAGGCTGTGCGGCATCAATCTCGCTGAATTTAAGCTGAACCTCGAAGGTCGTCTGGCAGTCTGAACACTGGTAGTCGTAGCGCGGCATGTTACACCTTATTCAATGAGCTAGAAGTCACCGGTCGCGTTCACTTTGATGGTTGGAGCTAAGAGGCGAAGCAACTTGACAAATTAGTTACCCCCTCTACAATTTCTGGTATACCGCATACAAAATACGAAACTTAGTTACGCTACACCAATGTTACATCTTTCAACAAGGATTGTCGCTTGAACGCCGACTTTGAACCTGTACGCGCCAATCTAGGTCAGCAAGTTTTCCACTATCTCCGCGACAGAATCTACCAAATGGAGTACGAACCGGGCACGAAACTCGGCGTTGGTGAGGTAGCCGATCAACTCAACGTCAGCCGCAGCCCTGTGCGCGATGCCTTCCTGATGCTGGTCGCTGAGGGCATTGTTGTGCCTTTGCAATCCGGCGGCTGCAAGGTGATCGAATTTGACCGCAAGTATATCAACAATGTGTTCACCATGCGCCGCGCCCTAGAACTTACCGCTGTTCGCCTTACCGCAGAGAGTCCAGACCAGACACGAGTTGAAAAACTGCGTCAAACGTGGATCAGTCTACGAGACGCTGATGATAGTGATCCTTCTTACGTGGAAAGCCACATTCGCGCCGATAACGATCTACATCAGCAGATCGCGGAGATGAGCCAGAATCCGCTGCTTCAAGACGCGCTTGCTAAGATCATTTCCATCGCGGGCATGATCCGCCGCTGGCAGTACGCGGGCACATCACTACCACATCATTTACGGATCACCTGTGAGGAACATCTACAGATGATCGAGGCTATTCTGGCTGGAGAAGCGGATGCTGCCGTCGCCGCGATGGATGTGCATCTGAGCAATGCACACGAGCGTTCGCTGGCTCGGCTGGATGTTGCCAATGCGGCAGCCAGTGCTGAGGCAGAAGCGCAGAAAACAAACCAGCAAGCTAATAATTCCCGCAAGCGCCGCAAGTAACGCGATCAGCCGCCGATCTGACTCATCACGCGGCTGACGGGGATCACATCGCGCGCCAAGCCATGACCCCACGGCTTGTGCCAGACGCCATCAAGGATGATCTGCTTAAGATCGGCAACCGTCGCGCCCGCCCGCAGCGGAGTCAGCAAATCTACTTCTTTATCGCGCAGCAAGCACAGCCGCAGCACGCCCTCTGCCGTTAAGCGCGCCCGCGTGCAACTGGCGCAGAAGGGATGCGTCACGCTGCTGATCAGCCCAATTGCACCTTTGGCACCGCGAATGCGATACAAACGCGCTTCGCCGTCCAGCTTGCCGTCATCGAGCAGTTCCAACGGTCCGAACTCCGATTCGATGGTGGCGCGGATTTCGGCATCGGTGACCACCTGCGCTTGCTGGAAGCCCGCCACATCCCCGAAGGGCATCATCTCGATGTAGCGCATCTGCCAATCGTGGTCGAGCGTCAGCGCCGCCAGATTGATCACGTCGTCGCTATCGTTGAAGCCGCGTACCACGACGGCATTCAGCTTGATCGGCGTCATGCCAGCTTCTTCCGCTGCCAAGATGCCATTCCACACGGTATCCAATGTGCCCCAACGGGTGATCTTCTTGAACTTGACAGGATCGAGCGTGTCGATGCTGATATTGACGCGCTGCAAGCCAGCATCGTGCAGCGGACGTGCCAGTTCCGGCAGCAGTACGCCGTTGGTGGTCATGGTGATCTTATCGACACCGGGGATCTGGTTCATCTCCCGCACAATGTCCACCACGTGCGGGCGGATGGTTGGTTCGCCACCAGTGAGGCGGTACTTATCGAAGCCTAGTTCAGCAAATACGCGGATAAGAGTGATCAGTTCGTCGTCCTGCATCAGCGCCGAGGAGGGCTGAAAGACCATATCCTCTTTCATGCAGTAGACGCAGCGCAAATTGCATTTGTCGGTTAAAGAAACCCGCAAGTAATGAATATGGCGACCGAATCTATCTTGTGCCACGCTAACACCACCATCTCTCAGTATTCCGTATTGTAATACTACGCCGGGAATTCGTCAAACGTCCGTCTTCTTTATTCACCAGTTCGGCAATTGCCAGTAAGTTTGCTAGCCACGGATTCTAACCTTTGAAGCGTTGTGGCTGCCTGATCTTTCTGCTCAAGATGCAGGCAAGTATCAGGCAAAAACAGGGGAAACGGTTAGTCTAACGTTAGAACATCATCAATTCTGGTTAGAGAGCGTAAGGCAGCAATCTAGCCTTGATTCAGCAGTTGCTTGACTCAATAAATCACTGTGTTATACTGTGAGTGTACTTGTATATACAAGATAGATTGTCAGGGCGATTCTCGCAGCAGTTTGCACTGCGGGAGGGTTGCCGGGTGAGCCAGTCCGGTGTTACCGGTATCGGTATCGGGGAGTGAACTCGGAACTGGTTGCTGCCAGCAGTGTTCTCCGCTAGTTCAATCAGAACAGCGCAGTGCAGTGCATAGGCGCAGCACCCGCCGAGATTGCAGCTTGAATTTAGATGTTCATGATTACAAGGAGCAGAAAATGAGCGATTCTTTGCATGAAAGTAAGCCTGCACCTGAGTCAGTACCTGCCAAGCGAAGCCTTTCGCGGCGGCAATTCCTGACCATGGCAGGCGCCGCCGGAGCCGCCCTCGCCGCCGGACTTGTGGATCACAAGGTAGCCTTCGCCCGCCCTGCTAAGCAGGATAAGGTGCTGCTGCGCGCCATGACTATTGGTAACCCGCAGCGTGCCGAGACGTTTGAGAAAGTGCTCGGCGGATTCCGCGAGGCAAACCCCAACATTAATCTGGAACTCGTACCCGTCGCCGCTGCGGAATGGGATGCTTACCTTGCCAAGATCGCTACGATCCTCGCTTCCGGTCAGCAGTTGGACAGCGTGGAAGTAGGCACCGAAGGTCAGCAGACCTTCTCGGCTGGCGGGATCATCCGTCCGCTAGATGAGCTGGCGACCAACGATGCCGCCGAGATTCAAGATTACTTCAGCGATGTGAATCCGGTGTTCATTGAAGGCGTGATGTATCAGGGATCGCTGTACAACCTGCCGAATCTGTGGGCAGCGGCGGGCATCTATTACAACAAGAAGCTGTTCGATCAGGCGGGGGTTGCTTATCCCGCGGACAACTGGACAGTGGAGGATTTCGCCGCTGCTGCCAGCGCGATCCGTAAACTGGGCGACGACATCTACGGCTTCGCGTGGGCGAACCGTCACTGGGGTGGTTTCGTGCCGTGGTCGTTCAATAACGGTACGAATGTACTGGCTGAAAAGCACGCCGAAGGTGGCGAATGGCTGTGGGATAAGTTCTACAGTGGACTCTCCGCCGAAGATCGCGCCAAGCGCGGCGGTGGCTACTACTGGGATGCCTCGACGGCAAATGATCCCGCCAACATCGAAGCACTGGAGATGCTGCAATCCGAGGCGTTCACCGATGGCATCTCTTACATGAGCGACATCAACTCGGTGCTGTCGGCGTTCGAGACGGGCAAAGTCGGCATGATTATCTCGCACCGCGCATGGGTATCACGCTTCAAGGCGGCAGGCTTGACGCCTGATGACTACGACGTGACGTATATGCCGATGTGGAAGACGCAGAAGCATCAGTACGGCGCAAGTGCATTGGCGATCACGACCCTGAGCGCACAGCCTGACTCGGCGTGGAAGCTGATGAAGTACCTGACCAGCAAGGACGTGCAGTTTGCCTACGTGTCCGGTGGCGTCCATACGGCGACCCGCCGTTCAGTGATGGCTGATCCGAAGCAGCACGAGGGATTGGGACCCAACAACTGGAAGGCGTTCTACGGCATGGTCGATGAGACGGATGCCGCGCCGATCCCCGCGCCTGCACAGAACAAGGATTTCACCAACATCTTCACCAAGTACATCGGTTTAGCGATGGCGAACGAAATGCCCGCTAAAGATGCGCTGGAAGCGATGCACGGCGAACTGAACACCATGCTCGGCGTTTCCTAGGCGGGCGCTGCTCTCCATTACGTCGCAACATTGCAGGTGGAAACGACGTTTTTGTCACCGTGCTAGGGATAAGGGTTATGCTCTTATCCCTAGCTTCGGCGTTACTCTTATCGCCAATATTCCGCGTTTTTCAGAGTGAGTGGGCTATGTTCCCGGCAATGAACTGCCCGGCTGAACGAACGAAGTCCCTACGGGACTCAAGACGCATCCAGCGATGGCTCCTACTCACTGAAGTTGAACTAAATTTGTGATTAGAGCATTTGTAAACATAGCGCAGAAAGGCACCCCGTTGTTATGAGTGTTACCTACGCCGAGAAGAGTCAAGGTGCCGTCAAGCAATCCCCGTCGAAAAATACCCTGAGCATGTCCACGCAGCGGCGTCGGGAAGCAATCGCCGCCTATTTGTTCATCGCGCCCGCCTTCATCCTGTTCCTGATCTTCGTGGCGGGTCCGATGCTGTGGTCGATTGGACTCAGCTTTTTTGAATGGAACATCTTCACACCGCCCAAGTTCGTAGCGCTGAAGAACTTCACCACGTTGTTCAATGACGCCCGCGTGCTTGCCAGCTTCCGCAACTCAACGATTTTCGTGATCGCGGTGGTGGCGCTGGATGTGGTGGTGGCACTCGGCTTGGCGGCGCTCTTGCAGCGCAAGATGCCCGCCCCGCTGCGCTATTTCTTCCGCACCACCTTTCTGTTGCCTGTGGTCACGTCGATGGCGGCGATTGCCATCGTGCTCAGTTTCATGTTCGATACACAGCTTGGCGTGATCAATTACTATCTCGGTCAGCTTGGCATCGCACCTGTGCGCTGGCTGAACTCCTCGCAGTGGGCATTGATCTCACTGATCATCGCCACGATCTGGAAAACCTTCGGCTTCGATCTGATCCTGTTCTACGCCGGAATGCAGAACATCCCGCGCCATTATTACGAGGCGGCGGCAATCGACGGTGCGAACGGCTGGCAGCAGTTCCGCCATGTGACACTGCCGCAGCTCAGCCCGACCATCTTCTTCGTGGTGGTGATCGGCATCATCAGCCATTTGCAGATGTTCGATCAAGCGAACATCATGACCAAAGGCGGTCCCGGTAATGCGTCTACTACCGTTGTGATGGTGATCTGGGACAGTTTGGCGTCGCTGAAACTGGGCTACGGATCGAGCATCGCCACCGTGTTCTTCATCATCATTTTGATCCTGACGCTGATCCAGTTCCGCATCAGCCGGCGCTGGGTGTACTACGAAGGCAAGGAGGACTAGACCATGCAGACGGCAATGAAGCCTCCAACGCAAATAACGGCGATCAGCGACGAGCGCGCTTTGCTACAACGCCGGATCACCAGCGCCATCGTGATCGTGACGCTGATCTTCGCCAGCCTGATCGTGCTGCTGCCGATCCTGTGGGCGTGGTCAACCTCGCTGCGCCTGCCCAAAGATTCGTTCGCTATGCCGCCGCAGTGGTTGCCTACCGATTGGCGCTGGCAGAATTACGCCGATGTGTTCGCGCAAGTACCCTTCGGTCAGTACATCTTGAACAGCCTGAAGGTGACGATCCTGACCGTCGCGGGGCAGTTGGCGACCTCCACGCTGGCGGCGTATGCTTTCGCACGGTTGCGCTTTCCGGGCAAGAACATCCTGTTCGTGATGCTGATGTCGGCGCTGATGATCCCGCTGTTCGCTACCATCATCCCGATCTTCGTGATCATCCGTAATTTGGGCTTGGCGGACACGCACGAGGCGTTGATTTTGCCTGCGCTGGTGACACCGTTCGGCATCTTCTTGATGCGGCAGTTCTTCCTGACGATCCCGACGGAATTAGAGGATGCCGCCAAGCTGGACGGCGCGGGACCATTCAGGATTTTCTGGCACATCTTCCTGCCGCTGGGCTTGCCGGGGATCGCGGTACTCTCCGTGCTTTCCTTCAACACGCATTGGAACGAATATTTCCGCCCGCTGATCTTCCTGAACTCGTGGGAAAAGTTCACCATTCCGCTGGGCATCGTCAACCTGATCGGTCCCGCCAGTCAGGGCAGCACGTATCTGGTGTTGGCAGGTGTGATGATCTCGCTGATCCCCGTGGTTGTGCTGATCCTATTCGCGCAGCGCTATCTGGTGGAAGGGATCATTTTGACAGGCAGCAAAGGCTAAGCGAGTCGTGGCATTCACTAAACTGTTGGCGGGTGTCTACTGCGCTGATCATCGCGTGGCGGAAGGCAAGAACGGGGTGATCTTCGGCAACGCGCGGGCGCTGGTGATCGACGTGGGGACTGATCCCCAAGAAGGCAGCGAACTGGCGACCTTCGTGCAGCAAGCAGGATTCGCGCCGAGTCGGGTGGTGCTGACGCACGGACACAGCGATCATGTGTTGGGTGGCGCGGCGTTCGAGGGCGCGGAAGTATTCGCTAGCAGCTTGATCCACGATCACATGCGCCAACATTTGCGCAGATTCGCGGAACGCAAAGGGCTGCACTACGCGGAATTACTGGCGCAGGCGTTGAAACCTACCATCACCTTCAACGACGAACTGACGATTGATCTCGGCGGCAAAGTGGTGCGCTTGTTCCCCGCGCCGGGTCACAGTCCTGATGGCATCTGCGCGTATCTGGAGCAAGATCGACTGCTGTTCGCCAGTGATACCGTCGTGACAGGGATCGTGCCCGCAATCAACGATGGTGATAGCGCCGTTCTGGAAAACTCACTGACAAAGATCAGGCGGATGGAGATCGAGATCCTTGTGCCGGGGCATGGCAGCGTGTTGTATGGCAGTGCGGCGATTCAAGAGTGGCTGACGTGGGAGATCGCCTATCTCTCCAGCATCCGATCTGCCATTGCTGAGGTACTGGCGGAAAAGCCGAGCGCCGACGATGAGATGATAGCGCTGGCTGCACCGTTCCAACGATTGATCGGCGGACGCTTCCCTAAAGACAGGCACAACATGGACTCGCGGCATCGCGCCACCGTACTCAAGATCGCGGCGGAAGAACGAGTCCATCAGGGCATCGTGGCGATCAGCGAAGGGCAGGAGTAGCGGCGATGCTGCGCGTGGCGATCATTGGCGTTGGTTGGGCGGGTGAACGGCAGATTCAAGCGATCGGCGAGTTGAATCGCAAAATTAGCGTGCAGTGCATCATGGATAACGATGCCGAATTTTTGCGCGCTAAAGCGGCTGAGTTGGGGATCGAACGCACCTATGCGGAGTACAGCGCGGCGCTGAACGATCCTGAGGTGGATGCGGTATCGATCTGCACACCGCACGGCTTACACTGCGAGATGGCGCTGCAGGCGATTGCCGCTGGTAAGCATGTGCTGGTGGAGAAGCCTATCGCGCTGACGGTAGAGGACGCCACCCGAATGATCGAAGCGGCGGAGGAAGCGGGAGTCAAGCTGTACGTGGCGGAGAACCTCGCTTACGCACCATTGGCGCATTTCCTACGCGGGATCGTGGCGACTGGTGAACATATCGGGGAACTGGTCGGCGCATCGTTGGAAGCCGGATTCCGTGCGCCGAACTTCGGTTACGCGGGGCGGCGGGCGTGGCTGACCGAACCGCAGCACGGTGGTACAGGCACATGGATGCTGCACGGCATTCACACGATGGCGCAGTTACGCTATATATTTGGTGAAGTGGAGACGGTCTATCTGCAGGAGCATCGCGCCGCCTCGTTCCAGCGTCCCGACATCGAAGGCACGATGAGTGGGTTGTTGACGCTGCGGAGTGGTTTGCACATTCGCATCTTGCAGACTTGCGAAGTGCCATTCGGACAGCAGCAGCGGCTCGGTGGATATACCGTTTACGGCGACTGCGGAGCGATCCGTGCGAATAACTTCGGGTATGAGGTATTCAGCTATGAGGGCGATGGTGCGGCTGCCCCTACGTGGAATGACTATCCGAAGCCAGCGTTGAGCGAGTACGCACAGGAGATCGAGGCATTCGCGGATTACGTGGCAGGCGATGATTCCGCGCCAACCAGTGGTCGCAGCGAGCGGCGCAGCTTAGCGATTGTGCAGGCGGGCTACGAATCGATGCGGACGGGCGCGGCGGTGAAGTTGAGCGAGCGGTTCGGGGAGATGTAGCGGGTGGTAGAGTAGCAAGTTACCAGTAGACCAGAGGTTGAAACCTCTGGCTACAAAACCTTTGAAACCCACTGAAGTGGGTTAAGACTGTGCAACCATCTTGAGGAGTTATGAAAGAGTTCAGAGGGTAGGTTTGGAAACCTACCCCTACAGTCAAGATATGATGGGGACAACCCCGATAAGACGCGGTAGGGGTGGGTTTCTAACCCACCCAGTTAGAAAAGCTATAGAGTTCGTCTGCTTAAATAGTTATTTTGAGAATAGAGGATATTGTTTTGAGCACAAGAGCAGCCCCTCCACGATTGAGATTTCAACCTGATGTCGCTAGTGCGATCCTGCGCGGTGTGGAGCAGATAGTGACGCCGATCCGCGCTACGCTGGGACCAATCGCGCGGCAGGTGGCGGTGGAGTCGGAGTTCGCGGGCGGTGCGCCGGAAGTGCTGGACAGCGGCGGCGTGATCGCGCGGCGGATCGTACAGTTGGGAGATCGGCAGGCGGATGCGGGCGCGATGCTGCTGCGGGGCTTAGTCTGCGGCTTGCAGGATCAGATCGGGGATGGCACGGCGACGGCGGCGGTGATCTTCGAGAGTGTGCTGCGACAGGGAATCAAGATGATCGCGGCAGGCTCCAATCCGATGCTGCTGCGAAATGCGCTGGAAGCCAAGTTACCGCTGATCATGGACGCGCTGAGGCGATCCAGTTTCGGGGTGAGCGAGGAGCAGCAGTTAGCGCAGTTGGCGGAATCTGCCTGTCACGATGCGGAGATCGCGGGGCAGTTAGCGCAGATCATGACCGTAATCGGGGAATACGGGCGCGTCGATGTGCGGCGCAGCTACAGCCGCGAACTGCGTCACGATTTGGTTCAGGGGACGTATTGGAAAGCGGGTGTCGCCAGTCCGCATTTTCTCAGCGGCGTGACCGAGATCATGCTGGAGGATCCGGCGATCCTGATCACCGATCTGGAAGTGCAGACGCCACAGCAGCTACTGCCCGCGTTGGAGGCGGCGTTATTGGCTGGCTACCGCGCGATGGTGATCATGGCGGCGAAATGCTCCGACGAAGTGATCGGCTTTCTGGTGGCGAACCTCCATGCCGGACATTTCCGCACGGTAGCGGTGAAAGCGCCTGATGAAGTGTTGACTCGTCCCGATGCGTTAGAGGATTTGGCGACGCTGACGGGCGGGCGCTTGATCTTAGGCGCAGTGGGCGATTCGCTGGCGACGGTGACGGCGGCGGATCTGGGATCGGCGCGGCAGGTGTATGTGGACAACGATCACCTCGGCGTGATCGAGGGGAACAGCGATGCCGAACTGCGCGATCAACGCGAACAGATGCTTTTGCACGCTTATGAATGTGCCGAGGATGAGCAGCGGCGGGCGCAGTTGTTAGAGCGATTGGGGCGCTACGTCGAGGGATCGGCAACGCTGTGGATCGGCGGCGTGACGGAACGGCAGATCGACGCACGCAAGGAGCAGGCGGAACGGGCGTTGCGCTGTCTGCGGAGCGCCATGCGCGAAGGCGTGGTGGCGGGTGGTGGCGCGGCGCTGCTGAATTTGCGACAGGCGATTCAGACAACGGATCACGAGAGCGTCGAGGAACGTGCCGCCACGACGATCCTGCGGGAAGCGTTAGCCGCGCCGTTCCGCGCCATCGTCAGCAACGCGGGCTACGATCCGAGCGCGGTGATAGCTGAGATGGGCGAGGAGTGCGCCGGATTTGATGTGCGGACGGGAAAGCGTGTCAACGTCGTTGAGGCGGGAATCCTCGATCCGGCGGCGGTGATCAAGGCGGTGGTACGCAGCAGCATCAGCAGCGCGGCGCTGGCGCTGACCATCGAGGTGATCGTGCATCGCCCGAAGCAGCAAGCACAGATCGCGCCGGAATAGCGCCCATTAAAAGCCATTTTTTTAATGGGAAAAATGGGCGAAAAATGGGTTATGGTAGGCGACATTTTGAATTTGGTTTGATTGCGCCAAACTAACGTCGTTTGTCCCGTAATGGTGATATTCAAGCGTGACAAATGACAAAAGCAGGGGGTTCGTGGTACAACAACAGCCGCGCTAAAGCAGCGCGAAGCCTGATCAGCTACCAGATCGCATGGACATGAAGCATGATCGACAAACGTTCTTCCGTGCCGCTATATGTGCAGATTCAAAATCTACTGGCGGAGCAAATCCGCGCGGGCGAGTTGCAGTCGGGACATCAAGTGCCCTCGGAAACCGAGATCGCCACGCAGCATAACATCAGCCGGATGACGGCACGCAAGGCGCTGGAGTCGCTGGTCGCCAAGGGGATTCTGTATCGGCGCAAGGGCAAGGGGACGTATGTTGCCGAGCATGTGATGGCATATGGCATGTCCACGATCCTGAGTTTCAGCGGCACCTTCAGCGCACGCGGACATCAGGTGACTACGAAGGTACTGTCCAGCGCGGTGATTCCAGCGTCGGATTATATTCGAGAGAGTCTGCACCTCGCGCCGTTCACGCAGATGATCGTGATCCGGCGGCTGCGCCTTGTCGATGACGTGCCCGCCGCGATCCACACCTCGTATCTGGATCACCGCATCTTCGCGCCGATCTTGGAGATGGATTTGAGCAAAGAGTCGCTGCTGGAAGCGATTCAGGAGACGCTCGGTTTGCCCGTCGCCTACAGCCGCGACTCGGTGCAGGCGGTGCTGCCGAATCGGGAAGAAGCGGAACTACTGGGCAGCGCGCCCAACGATCCAGCGTTGGAGGTGGAGGGCGTGGCGTATGCCGAGGGCGGTCAGCCGATCCGCTTGACGCGGGGGTTGTATCGCGGCGATCTGTTCAAGCTGACGGTGACGAATACCGCGACTCAGCCCGCCTCGTTGAATATGGTGTCGGATTCGGCGGGGTGAGGAAAGGGATGGAGGATGCTGCAATCAACGGGCGCTACAAGGCTTGTCCGGAGTTTATTTATCTGCTTGCCGCCGACGCATGGGGTTCAAAACCCCATGCTACAACACTCTAGAAACCCTCTTAAGAGGGTTCAGCAAAGGTCAGGTTTTGCTCCTAACCCACTTCAGTGGGTTTACCAAAGTATTGTAGCCGGAGGTTTTCAACCTCCGGTCTACGCTCGCCACCACTTGATTAACGCCGCACAAGCCTTAAAGCA